>DHSB01000012.1:56612-65472 GCA_002408385.1 Myxococcales bacterium UBA5297
GGAGACGAGCTCGAGCGCGGCGATGAGCTCGCCGGAACTCTCGACGAGGGTGGTGAGCGCCTGCCGGACGAATTGAGAGGCGACGACGCGCCCGGCTGGCGCGAGCGCGCGCAAGGCCTGCTCGATCTCGGGGATCTGGCGCTGAAGCTCGGCCGAGACCCCCCGCACCGCGCCCTCGCCGAGGACCCGCGCCCGGTAGCCCTGCTCGCCGGGCTCGTGCTCGGCGCGGCGCTCACTGAGCAGTTGGTCGAGCTCGGCGCGAACCTCGTCGACCATCTGCACCACCCTCGCCTGCAGCTCGGGCGTCGCGGCCTTCAGCTCGCCGACCAGGCCCCGGACGAGCCCCTCGGCGAGGTGCTGGGCGAGAACCCCGCGCTCGCCCGCCTCGAAGCTCTTCGCCGCCTCGCCGACCAGGCGGTCGAACACCAGCACGAGGTTGACGAGGAGGTGCTCGACCTCCTCGGACCGCAGCGCGGGGACAGAGGCCTGGACCTGTTCGGAGAGGCCTGCCACGACGCTCTGGGCGGCGACCCTCGCGCGGTCACCGGGCGGGCGGGGCTCGACCATGCGATCGAGCAGCCGGTTCAGGTTGCGGAAAAACTCGGTCGGATGGCGCCCGCTCGGCATGAAACCTCCCTCGGAGACGGCCGGCGGGCAACTGACAGACTGCGGCGCGACCCTCCCGGCCGGCGAGCCCCTTCTCGAAATCTCTGGCTGCACCGCGCGCCAGCCAAGCAACCGCCCGCGCCGCCAGGGCGCAGACCGAGACCGCCCGTTCCAAGAGCGGTTGCTTGCAGAGCCCTCGAGCACATCCCAACCTTGGCGCGAAAGCCGGACCATGCGCGCTCGCCCGACCATCGCCCTGCTCTGCCTGGCCGCTGTGCCCGCCTGCCGCCTCTTCGTCCAGCCCACGAGCGAGCGGGCTACGCGCGGCGCCGTCACGGTGATCCAGGAGCAAGCACCCGAAGGCGAAGTCGGCAGGCAACTGGCGCGAAACAGCGCCATCGGCTTCATCGACGGCCTCGCCCAGCCCGAGCAGCTCCGACAGCTCCGGCTGGTGATGGGGGTCGCGGGCGCCGGCGTGCTCGAAGGCGCCTCCTCGCCCACCGGCGCTCTCGACGACCCTCTCGCCTGCCCTCAGGGGTCGACCGCGCCCACCCGCCCGCTGCTCGAGCTGTGTGCAGCCCGGTCCACCGAGGAGACTCCCATCCAAGGCCTCTCCGAGCAGGCCGCCGAGGTCTTCGTCGAAACCTTCGCGCGAAAGCTCATCGCCCAGCTCGGCAAGAACGGTCAGGGGCCGCTCGCCGACAGCATCTCGGCGACCGGCGAGCGCCTCTCGAGCTCGGCCGCCAGGGGCGTGCGGTCGGAGCTCGGGAACCTCTTCCCCGAGTGCAAGGGTGCGAATCGGCCAGGGTGCATCGAGCAGCGCCTCGAGACGCTCGGCCGGGCCGCCTCGAGCGGCGTCGCCCGGGGCCTGGGCGAGAGCTTTCGGGAAGGCGACGACTCGAGGGCCGATCCGCTCATGCAGGCGCTCGTCGCGGCCTTTGCCCGCGAGCTCGTCGTCCAGCTCGGCCCAAAGGGAGAGGGACCGCTCGGCAAGAGCCTGGCCGCGACAGGCGAGAAGCTGGCCGCCTCCACCATGCGCGGTCTGCGCGCCGAGCTCGCTCCCCAATGCCAGGGCGACGACGCACGGTGCTTCGAGCGCCGCCTCCAGTCCTTGGGACGAGCGACCTCGACCGGCGTTGCCGAAGGGCTCTCGGCCTCGTTCGGCTGGCTGCCGGTGCTCCTCGGCTTCGTCGCCGGGCTCGTCGCCGCGGCGGCGGTCGCGCTCATCGCCTCGCGCGTGGGCTCCAGGCGCGCCCGCCCAGAGCCGCTGTGAGTCGGCAAGTCCCGCCGACGGCTCGAGGTGCCCGACCGAATCAAAGCTCGCCCGAGCCGGACCCGGCCTATCGAAGGCACCAAGCCTTTTATTCGGCCTCCCGGCCTCGCATGTCCCGTCGAATCCACACCGCAGGCTGACCGGTCGGATGAAGTGCGCCGACGCCAGGGTCGGCCCTCCGAGAAGACGCGTCCGAAGGCGCGTGGGCCACCCGATGCCCAACCGACTACCGACGGGCTCTAGAACAGCCGCTGCCCCAGAAACGAGTTGGCGAAATCCTGAAAGAGCTTCACCAACGGGATCTCCGCCAGGAGCAGCACGAGGTAAGGCGCGAGCACGGCGCCGACGGTGACCACGACCACGTCGCGGTTGATCGGCACGATGCGCATCTGCCGCACGACGTCGCAGGAATTCGCCAGGTCGGCCAAGGACTGGAGGTCGGGCGTCCCGAGCAGCTCCTCCCGGTTCCCGCGCCCCAGCCAGCGGCCCTGGAAGCGCGCCGTGTAGTCGCCAGCAAGCTCGTCGTAGGCCCGCACCCCGGCGAACCGGGCACCGAAGAGGGGCCGGGCGAAGAGCAGGAGCGGTCCGAGCGCGACCACCAGACCTAGCAGGATGAGGCTGAGCATCCGCACCGCGAACGCCGTGAGATCGAACGTCTGTTCCTCGAAGCCGAAGGCCGAGCCCGCGGCGAGCACCGCGCTGACACCGAAGAGGACATACGCGAAGCCGACCGGCGGCTCGGCCAGGAACCCGAGCCCGCCGCGCCTGTCGGGATGGGAAGGGATCGGCTCGAATTCGAGCCGGGAGAGCCCGACGAGCAGCAGCGACCAGATCACCCAGCGCCACCCCCAGCGCAGGCTCAGGAACTGAAAGACCGGCACCGCGACGGCGCCGTACCAGAGCAAGACGGGAGTCAGGTCGGGCCGTACCGACCTCCCGCCACCGAGCGGGAGCAGCTCGACGCCGCTGAAGGCCAGCGTCACGAAGACCGCGACGATCGCCAGCAGGAGGAGCTCGGGCACGAGCGCGTCGCGCAGCGCCGTCGCCCGCTGCAACTGCCGACAGAACCGCTCGCTGGAGGAAGGGTGCACGAAGCCCTCGAGGCGCTCGATGCACCGCCGGGTCCGGAAGTGGAGCGACCGCTCGGCCAGGAAGAACGCGGGGATGGTCACCAGCAAGCGCACGTGAACCGACGGCGCCTGCGCGACCAGCGGCCACCTTCCCGAGACGAGCCGGTCGACGACCGAGATCAGCGTCAACCCGAGCCAGGGCACGAACCCGAAGACGAGTGAAAGGCGCGCAGCGTCCCGGCCGTCATCCTTGACGAGGCCCAAGCGCCGGGTCAGCGCGTGGAAGGGTCCTCCTGGGACGAGAAAGAAGGGCGGTGCGCGGCCCATGCTCGGCCTCGATCGTGGCGTCGGGACTCGGGCGCCCGTTACAGGACGACGGTGGGAGAGACGGCCGAGTTGAGGGTGAGGACCATCGGCCTTCCCGACAACCAGCCCCCGGCCTGGGCGGCGAGGAGCCGAGGCACCCGGCCTTCCCTCTCTTCTGCTCTCCACTTCCTCGCGGAGGCCTTCGCCGGCCTCGCTGCCTAGCTTGAGCGGTGGACAACGGGCCTCGGGAGGGCGCGTGCGCTTCGAATCGCGGCTACTCCTCGGTCTGCTCACGGCGGCGACCGCCTTCGCGCCCACGGCGGCCGGGGCACAGGGGCAAGACCTCGGGCACAAGACGCTCGGCACCATCGGCCTGCTCGCCGGGGCCCAGCCGCAGCCGGGCGTCTACGCCTCGACTCGCTTGGTCTACTACGCGGCCAACGAGCTGGTGGACCGCGACGGGCGCTCACTTCCGGTCGGGCTGGACATCGACTCCTGGGCCGACGCCATCGGCCTTGGCGCCACCTTCGCGGTCAAGCCGCTCGCGGCCACCTGGAGCGTCTCGCTCGGCATCCCGCTCCTCTACTCGCGCTTCTCCACCGAGCAGCCGCAGGCGAGCCTCGACCGCTTCGGCATCGCCGACCTCTACCTCACCCCCGCCTTCCTCGGCTGGCGGCTGCCGCACGTCGACCTCGTGACCGGCTACGCCCTCTACGCTCCGACCGGCCGGTTCGAGCCCGGCGGGAGCGAGAACGTGGGCCGCGGGCACTGGACGCACCAGTTCTCCCTGGGAGGCACCGCCTACTTCGACCGCGCCCGCGCCTGGCACCTCTCGGCCTTGGGCAGCTACGACCTGAACCTGCGCAAACGCGGCGTCGACATCACCCGCGGCGACACCGTCCAGGTCCAGGGAGGGCTCGGCGGGCGGCTGGGCGGCATCGTGACGCTCGGGCTCGTCGGCTACGGGCTCTGGCAGGTGAGCGACGACAGCGGCACAGACCTGCCGCCGGTGCTCCTCGGCGCGCGCGATCGCGCCTTCGGCCTGGGCGCCGAGATCTCGGTCCTCATCCCGCCCATCCGCAGCCAGGTCACGCTGCGCTACACGCATGACCTGAGCGTGCGCTCGCGCCCCCTGGGCCAGCTCTTCTTCGCCGGGCTCTCCTTCGCCGCCTGGCGCCCGAAGCCCGCCGCCCCGCCCTGACGCCCGGCCCGAGCCGCGATCCCGGTCGTCGGTGCCCCGAGCTCGGGGCCCGGCGCCAATGCGAACGCTTTCGCATCCGGGCGGGCTACCGCCGGCACGGTTCATCGTCAAGCTTGCGGCACACGAGCCTGTGCCCCGCGGTGGGCGCGAGCGCGCGGGCGAACCGGCAGGGAGGTCTTCGATGGGTCACCTGAAGTCGTTGCTGATCGCGTGCGCAATCACCGCGCTCTTGCCCGGTGTGGCGCTGGCGCAACTCCCGCCGCCCGAAAACGAGCGCGGCGTCGCCTTCGAGTTCGCGGCCACCGGCTCCTTCCCGCTGGGGGCAACCGAGAACCGCTTCAACCCCGGCGCGGGCTTTCTCATCGGCGTGGGCTACGATTTCTCGAAGACCTTTGGCCTGCTCGGCGAGTACTCGCTGACCTGGTTCGACGTCAAATCGAGCGTCTTGCCTCAGGCCGATATCAACGGCAATCAGCTCATCCAGTCGGGCACCGCGCAGGGACTGCTCAATCTGGTCAACACCGAGAGCGCGGGCTTCTACCTCATCGCCGGTGGCGGCCTCTACTTCAGGCGTGTGGAGATAACCCGCTTCGAGGGCACGTCGGTCGGCACCTTCTGCGACCCGTGGCTGCTCGTCTGCTACCCGACAGCAGTGCCGGTCGAAGACGTGCTCGGCTCGGTCACAGCCACCGACTTCGGGGTCAACGCCGGACTGGGCGGCTTCCTGCGGCTGGGACCCTACGTCAAGCTCTTCCTCGAGGCGCGCTACCACTTCATCTGGGGCGACGAGATCAACACCCCCTCGGGGCCGCGCGACTCGAACGCCCAGTTTTTGCCGATCAACTTCGGGATCCGCATCTGACCCCCGAACCCCGGAGCAGTCTCCCGCAGGCGTTCCCTGTTCACCCTGAGCGTCGCTCCCGCCGCACTCGCGACGGGAGCGCGCTCCAAGGGTTCTCGACCGCTGCTCGGGCTCAACCGCCTCGTCGGTTTTTCGGGCGGAGCTTGGCTAGAACCTGGCCCCGGCGTGGATACCGAGCTCGGCCCAGTCCTCGTCGAAGTCGATGGCCTCGAACGCGGTGTTGAGGAAGATGCGGTTCCAGTCGAGGTGGGCGCCGAGCACAAGCGAGCTCGTCGAGAACAGGTCGAGGCTGACGCCGGCCCTGGCCGTGACCCCCTGACGGAACCGGTCGCCTCCCTGCTCAGGCTCCACCCTCACCTCGCCATAGCCGACGTGCCCGTAGAGGCCCGGCGAGAGGACGTCGCCGACGGCAATCCGGATGCCACCGAAGCCCTGGTAGACCGTCGACGGCGGCGTGTCCGTGGTGAAGGTCGCGTACGCGGCGCCGCCCTCAATCGAAAACTTCACCCCTTCGCCGAAGGTGTAGCCGACGCGGGCGCCCGCCGAATAGCGGTCCGGGATGTCCGGCAGCACGTCGGGGAAGCCGTCGTCGAGATACGAAGGGCTGCTCAGCTCGCCGACGATGTAGACCTGGGCGCCGGCCGCCGTGGGAACGGAGGCGAGGACCAGCGCGGCGAGAATCGGAATTGCTCTTCGGAGCATGCAAGAGGCTCCTTGCGGCGTGCGGCTGCACGCCCACGGCCTGCGAGGCCACTCACGCAGCGCCTTGCGGCACCTGCGGACGCCGGCTCCAGCCGGTCCACCCAAGACGTTAGCCATCTGACCGAACCTCGCCACCGCGGAGGCCTGTCCGCACGAGGAGGATGCGGCCTCGCGCCCGCGCAGGCCCGTCGGTGGGCCCAGCCTCGAGCCGGCCTTCGGCTGGCGGTCAGGGCTGGAGAGCGCGCGGCCGCCAGCAGGGAGCTCGGCTCCGGGCGGCCGCGATGCGCGAAGGGCGCGCGGCGAGAATCGCCTGAGCCCGAGGGGGCCGTTCCCCGGGGGGAGCGGGCGGCCCTGCGAACGGCCCCCCCGGTCCCACGCCCACGCTGAAAGCAAGCCCTTCTCGAAGCGTGCGGGCGACGAGCGGAGCGCCGCGCCCGCGCGGCGCGGCTGGGGCCTCTTGCCCGGTCGGCCGAGCGAACGCAAATCGCTCGGGCCGACCGGCATTCGGCTCTCTGACCGAGACCCTGGCTCGTTAGAACGTCGCCCCGAGCTCCACGAGGCCGTTCCAGATGGTGTAGTCGCGATCGACCGGCAGATAGGTGTCGTTGAAGGCGAAGTCGACGCCTCCCCGCACGCCGGCGGTGAGCGCGCCGGCGTGGAAGCTCAGCCCTGCGCCGACGGGGATCGACCCGAAGGTGTCGTCGACGTAGCCCAGCCCTTCTGGCACGTCGGTCACGTTGGCGCGCGAGACGGCCACGCCCCCGAAGACGTACGGCTCGACGGTCGCGGGCACGGCGAGCTTGACGTTGACGCCCGCGCCGTTGCGCACGACGCGCCCGCCGGAGAAGACCGGAACGGTCAGCGGGTTGCTCGCGCCGCTGTAGCGCAGCTCGAGCCCGAGCACCGGGGTCGGCTGGACGTTGACGAGCACCCCCCAGCTCGGCCCCGGGTTGATCAGCGGCGCGAAGTCGCCGGTGTAGCCCTCGACGCCGCCGAGGGCGGCGACGGTGAAGCTCTCGTTCGGCGCTTGCGTGTCGGGCTCCTGAGCAAGCACGCCCCGCGGCACCAGAGTCAGCGCGGCGAGCGCCGACAACAACGCGATGGTTCTCATGCGATGCCTCCTGCGAGCCATTGTTCGCTCCGAGGACAAAGGTGGGCCCCACCCGGAGTGGCCGCAATCGGCCGTGGACCGAGCGCACGGCGAGACGCGGCGCTGCCTGCCAATCGAGCGGATCGGGCGATACGCCGGCCGCCGGGCAAGCCCCAAGCTCCTCTCGTAGAGCGCGACAATCGCCACGCGGTCCCGCGGGAGGGAGCGATGAACCGACTCGTCTCGAGAGTGGTGGTCCTCGGTCTGCTGGCCGGCAGCGCCTGGCTCGGATGCAAGGGCGGCAAGGAAGGGACCGAGACGCGGGTGCGCTTGGTCCACGCCTCGCCGGATCTGCCGAAGTCCGACGTCGACGTCGTGGGGATCTCGAGCGAGCTCTTCAGCGCCGTCGAGTACGGCGGGACGACCGACTACCGAGCGATCGCCCCGGGCACTTTCGAGTTCGTGCTTCGCGCCTCGGCGCTCGGTGGGGTCTCGCCCGCGCTCGTCACCTCGGAGCCCATCGAAGTCGCCGAGGGCGCCTCGATCACCTTGGTGGCCGCGGGCTTCCTGCTCAGCGACGAGCCTGAAGACAGCCTTCGGGTCCTGGCCTTCGACGACGCCTTCGCAGAGCCGGCCGGAGGGGCGCGCGCCAGGTTCGTCCACGCCATCTCCAACGCGGGACCGCTGCTGCTCGAGGTCGGCGACGACGGCGACGCCGAGCTCGGTCCGGTCGAGCGCTTCGCTGCCACGCCGCCCGAAGGCTTCGAGCTCGCCGCGGGAGCGCCCGTGCACGTGTCGCTCCTCGCCGGAACCCCGCCGGTACCCGTGGGCGGCTTCACCGTGCCTCAGCTCGAGCAGGGCGAGACCTACTACCTCGTCGCCACCGGGGTCGGGGCGCTCGACGAGCTGCGCGGACCGGCGCTCATCGTCAGCGGCGACGCGGGGACCGTGGAGTTCATCGAACAGGACCCGCGCGTCTACCTGCTGCACGCCTCGCCCGACGCCCCTGCGCTCGATGTCTTCGCGGGAGACGAAGAGGTGGCCGACGACCTCGCCTTCGGAGAGCTGTCGGGCCCGATTCCGCTCGCGCCCGGGAGCGTCGCGCTGGACTTCTTCGTCCACGAAGAAGGCGCGGCGCGGCCCGCTGGGGCTCCGGCGGCGGGAGCGGTCACGGGCGAGCTCTCGGCCGGCGACACCTACCTCCTCGTCGCTACCGGCTTCGTCGGCGAGGGTCGCTCGCCCGCTTTCGAGCTGGTGACCGTCGCGGACGAATTCCGCCCCTTCAACCCGCTGCTCGCGCGGCTGCGGGCGCTCCACGCCTCCCCGGGGACGACCACCTTGACGCTCGGGGCGGTCACCGAAGGCGGAAGGGTCCTGCCCTTGCCGGGTCTCGGCGCCCTCGCCTATCTCCAGGCCTCGGCGCCCGAGGGCGCGGAGCTTCCGCCGCTGGAGCTGAGGATGGGGCTGGTCCCCATCGGCGAGTCCGAGACCGCGGCGAAGTTCGAGATCGATTCGCAAGCGGGGCTGCGCGCCATCGGCGTCATCGCGGGTGTCCGGGCGCCGAGCGGCAGCGAGCCGCCGCTGCAGATGATCCTCGTCGACACCTCGCAGTCGCCGTGGACCGCCGCGCCGCTCGTGAACGAGCGGTGAAGCACGGACGGCTCGGCGCGATCTCGAGAGGCGTCGCGAAATCTCCCAGGAGTCCGCCCGTCGCCCGCTCACCCCGAGCGTAGCCTCCCGAGGAACGAGG
>DHSB01000012.1:65594-71547 GCA_002408385.1 Myxococcales bacterium UBA5297
AGCCTCCCGAGGAACGAGGGGGGCGGAGTCGAGGGGCCCTCACCTTCGGCCTCGCGAGATCGGCCTACGCTCGGGCTGACCGGCCTTCGCTCGATAGATTTTGCGACACCACTTCAGAGGTGGATCGCGACCTGGGCCATCAGGCCGGCCGCGGCCATCCCGTATTCGCTGCGCACCCCGAGCGTCGAAGAGGCGCTCTGGAAGGCGGGGCTCGCCTCGAGCACGTCCGAGGCGCCAAGGTCCTGGAAGGCCTTCTGGTCGGGCCCTTTGCCCAGCGGGAGGAAGGCCCCGACGCGCAGCAGCACGCCCTGCGCCGCCGACCACTCCACCACCGGGACGAGCATCGCGCTCGGGTCCTGCAGGTTGACCAGGGCGGTCGTCTGCAGCGCGACGAGCTCGCTCACCGCCCAGCTCGAGACGAGCCCGAGGTAGTGGCGGCCGGCGCCGAAGACCTCGCCGCGCGCGACCCGAGCGCTCTGCATCTTCGCGAGGTACTCCTCCGGCGTGGACGCGCCGAAGCCGTTGAAGTGGTACTCGGCCATCAGCACCAGGCTCTCGAGCGGCCTCCACTCGACGCCGCCGACCGCGCGCACGAACTGCTCGTCGACCTTCAACGGGCCCTCGCTCCATCCCGCCATCCCCAGGGTCCAGGCCGCCTCGCCGTGGACACCGAGCCGGCCGAGGTCGCCCGAGAAGTCGGCGCCGAAGACCAGGTCCGAGAGGTACTTGGCGGCCGAGAGCGAGAAGTCGTAGCCGAAGAAGTTGGCCTGGGCGCGCACGACGCCGCCATTCTCCTCGGCGCGCCTCTGCGGAAGCCAGAGCAGGTCGAGCAGGCCGGTGACCCCGAGCGGCATCGAGACGCGCAGCGCGTCGACGCCCTTGCGCACCTCCTTGTCGATGTCGGTCGGGGAGAACGGGCTGAGGAGATCGGTCGGGTTCCACAGCCGCCCGCTGCCCCAGCCGAGCACCTGCCGCCCGGCGACGACGTCGACGCCGGGGAAGGAGAGCTTGAGCGAGAGCCGATCGAGATCGTGGCGCAGCCGCATCGTGCCGCTCTCGGCGAGCGCGGGGTCGAAGTCGACGAGCCGCCGGCTCGCGGTCGCCGCCCCGCTCATCGGCGAGCCGCCGAGGGCCGCTCCGCCCGCGAAGGCCGGCGCCGAGGCGACCGACGCGCCAAGCTGCCAGGCGACCTCGGCGTCGAGGTGCTCGCCCCACAGCAGCCGGGCCTGCAACCGCGCGACCTGGGTGCTGAGCGCGCCCTCGCCTGGCATCGGCTCGAACAGCGGCAGCGTCGCCGCGACGGAGGTCGGCAGCGACTCGCGCGCCTCTTCGACCGCCCGCGCCAGCGCGTCCATGTTGGCGACCAGCCCGTCGGGCAAGACCATCCCCGCGCCGAGCGCCTTGTAGAAGCCGCCCACCTCGAGCACGCGGGTCTCGGCCTCATTCGCCCAGACCTGCTTTGCCTGCGCGGCCCCGGAGTGGAGGACGAGCCCGAGGACGAGCCCCCACCCTGTCCACCTCGACTGGCGGTGGCGTCGGGCGCGAACCGGGCCGTTCGTATCGAGCGGATGGCTAGACATGGCCGAGGCCTTCCGAATCAGGAGCTGGCCGCCTGCGGCTCGCCCGGGCTCTTGCGCTCGTCCGAGGCGACCTTGCCGTCGACCAGCCGCACGACGCGGTCGGCGCTCTCGAGCACCATCGGGTCGTGGCTCGAGAAGATGAAGGTCACTCCGCGATCGCGGTTGAGCCGGCGCATCATCTCCACCAGCGCGCGCCCGGTGGCCTGGTCGAGGTTCGCCGTCGGCTCGTCGGCGAGCACGACCGCGGGCTCGGCGGCGATGGCCCGGGCGACGGCGACCCGCTGCTGCTGCCCGCCGCTCATCTCGAGCGGCCGCTTCTCCTCGAGCCCCTCGAGCCCGACCTGCGCGAGCAGCTCGGCGACCCGGCGGCGCCGCTCCGCCGCGGGCACGCGCTTGAGCCCCATGACGTACTCGGCGTTCTCGGCCGCGGAGAGCACGGGGATGAGGTTGTAGGCCTGGAAGACGAACCCGATGCGGTCGCGCCGCAGGTCGGCCTGTTCATTGGGCGAGAGCGTCCCCAGGTCGCGCCCGTCGACCTCGACCGTGCCCGAAGTCGGCGTGTCGAGCGCGCCGATGAGGTTGAGCAGGGTCGTCTTGCCCGACCCGCTCGGCCCGGCGATGGCCATGAATTCGCCCTTCTCCACCACCAGGTCGACGCCCCGCAGCGCCTCGGTGACCACCTTGCCCTTCGCCAGATAGCTCTTCTTGACCCCGGCGACTCGCACCACGCTCATCCGTTCGACTCCTCTCCTCAATTCGCTCGCAGCGCCTTGGCCGGCTCGACCTTGGAGATTCGCCAGGCCGGATAGATGCCGATCAGCGTGGTGAGCACGAAGACCAGCGCCGCGGCCTCGATCGTCGGGCGGACCGCGACGGCGGTGCGCACCCGGGCGTCGAGCACCGTGCCGGCCATCTCCCAGGATTCGGTGGACTTGCTGAAGTCGAGCAGCGAGCCGTCGGCCCCCGCCCACACCGCCGCGAGCCCCAGCGCCAGCCCCGCAGCCACCGAGAGCAGCGCGATCCAGAACGACTCGGCGAGGATGAGCGCCACGATGCCCCGGGGCCGCTCGCCTAAAGCCCGCATCACGCCGAGCTCCCGGGTTCGCTCGAGCACCGACATCAGCATCGTGTTCATGATCCCCAGTCCCACCAGCAGGTAGACGAAGAGGGTGATCACCACGGTCATGGTGCCGGTCATCTGCTCTATCTCGAGCAGCGCCGGCATCAGCTCGGCGTAGGTGACGACCTCGGCCCGGTCGCCGAGCCGCTGCTCCATCGCCCGCTTCACCTCGTCGGCCTGCGTCGCGTCGGGGAGTTGCACGACGAGCTGGTGGGCGACCTCGCCGAGGCCGAGGAGCTTTTGGGCCGCGGGCGCATCCACGAAGACGGTGGCCCTCGACAAGGGCGCGGCTATCGAATGGAAGATGCCGCGGACCCGGAAGACGTCCACGCCCATCTCACCGTCGGCGCCCTGGACCATCAGCTTGAGCTTGTGGCCGACCTTGAGCTGCAGCTTCTCGGCGAGCTTCTCGCCGACGAGCACGCCGCGCCCGTCGCCCGGGGCGAGCCGCTCGCCTTGGCGCACGTCGCCGAAGTGCTTCGAGAGCCTCAGCTCCCGCTCCGGATCGACGCCGAGGACGGTGACCCCTTGCGCCCCGTGCGCCCCGCTGGCCAGCGCGCGCGCGACGACCCGCGCGCCGGCGTCGGCGCCCGCCGGCAGCTCCAGGGTCGAGAGCAGCCCCTTGGAGTCGGCCAGCGCGACCTCGACCGGCCGTCGCGGCCGCCAGCCCTTGGCGTAGACCTCGACGTGGCCCATGCCGGTGTTGTCGAGCTGGTTCTTGGCCTCGCCGATCATCCCCTCTATCCAGCCGACGTAGAAGACGATGAGCGCCAGGCCAAGGCCCGCCGCGCTCATGCTGATCAGCGTGCGGCGGCGGTTTCGCCAGAGGTTGCGCCAGGAAATCGCGAGCAGCAGCCGCATCAGACGGACCTCGTCGCCTCGACCGGCTTGAGCCGGGAGGCACGCCAGGCCGGCCAGAGCCCGCCGGCGAGCACAGTGAGCAGAACGGTGAGCGCGGCCTGCCCGACCGAGCTCGGATAGAGCCGCAGCTCGAAGACCGAGGGTATGCGCACGCCGACCATGTCGCCGCTCGAGGTCAGCCCGCTCATGTCGATGGAGCCGACCGCGCCGATACCCGCGGCGGCCAGGGCGACCCCCACCGCCAGTCCCACGACCCCGAGCAGCAGCGCCTCGGTCACCACCAGCCGCCGGATGGTGCCGCGGCGGGTGCCCAGCGAGGCCATCACTCCGAACTCGCGGGTGCGCTCGAAGGTGGACATGGTCATCGCGTTGAGGACCCCGAGCGCCACGATGAGGAAGACGACGGCGGCCAGGCCCTTGATCCCGCCGCGCTTCTGGTCGACCACGCTCTTCAGCTCAGGGAGCATCTGGTCCCACGACAGGCCCTCGAGCTCGGCGAGGTCGAGCGCGCCGCGCAGCGCCTCGAGGTGCGCCGAGACGTCTTGGTCCTCGGTCGGCAGCCTGACCAGCAGTTGGTGGACGCCCCCGAGGCCAAAGAAGGCCTGGGCGTCGGCCAGGTTGAGGAAGACCGCGGTCGCGTCGAGCTCGTCGGAGCCCGCGTCGGCGACGCCGGCCACGGTGTAGCGGTCGTTGGCCATCGAGCCGTCGACCGCCTGGCCGAGCATCACCAGCTCGCCCCCGGGCTCCAGCTCGAGCTGGTCGGCCAGTGAGCGACCGAGGACGACCTCTCCGGACCGCTCGGAGGAGAGCGCCCGCCCGCGCACGACGCTGAGCGGGCCCTCGCCGCTCGGCTCGCGCTCGGGCTGGAGGCCCATCACCACCACGGCGGCCGACTGCTTCTCGGTGCCCGCCAGGCCGTAGCCGAGCACCCGCTGGGCGAGCCTCGCGCCGGGCAGCGCGCTCGCCACCCGCGCCTCGACCTGCGCCGGGTCGGCGACCACGTTGCCCAGCTCGGGTTCGGCCTGCCAGCCCGCGCCGTGGACCTGGAGGTGGCCGACCTGGGACTCGGTGACCTGCCGAATGACCTTCGACCAGGTCGCCTCGTTGAAGCTGTGGCCGAAGACGATGGCGCACACGCCGAGCGACATCGCGCTCAAGGTCAGCAGCGTGCGGCGCCGGTTGCGCATCAGGTTTCGCCACGCCATCTGGAGGAGCATCGCGGGCTACCTCCCCTGCCGCAGCCGATGCAGGCCGAAGGTGTCGTCGGAGATGTCCAGGTCGAACTCGATCTGGTCGTAGAGGATGGAGGTCTGGCGGTTCTCGTCGGAGGGGATGAAGGTCATCCGCGCCGGGAACTGCCGCCAGCCGACCTGCCGGAAGTCTCCGTACTCGAGCCGGCGGGCCTCCTTGCCCTCCTCGTCGAAAAAGACCTGCTTCACCGGCAGGCAGCTCTGGCGGTCGACGAGCATCTCGACCTTGCCCCAGACCACCGGGCTGTCGGGCTTGGGCGTCAGGCCAATCCGCCAGACCTCGCGCTCGCCGGCCTTCTCGACCCCGAGCACCTTGGCCTCGTAGTCCTCGACCAGGCTCGAGCCGCGCACCAGGTCGTCGTTGGTGAAGTCCGAGCCCATCCAGCTATCGCCGAGCATGCCGCTGGGCAGCTTCATGACCCGGCCGGCCTGCGGCAGGTAGTTCCAGAGCTGCTTCTCGCGCTTGAGGGTCATCATCCCCGTCTCGCGCGGGCCGCCCTCGAGGACGCGGATGAGCGTGTAGTCGCGCCCCTTCGCCCAGGCCTTCAGCTTGAGGCTGCGGGTCCAGTCCTTGGTCTTGATGGTCATCGAGAAGGTGCCGATCGACGAGCTGCCCTCGAGCAGCTTCTCGGTCCGGCGGATCAGCGCGGCGACGTCCGGGGTCTCCTCGCTCGACGGGCACGGCGGGATGTCGCCGGGTGCCTTCTCGGCCGCCAAGGCCGGGCCCGCGGCCAGCGCGAGCGCTGCGGTGATCGATGCGATTGCGCCTCTCATCGTTTCTGCTCCTCTGCGGGCGCCGCGATGCGGCGATAGAGGTCGAGCTGCAGCGCCCCGATCCGTTCGAGTTCCTCGGGACCGGTGCGGCGAATCACGGTGTCCTCCCCTTTCGTGTCGCTTGGGCGGCAACAACATCGCGCAATGACAGGCGAAACTCCAGCCGGGGACGGTGCGTTCGACCACGGCCGGTCCCTCCCGCTCATCTTGGGCAAGCAGGAGGCCGCCGCGTCGGTCGTCTGTTCGAAAGGACGCTGTTCGATGTCCTGGCTGCTGGGGTCTTTCGTCTGGAATCCACAAGTCATTGCGCCCGGCCGACGGCTTTCGTTCACAATCCACAATTCATTGCACCTCGCCGACCACTTCTT
>DHSB01000012.1:71844-78623 GCA_002408385.1 Myxococcales bacterium UBA5297
CACTTCTTGTCGGAAGAGCGCAACGCGTTGCACCTCGCCGCGGTCCCGACCGCAAAAGACCGCAATGCGTTGCGCCTCGCCGACCGCTTTCTGTCGAATGAGCGCAACGCGTTGCACCTCGCCGGGGTTCCGACCGACCGAAGGCGCAAGGCGCCGCGCCTCGTCAGCTTCAGGAACCGCGTGAGCAGGACTCGCAAGTGCTCGAATTTGCGACCGTCTTTGGAGAGCTCTGCGCCCGGGCAATCGCGGAGAGGGTTTGGGCATGGCGCGCTTCCTCGGCGCACGTTAGAGGGATAACCGCTCGGCTTCACTGTGGAAACAGGTGGTCATTCCAAGCTCGCCCCACCTCCAAATCCTCCCTCTGATGGCGGGGGCGGGCCTATCGCGCTTGTCCCTCGCTCCTCGGGAGCAGACCGCCGCGAAGTGCCGCCGAGACCAGCCTCGGGGCAAATCCCCGCGCGCTCGCGTGGGCGAGCCTGTTACCCTCCTCCCCGACCTTGGGGGCGCGGAAGGAAAGCCGAGCGATGAACCCGACGAAGCCCCTTTGCCTGCCGCTGTTGCTCGGCCTCCTCTTGGCGGTCGGCGCGTGCGGCCCGGAGCAGGCTCCGGTCGGCGAGGAGGCCGCCGACGCGGGCCTCGATTCCGAGCTGCCTCCGGTCGACGCCGGCGCGCTCGAACCCGACGCCGGCCTCGAGCCGCTCGACGCCGGTCACCTCGACGCCGGCAACCCCGGAAGCGACGCGGGTCAGCTCGACGCCGGCGAGCCCGACGCCGGTCAGGTCGACGCCGGGCCGCTGCCCTACGAGGATCTCGACTCGCTCCAAGGTGCGGCGCTCGAAGCCGCGCTCTACGACCTGGTCAAGGACCACCACTCGCTGCACTACGACAACGAGTCGAAGGTCGTGATGGCCGGCCCCGACGGCTTCGATGTCGTCGACGGCATGGTCGAGTGCCTCTACACAGGCCAGCTCTTCTTCCCGCACCAGATAGATACCGAGGGCGGGTTCAACATGGAGCACAGTTGGCCGAAGAGCGAAGGCGCGGGCGCCCGTCCGGCCGAGAGCGACCTGCACCACCTGTTTCCCACCGAGCGGCGCATCAACAGCCTCCGCAGCAGCCACGACTTCGGCGACACGCCCTGCACCACCGACTGCCGGGCCGACGTCGGGGGCTCGAAGCTCGGTCCGGTGGCCGGCGGCACCGAGCTGGTCTTCCAGGTCCGCCCGGAGCGACAGGGCGACATCGCCCGCGCCCACTTCTACTTCGCGGTCCGCTACCGCATGAACATCCCATCGCGTGAGGAGGCCGCGCTGCGCCGCTGGAACCTCGCCGACCCGCCTGACGACCGCGAGCGCGCCCGGAACCTCGCCATCGAAGTGCACCAGGAGAACCGCAATCCCTTCGTCGAGCGCCCGGACTTCGTCGACCGGATCGCCGACTTCTGAGGATGGGTCGATCAGCCGAAGCGCCAGCCTTCGTGCTGGCGGCTCAGCGTCTCGGGATCCCGGACGCCTCTCGACTCCGCCTCCCTCTGTTCCTCGGGAAGCTACGCTCGGGGCGACCGGGAGCGGCCGTTCCGAGGCCAGGAAGCATTTCGCGACAACCCTTGAACCCGCAACGAGCCCTACGCGAGGCGAACACTCCTCATGAAGCCAACCATCCTGATCGCCTGTGCCTCAGCCCTCCTCTTCGCCTGTTCCGCTGAGCCCGAGCAGCGAGATCCCAGCGACGCCGGCGCGCTCGTCGATGCCGGCGCCGTCACCGACGCGAGCGTCCCCGCCGACGCCGGAAGCTCCGCAAGCGACGCGGGAACACCGGAAGCCGATGCGGGCTCCGAGCCCGACGCGGGCACGCCGCCCAATCCAGCCCACTGCAAGGTGGACTCGGACCTGGGCGTCCTCGACAGCTTCACCCTGACCGGCTGCTACTACGGAACTGACGAAGGCGGCGACTGGATACAGGGGAACTTCGCCTACAACGACGATCGGGACGTCATCATCCTCGAGCTCAACGAAGGCAGGGGCGCGTTCCCGGGCAAGCTCGCGACGGGAACCTACACGCTGACCGGCGCCGACCTGAACTACGAGACGTGCGGCCTGTGCGTGCTCCTCGTCGCCGACTACGGGGACCAGGGCCCGACCTACTTCGCGACTGGCGGCTCAGTGACCCTCACCTCGGTCGAGGGCCGGCTCACCGGCACGCTCGAGGGCATCACCTTCGACCACGTCACCATCGACGAGACGACCCACGTCTCGACGAAGGTCGATGACGGCTGCAGCTCGTGGCTGGAGCGGATGAGCTTCGACGACGAGCTGTTCGAGAACTGGTAGGCGGTCGAGCCGTCTCCGGGCGGCTTCGTGATGGACGGCGGAGCCTCGACGACGAGTTGTTCGAGAACTGGTAGCCGCCCGAGCCGGCTCCGGGCGGCTTCGTGATGGACGGCGGAGCTCCAGCTCCGCCCTCCATCCCGTCAGGCCCGCGAGCGATGGAGGATGAAGCTCCAGCTTCGTCGTCTGGCGGAGCTGGAGCTCCGCCGTCCATCCCGCCAGGCCCTCCGCCCTCCATCCGTCCCTACCGACCTTTCAACCGCTCGAAGCCTTTTCCTCCGCCCGATGCGGAAGCCAGAACCCCGTCTCCCGGTTATTCATCGCCATGCTCAGACCGTCGATCGTCGTAGAGGGGGCCCGCCAGAACAACCTGAAGGGCATCACGGTGCAGGTGCCCGTCGGCGCCGTCACCGCGGTCACCGGGGTCGCCGGCGCGGGCAAGTCCTCGCTCGCCTTCGAGGTCCTCTACGCCGAGGGCTACCGGCGCTACGTCGAGACCTTCAGCCCTTACGCCCGCCAGTTCCTCGAGCGGCTCGACCGCCCGAAGGCCGAGCGCATCGAAGGCGTCCTGCCGTCGATCGCCATCGACCAGACCGCGCCGGTGCGCACCTCGCGCTCGACGGTGGGCACCATGACCTCGGTCGCCGACTACCTGCGCGGCCTCTTCGCCCGCTCCTCGACCCTCCACTGCCGCGACTGCGGCGGGCCGGTCCACCGCGCCTCGCCCTCCTCGATCTTCGAGGCCCTGCTCGCCGCGGGCGAAGGTCGCCAGGCGCTGCTCTGCTTCCGCGCCCGAGTCGGCAAGGCGAAGCCCGAGGCGATCCGCGACCTCTTCGCGCAGAGCGGCTTCCACCGCGTCCTCGAGGAAGGCAAGCCGGTGCGCCTCGACGAGGCCGCGCTCGAGGCCGTCGACGGCGAGCTCACCGTGGTCCTCGACCGGCTCTCGCTCGCCCGCGGAGGTCGCCAACGCATCGTCGACTCGCTCGAGTCGGCGCTGCGCTTCGGCAAGGGCCACGTCGAGCTGCGCGTCGACGGCGTCGAGGAGCCGCTCAAGTTCAGCGAACAGCTCCGCTGCGCCCGCTGCGGCATCGACTACTCCGAGCCTATCCCTGCCCTCTTCTCCTTCAACAACCCGGTCGGCGCCTGCGAGGCCTGCAAGGGCTTCGGCCGCACCATCGACATCGACCCCGACCTGGTCGTCCCCGACGCGCGGATGACGGTCGCCGAGGGCTGCATCAAGCCCCTCCAGTCGCCCTCCTACTACGAGTGCCAGGAGGACCTGCTGCGCTTCCTGAAGCGCCGCGGCCTCCGCGCCAACGTGCCCTGGCGCGACCTCGACGAGGCGACCCGCCGCCTCATCTGGCGCGGCGAGCCCGGCGACCCGCGCGACTACCAGACCCGCTGGTATGGGGTCGACGGCTTCTTCCGCTGGCTCGAGGGGCGCACCTACAAGATGCACGTGCGCATCCTCCTCTCGCGCTACCGGCGCTACCTGCCGTGCCGCGACTGCGGCGGCGCGCGCCTCAAGCCCGAGGCCCTGCTCTTCCGACTGGCAGGCAAGACGATCGCCGAGATCGAGGCGATGCCCATCTCCGAGGCCGCGGCGATCTTCGAGGGCTGGGCGCCGCCGGCCCACGACACCGCCGCGAAGCTGCTCCTGAGCGAGGTGCGCGGGCGGCTGCGCTTCCTGCTCGACACCGGTCTCGACTACCTGACCCTCGCCCGGCAATCGCGCACGCTCTCCGGCGGCGAGGCCCAGCGCGTCACCCTCGCGACCGCGCTCGGCAGCTCGCTCACCAACACGCTCTACGTCCTCGACGAGCCGACCATCGGCCTGCACCCGCGCGACGCGGGGCGGCTCTCCGGCGTGCTGCGCCGGCTCGCGGAGGCGGGCAACGCGGTGGTCGTCGTCGAGCACGATCCGGCACTCATCCGCGCCGCCGATCACGTCATCGACCTTGGCCCCGGGCCCGGGCACGCCGGCGGCGAGGTCGTCTATCAAGGCCCGCTCGCCGGGCTGACCGAAGAGCCGCGCTCGAAGACGGGCGACTTCCTCGCCGGCCGGCTCGAGATCCCCTCGCCGCCCGAGCGGCGCCGCCCCCAGCCCGGCCACCGCGTGCGCGTCGTCGGCGCCCGCGAGAACAACCTCCACGACCTGTCGGTCGACTTCCCGCTCGGCCTGCTCCTCTGCGTCACCGGCGTCAGCGGCTCGGGCAAGTCGACGCTGCTCGACCAGGTGCTCTTCCGCAACCTGCGCCGCGAGCTCGGGCAGAGCGAGTCCGAGCCCGGGCTCTGCGAGCGGATCGAGGGCGCGGAGCTCGTCGGCGGAGTCACGCTCGTCGACCAGTCGCCGCCGGGCCGCACCTCACGCGCCAACGCCGCGACCTATCTCGGCGTCCTCGACCCGCTGCGCGAGGCGTTCGCCAAGACCGAGGACGCGAAGACGCGCGGGCTCAAGGCCTCGGCCTTCTCCTTCAACTCCAAGGTCGGCGCCTGCCCGGTCTGCGAAGGCGCCGGCTTCGAGAAGGTCGAGCTGCAGTTCCTGCCCGACGCCTACGTGCGCTGCCCGGCCTGCGACGGCCGGCGCTATCGCCCCGAGGTGCTCGAGGTGCGCTGCCGCGGCTACAGCATCGCCGAGCTGCTCGACCTGCCGGCCGCCGAGGTCGCGCGCCTCTTCGCCGACAACCGCAAGGTCGTCTCCGCGCTCCAGCCGCTGATCGACATCGGGCTCGGCTACCTCTCGCTCTCGCAGCCTGCGGGAACGCTCTCCGGCGGCGAGGCGCAGCGGCTCAAGCTCGCCGCCTACCTCGCCGAGGTCGAGAAGGCCGAGAAGCACCTCTTCATCCTCGACGAGCCGACGACCGGCCTGCACGCGGCCGACGTCTCGGTCCTCGTCGGCGCGATGCACCGGCTCGTGGATGCGGGCCACTCGGTCCTCGTCATCGAGCACAACCTCGAGGTGGCCAAGTCCGCCGACTGGATCGTCGACCTCGGCCCCGAGGGCGGGGACCAGGGCGGGCGCGTCGTCGGCGAGGGGACGCCGGAGGAGATCGCGCGGCTGGATACGCCGACGGGGCGGGCACTGCGGGACGTTGTGGGAGCTGCCGCTGCCGCAGAGGCCCTCACCCCTCCCTCTCCCAGAGGGAGAGGGCGATCGCGCGTGCTTGCCGCGGGCTCACTTCGGGCCGCCGAGGCACAGCCCGGCTACGCGGCGAACAGCTCCATCCGCGTGCTCGGCGCCAGCGAGAACAACCTGCGCCGCGTCCACGTGTCCTTCCCGCGCGACCAGCTCATCGCCGTCACCGGCATCAGCGGCTCCGGCAAGTCCACGCTCGCCTTCGACGTGCTCTACGCCGAGGGACAGCGCCGCTTCCTCGACTGCCTGCCGGCCTACGCGCGCCAGTTCATCCGGCCGCTCGCGCGGCCCGAGGTCGATCGCGTCGAGGGCATGCCGCCCACCGTCGCGCTCGAGCAGAAGCTCTCGCGCGGCACACCGCTCTCGACCGCAGGCACGGCGTCGGAGGTCTACCACTACCTGCGGCTGCTCTATGCCTTCCTCGGGGTCGCCCACTGCCCGAAGTGCGGCGTCGCCGGCGAGGCGACCGCCGCGCCGGATCTCGCGCGCCGCATCGCCGAGCACTTCCCGAACAGCGAGGTGATGCTGCTCGCGCCGCTGATCCGGAAGCGCAAAGGCATCCACCGCGAGCTGATCGAGCTGACCGGCAAGCGCGGCATCGAGACCGTGCGCGTCGATGGCGTGCTGCACCCGACCTCCAAGCCGCCCAAGCTCGACCGCTACCAGATCCACGACCTCGAGGCCGTGGTCGGCACCGTGGCGCCGGGGCCCGGGCTGCTCGACGAGCTGCAGCGCCTGCTCGAGCGCGCGCTCGACATCGGCGGAGGCACCGTCATCGCCACCGGCCGCGGCGCGGCGAGCGAGCGGACGTACTCGACCCGGCGCTCCTGCCCGAGCTGCGGCTCGGGCCTGCCGGTCCCCGACCCGCGGCTCTTCACCTTCAGCCAGAAGTTCGGCGCCTGCCCGGACTGCGAAGGGCTCGGCGTCGATCCCGCGACCTGGGAAGGCGAGCACGAGACCTGCGAGTCCTGCAGCGGCACGCGGCTGCGGCCCGAGGCGCTCGCCGTGCGCATCGACGACCGCAGCATCGGCGAGCTCGCGGCGATGCCGGTGCGCGGCCTGCGCGCCTGGATAGACGAGCTGGCCGGCGGCACGCTGCCGCCCGAGGTGCTCGAGCGCGTCGTCCCCGAGCTGCAGGTGCGCCTGTCGCTGCTCGACGAGCTCGGCCTCGGCTACCTGACGCTCGATCGCGGCACCGACACGCTCTCGACCGGCGAGGGCCAGCGGATCCGCGTCGTCGCCGCCCTCGCTTCAAACCTGCAGGGCGTCTGCTACGTGCTCGACGAGCCGACCGTCGGCCTGCACCCGCGCGACTC
>DHSB01000129.1:0-4038 GCA_002408385.1 Myxococcales bacterium UBA5297
CGTCGGTGGCGCTGAAGGTTGGCGTGACCGGCTGGTTGCCGAGCTGGCCGTCGGAGACGCCCGAAATGCTGATGGCCGGAGCGGTCGTGTCGATCCCGAAGTGGACCGTCTGCGAGGCGCTGTTGCCGGCGCGATCGGTCGCCGTGACCACCAGCGTGTGCTCGCCCTCGGACGCGACGGTCGTGCCGCTCGCGAAGCTCACTCCATCGAGAGTCGCGGTGGTCGAGTCGAGGTTGGAGTCGGTCGCGCTGAAGATAGGCGTGACCGGCTGGCTGCCGAGCTGGCCGTCGCTTACCCCGGCGATCGAGATTGCAGGGGCCGCGGTATCGATCTCGAAGCGCACCGTCTCGCTGCTCGAGTTGCCCGCTCGGTCGGTCGCAGTGACCACCAGCGTGTGCTCGCCCTCGGACGAGACGGTCGCACCGCTCGCGAAGCTCGCTCCGTCGAGAGTCGCGGTGGTCGAGTCGAGGTTGACGTCGGTGGCGCTGAAGGTTGGCGTCACCGGCTGGTTGCCAAGCTGGCCGTCGGAGACGCCGGAGATGCTGATGGCCGGAGCGGTCGTGTCGATCGTGAACTGGAGCGTCTGCGAGGCGCTGTTGCCGGCGCGGTCGGACGCGGTGACGACCAGCGTGTGCTCGCCTTCGGACGACACGGTCGTGCCGCTCGCGAAGCTCACTCCGTCGAGGGTCGCGGTGGTCGAGTCGAGGTTGACGTCGGTGGCGCTGAAGGTTGGCGTGACCGGCTGGTTGCCGAGCTGGCCGTCGGAGACGCCGGAGATGCTGATGGCCGGAGGCGTGTAGTCGAGAGTGAAGACGCGGCGCTCCTCGGCCGTGTTGCCCGCGGCGTCGATGGCCACGACCACCAACTCGTGCGTTCCCTCGACCGAAACGGTCGAACCGCTGGCGAAGGGCGCGCCGTCGAGCGTCGCCTCGAGCGACTGGGGGTGAGCATCTGACGAAGAGAAGCTGAGGACCGTCGCCGAGCTCCTGTGCTCGCCCTCGGCGATGCCCGCGATAACAATCGAGGGCGGCTCAAAGTCGAGGGCGAAGGCGACCGAGACCGTCGTCTGGTTGCCGGCGAGGTCGGTCGCCTCGACGCGCAGCTCGTGCTCGCCCTCGGCCGATACCGCAGTGCCACTCTCGAACGGTTGCCCGTCGAGCGCGGCCTCGACACGGTCGAGGTGCAGGTCGGTCGCATCGAAAGCCGGGTGGACAACGGGTTCGTTGGTGACGAGGCCCTCGTGAATACCGGCGACCGCGATCTGCGGAGGCGTGAAGTCGAGCGAGAACCGCACCCGCGCCTCGGTGACGAGGCCCGCGGCGTCCTCAGCGACAACGACCAGCTCGTGGTCCCCCTCGGCAAAGACCGTCTCGCCGCTCAGGAAAGGCAAACCGTCGAGCGTCGCCTCGACCAACTCGAGGTGCTCGTCGCTCGCGGAAAAGGTCAGAGTAACGGGCGCCCCCTCCACCGCGCCGTCCTCGACTCCGCTGACGGCGACGACCGGCGACACGGTGTCGCGCACGACCTCTCGGCAGTCGCGGGCCACGTTGCCGCAGAAGTCACGGGCCGTGGCGACGAGCGCAAACCGCCCCTCGCCAGCAAGCGGGATGTCGGCTGAAAACTGCCCGCTCGCAAGCGTGGCCACTACCCCGGAGACCTCGACTGAGACGGCATCCGCGTCAACGACGCCTTCTGCCCTCACCGAGCTCGCGGCAGAGACCAGGCGATCTATCGGGGCGCTCATCGCGACCGATGGGGGCATCGTGTCGGCGTCGAATATGACCGCGCGGATTCTGCCGTTCGGCTTTCCGACTGCGCGCAGAGACAGCTCGTTGGCCTGCTGGAGGGTGATGGTCCGCACGACCGGAACGTCTGCAGTCCCCATCTTGAGCAGGCGCACGCCGTTGAGCATGACGTCTGCGTGCGTCCCCGTCGGCCCGACCGCCGAGACTACGAGGACACCGAGGGCGTGCGCATCCGGCCTCACAAACGTCTGCGAGACTACGTGCGGCGCGCCGGTCTCGCGGGTCACCGAGAGCTCGGCAAGGGCACAGGGCGGCTCGGCAAACGGCGCTACCGCGACGCGAACAGCCCCCGGCCCGGAAACGGAGACCGAGAGCTGACTGTGAGCGTGCAATTGCACGAGAGTCGTTGAAAACGGCGTACCCGCCGAGATCGCAGCGACAGCGATACCGTCGAGCTCCGCTTGCGCCGACGCCACCTCGCCAGCGCCCTTTCCGTCGCCGTTCTGGAGCACGAGCACGCCGAGCTCACCCTCGGTGGCTTGGATGACGAGCGTTTCTGGATCACCAGCGGAGGCGCTGACTGGTCCAGCCAGCCAACCGGGCCCGGACGCTTCCAAGACCACTTCGGAGCACAGCCCGCTCTCCCCCGCTACCACCGCCTGCCGGGAGCTCGAGAATTGCGCGTGCCCAGAGCCGGAATCGAAACGCTGGGGCTCACCGCTCTCGAGACATCCGCCGAGCCAGGCCACCGCAAGCATCCCTGCGAGCACGCGAGCCGATAGACGCATCCTGTCTCCCCTCCTTTGACCCGCGATCACGGCTTGTCCCCTGCCAGGTTCTCGAGGCGCAGCTCGACGCTGACCTGCCGTCTCAGCGCGTCGACCAGCTTCGTCTCGGCTTCGAACCGAGCCTCAGCGGCGAGCTTGCCCCGCGCCTCCTCGAACGAGACAGTGACGGTGCGAGGGTCCTCCATCGCCTCGACGAGGTGCAGGCCGAAGGGCGACGCGAACGGCTCGGCGCGCTGACCCTTCGCAAGGCTCGCCGCCGCGTCGAAGAAGGCCTGATCGACCTCTCCTTCGCGAAGCGTCCCCAAATCCCCACCTTTTTGCGCTGTGGCACTATCGTCCGAGTACTCGCGGGCGAGCTCAACGAAGTCGGCGCCACCTACGAGCTTGGCGTAGAGCTCGTTGACTCGCCCCTGCGCAACGCGACGCGCCTCTGTGTCGTCCGGCTGCGCAAGTCGAACGACGATGTGGCGCACATGGATCTCCCGTCTCGAAAGCCCGTCCTTTCGCAGGCGATACCGCTCGCGAAGGGCAGCCTCGTCGGTTGCCGAAGCGAGCCTCTTCTCGAGAAGCGCCTTGGCAAGCACCTCGCGCTCGGCGGCGGCGATTCGAGCTCGCACCTGGGAATTCTTGTGCAGCCCTTCCTGCCGTGCGCCCTCCGCGAGCAACCAACGCGACACGAGCTCATCGAGCTCGCTCTTCAGGTCGCGCTCCTTCGCGCGACTCTTCGACGCCACGAAGGTCTCGAGCTCGGCGCGGCGCACCTTCGTGCTGCCGACCTTGGCAAGCACGTCGGGATCGCTACACGACGCGAGAAGGAACGTCCCCGACGCGACAATTGCATACAGCGCGCAGCGGACGGGCCTGCAGGTCGAAAGGGAGAGAACCATGGCGAAGACCGTCCTTAGGGCAGTGTCATGTTGGCAGCGGTCAGCCCGGAGTTCGGGTCGACGACTATCGCGCCGGTGACGATCAAGTTGTCAGGCGTGGTCATGCGCCCGTAGCGAAGGACGCTGACCCTGTCGAAAAGAAGCTCCCCGGTGCCGGTCGGCAGGAACGGCGTGGGCCACACGTAGGAGGCGTTACGTCCGCCGTTATCGACGCGCAGGTCTCCATAGGCCTGGTCACCCGACTTGGTGAAGACTGTGCCGGCGCCGCCATAGCTGTCTCCGCGGGCGAGGAGGTTGCCGGCCAGGTTGAAGTCGGAGTTGGTACCGAAATGCACCGCGATACGACCACCGCCCGAGTCGTAGTTGCCGTTCGCTTCGACATTGCCCCCGCCAGCGAGCGAGTCGACGAATATGGCTACGGCACCGCCCGAACCTCCGCGCCGGCTTCCGCGCGCTCCGTTGGCCCGGATGCTTCCATCGAGTTGGAGCGAGCTCGCGGTGACAATAACCAGGCCGCCGCCGTTGCCGCCGGGGTAGCTCGCAGTGCCTGTCCCACCCGAACCCAGCTCGACCGGCCACGCGTAGTCGCCGTAGGTGTCCATCGGCTTGGCACCAGCA
>DHSB01000129.1:4152-4661 GCA_002408385.1 Myxococcales bacterium UBA5297
CATCGGCTTGGCACCAGCAAACCCGCCATAACCTCCGAACGAGCCGCCGGCATCGGCTTCAGGGGCGAGCTCATTTCCGCGGGTCCGCGCAAGGGCGGATTGGTTGTCGCCCGACCACGCGCCCAGATAGCCCTTGCCCGAAACGTCGATGCGGCTCGTCGAATCAACGAGCACGGCGCCGGCCACCGTGAGTACGAGCGGACGGGCGGCGGCGCTGGTACTGGGCTGGCTCGTCACGACCGAGTTTGAGAGGACCGAGAGCGACGATAGTGGGATTTCATTCCAGCCGTTGCTCACCGCGAGCGTTGCGGAGTCGCTGACCGTGACTGGAATGCCCGATGGGAAGCCCCAATCTCCACCCACGAACACGCTCGCGTTCCGCACCACGAGCGATGTGGTGTTGGGGGCGCTGAAGGAACTGAAGGCGCTGCTGGTGGCAATGACCAGGGTGCCGGAATTGCCGATCCAGGCACTGCCATCGACAGCAAGGTCGCCGCTGCCGAGCACCA
>DHSB01000001.1:0-198 GCA_002408385.1 Myxococcales bacterium UBA5297
GCCGACGCGCCGCCGCCCGCCGAGCCGGCCCAGGCCGACGCGCCGCCTCCCGCCGCGCCGGCCAACGCCCAGGCGGTCCCCTAATCCGCGATGGAAGCGCCGTCGAGCGAGAGGTTCGGCCGACTGGACGCGCCCCGGGCGCTCTCCGAGCGCTTGGTCTTGGCGGCGCTGTTCGCCTGCGGCGCGCTCTCCATCCTG
>DHSB01000001.1:316-1143 GCA_002408385.1 Myxococcales bacterium UBA5297
CTGCGGCGCGCTCTCCATCCTGACGACCGTGGGGATCGTCGCCGTCCTCGCGCGCGACGCCTGGGCGTTCGCGCGCGAGGTCTCCCCCTGGCGGTTGATCACCGACCTCGAGTGGACGCCGCTCTTCGCCGAGAAGCACTTCGGCCTCTGGCCGCTGCTGTCGGGGACGCTGTTGACGACGCTCATCGCCGTCGCGGTCGCGGTGCCGCTGGGGCTGCTGGGCGCCATCTACCTGAGCGAGCTCGCGACGCCGCGGCTGCGCGGCCTGCTCAAGCCGCTGCTCGAGATCCTCGCGGGCGTGCCCACCGTCGTCTTCGGCTACTTCGCGCTGCTGCTGGTCACCCCGGTGCTCCAGCGCGTTGTCCCCGGGCTCGCCGGCTTCAACGCCCTGAGCCCCGGGCTGGTGATGGGGGTGATGATCCTGCCGATAGTCGCCTCGCTCAGCGAGGACGCGCTCCACGCGGTGCCGCGCAGCCTGCGCGAGGCCTCGCTCGCGCTCGGGGCGAGCCGCCTGGCGACCGTCTTTCGCGTGGTGGTCCCGACGGCCTTCTCGGGCATCGGCGCCGCGGTGATCCTCGGCCTCTCCCGGGCGGTCGGCGAGACGATGATCGTCACCATCGCCGCCGGCCAGCAGCCCCGCCTGACGCTCGATCCTCGGGTGCCTATCGAGACGATGACCGCCTTCATCGTCCAGGTGAGCCTCGGCGACACGCCGACCGGGACGCTCGAGTACCGCACCCTCTTCGCGGTCGCCGCGGCCCTCTTCCTCTTCACCCTGGGCCTCAACCTCGCCTCCCACCGGCTGCGCCAGCGGGGGCTCAAGGGGG
>DHSB01000001.1:1247-42530 GCA_002408385.1 Myxococcales bacterium UBA5297
GGCTGCGCCAGCGGGTGCTCAAGGGGGCGGCCCGATGGTGACGCCCTCGCAGCCGGAGCTGGCCCCCGTCGCGCCGACGACGCCGCCGGCCGAGCCTTCGCCGCTCGGCGACCAGCGTTCGGGCCGGCTCGGCGAGCGGCTCTTCACGCTCGTCTGCCTGCTCTCGCTGGCGCTTCCGCTGCTGCTGCTCGCGCTGCTGTTCGGACAGACCCTCGCCGACGCGCTGCCGCGGCTCGACTGGGCCTTCTTGACCAGCTTCCCCTCCTCGCGCCCCGAGGCCGCGGGGATCCTGCCCGCCCTCGCCGGCAGCGCGGTGCTGATGGTGCTCACCGCGGCGATCGCCATCCCGCTCGGGGTCGGCGCCGCGCTCTGGCTCGAGGAGTACGCGCGCCCGAGCCGCTTCACCGCGTTCGTCGAGCTCAACATCAGCAACCTGGCCGGCGTCCCGTCGATCATCTACGGCCTGCTCGGCCTCGAGCTGTTCGTGCGCGCGCTCTCGCTCGGCCGCAGCCTGCTGGCGGGCGCGGCGACCCTCGCGCTGCTGGTGCTGCCGATGGTGATCCTCTCCTCGCGCGAGGCGCTGCGCGCGGTGCCCCTGTCGGTCCGCGAGGCCTGCTTCGCCCTGGGTGCCGACCGCTGGCAGGGGCTGCGCCGGGTGGTGCTGCCGATGGCGGCGCCGGGGATGCTCACCGGCATCATCCTCGCGCTCGCCCGCGCCGTCGGAGAGACCGCCCCGCTGGTCACCATCGGCGCGGTCGCCTACGTCAACTTCGTCCCCAGCTCGGTGCTCGACGAGTTCACCGCGCTGCCCATCCAGATCTTCAGCTGGGTCTCGCGGCCGCAGCTCGCCTTCCGGGCCAACGCCTCGGCGGGGATCGTGGTCCTGCTCGCGTTCATGCTGGCCCTCAACGCGGCGGCCATCTGGTTGCGCGCGCGGCTCCAGCGCCGCATCGACTGGTGAGGGAGGCTCCGTGTACGCCGAGAACACCGCCGAACCCCCGCGCGCCAAGCTCCGGACCGAAGGGCTGCGGGCCTGGTTCGGCCACACCGAAGCGCTGCGCGGGGTGACCCTGCGCCTGCCCGAGCGACAGGTGACCGCCATCATCGGCCCTTCGGGCTGCGGCAAGTCGACCTTCATCCGCTGCCTGAACCGGATGCACGAGGTGGTGCCCGGCGCGCGGCTCGAGGGGCGGGTGACGCTCGACGGCCAGGACGTCTACGCCCCGCAAATCAACCCGGCGCGTCTGCGGCGGCGGGTCGGCATGGTCTTCCAGAAGGCCAACCCCTTCCCGACGATGAGCATCCGCGACAACGTGCTCGCGGGGCTGAAGCTCAACCGGATGCGCATCGAGGACCCCGAGGTGATCGTCGAGCGGGCGCTGCGGCAAGCGGCGCTCTGGGACGAGGTGAAGGACGAGCTCGACCGCTCGGGAGTGCACCTGTCGGGCGGCCAGCAGCAGCGCCTGTGCATCGCGCGCTGCCTGGCGCTCGAGCCCGAGGTGCTGTTGATGGACGAGCCCTGCTCGGCGCTCGACCCCATCGCCACGGCCAAGGTCGAGGAGCTCATCCGCGACCTGAGCGAGCGCTACACCGTGGTCCTGGTGACCCACAACATGCAGCAGGCCGCGCGCGTGGCCGACTACACTGCGTTTTTCTACATGGGCGAGTTGGTAGAGTACGCGCCCACCGACGAGCTCTTCACCCATCCCGAGGACCGCAGGACCGAGGACTACATCACCGGGCGCTTCGGCTAGCGCCGGCGCCCGCTTCCAGGAAGACGAGCATGGCGCGACTGCACACCGATCGCGGATACGAGGCCGAGCTGCACCGCTTGCGCGAGCAGCTTCTGCTGATGGGCGCCAAGGTCGAGGAGCTGATCGCCGGCAGTATGCGCTCGCTGCGCGAGCGCGACGCGGCGCTGGCCCGCAAGACCATCGCCGACGACGACGAGATCGACCGGCTCGAGGTGGACATCGACGAGCTGTGCCTGCGCATCCTGGCGCGTCGCCAGCCGGTCGCCTCGGACCTGCGCTTCCTGACCTCCTCGCTCAAGCTGGTGACCAACCTCGAGCGCATCGGCGATCTCGGGGTCAACATCTGCGAGCGGGCCATCGAGCTGATGGAGGAGCCGCCGCTCAAGCCGTACGTCGATCTGCCGCGGATGGCCGAGGCGGCGCAGGCGATGGTGCGCGAGGCGCTCGACGCCTTCGTCGCCGGCGACCCCGAGCGCGCCCGGCGCGTCATCGCCCAGGACCGAGAGGTCGACGAGCTGAACAACCAGCTCTTTCGCGAGCTGCTCACCTACATGATGGAGGACACCGGCAACGTCTATCGGGCGACCCGGCTGCAGTCGATAGCCAAGTACCTCGAGCGCATCGGCGACCACGCCACCAACCTCGCCGAGGAGGTGGTGTTCATGCTCAAGGGCAAGGACATCCGTCACCGCGGCGGAAGGGGCGACCCGGCGCAGTGAGCCCGCCCGAAGTGCGGCGTGCTCTTCCGGTGCGTCGAAAACTCCCGCCGGAGCCAGGTGGCCGAAGCCTGGGCGTGCGAGCTGCTGCCCGCCTCGCTCAAGGTCCACAGCGCGGGCTCGAAGCCCGGCGCGCTCAATCCTTGGGCCGTGCGCCTCATGCAGGAGGTGGGCGCCGCCCCCTCGACGCATCGGGCCAAGGGCCTGCGGGGGGTGCCCGTCGCCGAGGTCGATCTCGCCATCGCGCTTTGCCTCGAAGAGATCTGCCCGGAGCTGCCTCTGTCCTTGCGGCGCGAGTCGTGGGCGACGCCTGACCCGGCGCGCACCGCCGCCGACGAAGCGGCGCTCGGCCAGGCGCGCCACGAGATCAAGGGCAAGGTCGAGGAACTCACCGCCCGCTGAGTGCAGCGCACCGCAAGTCGGCCCGACCCCTTTCAAGCCTCGCCTCGAGCTCATCCGCGACGCCCCGTGGACGAAGCCGCGCGCGGCCGATCCGGGTTGCGGCGCGCACCGTCTCCCGGAGCTTCATCCAGTCCCGGGAGCGCGTACAGGCGGGCAAGTTCATCGTCGCCTCGTTCGCGATGCTCGCGGCCTACCTGCTCGGCACCTCGGCGTTGCAGCCATTGCGGGCGGCTTCCCAGAAGCGCGGACCAGGCTGTCGCCCTCGCGCTCGCCACCGACGCGCGCGCCGCACCGAGGCCCCCTTCAGATGGACGTCACTTGCCCCCCAGAGAGGGGCGCCCAAACTTGAGCTGCGCGGATTTCGAGGCGGACAGAGCGAAGGAGAGCCGATGGCTGGCACCAAGCAACCCAAGGGCGACATGACCGTCCGCGAGGCCGGACACAAGGGCGGCGAGAAGGGCGGCCCTCGGGTGCGAGAGCTGATCGAGAAGGGCAAGGGGCTCGAAGCCGAGAGGTGAGCCTCGCCCGCTCGCAGCTCGACCGGCGACCCAGGGCTGCCCCGCGGACAGGCATTGGAGCCGGACCGGGACTCCCCCTTGCAGGCATACCCGTGAGTCACGAGCCTTAGTTCAGAAGCGGGCGAAACACCGGCGCCCGAGAAAGGAGAGACGGAATGGCTGAGAAGCACAAGGGAGACATGACCGTCCGCGACGCGGGCAAGCTAGGTGGCGAAGCCCGCAAGTCGGAGCTCGGGTCAGAGGGCTACGCGGAGCTCGGCCACAAGGGTGGCGAGAAGGTCGCGCGCGAACGTGGCCACGAGTTCTACGAGGAGATCGGCCATAAGGGCGGCGAGACCCGCAAGGCGCAACTCGGCCCCGAGGGCTACAAGGAGATCGGTCACCTCGGCGGCGAGGCCCGGAAGGCAGAGCTGGGGACCGAGGGCTACTCGGAGCTGGGGCACAAGGGCGGCCAACGCGTCCGCGAGCTGATCGAGGAAGGCAAGGCGGCCGAGGAGGAGGAGTAACCGGCACTGTCGGCCCGCTAGGGAGAGAGAGAGCCATGGCTGAGAAGGGAAAGGGCGGAATGACCGTCCGCGAGGCCGGCCGCAAAGGCGGCGCCATCCGCCGCGAAAAGCTCGGCTCCGAAGGCTACTCGGAGCTGGGCCACAAGGGCGGCCAGCGGGTCAAGAAGCTGATTCAAGAGGGCAAGGAAGTCGAAAAGAAGTAGCCGGCATGAGCCCGGCTTGACCCGAGAGGAAGCGCATCCCTGGCGGGCGCGCTTCCTCTCGGTTTTTCAAGAGCGCACTGCCCGCCCCCGCACACTTGCCACCGGGTAACCCTCGGCCGGTCCCGCGCCCCTTCCACCGCTTTTGCACGGTGCCTAGATTCGGCGGGCACGCTACTCCCACTTAAGGGGGGCGCAGGCCTCATGCTGGCGGACTCCCAGCCGATCGGCGCCTTCGATCCGATCCCGCTCGCCTCGGGCGAGTACCGGCTGGTGTTACGTGCGCTGCCCGATCCGGTCGTCGCCGTCGATGGCGGCGGGCTCGTCGCCTTTGCCAACGACGCCGCTGAGCACCTGTTCGGCAGCCCGCCGGGCGAGCTCACAGGACAACCCATCGGCCTCTTGGTCGAGGGCGAGCTCGGCCAGGCAGAGCAGCTCGGCAGGCTCGCCGGCCGCCGGACGAGGGTTCGCGGCCGACTCCGAGACGGGCGCCAGCTCGAGCTGGAGATGGTGGTCGGCCTGCTGCCAGCGCCCGGGGGCGATCTTGCCGTCGTCTGCTTTCGTGAGTGCAAGGAGCTGCAGCGCCAGGCGACCGCCGCGCGCTACATGCGCACCGCCTCCCGCGCGGCGGCGCTCGTCTCGGCCCGGCTCGATCTCGACCACGTCCTCGAGACGATGGTCGATGCCCTGACGCAGGAGCTCGACGCCGCCCTCGCCCGCATCTGGCTGGTCGAGAACGGCACCGAGCTGCGGGTGCGGGCTTCGGCGGGTCGAGCCCGGGCCGACGACTGCCTGGGCGAGCGCCTCGCCTTGGGCGAGCCCTCGCCGATCGGGCAGGTTGCGCTGGCACGCCTGCCTATCCTCAACGCCGACCTTACGACCGATCCGCGCTTTCCCCCGCGCTGGCTCCTCAAGGAGCGCATCCTCTCCGGCGCGGTCCTGCCGCTGACCATCGGGCGGGAGCTCCACGGCGTGCTCGCCTGCTTCTTTCACGAACCGCCCGCCGACGAGTTGGTCGAAATCCTCTTCACCTTCGCCGCGATGGTCGCGGCCTCGGTCGGCGACATCAACCTGCTCAAGCGCGAGCAGGCCGCTCGAACCGTCGCCGAGGCGGCGCAGCAGCGGCTCGTGTCGCAGAGCGAAGCCGACCGCTCGCGAGCCCGGGCGCTTGCCCTGGCCAACGAGGCGCTCTCCACCCAGCACGAGGAGCTCGAGAACGCGCGCCGCCGCCTCGCCGCCCAGCGCGCGGTGCTGCAGGCGCTGGCAGCCTGCACGACGCTCGAACAGGCCGCCCCCCGGATCCTCGAGGCCATCGGGACGAGCATGGGTTGGGACGTCGGCACGCTGTGGCTCTCCGACGCGCGCGAGGCGAGCCTGCGCCCAGCCGAAATCTGGGCCGCGCCCTCGACCGACCCTCAGGACTTCATCGCCCGCGCGCGCCGCGTCAGCTACGCGGTGGGCGAGGGGCTGGTCGGCAGGGTCTTTCAGACCGGCGAGCCGGCCTGGATGGACGACGCGACCAAGTGCTCGGCCTTCCGGCGCGCGGAGCTGGCCGCCAGCGCGGGGCTGCACGGCGCGGTCTGGTTCCCCATCCGCCACGGCAACGAGGTCTACGGCGTCGTCGAGTTCTTCCAGCGCGAGCGGACGACGCCGGACGACGAGACGCTCCTCGCCATCGGCGCGCTCGGCCGGCAGATCGGCCAGTTCATCGAACGGGTGCGGGCGCAGCGCGCCCTGCAGAGCAGCGAGGAGCGCCTGGCGACCACCCTGCGCAGCATCGGCGACGCGGTGGTCGCCACCGACGCCGAGGGCCGGGTCGAGTACATGAATCCGGTCGCCGAGACGCTCACCGGCTGGCGCTCCGACGAGGCGCGGGGCCGGCCTCTCGGCGAAGCGGTGCGCTTTGTCGACGCGCAGACCCGCCAGCCCGAGGCGGGCTCGGCCATCGACGCGACCGGTCGGGCGCCGCGGGTCGATCCGCCGGCGAACACCCTGCTCATCGGGCGCGACGGGGGCGAAATCTTCGTCGAGAAGAGCGTCGGGCCCATCCTCGGCGCGCGGGGCGAGCCGGTGGGCGTGGTGCTGGTGTTTCGCGACGTGACCGAGAAGTGGCGCGCCGAGGCGCGCGGACGCTTCCTCTCGGAGGCGAGCGCCCTGCTCGCGAGCTCGCTCGACTACGAGCAGACGCTGAGCGAGATCGCGCGGGTCGCCGTCCCATCGATCGCCGACTGGTGCGCCGTCGAGCTGCTCGAGGGCGACTCGCTGCGCTCGCTGGTCATCTGCGGCGCCGACCCGGCGAAAAGCGCGCTCGCCCAGGCCGCGCGCCAACGCATCCCGCCCCAGACCTGCCGGGCCCACCTCGCCGCCTCGCCGCTGGGCCGGGGCGAGGCCCTGCTCTATTCGAGGCTCGATGAGCCGCAGCTCGCCTGGCTCGCCCGCGACGCCGACCACCTCGGCCTGCTGCGCCGGCTCAACCCGCGCTCGGCGCTGGTCGCCCCGGTCACCGCGCGCGGGCGCACTCAGGGAACGCTCCTCTTCGCGGCGGCCGAGCCGCTGCGCTTCGACGCCGCCGACCTCTCCCTGGCCCAGGAGCTCGGCCGGCGCATCGGCCTTGCCCTCGACAACGCCCGGCTGTTTCACCAGGCCCACGACGCGGTGCGCGCCCGCGACGAGTTCCTCTCCATCGCCTCCCACGAGCTCAAGACGCCGCTCACCTCGCTGCGCCTGCACGTGCAAGGGCTCGAGCGCGAGGTCTGCCGCGGAGAAGTCGGCCCCGAGCGCGTCGTCAGCAAGCTGCGCAACGCCGACCAGCAGGCGGGCCGGCTCGCCGGGCTCATCAACGAGCTGCTCGACGTCTCGAACATCACCGCGGGCCGCCTGCACCTGTCGCCCGAGACGCTCGACCTGACCGCTCTTGTCCGCGAGGTGGCCGGCCACTTCGCCGACTCGCTCGGACGGGTCGGCTGCACTCTGGAGCTGTGGTCGCCGGGCGCGGTCAGCGGACACTGGGACCGCATGAGGCTCGAGCAAGTCGTCACGAACCTGCTGTCGAACGCCATCAAGTACGGGGCGGGCAAGCCCATCCGGCTGACCATCGAAAAGAACGAGCACACCGCCAGTCTCACGGTCGCCGACCAGGGCATCGGGATCTCGCCCGAGGACCTCGAGCGCATCTTCGCCCGCTTCGAGCGCGCCGTCTCCGCGCGCAACTACGGCGGCCTGGGAATCGGGCTCTACATCGTTCGGCGCGTGCTCGACGCGATGGGCGGCTCGATTCGAGTCCGCTCCACCCCCGGCGCGGGAGCCCGCTTCCGGGTCACGCTTCCCCTCGCCCGCGCGCCCTGAAAGCGCCCCGCGGTCGCGCTTGCGCCTTCGGGGGGGCGTTTCGGTGCGAAGGGGTGCCGGCGCGCCTGGCTCTTCGCTTCGAGGCCGCGCCAAAGCGCCTTGGGGCGGCCGCCCTTTGCCATACAGAAGCCCTGCGCGGCTCTTCTGACGCCGGTGCCAAGCCCATCGGGGCCGCCCCGTTGGCAGCGTCGCGGGGGGGTGTCTACCTTCGCGCCCATGACTCGTCGCTACGTCTGCCTACATGGCCACTTCTATCAGCCGCCGCGCGAAAACCCCTGGCTCGAGTACGTCGAGGTCCAGGACTCGGCCGCCCCGTTCCACGACTGGAACGAGCGCATCTCGGCCGAGTGCTACGCGCCCAACGGCGCCGCGCGGGTGAAGACCGCGGGCGATCGTATCTGCGACATCGTCAACAACTACGACCACCTCTCCTTCAACTTCGGCCCCACCCTGCTCTCCTGGCTCGAGCGGGCGCGCCCGGACGCCTACGAGCAAATCCTGCGGGCGGACGCCGACAGCCTGCGCCGGCGCGGCCACGGCAACGCCATCGCTCAAGCCTACAGCCACCCCATCCTCCCGCTGTGCTCGCCGCGCGACCGGCGCACGCAGGTGCTCTGGGGCATTGCCGACTTCCGGCACCGCTTCCGGCGAGAGCCCGAGGGCTTCTGGCTCCCCGAGCTCGCCGTCGACACCGAGACCCTGCGCACCGTGGCGCGCGAGGGGGTCCGCTTCGTCATCCTCTCGCCCTATCAGGCCAAGCGGGTGCGGGCGCCCGGGCGCGACTGGCTCGACGCGAGCCACGCCCGCTTCGACCCGACCCGGCCGTATCGCGTCCACCTCGGCGAAGGGCTCTCCATCGTCGTCTTCTTCTACGACGGCCCCATCGCGCGGGCCTTTGCCTTCGACGGCGCGCTCTCGAGCACCGACTCGCTGCTGCATCAGCTTCGCTCCGGCTTCGACTCCGGCCGCGGCCACGACGAGGTCCTCACCGTCGCCATCGACGGGGAGACCTTCGGGCACCACAAGAAGGGCGCCGACGAGGTACTCGCGATGTCGCTTCGGGCCCTGCAGGCGCGCGGCGAGCCCGAGCTCGTCAACCTCGGCCAGATGCTCGAGCTGATGCCGGTCGAATGGGAGGCCGAGGTCGTCGAGGGCTCGAGCTGGAGCTGCTCGCACGGCCTCGAGCGCTGGCGGGGCGACTGCGGTTGCCAGAGCTCCGGGCAGCCCGGTTGGCGTCAGCTCTGGCGTGCGCCGCTGCGCGAGGCGCTCGACAGCCTGCGCGGACACCTCGCCGACATCTTCGAGCGCGAGGGCGGCCGGCTCTTTCGCGACCCGTGGCAGGTGCGCGACGAGTACATCGAGCTGGTCCTCGACCCCGAACGGCGTCAGGCCCGCGAGTTCGTCGCGCGCCGGGTCGACCATCCGCTCGACGCGGGGGAGACCGAGCAGGCGCTGAAGCTGCTCGAGCTGCAGCGCCACGCGCTGTTGATGTACACGAGCTGCGGCTGGTTCTTCTCCGAGGTCTCCGGGCTCGAGACGGTCCAGATCATCAAGTACGCCGCGCGCGCGATCCAGCTCGCCCGCGAGGTCGCCCAGGTGGACCTCGAGCCCATCTTCGTCGACGGCCTGTCGCGCGCGCCGTCGAACATCGAGCACTTCCGCGACGGGGCCCGTGTCTACGAGCTGTGCGTGCGCCCCAGCGTCGTCTCGCTCGAGGGGGTGGCGGCCCACTACGCCATCGCGAGCCTCTTCAAGGCCAACGCGCCCGAGGGCCGGCTGTTTTGCTACCGCTACGCGGTGCACCGCGACCGCAAAGAGAGCCTCGGCCCCGCGACCCTCGCGGTCGGCAGGCTCGAGCTCGAGAGCCTCGTCACCACCGAGTCCCTCGACACCGACTACTGCGTGCTGCACCTGGGCGGCTCCGACTTTCGCTGCGGGCTGCGCCCCTTCGCCAACGCGCCGCAGCACTCCGAGATGGACGGGGTGCTCTTCTCGCGGCTCTCCCAGGCCTCGCTCGCGCAGGTGATGCGCGAGATCGACCGGCTCTTCGTGGGGCGCGACTACACCCTGCGCGATCTCTTCCTCGACGAGCGCCGCCGCATGGCGCACCTGCTGCTGCGCGACGTGATGCGCCGGTACGAGAACGACTACCTGCAGATCTTCGAGTCGAACCGCCGTCTGATGGAGTTCTTGCGGGAGATCGACTCGCCCATCCCCGTCGCCCTGCGGGTCGCGGCCGACGTGGCGATAGGCCAGCGGCTGCTGCAGCTGATGACCTCCCTCGAGGACGGCCGCATCGACCGGGCGGTGGCGCACGGCGAGCTGCTCGGGTTGGTAGGCCTCGCCCGGAGGCTCGGGGCGAACCCCGACCTCGAGCCGCTGCGGCCCATCTTCGACGGGATGATCCGCGAGCGCATGACGAAGATCGGCCAGCCGGGCCAGGCCGACTGGGCCTTCGAGCTGACCGAGCTCATCGACCTGGGACAGAAGCTCGGTCTGCCGCTCGACCTCGCCTCGGCCCAGAACCACCTCTGGTCGCTCGTAAGGGAACCTGGCCACACACTCGACCGAGACCGCCTCGTGCGTCTGGGCCAGAAGCTCTGGTTCGACGCGCCGACCCTGGAGGCCCGCGCGAACGAGGGCGCGGCCAAGGGGGCACCGGTTCGCGCCTCGGCGTGAAGCACGAAGGCCGCGGGAGTGCCCTCGAAGAGTGAAGAGAGGGGGTCGAAGGTCGGGTAGCGACCCTCGAAGCGCGAAAAGCAGGGGGCCAAGGCCGGGAAGAGACCCTCGAAGCGCGAAAAGTTGGGGTCGAAGGCCGGGAAGAGACCCTCGACGCGCAAAAAGTTGGGGGCGAAGGCCGGGAAGAGACCCTCGAAGCGCGAAAAGTTGGGGTCGAAGGTCGGGAAGAGACCCTCGACGCGCAAAAAGTTGGGGGCGAAGGCCGGGAAGGGAACCTCGACGCGCAAAATGTTGGGGGCGAAGGCCGGGAAGGGACCCTCAAAGAGCCGACCAGGCTGGCGGCACGGCGAGAAAGCGAGACAGCGGCGTCAATCGAAGCGATGGGGATAGGGCCGCGCTCGATCTTGTCCGGCGACTTCGGCGCCCGCCCCTCGCGTTCCGGGCGTCAGCGGGTGCCGCTCGGGGACCGCCTCCGACCCGAAGCTCCCCTTCCCGCTCCCCAAGCGGCCCGCGGCCTCTCCCTGCGGCACTCGAGGGGCGACTTATCGGTGCGCAGCCCCTGAAACGTGGCCTCGCGTAACCGACCGTCCTCAGTCCACCCGGCGAGGGCGACGTGGGCAACGTGCTTGGGCTCGATCCAATGGGCGTCGCGGGAGCGGGGCAGACCCGCCGCCGGTGGATCCGGCGTCCGGTCCTTCTCGAGGAGCCGCCAGAGCTCGCGCCGCCGCGCGCTGGTGAGCCCTGCTTCGACCCTGCCCGCGTAGACCAAGCCGTCGCCCTCGCGAACCGCCACGAGCAGCGCGCCGACCTGCGCCCCTTTGGCCGAAGCGGGCTCGATGCCGGCGATCACCACGTCCTGGGTCGGGCTCACCATCAGCCTCCGCCAGTCGCGCGACTCCCCGGCCTGGTAGGTAGACCCGACGCGCTTGGCGACCACGCCCGTGATTCCACGCGAACGCGCCTCCTCGATGGCGCGCTTCGGCCCGCCATCGATGCGCTCGGCGGGCCGGACGGATGGGTCGGCGTTGGAGAGCAGGCTCTCGAGCAGCTCCCGGCGCTCGTCGAGCGGGCGTCTGCGCAAGTCCTCGCCTTCGAGCCAGAGCAGATCGAAGGCGAGGTATGCGGCTTGGGCCCGAGGCCGCCCCAGCGCCTCGTAGCTGGCGAGACCGCGCTCGTCGAACGCGGCGATGACGCCGTCGATCACCGCCTCGCCGACCGTGATTTCCGAGAGCGCCCGGGCCAGCTCGGGGAATCGCGTCGACAGGTCATGACCGTCGCGCGACTGGAGCGCTATCCGTCCGCCGGACAGAGCGGCGAGCCCCCGGTAGCCGTCGTACTTCACCTCGAGCGCCCAAGGCCCTCGCCCCAGCCGCTGCGGGTCGGCCGGGCTCGGGCGCATCGGGGACCAGACCTGGAGCAGGAGCTGGATGGGCTCGGGATGGGGTGCGCGAAGTCTCCTCGCCGTGACTGGCCCGCGGGTGATGCGCCGGCCACTGACGACCGACTCGGGCCTGGAGGCGACCACGTCGTAGGCGGGATCTGCCCACTGGTCCTTGGCCTTGAAGAGGAGCCACTGCTCCTTTTCGCCCGCGCGGCGGGTGCGCACCAGGTGCCAGAGCCCTTTGAGCTTCTCGCCCTCGAGGACGAGCTTGAGGTGGCCGTTTGCCCGCTGCTGCTGCTGCTGGCCCGGCGGAGCGGTCTGCCAGGTGCCGCGGTCCCAGATCAGCGAATCGCCACCGCCGTACTCGCCGTCGGGGATGCGCCCCTCGAAGTCGGCATAAGCGAGCGGATGGTCCTCGGTCTCGACGGCAAGCCGCTTCTGCGCGGGGTCGTAGCTCGGGCCCTTGGGGATGGCCCAGCTCGCGAGCGCTCCCTCGATTTCCAACCGCAAGTCGTAGTGAAGGCGGGTCGCGTCGTGCTTGTGGACCATGAAGAGGAGCGCGCCCGCCCGCCTCGCAGGCCCCGCCTGCGGCGAGGGCTCTGACGTGACGCGGAAGTCACGCTTCTTCTCGTAGTGCTCGAGCCGTTTCGCCATGCGCAGACGCGCTGGACGGGGCGGCTCTTGGCCCCCCGCCCCGCGTGCCGGACTCTGGAGCGAGTCCGGCGACCGATTCGCTCATGAGTCGCCTTCGATAGCGCGCGCCGCCTAGGGGTGCGCCTCTCGCTCGGTGACCCGGCGCATCGTGTCGTAGGCGGCCTCGGCGCCGGCTGCCTTTGGCAGGTCCGAGAGGCTGATCACCCCGACCAGCTTGTCGTCGTCGTCGACGATGAGGATGCGCGACTTGTGATTCTTGGCCATCAGGTCTTCGGCGACGCTCAGGTCGTCGGAGGGGCTGCAGGAGACCACCTCGCGGGTCATCACCTGCTTGACCGGCGTGCCGCTCGCGAGCCTGTCCTCGGCGGCGACGCGGATGGCGATGTCCCGATCGGTCAGGGTCCCGATGGGCCGGCCTTTCTCGTCGCACACGGGCAGGAACCCGATGTTGTCGTCGGCCATTTTCTCGGCCGCGTTCTGCACGGTGTCCCCCTCGGTGATGCAGCGGACGTTCGTCTTCATCAGCTCGTCACACCTCATACGCGCCTCCCTTTCTCGACAATCAACAGGACGGCGCCCGCCGGCTCCCCGAGCGCAAGCGCTCTGCCCGGAGCCTGAACCCTCGGAGAGGGCCGCGGACGCACGCGCGCAAGGATTGGGGCGCGCCGCCGGCGTGCCAAGGCCCCGGAGGGCGGGAGCCGCAAACCTCAGGAGGGACCGCGCTTCACCGAGAGCCGGTAGGCCGCGATCTTCTTGTCCAGCGTCGGCCGGCTGATGCCGAGCAGGGCCGCGGCGCGGATCTTCTTTCCCCGCGCGCGCCTGAGCGCCTGGGCTATCGCGTCGCGCTCGAGCCGCGCCACCTGGTCGGCGAGCGTCTCGCCCTCGACCGCGGGCACTCCAGCGATCTCGCGCGGCAGATGCTGGACCAGCACCTCCTCGCCGGGGCGAAGCTGCGCGAGCCGCTCGGCGCACAAGCGCATCTCGCGTACGTTGCCCGGCCAGCCATAGGCCTGCATCAGCTCGCGCGCCTCCGGCGACAGTCGAGGCAGGCTCGCGCCGAGGAGACGCGCGGCCTGGCCGGCGTAGAAGTCGAACAGCAACGGGAGGTCACTTTTCCGCTCGCGCAGCGGGCACACCGCGATCTCCTCGCCCTCCAGAGCCGCGGCGAGCTCCGGCTCGAGGGGGGCCTTCGCCGGCCCCCCGGGCGCCTGGGGCCGGCAGGTGGCGACGACACGCAGATCGCTCGAAGCCTCGCCTCCGCCCGGCAACGGCGCGCTGCGCCGGTGAATCGCTCGGGCGAGCTTTTCCGAGAGGTCCCACGGGAGCCCGTCGATCCCCGAGAGGAGCAAGGTGCCGCCGTCGGCGCGCGCGAGGGCCGACAGCAGGGGCGGCGCTCCGGCCATCGCCGCGCGCCCGAACAGCTCCTCTTCGAGGACCGGCGCCGGAGCGCGGCAATCGACGACCACCAGCGGCGCCAGGGCGCGGGCCGAACGGGCATGCAGGTAGCCTCCGAGAAGCTGCTTTCCTGTCCCGGGCTCGCCATGCAGCAGCACGGTCTGGGAGCCAGCCGCCGCGCGGCGCACCTGGTTGACCACCCGCCGGAAGGTCCGGTGGGTCCCGACCACCACGCTGTCGGGCATGGCGGGCCTGCGCGCCTGACAACCGGTGACAGCCTCGCCGCACATCCGCCCGAGCATGCCCAGCAGGCCGAGCTCGTGCGCGCCCACCGGCTCCTCGCCCCGCGCCACGTAGAGCACGCCGAACGCCGAGCCCCCGGCCCACAGCGGCGCGGCGGCAGCGGTTCCGCTGGAGGCGCCTTCACGCCGCTCGAGCGCCGCCCTCAAGAGCGGACGCGGCACCTCCAGCTCCGAGGCCCCGACGACGGCCGAGGTGACGAACCCCACCTCGCTCGGGAGCAATGCGGCCGCGACGTCCGCGTGCAGCAGGCGCATCGCCTCCTCGGCTCCCCGCCGCAGCGCCGCCGCCTCGGAGCTGGCCGCGAGCAGCCCCATCGACGCGCGAAACAGCGCCGCGGTCTCGCCGGCCGCGGGCATGAACTCTTCGATGGCCCCCGACTCGGCCGGAGCCGCCGCTTCGGTGATCGAGGCGCGCAGCGGCGGGTCAAGGACGAAGAGCGAATCGCCGACCTGCAGCTCGTCGCCGGGCACCAAGCGCGCTTCGCCGTCGACCCGCGAGCCGTTGACGAAGGTGCCGTTGCGGCTGCCCAGATCGACGACGAACAGGCCCGCGTCGCGCCTCTCGAGCCTCGCGTGCTTGCGCGAGACCCTGCCGTCTTCGAGCAGCGCGATGTCGCAGGAGGGCGACCGCCCGATGACGCACTCGAGCCCCACGTCGAAGCGAGCGCCCATCCTGGGCCCCGAGGCTGCCAAGAGCAAAGGCATAGGCGGCCACTTATACCCGCGCGATTCGCCGATTCAAGCTCACTCGTTCTCAGGAAGCAGCCGGGCTCAGAAGCGGTCCTGCCCGCGCGCCCGATGGCAGCGAGGCCACCTATGAAAGCCGCGCGGATGAACCTGGCTGCATTCCACGGGCGCCTTCCTCATCGGTCGCCAAGAGTCGGGGCGAGGCCTGCTCTCTCAGAGATAGCGCTCGATCTGCTTGAGCACGTCGATGCGGTCGACGAGATCGGTCAGGTAGTCGAGGTTGTCGGTGCACAGGGTGAGCACCGGCGACAACCTGTAGCGCGAGAACCAATCCTCGTAGAGGTCGTTGAGGCGCTTGAGGTAGGTCGTGGGAAGGTCGGCCTCCATCTCGCGGCCGCGCATGCCGATGCGGTGCCGCAGCGTACGGACCTGGGCCTTCAAGTAGATCATGATGTCCGGCGGCTCGAGCGAGCGGCTGATGATCTCGTACAGCTCGCTGTAGGTCTGCCAGTCGCGCTTGTCGATGAGGCGCTGCCGGAACAGGTTCCGAGCGAAGATCTCCGCGTCCTCGTAGATCGTGCGGTCCTGGACAACCGTGCCCGGCTCCTTCTCAAGCTCGCGATGGAGCCGGAACTTGTGCGTCAAAAAGTAGATCTGCGAGCGGAAGGCGTGGGCCTTCATGTCTTTGTAGAAGTCGGCCAGGTAGGGGTTGGTGTCGTTCGGCTCGTAGAACGGCTTCAAGCCGTAGCGCCGGCACAAAAAGCCGACGAGCTCGGTCTTGCCCGCTCCGATATTCCCCGCAACGGCGATGAAGCGCTTTCGCTCGGACATGGCTGGACGGGTGTACTCCTTGCGCTCGGTTCTGGGAAGGGTCGACATCCCGGCATGCCCTTCCCCAAGCCGGCCGAGCGGGAACCAAGCCGACTCCGGGATGTCGGAGCGTCCGGCAGACCCCAGGCGTCAGACTTCAGGCTTCTTGCCCATCTGGTCAAACCCTGCCGGAGAGGTCTCCAAGGCTCGCTCAGCCCCGGGCAAACCCGCCGCGAGCCCCAGGCTCCGACGCGCCGCGCCTCGGCGGTATCCGAAATCGACAGGCAGCAGCGCCGGGTAAGCCGCAGCGGCTCTCGAGCGCCGACGAGCGGAGCAACACCTCGGTCGGGCGGCGATCGCAGCAGGCCGCCGAGCCCCCGCTCCTTCAAGAAAGCGGTCGTGGCCGGCCGAGCCGATGGACGGACGGGCACCGAGCCTCGGAGCAGCGCTCGCCAGGCGAGCCGCCCGCCTATCGGCGCCCGCGCGCCCCGGCGGCGCGCTCGGGGTCGAAAAGGACGCGAGCCGGCGGGGCCCCGCCAGCTCGCGCACTCGGCAAGCGTGCACGAAACCCGTTCGGCCGCGCCCCAGGGCGCGCTATGAAAGCGGGGGCGGGCGTGGTAGCAGCCCAAAATCGTTTCCTGCCCGACTCTTGGGAGGCCTGTGTGACGACCTTCGCGCGCGTGCTCGCGCTTCTTCCCTCCGCATTCCTCGCCGCGTGTCTGACCTCGCGGCCGGCTCCCGCCTCGCTCTCCCCGGAGTCGGAGCTGGCGCTCGCCGAGCGGGCGATGGCCGCCGGCCGCCACGACGAGGCGCTCGGGCGCTTCCGCGCCGCGCTCGCCTCCAGTCCTCAGGAGCCGGCGCCGATGCTCGGCCTGGTCGAGGCGAGCTACCGGGCCGGAAAGCTCGAGGCGCTGCTCGCCGAGCTCGAGCTGGCCGTCGACGCGCGGCCGGAGGACGCCGTGGCCCACTTCGGGCTCGGGCTCGCCTTCTTCGCCCGCTCGGCGGACGGCGAGGCGCAGGCGCTCGAGCACCTCGGGCGCGCCTGCGCGCTGGCCCCGCGCGTCGCCGAGTACCACTTCCGCCTCGGCGTCGTGCACCTGGAGTCCGAGCGCTATGCGGAGGCGGCCGAGAGCCTGCGCCGCGCGCGTGAGCTCGACCCCGCGCAGGCGCGCCACCACGTCTCGCTCGCCGTGGCGCTCTCGCGCACCGGCGACCGGGCCGGAGCGCTCTTCGCGCTCGAGGCCATCCTCGGCCTGTCGCCCGACGCTCACGATCTGCAGGTGGCCCGCCAGGTGATGGCCCGCCTCAACGATCCGTTTCGCGAGTTCCCCAAGGCCATCGAGGCCGAATTCGAGCGCGGCCTCGATTTCATGCAGCGCGCCGACGCCCCGCAGCAGGCGATGGTCGCCTTTCAGGAGATCCTCGACCGTTTCCCCGACCTGGCGGTCGTGCACGCCGCGCTCGGGCTGTGCTACCAGCGGCTCGACGACGCTGGCCGGGCCATGGACGAGTTTCGCCGGGCGCTCGAGCTGACGCCGCAGGACCCGCTCAACCATCTGTACGTGGCCGACCTCTACTTCTCGAAGGAGCGCTATGACCGCGCGGCCGAGAGCTACCGGGAGGTGATCGCCCGCGATCCGCTCGCCGACCGCGCCTACGAGCGGCTCGGAGAGCTCGCGATGCGCCGGGCCGACTTCGACCAAGCTGCCCAGCACCTGCGCCTGCTCACCGTCCTGCGTCCCGACGACGTGCGCGCCCGACAGAGGCTCGGCGAGGCGCTGATGGGCAAGCGCTCTCTCGACGAGGCCGAGCGCGAGTTTCTCACCATCGTCAAGCGCGAGCCGAAGAACGTCGAGGCGCTGCTCAGGCTCGGGATGGTCAGCCTCGAGCGCCAGAAGCTGGAGAACGACGCGCAAGCCTCTCGGGCCCACGCCCAACGCGCCGCGCGCTACTTCGAGAAGGTGCTCGACATCCAGCCGCAGAACGTCTTCGCCGCGAGGATGCTCAAGGCGCTCGAGCCCTAAGCGACCGCGCCATGTGCGCCTGTCGAGCGCGCCCGAGCGGCTGGTCGCGTCCGAATACCGAACGTCGTCGGCGATTGAAAGCTTCGCCGCGCCGCTGCTATCCTGTGCCGGCCCATGCACGCACAACAGCCCTCATCCTCCCCGGGCGATTCCCCCGACAACGGCGGGTTCACGCCGCGGGTCGCCCAGCCGAAGGTCGTCGGGGGTCCGCGCGACAAGAAGGAGGCCGCCAAGGAGGCCTTCCTCGACACGGTCCTCAACGCGAAGTCGCTCGTCCTCGAGATGGTCGAGGACTTTCGCGCCTCGGACCGCTTCTTCAAGTACAAGGCAAGCGTGGTCGCCGGCTGGGTGCTGCTCAGCTTGATCAGCCTCTTCGTCGCCTGCCCCTCGTCGAACAAAGCCGAGGACACCAACGAGCTGAGCGCACGGGTGCGCGTGCAGAAGGTGAGCGCTCTCGATCGCCAGATCACCGCGCTCTACATCGAGAACCGCAGCGACGAGGACTGGGACGTGGTGCTCCTCAAGCTCAACAGCACCTACTCGGCGGCCGTCCCGGCCATCGCCGCCGGGCGCAGCGCGGTCATCCAACTCGACAAGTTCAGCGGCCTCGACGGCAAGACCCCGCCCGAGAACCTGCGCCCGCAGAAGCTCGACGTGCGGTGCGCTCAGGGCGAGGCAACCATTCAGCTCACCGAAGGCACGCCCTAGCCGCCCGTGGCGCCGCGGCCCTGGCGAGCACCTCGAGCCGTGGCTCGCGTCTCTGAGCGGGCCGGGCCGGGTGCATCGAGAGGGCTCGGCCTGGGGGCCACAAAGAGACCAAAGCGCGCGGGCAACGGCCACGAAGGCCGCCGCTCGCGCGCTTCAGAATCCAACCCGGCCGGGGAGGAGAGCTACTCCTTCGCCTCGCTCTGGGCCTCGGCCTTCTCCTCGGCCTTCTCCTCGCTCGGCTTGGAGGCCTTGCCCTTGGCCTTCGGCTCGAAGTCGACGAGCTGCAGCAGCGCCATCGGCGCCGCATCGCTGCGGCGGAAGCCCAGCTTCAGGATGCGGGTGTAGCCGCCCTGGCGCTCCTTCATCCGCGGGCCGATTTCGTCGAAGAGCTTCTTGAGAACCTCTTCGTCACGCACGGTGCGGAAAGCGAGGCGGCGAGCCTGCAGAGTGCCCTTCTTGCTAAGGGTGATGAGCTTCTCGACGAGGGGACGTACCTCCTTCGCCTTGGGAAGCGTGGTCTTGATCGACTCGTGCTTCAGGCACGAGGTGATCAGGTTGTCCATCAGCGCGTGATAGTGAGGCCGCGAGCGCCCCAGCTTTCTGCCGACGATTCCGTGACGCATGTTGCCCTGCCCTTCCAGGTGATCGGGCGGACAGCCTCGCCGCCCGCCGTGGTTCGACAATCCAAGAGGCGGCCGGTCGGCCAGCCGCCTGAAAATTTTCGAGGCGCGCCGCTACTGCGGCTGCTCGACCGGAGCCGCGCTCGGCGCCGGCGCCGAGGGCGCGGCCGGAGCCTGCGGTTGCTGTATCTTCGGCGGCCAGTTCTCGAGCTTCATGCCCAGAGACAGGCCCATCTCCGAGAGGATCTCTTTGATCTCCTTGAGGCTCTTTCGACCGAAGTTCTTGGTCTTGAGCATCTCGGCCTCGGACTTCTGCACGAGATCGCCGATGGTGCGAATGTTCGCCTGCTGCAGGCAGTTGGCCGAGCGCACCGACAGCTCGAGCTCGTCGACCGACTTGAAGAGGTTCTCGTTGAGCTTCTCCTCGGCCTGCGGCACCTCGGCGGCGACCGGCTCCTCGCTCTCGTCGAAGTTGATGAAGACCGTCACCTGCTCCTTGAGGATCTTCGCGGCGTAGGCGACCGCGTCGGCGGGCTTGACCGAGCCGTTGGTCCAGACCTCAAGGGTCAGCTTGTCGTAGTCGGTCTGCTGACCGACGCGGGCGTTGGTGACCTGGTAGTTGACCTTCTTGATCGGCGAGAAGAGCGCGTCGACGGGGATGGTGCCGATGGGCGCTCCCGGAATCTTGTTGCGATCCGCCGAGACGTAGCCGCGGCCGCGCCGGCACGACAGCTCCATGCGCAAGCGCCCGCCCTCGCTGAGCGTGAGCAGGTGGTGGCCGGGGTTGAGGACCTCGACGTCCTGATCGGTGGTGATGTCGCCCGCCTTCACCGCCTTCGGACCGGTCGCCTCGAGCACGAGCGACTTCGGCTCGCTCGTGTGCATGTGGAGGAGGACTTCCTTGAGGTTGAGGATGATATCGGTGACGTCCTCGGCAACCTCGGGGATGGTCGAAAACTCGTGGTCGACCCCTTCGATCTTGACCGAGGTGATGGCCGCGCCCTGCAGCGACGAGAGCAGCACTCGCCGCAGGCTGTTGCCCAGGGTGGTGCCGAAGCCGCGCTCGAGCGGCTCGGCGACGAACTTGCCGTAGGTGTCGCTCAGCGAGCCCTGGTCGACCGAGAGGCCGCGCGGCTTGATGAGGTCACGCCAATTCTTTGCGGTGCTGGCATCTGCCATGATTGGTTCTCTCCTTCGGGGACGATGGGGCTAACACCCAAAGCACTGCCCGAACGGCCCGCGGCGGCGGGCGGAAACCGTGCCGCGGCGCTCTTCGCTTCTGCGGCCCGGGGCCCAGCGGCGAGCCCGAATCCGCCTTCGGACTCGCTCGAAAGTACCGGCCCCTACTGCCGCGTGTTCCTGGGGCGCGCGCGCCCCAGGACGCCAAGCTTTGGCTACTTCGAGTAGAGCTCGACGATGAGCTGCTCGTTGATCGGCATGGTGATGTCTTCGCGCGTCGGAGTCGTCTTCACCGTCGCCTTGAAGGCCTTCTTGTCGATCTCGAGCCAGCCGGGAACGCCGCGGCGATCGACCGTCTCGAGCGCCTCGGCGACTCGAACGATCTTCCGGCCCCTCTCGCACACCTCGACCACATCGCCGGCGCGGCAGCTATACGAGGGGATGTTCACCCGGCGCCCGTTGAGGTTGAAGTGCCCATGACGCACGAGCTGGCGCGCCTCATTGCGCGTGTCGGCGAAGCCAGCGCGAAACACCACGTTGTCGAGGCGAAGCTCGAGCCCCTGGAGCAGGTTCTCGCCGGTCTTGCCCTTCTTCGCGGCCGCGCGCGCATAGGTGAGCGCGAACTGGCGCTCGAGCAGGCCGTACATGCGCTTGACCTTCTGCTTCTCGCGCAACTGCACGCCATACTCGCTGAACTTCGCCCTGCCCTGGCCGTGCTGGCCGGGAGGATAGGGCCGCCGCTCGATCGCGCACTTGTCCGTGTAGCAGCGGTCGCCCTTGAGGTACATCTTCAGGTTCTCGCGCCGGCATAGACGGCAGGCGCTTTCGATGTAACGAGCCAAGACATCACTCCTTGACGAAGATGGTCTGGCCGCCCCGCGAAAGGGCCGGGCGGCGAAGAGGTGTGGACTAGACCCGGCGGCGCTTGGGCGGCCGGCAGCCGTTGTGCGGGATGGGCGTAACGTCGCGGATGAGGGTGATCTTCAGCCCGGCGGCCGACAGCGCCCGCAGTGCCGACTCGCGCCCGGCGCCCGGTCCGTTGACGAAGACGGTCACGTTGCGCAGGCCGTGCTCCATCGCCTTGGCGGCGGCGTCCCCGGCGGCCACCTGCGCGGCGAACGGAGTCGACTTGCGCGAGCCGCGAAAGCCACGCGCTCCCGACGACGACCAGGAGATGACGTTGCCCGAGACGTCCGAGATGGTGATCAGCGTGTTGTTGAAGGTGCTCTGGATGTGCACCACGCCGTTGAGGATGTTCTTCCGGGACTTCTTCTTGCCCTTCTTCGGGGTCACCGCCGACGGCGTAATCGTCGGGGCGGCATCGAGGTTGGGAATGCTCGGACCCGCCTCGGCGGGCTTTTCGTCCGCAGCAGGGGCCACGGGATTCTTCTCGTCAGCCATCGTGATGCCTCATTGGTTCTCGCTCGGAAGCCTTGCTCCGAGCGATTGGTCTGGGGTGCGGTGCGGCACCCAAAACGGGACTATTCTGTACTCGCCTACCTCGCGGCGGGCTTGCGGATGATGCCGCGCTTGGGCCCCTTGCGGGTTCGCGCGTTGGTATGGGTGCGCTGTCCGCGCACCGGCAGGCCACGGCGGTGGCGCAGCCCGCGATAGCAGCCAAGGTCCATCAGCCGCTTGACGTTCATCGACACCTCGCGCCGCAGGTCGCCCTCGACCTTGTAGTTGGTGTCGATAACTTCGCGAAGGCGGCGCAGCTCGTCCTCGGTCAGCGAGTTGCTGCGGGTGTTGCCCGCGACCTGCGCGGCCTCGCAGATCTTCTTGGCGCTCGTGCGCCCGATCCCGAAGACGTAGGTCAGGGCAATCTCGATGTGCTTGTCACGCGGCAGGTCGACGCCGCTGATACGTGCCATGGCTTCTTGACTCCTTGGAAAGGTGATCGTGGATGGCCGGAGGCGGCCCTCCCGTTAGCCCTGCCTCTGCTTGTGGCGAGGATTGGCCTTGCAGATGACCCGCACAATCCCGCGGCGGCGGATGACCTTGCACTTCTCGCAAACCTTCTTGACCGATGCTCTGACCTTCATGATCCCTGCGCTCCGCGCGCCCCTTGTGCCGAGCGCGCCTTTGTAGAGACAGCAATTAACCTCGCCAGACAGAAGCCGACGGCCACCCGGCCGCGCGCGCCCTGCTACTTGGCGCGGTAGGTGATGCGCCCACGAGTCAAGTCGTAGGGCGACAGCTCCACCTTCACCTTGTCGCCAGGCAGGATGCGGATGAAGTGCATGCGCATCTTGCCGCTGATGTGTGCGAGCACCTTGTGCCCGTTCACCAACTCCACCCTGAACATGGCGTTGGGAAGCGGCTCAATCACCGTTCCCTCCACCTCAATCGAATCGTCCTTGGGCATGGTCTCTCGCGTTCTCGTCCGCCGGCTCCTTCAGGAAACCGCGGGCGTATAACAGTTTCTCTCGCGCATTGCAAGCGCCCTGGGGTCCGCTCGCTCGCAGGGGCAATTGAAGGAGCGCCCGGAGAGCACTGCGCGGGCGCGCCAACCCCAGGCGGCGCGCGCGCGGGGCTCGCTTTCAACACCCGAGCGCCCCGAGTCACATCTGCGCGCGGCCACGTGCCGCGCGCGTGCCGCTAGGCCAGGCCCTCGACCGCCTTCTCTATCTGGCTGTAGACCCCTTCGGCGGACCCGACTCCGCTGATGGTAACGAGCAGGCCCTTGTGCCGATAGAAGGCGATCAGCGGCGCGGTCTTCTGCCAATACTGCTTGTTGCGCTCGACGACGCGCTCTGGCTTGTCGTCGTCGCGCTGGATGAGCCCCGTCGCGCAGAGGTCACAGAAGCCTGCGCGCTGAGGCGGGCTGTGGACGACGTGGTAGACCGCCCCGTCCTTCGGACAGCTACGCCGGCCGCTGATGCGCTCGACGATCTTCTCCTCGGGCACTTCGATGGAGAGCACCTTGTCGATGCTCTTGCCCGAGGCCGCCAGCATCCTCTCGAGCGCCTCGGCCTGCGGCACGGTGCGGGGAAAACCGTCGAGGACAAAGCCCTTCTGCGCGTCGGGCGCCTGGAGTCGCTCCTCGATGATACCGATGACGATCTCGTCGGGAACGAGCGCCCCCGCGTCCATCAAGGGCTTGGCCTTCTTGCCGAGCACCGTTCCCTGACGAGCCGATTCCCGGAGGATGTCGCCGGTCGAGACCTGGGGAATCTGGTGGTCGGCGACAAGCCTCTTGGCCTGCGTGCCCTTACCGGCCCCTGGCGGGCCCAACAAGATCAGGTTCATGCTCTGCTCCCTCCCCCGTGGTCAGAGGTTTTGCGGGCGCTGCTGCCAAAGCGCCCTGCCGGTCGGTCGGCCGGCAGGGCGCGACAGCCCCGTCACTGAGGGCGACACCCTCTTTACGCCGCCGCGATGCGAGTGCGTCCGCGGATGCGCGGCCCACGCGGGCCGGTGAAGCCTTCGTAGTTGCGGGTGATGAGGTGGCCTTCAATCTGCTGGACCGTGTCGAGCGCGACGCCGACCACGATGAGCAGGCTCGTCCCGCCGAAATAGAACGGAACGCTGAAGTAGGCCATCACGACCGTCGGCAGGACGCAGATCGCCGCCAGGTAGACCGCGCCGCCGAAGGTGATGCGGGTGAGCACTTTGTCGATGTACTCGGCCGTCTTCTTGCCCGGACGAATACCGGGGATGTAGCCGCCGTGCTTCTTCATGTTGTCGGCGACGTCGACCGGGTTGAAGGTCACCGCCGTATAGAAGTAGGCGAAAAAGACAATCAGCCCGACGTAGAGCGAGTTGTAGACCCAGCCGCCGCCCTGGATGACGTCCGCCACCTTCTGCAGCGGCGGAATCCACGCGCCGAGGGTCGCCGGGAACATCAGGATCGATGAGGCGAAGATAGGCGGGATGACGCCCGAGCTGTTGACCTTGAGCGGCAGGTGAGTCGACTGCCCGCCGTAGACCTTCCGCCCCACGACACGCTTGGCGTACTGGACCGGAATGCGCCGCTGGCCGCGCTCGAAGAAGACGATGATCGCGATCACCGTCACCATCAGCACGCCGAGAACGAGCAGCTTGGTCTCGCTGAGCTCCTGATTGCCGCTGCGAAACTGCAGGAAGGTCTGCACCACCGCGTCGGGCAGCCTGGCGACGATGCCGGCGAAGATGATCAGCGAGATGCCGTTGCCGATGCCGCGCTCGGTGATCTGCTCGCCAAGCCACATGATGAACGCGGTGCCCGCGGTCAGCGTGATGACGGTAAGGAGCCGAAAGCCCCAGCCCGGCGTCTGCACGACCTTCACGCCCGCGGCGATGCCCTGAGCGGCCTGAGACGCAGTGCCGATGCTCTCCAGGTAGAGCGCGATGCTGAAGCCCTGGATCACCGAGAGCACGATGGTGCCGTAGCGCGTGTACTGGGTGATCTTGCGCCGGCCAAGCTCGCCCTCCTTCTGCAACTTCTCGAGCGCAGGGATCACCACCGTGAGCAACTGGAGGATGATGCTGGACGAGATGTACGGCATGATGCCGAGCGCGAAGATCGAGAGCTGCTCGAGCGCGCCGCCGGAGAACAAATTGAATAGCGACAGCAGACCGCCGGAGGACTGCAGGTAGCTCTTCATCGCCCCACGGTCGACACCGGGCGTGGTGACGAAGATCCCCAAGCGGTAGACCGCCAGGAGCCCAAAGGTGAAGAGCAACCGCTTGCGGAGTTCCGCGATGCGGAACATGTTGGCGATGCCTCGGGTGAACAACCTTTCCTCCTCGAGAGCCCCTCGATTCGCCACTATCCCTCTTGAGGATGGGCGTTCTGCTGGTCGGGCTCCACTGAGACCCTAGTTGAACAATCGTCGGCGCGGCTCATGCCCGCTGAGTTTAGCCGCACCGCCGACTGCTCTCTTACGCCTTGGTCTGTTTGTCGGCCTGCCGAGCCTTGCGCTCGCGAGCCTGGCGGGCACGCACGCCCTCGCCGCGCCCTGGGAGCTTGAGCTCCTTGTCGGCGATCAGCTCAAGCTTGCCGCCGGCCTTCTCGATGGCCGCCTTGGCAGCCTCGCTGGCGCGGTTGGCCTTGATGGTCAGGGGCTTGGTGAGCGAGCCGCGCGCGAGGACCTTGAGCCCGTCTTTGCGATCCTTGAGCAAGCCCTTGCTCTCGAGCACCTCCACATCGACCGTCGCCCCGGCCTCGAAGCACCGCTCGAGGGTCGCGAGGTTGATCTCCGCCCAATCGCGGCGGAACGGATTGTGGAAGCCGAACTTCGGCATGCGCCTCTGCAGCGGCATCTGCCCGCCTTCGAAGCCCTCGAAGTGCATGTTCCCGGTGCGGGCCTTCTGGCCCTTGCCGCCCCGGCCGGCGGTCTTGCCCCAACCCGAGCCCTGACCGCGGCCGACGCGCTTTTTCGAGTGGCGCGATCCCTTCGGCGCCTTCAACTGAGACAGAGACAACATTGACTTCTCCGATCCTTGAAGATGCGGAAACAGCCGCGCCGAGGCGGCCGTTCCGGGCAGCTACTTGCTCGCCGCCTGCTCGGCAGGCTTGGCCGCGCGCCGCGGCCGCCTGACCGGCTCCTCGTCGACGCGCTCCCAGACCACCATGTGCTGCAGCTTGCGACACATCCCCATCGTCTCCGGGGTGTCGGGGAGGATGCGCTCCTGGTTGAGCCGGTAGAGCCCCAACCCCTTGAGGGTCGCCAGATGGTCCTTGGACCGACCGGCGCGGCTGCGAACGAGCTTCACCTTGATGCCTGGCATTGCTTGCTCTCCTGCTGCTGCGCGAGGCGTTAGCTCTGCAGCTCCTGGACGTTGCGCCCGCGCATGGTCGCCATCTCGTCACGGCTCTTGAGCGACTGCAGGCCCTTGACCACCGCCTTGACGACGTTGTGGGGGTTTCGGGTTCCCTGGCACTTGGTGAGGATGTCGCGAATGCCCGCGGCCTCCAGCACCGCGCGCACCGCGCCGCCGGCGATGACCCCGGTGCCCTCGAACGCCGGCTTGAGCAGCACGCGCCCGGCGCCAAAGTGGCCGAGGACCTCGTGCGGAATGGTGCTGCCCTCCAGCGGAACGCTGAACAGGTTCTTCTTCGCCTGCTCGCCCCCCTTGCGGATGGCCTCGGGCACTTCGTTGGCCTTGCCCAGGCCCACGCCCACGTGACCGGCGCCGTCGCCGACGACGACAAGGGCCGAGAACGAGAAGCGCCGGCCGCCCTTGACGACCTTGGCCACGCGGTTGATGTGCACCACGCGGTCGGTCAGCTCCAGCTCATTGGGATTGATCGGTGTCGCCAAAGTACGTCTCCTTGCCTTTTTCGGCCGCCGGCACCCCAAGGGCCGCGCGCGCCGAGGCGATCGCTTCCTAGAACTCCAGACCGGCCTTGCGCGCCGCGTCCGCCACCGCCGAGATGCGCCCCTGGTACGGGAAGCCGTTGCGGTCGAAGACGACCGCCTTGATGCTGCCCTCGAGGCACTTCTTGGCGATCAGGGCGCCTACCTTGGTCGCGACGTCGGTCTTCTTTGCCTTGTTCGCCTTCAACTCCTCGCGCAGCGCCTTGTCGAGGTCGCTCGCGTAGGCGAGGGTGCGGCCGGAGGTGTCGTCCACTACCTGGGCGTAGATGTGCTTGAGGCTCTTGTAGACCGTCAGCCGGGGCCGCTCCGGAGTGCCGGAGACCTTGCGACGGATGCGCGCCTTGCGCTTGAGCCAGCTTTCGGTGGTCTTGCTCGTCATAAGTTGAGCTCCTTCGAGCCGGGCGCAGGCCCGACTCGATGAGAAAAGTCCCGGTTCGGTGTCAGGCGACGCCCTGCTTGCCGACCTTGCGGCGCACCCTCTCGCCGGCGTACTGGATGCCCTTGCCCTTGTACGGCTCCATCCGCTTGATCCCGCGGATCTGAGCGGCGGTCTGGCCCACCAGCGCCTTGTCGACCCCGCGCAGGATCACCCGCGTCTGCTTCTCCACCTCGCAGCTCACGCCCGCGGGCAGCACGAAGTCGACCGGGTGAGAGAACCCGACGCTCATGTTGAGCACTTGGCCCTTGACCTCGGCGCGGTAGCCGACGCCCTTGATCTCGAGCACGTCCTCGAACCCCTGGGTCACTCCGCGCACCGCGTTGCCGATCAGCGTGCGCGTCAGCCCGTGCAGCGACTTGGGCAGCCGCTCATCGTTGGGGCGGGTCACGACGACCTCACCACCCTCGACCACGACCTTGACCAGCGGATTGAGGGGGACCGCGAGCTTGCCCTTGGGCCCCTCGACGCGCACGGTGGAGCCGTCGACCGCCACCTTGACCTTATCGGGAATCTTGATTGGCATCTTGCCAATGCGAGACATGTTCTTCCTCTTCTTCCTGCTCGCCCGAGGCGGCTAGTACACGGTGCAGATCAGCTCGCCGCCGACCTTCTGCTTGCGGCACTCGCGATCGACCAGAATGCCCTTGGAGGTCGAGACGATGGCGATCCCCATCCCGTTGAGAACCCGCGGGATCTCGGCCGAAGGCACGTAGCGGCGCAGGCCCGGGCGGCTGACGCGCCGAATCTCGGTGATCGCCGGCTCGCGCAGCGGGCCGTACTTGAGCACCAAAGTGATCTCCCCGCTCTTCTTCTCCTCGCGGTGGAGGACCACGTCTCGAATGAAGCCCTCGTCCTTCAGGACGTTGGCGATACGCTCCTTAAGCTTGGAGCCGGGGAGCACTACTTTCTCGTGGCCCGCGCGCGAGGCATTGCGGATCCTGGTGAGCATGTCCCCAACAGGGTCGGTCATCGACATGGTTCGTTCCTCATAAAAAGGTACTCTTTGCCGTCAGGGCCGGCGCAACAGGCGCGCCCGCACCGGGGCCGTTGGCTCTTCGCCGACCCTGCACAGGGGCGCCGACGGCTACCAGGACGACTTGATCGTTCCGGTGATCTCGCCCTTCAGCGCCCGGTCCCGGAAGCAGATGCGGCACATCTGGAACTTGCGCAGGAAGGCGCGCGGCCGACCACACAGCGGGCAGCGGTTGTAATTGCGCACGCCGAACTTCTGCTTGCGCTTGGCCTGGGCGACTTTAGAAAGCTTTGCCATCGTATCTCTCGTACTTCGCTATCCTGATGTCCGATTTCAGAACAAGGGCGCGGGGATATACAGCAGGCCCCGCGCCTTTGCAAGCGTGCGCAAGGGCCTTGAGCGCGCCCGGCGACCTGTCCGTCAACTGCGGAACGGCATCCCGATCGCGCGCAGCATCGCGCGTCCGTGCTCGTCGTTCTCGGCGGTGGTCACGATGCTGATATTCAGCCCCTTGATCTTCTCGATTTCGTCGTAGTTGATTTCGGGGAAGATGATCTGCTCGCGCACGCCCAGGGTGTAGTTTCCCCGGCCGTCAAAGGCCTTGGGCGAGACGCCCTTGAAGTCGCGCACGCGCGGCAGGGCGACGTTGACCAAGCGGTCGAGAAACTCCCAGGCCCGATCGTTGCGCAGGGTGACCATCGCGCCGATCTGCTGGCCGGCGCGCAGCTTGAAGTTGGAGATGGCCTTGCGGGCGCGGGTGATGACCGGCTTCTGACCGGTGATCGCCGCCATCTGGGCCATCGCGCCGTCGAGCATCTTCGGGTTGGTCAGCGCCTCGCCCATTCCCATGTTCACCACGACCTTGGTCAGCCGCGGCACCTGCATCGGATTGTCGACCCCGAGCTCCTTCATCAGCGCGGGCAGAAGCTCCTTCTGGAACCGCACGCGCAGCCGCGCGGGCCCCTTCTTCTGCTCGGCCATCCCCTCGGCCGCAAGCTCATAGCCAAACTCGCTCTTCTTGCCCTTGCCCTTGCCCTTGGCCGCCTTCTCACCACCCTTGCCGGGCTTGGCCTGGCCCTTGCCCGGCTTCTCGCCACCCTTGGCCGCCTTCTTCTCGGTCTTTTCCCCTTTGGCGCCTTCCTTCTTCTCTGCCATCTTGCGCTCTCCTGCTTCGGAAGGGCCTGTCGCGCCCCGCCGATCAGATGTCTCCGGCGGGCGGCCGCGGCCGCCCGTAGAATTGCGGCTACTTGCGATCGACCTGTTCGTTGCACTTCTTGCAGTAGCGGACGTTCCTCGTGCCCTTCTCGCCGCCGATCTCCACCGAGCGCATGCCAACGCGCGTCGGCTTGTCGCAGCTTGGGCAGACGAGCTGCACGTTAGCCAAGGTGATCGTGCCCACCTGCTCGATGCGGCCGCCTTCGGGGAACTTCTGGCTGCGGCCGCGCTTGAGGTGCTTGGTCACCGTGCGCAGGCCCTCGACGCGCACCCGCTCCTTGCCGTGCAGCACCTCGATAACCTTGCCGCGCGGCTTCTTGCCGGTGCCGCGCATCTGGGCGGCCTCCTTGCCCTTCATCAGCTGCACCGTATCGCCCTTCTTGATGTGCATGGCGCTCTACCTTCGAGTAAGTCTTGGTGTAATCCCCCCCCGGCCCCGCCCTCTAGAGGACTTCGGGCGCGAGGGAGATGATCTTCATGAACTTCTTGCCGCGCAGCTCGCGGGCGACCGGCCCGAAGATGCGCGTGCCGATAGGCTCGAGGTCCTTGTTGATGAGGACCGCGGCGTTGCCGTCGAAGCGGATGTAGCTGCCGTCGGCGCGGGCGATCTCCTTTGCCGTGCGCACGATGACTGCGCGGGCGACATCGCCCTTCTTGACCTTGGCGTTCGGAATCGCCTCCTTGATGGCGACCACGATCACGTCCCCGATCGAGGCGAACCTACGCTTCGAGCCGCCGAGGACCTTGACGCAGGCCACCCTCTTGGCTCCCGAGTTGTCGGCTACATCAAGCTCGGTGGTCATCTGAATCATGGAAAACCCCTTGGTATCGCGCCGCTCTTCTCCTCTCAAGGGAGAGCAGCGCGAATGCGTTGGCCCGCCTGCCGCGCGGGCCTACGCGTCGGTCAACGGTTTAGGCCTGCGCGGCCTTGCGCACGGTCTCGACCACGCGCCAGCGCTTGTCCTTTGAGCCCGGGCGAGTCTCGACGATGCGGACGATGTCGCCCTCGGCGATCGTCGGGCTCTTCGGGTAGTCGTGCGCCTCGACGTGCGCCTTGTACTTGACCGCCCGGAGGACGTACTTGCCGTACATCGGGTGCTTGACGCGCCGCTGCACCCGAACGACCACCGTCTTCTGCATCTTGTTGCTGGTGACCACGCCGATGCGCGTCTTGGGCCGGCCGCGCGCCGCAACCGTCTTCTCGGGGGTCGCCTTGACCTCTTCTGCCATGATTCATCTCCGTTGCGTGCCTCGGGCTCGCCTTACCCTTTCGGTCGACGAGCGAGGACTGACTGCATCAGGCCTTCTTCTACTCGACCGCGAGCTGTTCCTTCTCGCGCAGCACGGTGAGGACGCGGGCGAGGTCCTTGCGGCTCTTGGGCAGAATCGCAGACGACTCGAGCGCACCGGTGCGGTGCTTGATACGCAGGTTGAACAGGTTCTCGCGCAATTCGGCGGCGCGTCGGCGCAGCTCCTCGACGCTCAGATCGCGCATTTCCTTTGCCGTCGCCATCAGATCGACTCCTCCTCACGGGTCACGATGCGGGTCGCTATCGGCAGCTTGAACTGCGCAAGGCGCAGCGCCTCCTGTGCGAGTTCGGGGGCAACGCCCTGCAACTCGAACATGATGCGTCCGGGCTTGACCACCGCGACGTAGTACTCGACCGAGCCCTTGCCGGTTCCCTGGCGGGTCTCGGCCGGCTTCTTTGTGATCGGCTTGTCGGGGAAGATGCGAATCCAAAGCTTGCCACCGCGTTTGACATGGCGGGTTAGCGCCACGCGGCTCGCCTCGATCTGGCGCGAGGTGATCCAGCCTGGCTCGGTCGCCATCAGGCCGATCTCGCCGAAGTTGAGCTCATTGCCGCGAGTGGCCTGCCCCTTGAGCCGGCCCTTCATCATCTTGCGATACTTCGTGCGTGCGGGTTGCAGCATGTTTCGAGTGCTCCTGGAGCGGGGCCCTGACGGCCCCTGCCCCACCAAGGCGTCAAAACCGGGGTGCCCTTACGCAGGGCGGGACGCGGCCGTCGTGGCGACACCCTTGCCGCGGGGCAGCACCTCGCCGCGGAAGATCCACACCTTCACGCCGATGGTGCCGTAGGTCGTCCTGGCAATCGCGTAGCCGTAGTCGATGTCCGCGCGCAGGGTGTGCAGAGGAACCCGGCCCTCGCGGTACCACTCGTAGCGCGACATCTCCGCGCCCCCGAGCCGTCCAGAGCAAGCGACGCGGATGCCCTTGGCGCCGAACTTGATGGCGGTCTGCACGCCCTTTTTCATCGCGCGCCGGAAGGCAATGCGCCGCTCGAGCTGCGTGGCGATGTTCTCGGCGACGAGCTGAGCGTCGGTCTCGGCCTTGCGCACCTCGACGATGTTCAGGAAGACTTCGTTCGTCGTCAGCCGCTGCAGGTCCTTCTTGACGGTCTCGATCCCGGCGCCGCGCTTGCCGATCACGATGCCCGGCCGTGCGGTGTGAACGTTGACCTTGACCTTGTTGGCCGCCCGCTCGATCTCAACCTTGCTGATGCCCGCGTGGCCGAGGCTCTTCTTGACATGGCCCCGAAGAGCGATGTCCTCGTGGAGCCATTTCGCGTAGTTCTTCTCCTCGTACCATTTCGAGTCCCAGCTCTTGATGACTCCGAGGCGGAAGCCGACGGGATGGACTTTCTGACCCAAGGTGCTTCTCCTTGCGCGGGGCCGCCCCCGGGCGGCCCAAAACGAATCTTTACCGATCCGACAGAACCACGGTCACGTGGCTCGTCTTCTTATTGACCCGGGTCGCCCGCCCCATCGCCCGCGCCAGGAACCGACGCAACGCCGGGCCTTGGTCGACATAGATCGTCTTGACGAAGAGGCGATCGACATCGACCTGTCCCTTGCTGAGGTCTTCGGCGTTGGCGATGGCCGAGCGCAACAGCTTCTCGACCGGCTGGGCAGCCGCCTTGGGCGTGTAGCGCAGGACGGCCAGGGCCTTGCCGACGGGCTGACCGCGGATCAGATCCGCGATGAGGCGCACCTTCCGAGGTGCAATGCGCAGGTGGCGAAGTCGAGCTGAGCTCTGCATGTGTGTCTCCGTTCTCTTCCTAGCGGCCCAACTACTTGCCCGCGACCCTGACCTTCTTCTCGCCCGAATGGCCGTGGAAGGTGCGGGTCGGAGCGAACTCGCCGAGCTTGTGGCCGACCATGTTCTCGGTGACGAACACGGCGACGAACTTGCGGCCGTTGTGCACCATGAAGGTGCAGCCCACGAACTCCGGCAAAATCGTCGAGCGCCGGCTCCAGGTCTTGATCGTCTTGTTCTTGGCGTTCGTCCGGGTAAACTCCTCGACCTTCTGGACGAGGTGCTTGTCGGCGAACGGGCCCTTCTTGAGCGAACGCGCCATTTGCTTTCTTCCTTGCTCTGCCCGCCATCAAAAGCGGCGGGCCGAATCCTAGCTACTTGGACTGGCTGCGCGCGCCGCGCCGCCTGCCGGCCACGATGAGCCGGCTCGTCCGCTTGTTCTTGCGGGTCTTCAGTCCCTTGGTCTTCTTGCCCCACGGCGAAACCGGGTGCGGGTTGCCCTGACCGGACTTGCCCTCGCCGCCGCCGTGCGGGTGGTCGACCGGGTTCATCGCAAGGCCTCGCACCGTCGGGCGAATCCCCTTCCGGCGGGTGCGGCCCGCCTTGCCGAACCGGGTAATCTCGTGCTCGATGTTGCCCACCTGGCCAATGGTCGCCCGGCACTCGGTGAGCACCATGCGCACCTCGCCCGAGGGCATGCGGATCTGGGCGTAACGGCCCTCCTTGGCCATCAGTTGGCCCCAACTGCCCGCCGAGCGGATCATCTGCGCGCCGCGGCCCGGCTTGAGCTCGACGTTGTGCAGCACCGTGCCGAGCGGAACCGCGCTCAGCGGCAGGCAGTTGCCCGGGCGGATGTCGGCGGCCTCGCCCGAGACCAGCGTGTCGCCCACGTTGACGCCGACCGGAGCGAGCACGTAGCGCTTCTCGCCGTCCGCATAGTGCAACAGCGCCAGGCGGGCCGAGCGGTTCGGGTCGTACTCGATGGCCGCGACGCGGGCGGGCACTCCGTCCTTCTCGCGCTTCCAGTCGATGAGGCGGTAACGGCGCTTGTGGCCGCCGCCGACGTGGCGGGTAGTGATGTGGCCGTGGTTGTTGCGCCCGCCGGACTTCTTCAGCGACGCGGTCAGTTTCTTCTCGGGGGCCTTGGTGGACACCTCGGAGAAGTCGGAGACGGTCGCAAGACGCCGGCCGGGGCTTGTCGGCTTGTAATGCTTCAGAGGCATGGTCGTCCTCTCGGGCTTGCCGGGCGCAGCCATAGCGCCCCGGGAACCTTAGGCGGTTTCGAACAGGTCGATGGTCTGGCCTTCCTTGAGGGTGACCACCGCGCGCTTCCAGTTGGGCCGCTGACCGAAGGTGCGCCCGATGCGCTTCTTCTTGCCGCGGTGGATGGAGGTTCGCACCTCCGTCACGTTGACCTTGAACAGCTTCTCGATTGCGTGGCGGATCTCGGTCTTGTTGGCGCGCCGGTCCACCAGGAAGCTGTACTGCTCGAGCTGCTCGCGCGCCTGGTCGAGCTTCTCGGTGATGATCGGGCCCTTGATGATGTCGGTGAGGTTCATCACGGCGCCAGCACTCCTTCCAGCTGCTTGGCCGCGGCCGCGGTCAAGACGAGCGTTTGGTGCCGCAGGATGCTCTCGAGGTTGAGACCCTCCGGCGCGAGCACATCGAAGGCATCCAGGTTACGGATGCCGCGGTGCAGGTTCACGTTCTCGCGCGAATCGACCACCAGCGCCTCGGCGAGCTTGAGCCCGAAGAGCGTCTGGCCTGCGGCTTTGCTCAGGCGCTTGCGCCCCGGCTCGTCGGCCCCCTTCAGCTCGAAGCTGTCGAGGATGACCAGCTTGTTCTCGCGCGCCCGCTGCGACAGCGCCACCCGGAGCGCGCCGCGGCGAACCTCGCGCGGCGGCCGATAGGTGTAGTCGCGAGGCTTGGGGCCCATCGCCTTGCCGCCGCCCACCCAGTGCGAGGCACGGGTCGAGCCCTGGCGGGCCCTGCCGGTGTGCTTCTGCCTCCAGGGCTTCTTGCCGCCGCCGGAGACGAGCGAACTGTTTTTGACGGCCACCGTACCGGCACGCCGGTTGATGGCCTGGAACTTGGCGACCTCGTAGATCAGGTGCTCGTTGGGCACGGCCGAAAACACCGCGTCCGAAAGCTCGATCTCCGAGACCTTCTGTCCTTGTGTGTTGATGACGTCAAACCTTGCCATAGCCGCCTCTCGTCAAAGTCCCGGGTTAGGACTTGATCTCCACGTCGACCCCCGCCGACAGGTCGAGCTTCATCAGCGCGTCCAGCGTCTGCTGGGTCGGCTCGAGGATGTCGAGGAGCCGCTTGTGCGTGCGGATCTCGAACTGCTCGCGGCTCTTCTTGTCGCCGTGCGGGCTACGCAGCACGGTGAACTTGTTGATCCGCGTGGGCAGCGGAATGGGACCGGCCACCTTGGCGCCAGTGCGCTTGGCCGTTTCCACGATCTCGCCGGCCGACTGGTCGAGCAGCTTGTGGTCGTACGCCTTCAGCCGAATACGGATCTTCTGGGTTGCCATCTAGATGCCTCGGAACCGGGTGCTTGAACGGACCTGCCGGACAGTCCACCCGCTACTGCTTCTCGTTCTCGCCGGCGAACCGCCCGGCTTTTTTCGGCTGCGGAGAGGGGCCGGCGTTCAAAGCCGACCCCTCGAGGCCGTCAGCGAGATCGCCTACTCCACGATCTCGGAGACCACGCCCGCACCCACCGTCCGGCCACCCTCGCGGATGGCGAACCGCAGCTCCTTTTCCATCGCGATCGGGGTCATCAGCTCGACGTCGATCGTGACGTTGTCGCCCGGCATCACCATCTCGACCCCCTGCGGGAGCTTGACCGAGCCGGTCACGTCGGTGGTGCGGAAGTAGAACTGCGGGCGATAGCCATTAAAGAACGGGGTGTGTCGACCGCCCTCGTCCTTGCCGAGCACGTAGATGGCGGCCTTGAACTTCTTGTGCGGATTGACCGAACCCGGCTTCGCGAGCACCTGGCCGCGCTCGATCTCGTCGCGCTTCAGGCCGCGCAGCAGGCAGCCGACGTTGTCGCCCGCGAGGCCCTCGTCGAGCAGCTTGCGGAACATCTCGACGCCGGTGACCACCGACTTGCGGGTATCGCCCAGGCCGATGATCTCTACGGGCTCGCCCACCTTGATCTTGCCGCGCTCGATGCGGCCGGTGGCGACGGTGCCACGACCTTCGATCGAGAACACGTCCTCGACGGGCATCAGGAAGTCCTTGTCGAGCAGGCGCACCGGCTCGGGGATGTAGTTGTCGAGCGCATCCATCAGCTCGTTGATGGACTCGATGCCCTCGGTGCCCTGGCTCTGCATCGCCTTGAGGGCGCTGCCACGCACCACCGGGACCTTGTCGCCCGGGAACTGGTACTTGCTGAGCAGCTCGCGCACCTCGAGCTCGACGAGGTCGAGAAGCTCGGGGTCGTCAACCAAGTCGCACTTGTTGAGGAAGACCACCAGCGCCGGGACGTTGACCTGGCGGGCGAGCAGCACGTGCTCGCGGGTCTGCGGCATCGGGCCGTCGGCGGCCGAGACGACGAGGATCGCCCCGTCCATCTGCGCCGCGCCGGTGATCATGTTCTTGATGAAGTCGGCGTGCCCCGGGCAGTCGACGTGCGCGTAGTGGCGCTTCGGGGTCTCGTACTCGACGTGCGAGACGGCGATGGTGACGATCTTCGAGTCGTCGCGAACGGTGCCGCCCTTGGCGATCTCGGCGTAGTCCTTCGGCTTCGCAAGGCCCTTCACAGCCTGGGTGAAGGTGATGGCGGCCGTGAGGGTGGTCTTGCCGTGGTCGACGTGGCCGATGGTGCCGACGTTGACGTGGGGCTTCTTCCGTTCAAATTTTTCCTTGGCCATATCCTCGCTCCTCTTTCTTCCCTCTGGTTGGAAGCTCCTGTGCTACTCGATGTCCGACCCGCCCTTCGCCCGGGCTGCGGCCGGCTCTTCTACCAGCCCCTGAGGCGGGCGACCATCTCATTTGCAATCCCGCCTGGGACCGCCTGGTAATGCGAAAACTGCATCGTGTACGTCGCCCTGCCCTGACTCAAAGACCGCACGTCGGTGGCGTACCCGAACATGCTCGCCAGCGGAACCTGCGCGCTGACGACCAGCGCGCCCGCGCGCGGCTCCATCCTCAGGATGCGGCCGCGTCGGGCGTTGATGTCGCCGATCACCTCGCCGGTGTACTGGTCGGGCGTGACCACCTCGCAGCTCATGATCGGCTCGAGCAGGATGGGCTCGGCCTGCTTCGCGCCGTCCTTGACCGCGAGCGACGCGGCGATCTTGAAGGCGACCTCGCTCGAGTCGACCTCGTGGAAGCTGCCGTCGAACAGCGTCGCCTTGACATCCACCATCGGGTAGCCCGCGAGGACTCCAGCCTCCATCGCCTCGCGAACGCCCTGCTCGATAGACGGGATGAACTCGTTCGGGATGACGCCCCCGACGGTGGCGTTCGCGAACTCGATCCCCTTGCCCGCCTGCTGCGGCTCGAGCCTGAGCCAGACGTGCCCGTACTGACCACGACCGCCGGTCTGCCGGATGTACTGCCCCTCGATCTCGAAGGGCTTGGTGATCGTCTCGCGATAGGCCACCTGCGGCTTGCCGACGTTCGCCTGCACCTTGAACTCGCGCAGCAGCCTGTCGACGATGATCTCGAGGTGAAGCTCACCCATTCCGCCGATGAGCGTCTGCCCGGTCTCTTCCTCGGTGCGAACCCGAAACGAGGGATCCTCGACGGAAAGCTTGGCCAGCGAAACGCCAAGTTTGTCCTGGTCGACCTTGGTCTTCGGCTCGATGGCGATGAAGATCACCGGCTCGGGAAATTCGATCTTTTCGAGGACGATAGGCTTGCCTTCATTGCAGAGGGTGTCGCCGGTGCTCGCGGTCTTCAAGCCGACCGCCGCCGCAATGTCGCCCGCCCAGACTTCGTCGATCTCTTCGCGCCTATTTGCGTGCATCTGCAGCAGGCGCCCGATCCGCTCGCGTCGCTTCTTCAGCGGATTGTAGACTTGGTCTCCGACCTCGAGCCGCCCCGAGTAGATGCGGAGATAGGTCAGCGTCCCGACAAACGGGTCGGTCGCAATCTTGAATGCGAGCGCCGCGAGCGGGGCCTTGTCCGAGGCCTCTCGGGTTGCAGGCTCGCCGTCGACGGTCACGCCTTCGACCGCACGAACCTCGACCGGCGAAGGCAGGTAATCGACCACCGCGTCGAGCAGCGGTTGGATTCCCTTGTTGCGGAATGCCGCGCCGCACAGCGTCGGGACCAGCTTGAGCCCGACGCAGCCCTTGCGCAGGCCAGCCCTAATCTCCTCGAGCTCCGGCTCGCGACCCTCGACGAAGGCCTGCATCACCCGATCGTCGAACTCGGCGGCCGCCTCGACGATCTTCGCCCGATACTCGAGGGCCTGCGCCTCGAGGTCGGCGGGAATGGGCTCGACCTGAAAAGTGGCGCCGAGCGCGGCCTCGTCGTAGCAGATCGCCTGCATGTTCAGCAGGTCGATCACGCCGCAAAACCCCTCCTCGTGTCCCCAGGGCAGATTGATGACGACCGGCCGAGCCCCCAGCCGCTCCACCATCGTCTCGACCACCTTGGAGAGGTCCGCCCCAACCCGGTCCATCTTGTTGACGAAAGCGATCCGCGGCACCTGGTGCTTCTCGGCCTGCCGCCAGACAGTCTCCGACTGCGGCTGGACCCCAGCAACGCCGCAGAAGACCGCGACCGCCCCATCGAGCACCCTCAGCGAACGCTCCACCTCGACGGTGAAGTCGACGTGTCCCGGGGTATCGATGACGTTGATGCGGTGGTCGCGCCAGAAAGCGGTGACCGCGGCACTGGTGATCGTGATGCCGCGCTCGCGCTCCTGCTCCATCCAGTCCATCACCGTCGTCCCCTCGTCGATCTCTCCGAGACGGTGGGTTACCCCGGTGTAGAACAGGATGCGCTCGGTCGTCGTCGTCTTACCGGCATCAATGTGCGCCATGATGCCGATATTTCGATACCGTTCGATGGGATGCGTTCTTGGCATCTGCATCTTCCTTGCGCTGCCCGGTAAGCGGCCTATTCCGCAAGCACCGAACGGCGAACGGCGACGAACCCGATTCGCTCGTGTCAAAGAACACGAACAGCGACTGCTTCAAACCCGGAGGCAACCACCCGGCTGCCTCCTTTCCAACAAAGCGAGCGGCTTCTAGCAAATACCGCTCACCCTTGTCAAGCCCGCCGATAACGCCTGGAAAGGACTGCGCTATTTTCTGCAGACACGTGGCGTCCGCGACGAGCGCCTCGAACCGCAGCAGCTACCAGCGATAGTGCGCAAAGGCCTTGTTGGCCTCGGCCATCTTGTGAGTGTCTTCGCGCTTCTTGACCGCGTTGCCGCGGTTGTTCGCCGCGTCGAGGATCTCTCCGGCGAGCTTCTCGCGCATCGTTTTCTCGCCGCGCGCGCGCGAATACCCAATGAGCCAGCGCATGCCGAGCGCAACCCTGCGGTCCTGACGCACCTCCACAGGAACCTGGTAGGTCGCACCACCGACCCGCCGGCTCTTCACCTCGATGATCGGCTTGATGTTCTCAAGGGCCTTCTTGAACACCTTGAGTGGCTCGTCCTTGGTCCGATCCTGGATCAAATCGAGCGCGCCGTAGCAGATAGCCTCCGCGGTCGACCTCTTGCCCTTGCGCATGAGGTTGTTGATGAACTTGGTGACCAACCGATCTTGATACTTCGGATCGGGGAGGATCTTACGCTTCTGTACTTCACGGCGACGAGGCATCGTTCGTTCCTATCTAGCGGGCAAGCTGCTCGCCCTTTTGAAGACTGCTACCCAGTACGCTTGGCGCCGTACTTGGATCGGCTCTGCTTGCGCCCCTGAACGCCAACCGAGTCGAGCGTTCCGCGGACGATGTGGTACCGCACGCCCGGCAAGTCCTTCACACGGCCACCGCGAATCATGACGACCGAGTGCTCCTGCAGATTGTGACCGACGCCGGGAATGTAGCTGGTCACTTCAATCTGATTCGTCAGGCGCACGCGGGCCACCTTGCGAAGAGCCGAGTTGGGCTTCTTCGGAGTGGTCGTATATACGCGGGTGCAGACACCACGGCGCTGCGGGCTCTGCTGAAGGGCAGGGCTCTTGGTCCGCGTCTTGAGCTGAGTGCGGCCTTTTCGCACCAACTGAGCAATCGTAGGCATTCTTCTTCTTCCGTTCACACAGGGCCACCCCCACAGGCTTCCGGGGAGGCGGCAGATTGTCCGCTACCGAAAAGGTCGCACATGATAGTGACGAGGCGCGACCTGTCAAGCCCTTTTGCGAACGCCCTTCTGACCTCCCCCTTGCCGCAAGAGGTCTCCTTGTTCGGGGTGAGCGCCCCGCGAGCGAGCTTCACCAAAGCAGGCCGAAACCTCAGCGCCCGCCACGGATGCTGGCCCCGACTCGGCCAAGCCGAAAACAATGAGCGGGTGGCCGGGGCTCCTGCTTCTCGGCTCCGGACTCCAGGCTCCGAGTCCGGCCGTCTGAAAGGCGCTTGAATGAGGCCTGGGCGTGTTGTCTCCGTTGCCCTTCAGCCCCGGCCAGCCTGAGATCCACCAAACGGCGGCGACGGAATCCACCGCGATCTGAGGCGAGTCGCTCGGCGCGGCGGCCGATTCGCGCCAGTCCGCCGGGCGAGTGAGCGTCCAGGGATGGGCGCAAAGCGAGAAGACAAGCGAAAGATGTGCGTGGTCTGCGGACGCAAGTACCCGCCGGCCGCCTCGGCGGGAGCGCATCAGAAGTGCTGCTGCGCCGCGTGTCGCGCCAAGCGCAAGAAGGCGCTGGCCCGCGCGCGCCGTGCGGCAAATCTCGTGAAGTCGAGGAATGCGGAGGCCGAGCACCAGCGTCGGTCGAGGGCGAAGAAGAAGACGCAGGGCCCCTCGCCGCCGACCGAGTTGCCGCAGGTCGTCGAGGAGGCGATCGCGCGGGAGTTGGCCGGGCTGGCTGAAGAGGACTGGCTGTCGACCGGGTGGGTCGCGACGGGACTGCGCCGGGTGGCAAGAGACTGCCTTGCGAGCAAAATGTCACGCGCCGGCCTGGGCGAAGATCCACCAACGAGGTTGAGTCGCTTCCTGGGGGGGGTTTTCATCCCCCCTGTCACGCGCAGGCCTCCAAGCCGCAGAGCGTCAAAAGTGCCGAGAAAAGCAGGCTTACCGCGCGGGTGGCTGTTGGAAAAACCTGCGGATGTCACGCGCCGGCCTGGTCCTCATCGCACAAGGCTCGTGCAGCGTGGCCTCCATGACGGCGGTGGAGACCGAGAGCATCGTGGTGGCGCCGGGCGAACTGGGCGATTCGCTCTGCTCGGTGCGACTCTGGGTCCCAGAGGCACAGCAGCAGAGGCGAAGGTCGCTCTCGACGCTTGGCCAGTTGGCGCCAGTGCATGCGTATCGGCTGAACGCGCAGCTCGAGCTGTTCGACGGGCTCAAGCGGCTGCGCGCCGCGCGAGAGCTGAACTGGACGCGGCTGCGCGTGGAGGTGCACGCGCTGGACAGGGTGGGCGCAAAAGTCAGGCTGTGGCATTTTGCAACGCCTCGAGCGGGCCTAGCGAGCTCGAGAAAGCCTGGCTGGTGCAGTCGCTCTACCGTGACGACCACCTGAGGCAGCCGCAGATCGCCCATCTGTTGAGCCGGCACAAAAGCTGGGTGTGCCGGCGGCTGGCGCTGGCCGAAGGGCTGTCGAACGAGCTGACGGCGCAGGTGCGGCTCGGGCTGATCTCGGCGACCGCGGCGGCGCGGTTGCAGCGCTGCAACCAGGACGAGGTGGCCGCCGGTCGAGGACTGACGACGCGGCAGACGGCGCGATTGGTCGAGGAGCTGCTGGCCGCGCCGCAGCAGCAGTGGCGGCAGCTCCCCTCCAGCAATTGCGCCTTCAGGGTTTCCCAGTTCTTCATCAGGTGCTCGGGCAGCTCGTCCACCGTCATCCCGTCGGTGCCGGGGCTGCCTCCGTTCCGCCTGACTCGCTTCAACGCCGCCTTGGCGTTCCTGCTCGAGACCACCTCTTCCATCAGGCGGTCCGTTCCTGAGCGCGCATCTCCGCTCGCCGCCGTCGGCGCTTCACCGCTCTGCCGTACCCTCGGGGCTTCTCCTCTACTCTCCGGCAGGAGCCCCAGTTGCCTGGGCTTCTACGCGCATGGCGCTTCCGAGACTCTCGGCTGCCTTGCTCTCCCTCCCGTTCAGCCCTTCGCGTCGCCGGCGCCTGCTGGCTTCTCGGTAGGCGCTCGCCATCCCTGCGCCGCACGACCGCCACTACGACCTCTGCTGACTTCTCGCGCCGCCTCCACTCCTGCGTCGCCCTTTCAGGCGCATGGCGAGATCTCCCAGGCAAGGGTTCTCGTGGCTTCCCCCGCACAACCGTCGGATCTACGCCGGCTGA
>DHSB01000001.1:42784-45774 GCA_002408385.1 Myxococcales bacterium UBA5297
GGTTTCGCTCCCCGCTTCTTTCACCGCCGACCTCGCGGTCGGGCCGGTCCCCCGGTTTCCGCCTTGCGGTTCGCTCGGGGGCTCTACGGCCAGGTTCCCCAGAGGACTTGCACCTCCAAGTCACGCCCATGCTGGGCACACAGAACAACGCCCGGCCCCCACGCGCGCGGGGGCCGGGCGAGATTGCCGAGATACGCCCGAAAGAGCGCCTAGTCCTCGGCCCCGACGGCGAGAGCCTCTTCGGCCTGCTCGACTGCGTCGATGGGCGTCTCGACCTCGATGTCCAGGTGCTTGTAGGAGCCGATCCCCGTGCCGGCGGGGATGAGCCGGCCCATGATCACGTTCTCCTTCAAGCCGCGTAGGTAGTCGATCTTCCCGGAGATGGCCGCCTCGGTGAGCACCTTGGTGGTCTCCTGGAAAGACGAGGCCGAGATGAACGACTCGGTCGACAGCGAGGCCTTGGTGATGCCGAGCAGCAGCGGCTCACCGCTCGCGGGCGTGCCGCCCGCGGCCTCGACCCGGTGGTTCTCCTCCTCAAACACCGAGCGCTCGACCTGCTCGTCGGTGAGGAAGTTGGTGTCGCCGACGTCGGTGATGCGCACGCGCCGCAGCATCTGGCGCACGATCACCTCGATGTGCTTGTCGTTAATCTTGACACCCTGGAGCCGGTAGACCTCCTGGATTTCGTCGACGAGGTACCGCGCGAGCTCCTTTTCGCCGAGCACGTGCAGGATGTCGTGCGGGTTGGCGGCCCCGTCCATCAGCGGCTCGCCCGCCCGGACCCGATCGCCCTGGTGCACGCTGATGTGCTTGCCCTTGCCGATCAGGTACTCGACAGCCAGGTCCGACCGCGGCTTGCCGTCGATCTCCGGGGTGATGATCACCTTGCGCTTGCCCTTGGTGTCCTTGCCGAAGCTGATGACGCCGTCGATCTCGGAGATGACCGCGTGCTCCTTGGGCTTGCGGGCCTCGAAGAGCTCGGCGACGCGTGGGAGACCGCCGGTGATGTCCTTGGTCTTCGCGGTCTCGCGCGGCATCTTGGCGATGACGTCGCCTGCGTCGACCAGGTCGCCTTCGGCGACCACGATGTTCGCGCCGACTGGCAGCATGTACCGCGCCGGCTGGTCGGTTCCCGGCAGGGTCTTGGTCTGACCCTGCTCGTCCTTGACCGAGATGCGCGGCCGGGCCTCCGGATCCTTCGACTCGATGACGACCTTGCTCGCGAGACCAGTGACCTCGTTGAGCACCTCGTTCATCGTCACGCCGTCGATGACGTCGCCGTACTTGACGATGCCCGACACCTCGCTGAGGAACGGGGTCGAGAACGGATCCCACTCGGCGATCAGCGTGTTCGGCTCGACCCGCTGGCCCTCCTTGATGAGCAGGCGCGCGCCGTACACCACCGAATAGCGTTCGCGCTCGCGGCCGGACTCATCGACGATGACCACCTCGCCGTTGCGATTCATGGCGATGAGCGTGCCGTCCTTCTTCTCTGCGACATGCAGGTTGAAGAACTTGACGAGGCCCGGGTTGCGGTTCTCGAGCGAGCTCTGCTCGGCGCGCCGGGTCGCCGCGCCGCCGATGTGGAAGGTGCGCATCGTCAACTGCGTACCCGGCTCGCCGATCGACTGCGCGGCGATGACGCCGATGGCCTCGCCGAGATTCACCTTGCGCCCGCGCGACAGGTCGCGTCCGTAGCACTCCATGCAGACGCCGCGGCGCGCCTTGCAGGTGAGCACCGAGCGGATCTTGACCCTGTCGATCGCGGTGGCCTCGATTCGGGCAACCTTGGCCTCGTCGATCTCCTCGTTGGCCGCCACCAGCAGGCCGCCAGAGTTGGGATCGCGCACGTCCTCGAGTGCAGTGCGGCCCAAGATGCGCTCGCCCATCGGCTCGATGATCTCGCCGCCCTCGATCAGCGCGCCGATCGACAGGCCGTCGAGCGTGCCGCAGTCGAACTCGGTGATGATCGCGTCCTGTGCCACGTCGACAAGCCGCCGGGTCAGGTAGCCCGAGTTCGCGGTCTTGAGCGCCGTGTCCGCAAGGCCCTTTCGCGCGCCGTGCGTGGAGATGAAGTACTGCAGCACGGTGAGGCCTTCGCGGAAGTTCGCGGTAATCGGAGTCTCGATGATCTCGCCCGAGGGCTTGGCCATCAGGCCGCGCATGCCGGCGAGCTGACGGATCTGCTGGGCAGAGCCACGGGCACCGGAGTCGGCCATGATGTAGATGGGGTTGAACGAGGGCTCCTTGCGCTCCTCCTCCTTGCCCGTCTTCGGATTGGCGCCGACGACCGTATCGGTGGAGATCTCGGCCATCATCTCCGCGGCCACCTTCTCGGTGACCTCGGCCCAGATGTCGATGACCTTGTTGTAGCGCTCGCCGTTGGTGATCAAACCCTCGAGGTACTGGTTCTCGATCTCCTGAACCTCGCTCTGCGCCGCTTGCAGGAATTCGCCCTTCTTCGCCGGGATGAGCATGTGCTTGATGCTCATCGAGATGCCGGCCCGGGTCGCATTCGTGTAGCCGAGCGTGCGCACGCGGTCAGCGAGCAGGACGGTCTCCTTTTCCCCGCCCATGCGGTAGCAAAGGTCGACCAGGTTCCCGAGCTGCTTCTTGTCCATCACCTTGTTGATGGCGTCGAAGCCGATCTGCGCGGGCACTATCTCCCACAGCAGCACCCGTCCGGTGGTGGTCTCGACGCGCCGGCCATCGATGCGGCAGACGATGCGCGCCTGCAGGTCGACCTCGCCGTGGTCATAGGCCGCCCTCACCTCGACCGGGCTCGCAAACACTTTGCCCTCGCCCTTGGCGAACTCGCGGGGCCGGGTCATGTAGTACATGCCGAGGACGATGTCCTGAGTCGGCACGATGATCGGCTTGCCGTGGGCGGGCGAGAGGATGTTGTTCGTGCTCATCATGAGCACGCGAGCCTCGAGCTGCGCCTCGATCGACAGCGGCACGTGGACCGCCATCTGGTCGCCGTCGAAGTC
>DHSB01000001.1:45904-62414 GCA_002408385.1 Myxococcales bacterium UBA5297
GGTCGCCGTCGAAGTCGGCGTTGAACGCCGCGCAGACGAGGGGGTGCAACTGGATAGCCTTGCCCTCGATGAGGACCGGTTCGAAGGCCTGGATGCCGAGCCGGTGGAGGGTCGGGGCGCGGTTGAGCAACACCGGGTGCTCGCGGATCACGTCATCGAGGATGTCCCAGACCTCGGGGCGCTCCTTCTCCACCATCTTCTTGGCGCTCTTGATGGTGGTGACGTAGCCCTTCTCTTCGAGCTTGTTGTAGATGAACGGCTTGAAGAGCTCGAGTGCCATGATCTTCGGCAGGCCGCACTGGTGCAGCTTGAGCTCCGGGCCGACGACGATGACCGAGCGGCCCGAGTAGTCGACGCGCTTGCCGAGCAGGTTCTGGCGGAAGCGGCCCTGCTTGCCCTTGAGCATGTCGCTGAGCGACTTGAGCGGCCGCTTGTTCGGACCGGTGATGGTCTTGCCGCGCCGGCCGTTGTCGAACAGCGCGTCGACCGCCTCCTGCAGCATCCGCTTCTCGTTGCGGATGATGATGTCCGGGGCGTTGAGCTCCTGGAGCCGCTTGAGGCGGTTGTTGCGGTTGATGACGCGCCGGTAGAGGTCGTTCAGGTCGCTGGTGGCGAACCGGCCGCCGTCAAGCGGCACGAGCGGGCGCAGATCCGGCGGGATGACCGGGATCACCTCGAGCATCATCCACTCGGGACGATTGCCCGAGACGCGGAAGGACTCGGTGACCTTGAGACGCTTGGCCAGCTTCTTGCGCTTGGCGTCGCTGGTCGCCGCGCGCATCTCCTTGCGCAGCTCCTCGGCGAGCGCCTCGACGTCGATCTGGCGCAACAGCTCGCGAACCGCCTCACCGCCCATCCCGGCGACAAAGCCATCGTCGCCGAACTCGTCGCGCGCCTTGTGGTGCTTGTCCTCGCTGAGCAACTCGCAGCGCGACAGCGTGCTCTTCTTCGGGTCGACGACGATATAGCTCTCGCAGTAGAGGACCTTCTCGAGGTCCTTGAGCGTGATATCGAGGATGTTGCCGATGCGCGAGGGCAGGCTCTTGAGGAACCAGATGTGGGCGACCGGCGTGGCCAGGGTGATGTGCCCGAGACGCTCCCGGCGCACCTTGGACTGGATGACCTCGACGCCGCACTTCTCGCAGACCACGCCGCGATGCTTCATGCGCTTGTACTTGCCGCAATTACACTCGTAGTCCTTGACCGGCCCGAAGATCTTCGCGCAGAAGAGACCGTCGCGCTCCGGCTTGAAAGTCCGGTAATTGATCGTCTCCGGCTTCTTCACCTCACCATGCGACCACTGCCGAATCTTGTCCGGAGAGGCCAGCGAGATGCGGATGGCCGAAAACGACAGCGGGTCCTTCGGCTTCTCGAAGAAATTGAAGATGTCCTTCACGGTGCCTCCAGGGTGGCCCTCGCCAGGGAGGGTCCAGACTTCAGAATTCCTTACCGCCGAGCAGACGACCGCACGCCGACCAAGGGCTCGATACCCTCACGGGCGCGTCCATGCCTGTCTTGCGGTGGCTCTTCTCATCGGCGCGTTGCCGGGGGATCCGGGCCCCGGCGTCCCAATCCCTTTCGATGTCCCTCAGCCGAATGCGAAGGCGAGGCGGCCGGTAACCAGCCGCCCCGCCGAAGCGTTCTCAGGACAGAGTGCCCGTCATCTTCTTGGACTCGAGGGCCGGTTCGGTCTCGGCAGTCGCGGGCACGGCCTCGAGCAGCTCGACGTCCAGCCCGAGCGACTGCAGCTCCTTGATGAGCACGTTGAAGCTCTCGGGCAGGCCGCTCTCGAGGACGTTGTCGCCCTTGACGATGGCCTCGTACATCCGAGTGCGGCCCACCACATCGTCGCTCTTGACGGTCAGGAACTCCTGTAGCGAATAGGCCGCGCCGTAGGCCTCCATCGCCCAGACCTCCATCTCGCCGAGGCGCTGGCCACCGAACTGTGCCTTGCCGCCCAGCGGCTGCTGGGTGACGAGCGAGTAGGGGCCGATGGAACGAGCGTGAATCTTCTCATCGACCAGGTGGTGAAGCTTGAGCATATACATCACGCCCACGGTCACCTCCTGGTCGAACGGCTCGCCGGTGCGCCCGTCGAACAGGGTCTGCTGGCCGCTCAGGCTTTGCTTGCCGGCGCCGAGCAGTTGGTCGATCTCCGCCTCTCTCGCGCCGTCAAAGACCGGGGTCGCCACGTGCACGCCGCCGCGCAAGCGCCGGCACAGCGAGACGACGTCCTCGTCGCCGACGCTGTCGACGAAGTCGTGGAAGCTCTTGTCGTCGTAGATCTTCTTGAGCTCCTTGCGAAGGGCGTCGGGGCCGAACTTCTCCTCAACGTAGCGCTCGAGCTGCTCGCCGAGCGACCGGGCAGCCCAGCCCAGGTGCGTCTCGAGGATCTGCCCGATGTTCATTCGCGAGGGAACGCCCAGGGGGTTGAGCGCCATGTCGACCGCGCGCCCGTCGGCCATGTAGGGCATGTCCTCCTCGGGCAGGATGCGCGAGACGACGCCCTTGTTGCCGTGGCGGCCGGCCATCTTGTCGCCCACGCTCAGCTTGCGCTTGATGGCGACATAGACCTTGACCATCTTGATGACGCCCGGGGGAAGCTCGTCGCCCTTCTTCAGGCGGCTGATCTTCTCGCCGAAGACCAGCTTGACCAGCTCCTTCTGCTCCTCGAACGACTCGATGATCTTCCTTGCCCGCTCCTCGACCGAGCCGCCGACGGCGATCTCGATCCAGTACTTGTAGGGCACGGCGTCGAGCAGCTCGTCGGTCAGGACATCGCCCTTCTTCAGAAGCTGCTTGCCCTTGTCGTCGATGAGCTTGGCCGAGACCTCCTTGCCCTTGAGCAGCGAGCGGACACGGCTGTAGGCCGAGTCGTGGAGGATCTTGATCTCGTCGTTCTGATCCTTGAGGAGCTTGGCCTCTTCCTGGCTCTCGATCTCCTTGGCGCGCTCGTCCTTGTCGACACCTTTGCGGCTGAAGACCTTGGCGTTGATGATCGTGCCGGTGACGCCCGGCGGCACTCGCAGCGAGCTGTCGCGCACGTCGCCGGCCTTCTCGCCGAAGATCGCCCGGAGCAGCTTTTCCTCGGGCGACAGCTGGGTCTCGCCCTTGGGCGTAATCTTGCCGACGAGGATGTCGCCCGGCTTGACCTCGGCGCCGATGCGGATGATGCCCGCCTCGTCAAGGTCCTTGAGGGCCTCCTCGCCGACATTGGGGATGTCGCGGGTGATCTCTTCCTTACCCAGCTTGGTGTCGCGGGCGATGCACTCGAACTCCTCGATGTGGATCGAGGTGAAGATATCCTCGCGCACCAACCGCTCGCTCAGCAGGATCGAGTCCTCGAAGTTGTAACCCTGCCACGGCGTGAAGGCGACGACCACGTTCTGGCCGAGCGCGAGTTCGCCGGTTTCGGTCGCGGGACCGTCGCCGATCACGTCGCCCTTCTTCACCCGGTCGCCCTTCTTCACGATGGGCTTCTGGTTGAGGCAGGTGTTCTGGTTCGAGCGCTGGTACTTGATGAGGTTGTAGATGTCGACCTCGCTGCCCACGTCGGTCGCACCGGTGTCGGCCTTGACCACGATGCGGGCGGCGTCGACCGAGTCGACCACGCCGTCGCGGCGGGCAACGACGCAGACGCCCGAGTCGCGGGCGACGATGTGCTCGATGCCCGTGCCCACCAGAGGCGCCGCGGTGCGCAGCAGTGGGACTGCCTGGCGCTGCATGTTCGAGCCCATCAGCGCGCGGTTGGCGTCGTCGTTCTCGAGGAACGGGATGAGCGAGGCGGCCACCGAAACCAACTGGTTCGGGGAGACGTCCATCAGGTCGGCCTCTTCCGACCGCACCTGCACGGTGTCGCCGCCGCGCCGGCAGCTCACCATCGGATTGACGAAACCGCCCTTCTTGTCGACCGGCGCGTTCGCCTGGGCGATGGTGTGCTTCTCCTCCTCGAGCGCCGAGTAGAAGGTGACCTCCTTGGTGACCTTGCCCTCCTCGACCTTGCGGTAGGGCGTCTCGACGAATCCGTACTCATTGACCCGCGCATAGGTCGACAGCGAGGCGATGAGGCCGATGTTCGGTCCTTCAGGGGTCTCGATGGGGCAGATGCGCCCGTAGTGCGTCGAGTGGACGTCGCGCACCTCGAAGCCCGCGCGCTCGCGGGTCAGGCCCCCAGGCCCCAAGGCGGACAGGCGCCGCTTGTGCGTGACCTCCGAGAGCGGGTTGGTCTGGTCCATGAACTGCGAGAGTTGGCTGGAGCCGAAGAACTCCTTGATCACCGCCGTCACCGGCTTGGCGTTGATCAGGTCGTGCGGCATCAGCGTCTCGATCTCCTGGAGCGACATCCGCTCCTTGATCGCGCGCTCCATGCGCACCAAGCCGATTCGGTACTGATTCTCGAGCAGCTCGCCGACCGCGCGCACGCGCCGGTTGCCCAGGTGGTCGATGTCGTCGATCTCGCCCTTGCCGTTCTTCAAGTCGACGAGGTAGCGAATCACCTCGAGGACATCGCGCTTGGTGAGCACGGTGTGCTCGAGCGGCTCGTCGAGGGCGAACTTGAAGTTGAGCTTCAGACGTCCGACCTTCGACAGGTCGTAGCGTTCGGGATTGAAGAAGAGGTTGACGAAGAGGTTGGTCGCCGTCTCCGGCGTCGGGGGATCTCCGGGGCGCAGCCGCCGGTAGATCTCCATGATCGCCTCCTCGGGCGAGCCGACCTTGTCCAAATTGAGCGTGTCGCGAAGGAAGGGACCGACGTTCAGGTTGTCGATGAAGAGCACCTTGAACTGCTTGATCCCGCGCTTGCGCAGCTCCTCGAGCTTCTCCTCGCCCACCTCCTCATTGCACTCGAGCAAGACCTCGCCGGTGTTCTCGTCGACGATGTCCTGGGCGCAGATCTTGGTGAGCAGCTCCTCGGGGTCGATGGGCAACGTCTTGATCTTCGCCGCCTCGAGCTTCTTGAGGGCACCGCGGGTGAACTTGCGGTTCTTCTTGACGATGACCTCACCGGTCTTCGGGTTCTTGATGTCGCGCGTCGCGCGCTGACCGGGCAACAGCTCGAGCTCGACCGACTTCTCGAAATGGTCCTTGCCCTCGATGAAGATCGTCTCGGTCGAGTAGTAGTAGTTGAGGATCTCCTCGGTCGAGCCGTGGAACTCGAGGGGGTTCTTCTTGCTCGTGTCCGGAACGACCCCCAGGGCGCGCACGAGCACGGTCGCCGGCAACTTGCGGCGCCGGTCGATGCGCACGTAGAGGATATCCTTATGGTCGAACTCGAAGTCTATCCAGGAGCCGCGGTAGGGGATGATGCGCGCGTTGTAGAGCAGCTTGCCTGACGAGTGGCTCTTGCCGCGGTCGTGGTCAAAGAACGCGCCCGGGCTGCGGTGGAGTTGGCTGACGACAACGCGCTCGGTCCCGTTGATGATGAACGTGCCGTTCTCGGTCATCAACGGAATCTCGCCGAAGTAGACCTCCTGCTCCTTGACGTCGCGGATCGACTGCGCGCCGGTCTCCTCGTCCTTGTCCCAGACGACCAGGCGCACCACGACCTTGATCGGGGCTGAGTAGGTCATCCCCCGCTGGTGGCATTCGTCGACGTCGTACTTGGGCTTCTCGAGATGGTAGCTGACGAACTCGAGCGAACTGGTCTCGTTGAAATCCCGGATCGGGAAGACGTCATTGAACACGCCCTGCAGGCCGGTGTCTTCACGCTGCTCAGGGGGGATCGTCGCCTGCAGGAACTTGTCGAAGGAGTTCTTCTGGATATCGATCAGATTGGGGATGTCGATGACCTTGGGAATCTTCGAGAAGCTCTTGCGAATGCGGAAGTTGTTCTGGATCGTCGGCGTCGCCATCCAAGCTCCAATCACGGCCCTGGCACGCCCGTGCCCGAGCGTTGTCCTTCTGCCGCGGAACAGACTTCTTTAGAATTACTTTGACTAATTCGCGGGGAACCGCTGACTAACGTGCGACCGACTGGCCTTTGTTCCCCGCGTGCCCTCTCGGCTCCCCGAGTCAAGGGAGGCCGGGAGCGGCTTGAGCCGCCCCGGCCTCCCTCACAGGCAACTGCTCGGCTACTTGATCTCGACGGCGGCGCCGGCGCCCGCGAGCTGGGCCTTGACCTTGTCGGCCTCCTCCTTGCTCACGTTCTCCTTGACGGCCTTGGGGGCGCCCTCGACGAGGTCCTTGGCCTCCTTGAGGCCCAGACCGGTGAGCGCGCGGACTTCCTTGATCACGTTGATCTTGTTCGCGCCCGCCGACATCAGCATGACGGTGAACTCGGTCTGCGCCTCGGCCACAGCGGCCGGAGCGGCCGGGCCCGCGGCCACGGCCACCGGGGCGGCCGCCGACACGCCCCACTTCTCCTCGAGCTTCTTCACCAAGTCGGCCGCCTCCATGATGGTGAGGCCGCTCAACTGGTCGACAATCGCATTCAGGTCTGCCATCTGCCTTCTCCGGGTTCTGGTTCGCGGCGGGGTCGCCGCGGCGTTTCATCGGGGCGCCACTCGCGTGCCGCCCTCAAATCAAGCCTGCTTCTCCTGCGCCTCGCGGTGCGCGTTGACAACGCGCGCAATCGAGCCGCCGGGCTGGGAAATGACCGTCGCGAGCATCTGCGCGGGCCGGTTGATCATGCCTGCCAGCATCGCGCGCAGCTCGTCGAGGCCTGGCAACTTCGCCAACTGCTCGACCGCCTTGGCGTCGAGCAGCTTGCCGTCGAGCACCGCGCCGCGGACCGACATCTGGTCCTTCTTGTTCTTCTCGATGAAGGCTTGAAGGACCTTCGCCGGCGAAACCGGATCGTCGTAGCCGACGATCAACGCGGTCGGGCCCTCGAGAATCGACTCGAGCACCTCAGCCTCCGTGCCCTGTGCGGCACGCTTGGCCAGGGTGTTCTTGACCACGCGGTACTCGATGTTCTGAGCCCGGAACTGCTTGCGCAGTTGCGTCACGGTCGCCACGTCGAGCTTATTGGGCTGCGCGACGATCGCCACCTTGGCCTTCGCAAGCTTCTCATGAAGCTCGGCGACCACCTGCTCCTTTTCGCTTCGCTTTTGCACCAGGAATCACCACCTTTCGCTGGGCCTGCGCGGGCCCGTTGTCTACCTGGCGCAAGGAGCAGGGATGAGGGACGACCCCTGTGCTTCCCGTCTCGGCAGGCCAGGCGAGACCACCGCCGTTTAGGCTGCCCTCCCATTGCGATGCGGCTTCCCCGCCTCTTCGGCGGCTCTCACGAACCCGCGTGCAACGGGCAGGCGGCGCCTGCTGTCTTGAACCAGGAACCGGACCGGTTCTTGCTAACCGACCGGGCATGCGGCGCGCATATAGTTCATTCGCGCGCCGCTGTCAAAGCTGAATCTGAGGCATCGGGGGGCCGGCGCGGCTTGCGGCCCGCGCTCGTCAGACCCGGGCGACCGAGCTGGTGTCGATTCTGACCGAAGGGCCCATCGTGGTCGTGATGGAGACCCCGCGCACGTAGATGCCCTTGGCAGTGGCCGGCTTGGCCTTGATGATCACGTCGAGCAGCGCGGCGAAGTTCTCCTGCAGCTTCTGCGGTTCGAAGCTCGCCTTGCCGAGCCGCGCATGGACGATGCCCGCCTTTTCCACGCGGAACTCGACGCGCCCGCCCTTGAGCTCGCGGACCGCCTTGGTCACGTCCATCGTCACGGTGCCCACCTTCGGGTTGGGCATCAGGCCGCGGGGCCCGAGCACCTTACCGAGCCGGCCGACCACGCCCATCATGTCCGGAGTCGCCACGGTCGCATCGAAGTCGAGGAAGCCACCAGTCACCTTCTCGGCGAGGTCCTCGGCACCGACCAAGTCCGCCCCGGCCTCCTGGGCCTCCTTGGCCTTCTCGCCCTTGGCGAAGACCGCGACCCGCATCGACTTGCCGGTTCCGTGCGGCAGCACGACCGCGCCGCGCACCATCTGGTCGGCGTACTTCGGGTCGACCCCCAGATTGATGGCCACCTCGACCGTCTCGTCCATCACCTTGCGCTCGCCCTTGCGCGTGCCGTGCGCCTTGAGCCGCGCCTCATGGCTCTGCTTGAGAAGCAAGAACGCCTGGTCGATGGGGTACTTCTTGGTGCGATCGATCAGCGTCGCCGCCGCGTTGTATGCCTTGCCTGCCATTGGATGCTCCTTACGGTGGTGCGAACGAGCCGCGCCTTCGGCAGCTCTCCCACCCGATTCGTTTGCCTTCAGAAGAGAACGACAACAGGCCGGCTAGTCGACGATGTCGATGCCCATCGAGCGGGCGGTGCCCATGATCGTGTTCATCGCCGCCTGCACCGAGGCCGCGGTCAGATCCTCGGCCTTGGCCTTGGCGATCTCTTCGACCTGTTCGCGCGTCACCTGGCCGACCTTCTCCTTGCCCGGGCGGTGAGACCCCGAGCCCTTCTTCTTCTCGGTGTGCAGTCCCGCGGCCTTCTTCAGGAGCACCGCCGCCGGGGGCGTGCGCATCACGAAGGTGAAGGTGCGGTCGGAGTAGATGGTGATGACGACCGGGATGATGAGGCCGTCCTTGGCCTGGGCCTGGGTCTTGGCGTTGAACTGCTTGCAGAAGTCCATGATGTTCACGCCGTGCTGGCCGAGCGCCGGCCCGATGGGCGGCGCCGGGTTGGCCTTGCCGGCGGGGATCTGCAGCTTGACCTGACCAGTGACCTTCTTCGCCATGTTGCCTACCACCTTGTCCGTGGTTCATGCGGGCGTCAGCGCGCCCTCCCACCTTGAATGCGAACGGCGGGTCCAAGCCCGCCGTCGCAGTCGCCGACAACCCGCCGGCAGGGAACTTTTTCAGGCCTTTTCGACCTGCATAAAATCGAGGTCGACCGGCGTGGCGCGCCCGAAAATGGACACCAGCACCTTGACCCGCCCCTTGTTCGCGTCGACCTCCTCGACCGTGCCGTTGAAGTTCGAGAACGGGCCGTCGGTGACCCGCACGTTGTCGCCCGGCTCGAACTGCACCTTGGGCTTGGGCTTGAGGACGCCCTCGCTGATCTGCGCGGTCAGCCGCCGCACCTCCTCATCGGTGATCGACGGGATCTTCTCGGGCTCCATCGTGGTGGTGCCGCCCACGAAGCCGGTCACCTTGGGCGTCGACTTGACCAGGTACCAACTGCGGTCGTTCATCGACATCTGGACGAGGATATACCCGGGGAAGAACTTGCGCTTGGTCGTGCGCTTTTCACCCTTGACCATCTCCACCACTTGCTCGGTGGGGATGAGGATCTCGCCGAACAGGTCGCTCATGCCCTCGAGCTTGATGCGCTCCTCGAGGGATTTCTTCGCCTTGTTCTCGAAGCCCGAGTAGGTGTGGACGACATACCAGCGCTTGGGCGTCCCGCCGCTCTCTTTTTCCGTAGCTTCAGCCATCTGCCACAAGCCCCTTAGGAGTGTCTTGTCGTCTCGGCCAACCGCTTAGAGCTTGGCCAGCCAGCCGAGCAGCGCGGGAACCCACTCGGTCATCACCTTGGAGGAGATCAGGTCGAAGAAGAAGAGGACCAGCGCCGCGATGACGCTGGCGATGATCACCGCAATCGTCGAAACCCGGGTCTCGGCGAGCGAGGGCCAGGTCACCTTCTTCAGCTCGGTCGCGATGTTCAGGCTGCCCGCGTAGATGCGCTGGTTGAAGAAGCAGAACAGCGCGGCCCCCGCGGCGAGCAACACCCCGATCAGCGAGGAGACGGTAAACCCCTCGACCCCCAACAGCACCGGGTCGGCGACCCGCAGCGCGCCAAGCAGCAGCGCGATCATCTGGTGCAGGAACAGCGCGCCCACGGCCGCAAAGACCACAAACGAGATGCCCACCAACCGCCGCGGCTCCAATTTGGTGCCTACGCCACTCGAGGCTGCTTCCATCGCGGTCACGTCCCTTCCACACGGGCCCACCGGCCGTTCCGGCGCCCTCCGATTCCAAATACCAAAAACCTCCATGTCGCCTCAGCCCTTCCCCGTTTTCGGAAAGGAGAGAGGAGAAGGAGGCCTTCGGAACAGGCCAGGAGGGATTCGAACCCCCAACCCGCGGTTTTGGAGACCGCCGCTCTACCAGTTCGAGCTACTGGCCTATTGCTTCTCGCGCGGGCGCGAACGCTCCTCACCCTGGCGACTGGACGGACCGGCGAGCTACTTGGTTTCCTTGTGGTCCGTATGCTTGCGGCAACGCTTGCAGTACTTCGAGAGCACGAGCTTGTCGGTCATCGTGCGCTTGTTCTTGGTGGTGGAGTAGTTGCGCTCCTTGCACACCGTGCACTCGAGTTGAATGATGCTGCGGTTCATGCTCTGACCTTCCTACGCGAGACCGTGTAAAGACCGCTCTGCTCTTCAAGAGCCCCCGACCAGGATCGAACTGGTGACCTCGTCCTTACCAAGGACGCGCTCTACCGACTGAGCTACAGGGGCACAACCGACCACTTCAGCGAAATTACCAACCTCTACCGGCTTTCTTTCAGAGCGGGAAACGGGGTTCGAACCCGCGACATTCAGCTTGGAAGGCTGACGCTCTACCAACTGAGCTATTCCCGCGCAACCTCGACCGGTCTAGACCTCTTGACAACCGCGATGGACGGGGAAGGATTCGAACCTTCGTAGGCATCAGCCGGCAGATTTACAGTCTGCTCCCTTTGGCCGCTCGGGAACCCGTCCTCAAAGCCTCGTCCGACACCTCGACACGCCCGCCGAATCAAAACCTCTTGTCATCGGCCTTCTGCAGCGTTTGCCTCTAGCCGGCGGCGGGAATCGAACCCGCGACCCTCTGCTTACAAGGCAGACGCTCTACCTGCTGAGCTACGCCGACGACTTCTCCCTGAAACCGATGACAGCCGCGTTTCTCTCCCGCCCGGCCGCTTGCTGCGCCCGTCCGAAGAGCGGCGTTTTTACTGACGAGCGCCCCGGGTGTCAAGCGCTTTTTGTTCACTATCGTGACGGGCAGGCCGTTTCTTGGGCTGCCTGCCCGCCTGTTCTCACCCTTGCCGCCCGCTAGTACTCGCGATCGGCGTACCAGTCGGCAAGCGTGCCCTGAGAGGGAGAGTTGCCGGCGAACGAGCCGTTCCAGACCCCGTTGACGAGGTGGTCGGCGACAGGCGAGGTGTTGCCCTGGTCGCGGGTAATGGTCGCCTGACCCGACATCGAGATGGGGGCCTCGAACGACAGCCCCTCGATGGCGTTGACCGCCGAGGAACCGGCTTGGGTCACCAGCGAGTTGCACTGCCCAACCAGGTTCATCGACTCGACGGTGTCGTAGAACAGATCGCCGAGGATGGCGTGCGCGGTCTCCTTGATCCAATCGTTGATCGCGACACAGTCGATCATCCCCGCCAGCGCTTCCTGGATGGTCGGGAAGCCGGTGAAATGCTCGAGCAGCAGCTCAAGCACCATGCGGGCGGCCACACCGTATTGGAAGCTGAGGTTGTGGGTGCCAATCGAGAGCGTGATCTCGCTGACCTGCCCGGTGAACGGCGTGGCGTGCGGACGGAAAGCGGAGCTGGTGAGGTCGATCTCGACGTACGAGCATGGGTCTGGCGCCTGCCCGGGCCGGGGCGGCGGGCACTCGGTCGTGTACCAATAGAAGATCGCCTTCTGCCAGGTGTCGACGCCCGAAACCGCGCGCGGGTCGGTGCTGCCCTGCGCGGGCTGCTGCATGGCCATCGTCGAATGGACTTCGAAGTTCTTGATGATTTCGATCACGTCGCTGCCGATGTGCACCACCTGCGTGACCCACTCCGGCAGATAGTCTGCGATCGCCCCCGCGATCGCATCTCCAATCGGGTCAGCAGCCCAGCCCGGCACCCAGTCCGGTAGCAGATCGCCGATGTTGCCCGAGATGAGCCCGCCGGCGATTTCGAACGCCTGATCGACTTTATTGAAGACGTTGGCGACAGAGGGCGGCAGCATGTTGCCCACGTGGAAGATTTGGACGACGTGGCCCCAGTCGCCCGAGACATTGAGGATGACCGGAGGCCCTGCGACGCACTGGTAGTTCTGGTCGCAGACCAGGCCCTCGTCGCCTTCGGGATTGCAGTCCGCGTCCTCCCAACACTCAGCGTTGACGCAGGTGTGCGTCTGCAGGTTGCAGACGCCGCTGTCGCACAGGTCATCGCTGTCGCACCCGGGCACGCAGTTGCCGCTGGAGGCACAGTACTGGCCTCCGGGACAGTCGTAGCTGTCGGCGCATTCGTTGCCCACCGTCGAGTCCGGGATGCAGCGGTCGTCGATGCAGACCATGGCCTCGCCGCAGTCCAAGTCGTCGTAACAGGGCTCATCGGCCGGATCGACACAGCGGTGGCTGTCCAGATTACAGATCTCGGGGACGGTGCACTGCTCGTCGCTCTCGCAGCCGATGACACAGATTTCCAGGTCGATGTTGCAGTAGGTGCCGGGGATGGAGGCGCAGTCATCGGTCGACTCGCAGCCGGTGGTCGTCGTTTGGACGCAGTCTCCATCGGGCGTACAGACATGGCCCGGGGCGCAGTCGCTGTCTTCGGTGCACCCGGGCATCTCCACACAAACCTCGTTCTCGACGTCACAGGTCTCGCCCGGCCTGCACTCCGAGTCCTCGGTGCACTGCCCCGCGGGTAGCAGCTCAATCGTAAAGGCGACGCTATTGGCATAGTCGGCGGTCGCGCGCAAAAGCACGTAGGCGGTCTCTCTCACCCGCGTGCCGGTCACGTCGACTCGCGCAATTCCCTGGACCGAGGTGGTGGCAAGCTTGCTCGTCACGTTCTGGCCGTCGAGCTTGACTCCCGGACCATCGGCTTCGAAGGTCACCTTGGCGCCGGCGACGGCCTGACCTTGCTGGGTCACCTTGACCGCGGCGGTGACCGTCTGCCCGTCGCCTAGCCGCAGGGAGGAGATCCCGTTGATCGCCAGCACGCGCGAGGGCTCCCGCACGCTGATGTTCCAGTCGGCGCGGTCCGCGTCGGCTACCCCGGGCGCTAGCGCGATGACGTGCGTCGCTCCCTGCACCGCGCCAGCGGTGAACTCGGTCCGGGCGATGCCCGCCGCGTCGGTCACCGCGGTCGTCGCCGAAAGAACGCCCTCGCCGGCGACGATGGTGAAGGTGACCGTCTCGTTGGGGATGACTCCGACCTCGGTCCCCAGGAGAATGGCCTGCAGACGAATCTTCTGTCCGAACACAGCCTCGGGGGTCGGGTCGCCCACCGCGTTGAGCGACTTTTTCTGCTTGCCCGGGCCACCCGCGTCCTTGCCCGCATTTTCGCCCCCGTCGGCCCCCTGCGGCTCACCTGCGTCGTCGAGCCAGACCGTGCCGCCATCCGGCGTGGTCGTGTCCGGCGGCAAGGTGGTTGGAGCATCGCCCCCACAGCCAGCCGACAGCAGCGCGGCCGAGGCCAGCAGCGCCCAAAAAGTCTCCATGCGGTTGCGACGCATCATGCGCCCTCCTGACGGGAGCCTGCCCCAACACATCGGGCAAGCGGATAAGCAGCCCAGAGTCCGAGCCTTACAGTTTTCCAGCATGCCTCATGAAGAGGCTTGGGGGAAGCGGCTGACGGCCCGGAGGGCATCGGTCAGCGGGAGGATTCACCCTTCGAGGCGCGGCGCTGGCGGGTAGCCTCGTAGAGCAGAAGCGCACCGGCGACCGAGGCATTAAGGCTCGACACCTCCCCGGCCATCGGGATGCGCACCCGGAAATCACACGCCTCGAGGACGATGCGCCGGATTCCCCCTCCCTCGCTGCCGATGACCAGAACGCTCGGGCCACGCAGGTCGACCTGCTCGGGAAGGCGGTCACCGGACATGTCGGCGCCCACGGCCCAGAGCCCCGCGTCCTTGAGATGCCCGAGCGCACGGGCGAGGTTGGTGACGCGGGCGATCGGAACGTGGGCGATTGCGCCGGCCGAGGCCTTGACGACCGTCGGCGTCACCCCCGCCGCCCGGTCCTTGCCTATCACCACGCCCTGTGCCCCCATCGCGTTGGCCGAGCGCACCAGCGCACCGAAGTTGTGCGGGTCCTCGATGCCATCGAGCATCAGCACCAGGCCTTCGGGCCCGGCGGCCTGGGCGCGCTCGATGATTCGGTCGAGGTCCGAATAGGAGAACTCGGCCAGGCGCAGGACAACGCCCTGGTGGACGCCACCGCCGGCCAGTTGGGCGAGCTTCTGACGTGGGAGGGTCTCGGTCGGCAGGCCGAGCTTGCGGGCACTCTCGCGAATCTCCGCGAGCGGCCCGCGCTGCGGCCCCTCGGCGAGAACGACGCGCTCGATCTGCCCGGGAGTCGCCCGCAGGGCCTCGAGTGCCGGATGAATGCCGTAGATGTAGCGGGACATTGCGCCCCTTCCACTGCTCGAGCAGCCGAACGCCCCGCCCTTGCCCGGCCGCCCGGCTACTTGATCTCGATAGGGATGATCACCGTCTTCTTCTGCCGCTCGCAAAGCGTCTTGGTGCAGATGAAGAAGGTCATCTCGGCGTTCAGCTCGGCCGGGCCGGCGGCGCCGGCGGTGAACGGGATCTTCAGCAGCGGCCCGTCCTGCTGCTGGATGGCATCGCCGCGGTCGAGCTTGTCCTTGTCGAGCTTGAGGTTCTTGGCGTCCAGCGCGACCTTGAACGGCGCCTCGGCGTGGATGTACGCCTCGCCCTTGGTCTTGATCTGAATGCTCGCCTCGCCTGCGGCACCCGAGGCGACCGCGGCCCCGGCCTTCGCCTCGATGGAGTAGAGCTTCTCTGCCTGTTCGGCCGCAGCCTCGAGGGCCGTCAGGCCGACGGCAGCCAGGGCGAGCATCGTGCACAGTCTCTTCATTCGCTGCCTCGCTTTGTCGCGGACCGTAGCGGCCGGCTCGAGGAGGGTCAAGGCGCGCTTCGCTTCCGGCCGGCCGTCTTCCGGGTTGGCTTCTCGGCCGCGCGCTTGCGCACCTCGGCCCCGGCGCGCGGACCGGGCTTCGAGGCCGCAAGCGGTCGGAAGTTCTTCTTCGCCTGCGCGAGCTCGACCGCTCGGGCGACGACTTCCCGCGCGACGTCGACCCCGGTCACCTCCTCGATCTCCTTGATGCCGGGCGAGCTGTTCACCTCGAAGACCCGCGGGCCGTCCTTCAGGTCGAGCATGTCGATAGCGGCCACCTCGAGGCCGACCAGGTTCGCGGTCTGCTCGGCCACCCGCTGAAAGCTCGCCGGCAGGCGCGCCGGCTCGAAGCGGGCGCCGGCGCCCAACGTTCGGTGCAGGCGCCCGGGGCGTGGCACTCGGCGCACCGCGGCGACCAGCCTGCCACCGACGACGAGCGCCCGGATGTCGCGCCCCTTCGTCTCGCGGACGTACTGCTGGACGATGAGGTTGTGGCCCATCCCAAGCAGCGCCTCGAGCGCGGCCTCCATCGACTGCACGGTCTCACAGACCATCACCCCGACGCGGTCGCCGCCCTGCAGCGTGCGCACCAGCACCGGACAGCCCCCGACCATATTCACCATCTCGGCGATGCTCTTCGCGTCGTTGGCCATCACCGTGGCCGGCACCGGGATGCCATGGGCCGACAGGTGCTGCAGGCACCGCAGCTTGTTGCGGCTCCGGGCGATGGCCACCGGGGTGTTGAGCAGCGGGATGCCCTGCTGGGTGAGCTGATCGAGCACCGCCAGGCCGTAGCTCTGGACCGACTGGCCGATGCGCGGGATGCACACGTCGGTCCTGGGAACAGGCTTGCCGCCACAGAAGACGCGCGAGTCCTTGCCGTCGAGGTACATCTCGCAGCGCAGCGGGTTGAGCACTCGCACGCGGTGGCCCGCGACCCGGGCCGCGTCCACGATGCGGCGCGTGGTGTAGATGGCGCTCGATCGAGAAAGGACGGTCAGATGCACGCGCGCTCCTCATTGCGCCTGGGGGGCCGGCGGACAGGCGGCGGGAAGTCTAGCGGTCGTCTTCACTCGGTGAAAGAGGCCGTGCCGGCCTCGCCGCGCGCTCCTCGCTCTGCGCCTGGCACTGGGCCAACAGCGTCGGGCGCGCCTGAGCGACGAAGCCGCACTCGAGAATCGCCCGCGCGTAGAAGGCGTCGGCGTCGGAGTGATAGAAGGCCCGCGCAAGCTCGTCGAGCGCCTCGTCGTGTCGCCCGAGCAGCGCCTGGGCGTGGGCGCGCGCGAAGTGCAGGCACGGCCGCTCGCCCCAACGCTGCAGGGCGCGCTGGAGGCTGAACAGCGTCCTGCCGACCGACCACTCCAGGTTCGCATCGTGAGTGAGCCACGCGAGCCGCAGGTGCGCCATCAGGTACTCGAGCGCCACCGTACGCCCCTGGAGGCGCAAGCCCCGCTCTGCATGCTCGAACGCGGAGAAGACCGCGCGGCGCGCTCCGGACTTGTCGCGCACCTGCTCGCAGCGCTCGGCGCGCGCCAGCTCTATCGCCGCCAGCAGGAGCGCCGCCGACTCGGCGGGCAGGCGCGCGGCCAGGCTCCTCGCCCCCGCGAGATCCCCGGAGAGCACCCGTCTAATCGCGCAGCGGCAGCCCAGCGCGCGTGCGGTCTCGTCGCCGGGGTCGAGCGCGGGCGACTCGCCCGCGAGCAGCGCGGCCCGCAGCGCCGCGCGGCC
>DHSB01000175.1 GCA_002408385.1 Myxococcales bacterium UBA5297
GCGCTTGTTCTTCCTTGGCGCTTGGGGCGCTTGTTCTTCCTTGGCGCTTCTTCCTTGGCGCGATTGCCAGAAGGACGACCTCCCCGGGCCGAGGTTACGGGGCGCGCCGGCCGACCGGGTCTCGTCAACTCCCGGCAGCTCTCACTCTGTGCGTGGTCGGGTCACCGCGACGGCGCGGTGGGCCCTTTCCGGGTGGAAGAGACTGCCTCGTCAAAACGGCGGGGCACGCGGGCGGGCCTCTTGGCGCATTTCGCGGGTTGATCCCCGGGTTTCGGCCGCCGCCTCTGGCCGCCGCCTCTGGCCGCCGCCTCTGGCCGCTGCCTCTGGCCGCCGCCTCTGCCCGCCGCCTCTGGCCGCTGCCTCTGGCCGCTGCCTCTGCCCGCCGCCGCGATTGCCCGGAGAGCGTCCCCGCGCGTCGGCCAGAGTCGTGCTGGTGGCTGCAATGGCAGGGGCTTTCGGCCATCCCTCCGGCCCGGGCGTTTGAATGTGGGGCATTTTTCCAGTCGGCGCCAGCACCCCAAGACCCGCGCCGAAGCCGAACGGGCCGCCGGACCCGGAGGCGGAGACGGCGATTCGAGCCTATCGCCAGCGCACCAAGCCTGAGAGTAGAATTCTTGCCCCGTTTCTTTAGATAGCCGGGAGACCTCATGTCCACTTCCCACACTTTCTCCTGGGTCGGCGCCTGCGCTCTGGCTCTGGCGATGACTCTTGCTCAAGCCGCCTGCAGCGACGCAAAGCCTCCCAACGGCGGCGATCCCGACGACGCCGGCGTGGTCTTCCCCTCCGACGCAGGCGACGGCGGCGATGCAGAGAATGGCGACGATGCCGGGAACGGCGACGGGCTCACCGTGGACCTGGGCCCGGACCGCCGGGTCGAGGCCGGCGCGCGCGTCGTCCTCGACGGCACCCGCTCGCGCTCCGCCAACGCGAGCATCGTCTCCTGGGCTTGGCAGCAGACCGCGGGCCCTGCCGTCGTCCTCACCGACGCCGACACCGGTCGCCCCAGCTTCGAGGCGCCGACAGTGGGGCCGGCGGGCGCGGCGCTCGTTTTCGAGCTCGCGGTGACCGACAGCGCCCGGCGCGCCGGCAGTGCAACCACCCGGGTCGAGGTCATCCCTTACACCGGCATCGTGGAGACCACCGCCCACGGCAAGATTCGGCGGGCCCTGCACGAGGGCACCCTGGACCGCGACACCGCCGCCCAGTACCTCGCCTTCTCGATCTACGGCGACCCCCGCCTCCCGGAGGCCTACCGCGGCACCTCTTCCGGCTCCGCGACTTCGACACGGCGCATGCTCTCCGAGGAATACCCCACGCTCTCGGCGGCCGCGAAGGCTGTCGTACGGCCCTTCATGCTGCCTCCCGGCTCGCCCGACAGCTACATCTCGCAGCAGCTCAACAAACACAACGCCGTGCCCGTCACCTGGGAGCACGTGATGCGCGAGCACGTGGCCATCTGGTACTTGAGCGACCTTCCCGGCGGTGAGGACTTGGCGGAGAAGGTAGCCGACGAAGCGGAGAAGAAGATCTGGCCACGCCTGGAAGAAGTCTGGGGCGCAGACCACATGCCCATTCTCTGGAAGGACCGGCAGTCACCGACCTTCACCGGAGTCGATGGCAAGCTGAACGTCTACTTCGCGCGCGGGCTCAGAGCCTATGGCTCCGAGGACTACTACCACACGCCGCCGTCCCCCACCTTCATCGAGCTGCGGGAGACGCTCGACTTCAGCGGCAAGAACCCCGCCGGCATGATCGAGAGCCTCGCCCACGAGATGACGCACTCCTGCCAGGACAGCTACCGTCAAGCGGAGCTCTACTCCAACGCGCGGTGGGTCTTCGAAGGCATCGCGGTCTGGGCCGAGGACGACGTCTATCGCAGGACCGACAGTGAACATGAATATGCCAAGGAGGTCATGTCCACCCTGCACCTGCCGCTCGACACCGACGTCGGGGAGCGCCCGTACGGCACCTACCTGTTCTTCCAGTACGTCACGCGCGCCGTCGAAGACGAGTTCTTCGTCCGCCGGGTTTTCGAGCAGTTCCAGGCCAAGCCCGCGCTGGCGGCGGTGGAGAGCGCCTTCGCCGGTGTCTACGATCTCGCCGACACCTGGGGCGACTTCCTTGAGGCAGCCTGGAACCGCGGCCCGGACGGCTGGTTCCGGAAGCGCGACCGGCTGGAGGAGGAGGCGGCGGCCGAAGGCGGGGCCGAGCCGGAGGAGCCAGCCCAGGCAGGCCCTACCGGGTCGACTTCGATTTCCGGCACCCTGCCCCACCTGGCGGCTCGCTACCGGCACTTCAAGCTCAACGACTCGCGCCACCGATGGATCACGATCTGGGACGGCCTGCGCCACGCGCTAAAGATCCACACCGACTCCTACTCCGGCGACCAGGAATACGTCACCGCGGAGATCGGAGAGGAGGCGCGCCGCGGCGCAGTGCTGCGGGTGCTCGCGCTCAAGGACGGCGAATGGACATCCCCTTGGCTGTATAGCAACCCGCGGATGCTCGCCTGCCGGGACCAGAAGGAGGAGCGCTTCGATGAGCTCGTGGTGATTCTCGGCAACGGCGTTGCGGAAAAGGACCACCAGCTCGCTCCCGCCGAGCTCGACCCGGTGCTCTGGGTGAGCAACGCAGGTTGCTTCAGTTGGCACGGGGAGTCCACGGCGGTTTCCCGCCAATTGGTCGATAGCACCGTGACATCGAGGACGATTTGGCAACGGAGCCAGGTGGCGCCCCACGTCATGAAGCTGCGCCACAGCGAAGGAACGTGGAAGGTATCCGGCCAGGTGGGCAGCTCCCCGCCCGAAGTCTGCACGGCGTCGGGCGAGGGGTCCTGGAGTACCGACTACGGCGCGAACGACTCCGAGGCCACCGAGCTCCACCTGGACCTGAGCATCATCGCCGGCCCCAACTATCGCAGGCTAGGAGGCAGCGAGCCCGGCCAAGGAATGCTCTACACCGTGACCTGCCGCATCGGCGAAACGGTGACCAACACCTATACGGAGCACACCCGTTTGACGCCGTTCAGCGAAGAGATGTGGTGCGGCGAGGAGCAGTACCCCTACCCCGTGCTCGGCGATTCCGGAGACATCGCGACCGGATCCGTGGAGTGCACCGACGGGGAAGACCGCAACTGGAGCTTCACCTCGCAGCCGGAGCATTAACCGCCCCGCTCGGGAGCTCGCCTATCGGCCCCCGTCCTGAGCACCCACCCCGCCCAGGTACAGCCAGACCCGCCCATCCCCGGCCGAAATAGCGCCGCGCGAAGCAAGGCGTATCGGTGACCGCCCTGAGCACCCACCCCGCCCAACCCCGGCCAAAAATAGCGCCGCGCGAAGCAAGGCGTATCGGTCACCGACGCGAGGATCC
>DHSB01000160.1:0-3007 GCA_002408385.1 Myxococcales bacterium UBA5297
GCGCGCCCCTGCCCGCGCGGCCTCCCGAGCGGCGCCTCGCGCCACGGCGCAGTCGCGCCCGGCCCCGCCGCGAGAGCAACCGGTGGCCCGCCCTGCGGCCTCGCGCGCACCGGCTCCGCCGCCGCGACTGCCCGCCGGCCTGCTGCCCAAGGTCGACAAGGTCCGCGATTTCTACCGCATCGAGCTCGAGCCGGCCGTGCGCGCCGAGGTCGCCCGCGCGCTCGGCGCGGCCGCCCTGTCCGGCCTCTCCAACGCCGAGCTCATCAAGCTCGCCTTCCGCCCGGTCCTCGAGTCGGGCCCCAAGCGCTACAAGGTCATCGACGAGCTGCTCGCCATCAAGGAGGCAGCCTCGACGATGGACCGCGAAGCATGCCACTCGGTGCTGCGCCAGCTCGTCCAGTAGCGACCCGAAACGCCGTCCAGCTCAGGAGTTGTCTACTCGCCGAGGTGTGGAAACCTTGGCGGGCATGAGAGTGCTCTACCTGGAAGGCGACCCAAACGGCGCGCGGTTCGTCTCCGGGACCCTGACGCGCATGGGCGTTGCCCACGAGCTTGCTCGCCCTGGGGGCACCCTGCCGCGCGACCTGTCTCGATTCCAGGCGACCATCCTCTCGGACTTTCCCCACCATTACTTGCGCGAGCTCGAAGCGCTGCTCGTCCACGCGGTTGGCTCGGCGGGGATGGGACTGCTGATGGTCGGCGGCTGGAGGTCCTTCGGGCGCGGGGGCTATGCCGAGACGCCACTGGGCGAGCTCTTGCCGGTCTTCGTGCTTGCGGGCGACGACCGGATGAACGTCCCCTCGGGGATGCTCGTCGAGCCGGTCGGGCTGCACCCCATCTGCCGCGGCATCAACTGGAACCGGCCCGTAGTGGTCACCGGCCACAACCGCGTCGCCGCCCGCGCCTCGACCACCACGGTGCTCGTCGGGCGCACCATCGAGCGAGGCCACGAAGGCCTGCGGCTCGGCTCGCATCGGGCCCCGCTGCTCGTGGTCAAGCAAGCCCAAGGCGCCTCCGGGCGCACCGCGGCGCTGTCGACCGATCTCGCGCCGCGCTGGGGCGGGGGCTTGGTCGACTGGGGCAGCAAGACGCTGGCCCTCGGCGAAGACGAGGAGGTCGGCGACAGCTACGCGACCTTCGTGATGAACCTCGTGCGCTGGGTGGCCGGCGAAGAGACCATCCGCTCGTCACTGCCCTCGTGGGACGAGCTGGCCGAGATGCCCGCTCTCGAGCGCCCAGGCGTCCGGGCGAAACCCAAACTAGAAGGCCCCAGGCTTTGTCGCCTGGGGCCCTCGTTGCTCAGGGCGAGACTCGAACTCGCACGCCTTGCGGCGCCGCCCCCTCAAGACGGTGTGTCTACCAATTCCACCACCTGAGCGGCCCTGCTGTCGAAGTGACGCGGCTTATTACCAAACAGCCCCTCGGGGCGCAACCGGTATTTTCTTCCCGAAGCGAGAGCCGCGGCTCGGCCGGTTGTGCCCGACGCTCCCGCGACGGAATGGCCCCGCCGGGGACCGGGTTGAACCGGTGGTCGCAGCAGCGAGCGGGCGACCTCTCGGAGCACGGTTCCCCGATGGTCATCTCCCTGAAACGCGCCAGAAACCGACTCCACGTAAAGCTCGAGGACCGGGCGCGCCTGGCCTTCATCAACAAGGACTATGCGCTCGCGCTGCGCGCCGCGCAGGGCGCCGTGCGCTGCAGGCCCGACTGCTCCCACGGCCGGATTCTCCTCGGCGACGTGCTGTGCGCCCTGGGGATGGAGGCCGCCGCGCTCAAGGCCTACCACCAGGCGAGGCGCCTCGCGCCCGAACGGTCCGAACCCTACTGGGCCATCAGCAGCATCCATCTGCTCGCGGGCCGCTGGCGCGACGCCCTGCGCTACCTCGACCTCGCCAAGCAGCGGCTCAAGCGCGGCGACGGCCCGCTCTACGAGTGGATCGCCGAAGACCGCGCGGTCGCCCTGCTCAAGCTCGGAAGAGTCGAAGAGGCGCTCGACTCGGTGCGCTGGGGCTTGAAGCGCCGGCCGAAACAGGCACGGCTGCTCGAGCTGCGGGCCGAGCTGAAGACGCGCGGCCGCCCACGCCTGCAGCTTGTCGTCGATCCCACCCGCGACGGCTCGCGGGCCCGATGAGGGCGAGGCGGTCCGGCGCAATCGCCCCTCCCTGCGCCCGTAGGAGTGATCGAAAGGCGGAGAAAAGCGATGAACCTGGGCCTGAGAGACACCCTCGCGTTCTTCCGGGACCGCTCGGTCCCGCTCTGGAGCAGGTTGCTTGGCCTGGTGGCCATCGGCTACGTCCTCAGCCCTGTCGATCTCTCGCCGGACGTCGTGCCGATCGTCGGCTGGCTCGACGACATGGGCGTGGTCGCGGTCATCACGGCCTACTACGTGCGCAAGATTGGCGGCTATCGTGCCCAGCGGGCGCTGTCTGCCAAGGATGGTGCGTAGAGGTCCTGGCCCGCCGTTGCTCGCAGACGGAGAGGGCGGGCAAGGCCGAAACGCCAAGCACGCGCGCGGGGCGGAGACGGGCGCAGGGGTCTTCTGGCGGTATGGGCCACAGCCCCTGCGCACGCGTCAGCACCAGCGCAAACTCTACCGGTCCGGGCACGAGCGCCAGTGCGAAGGCCAGCGAACCGACCGGCTGGGAGCGGCGATCGCGATCGTCAAGCGCGCGCCGATCCGCTGCCGCGTGGCAACGAATCCCGCGCCAGCGCGGGACGCGATGCGCTCCGGGCCCGCGAGAAACGCCGGCAAGGCCGGCGAGCGAGCGGGCGCTGCTCCGCGTGCCGCAGGTACACGAAGGCCGGCGGGGACTCGGCGATCCCCACCGGCCAGACGATTCGGACAGTCTCGCCTGCTTCGATTACGGATTGGCCGGGGCCGCCGGCGCCTCGCCGGCAGGCGCCGCCGGCTCGCCAGCGGGAGCGGCCTGCTCAGCGGCCGGCGCGGCCTGCTGCTCGCCAGCGGGAGCGGCCTGCTCCTCGGCAGCGGCGGCCGGAGCAGCCTCGG
>DHSB01000160.1:3130-10060 GCA_002408385.1 Myxococcales bacterium UBA5297
CGGCGGCCGGAGCAGCCTCGGTGGGCTCGCCCGCGGTCTGCGTGGCAGTCTGTGCGGCCACCGGCTTGCCTACCCTCTCGGTGACCGACGAGACCTCGCTGGCCGCGAACGAGAGGGTCAGCGAGGTGAGGAAGAAGACCGTGGCGACGATCGCCGTCACCCGGCTCAGGAAGTTGCCAGCCCCGCGGCCGCCGAAGACCGAACCGCTGCCTCCGCCGCCGAAGGCTGCGCCCATGCCCGCGTCCTTGCCTGCCTGCAGAAGGATGACGAGGATGAGGAAGACGGCGACGACGACGTGGATGACGGTGATGAAAGTAACGAGCATCTCGTTGGCTGCCCTCTTGAATGGCCGGGGGCCGTCCCCACGACCTGTCTACTGCCTAATTGAAGCCGCGCAGCTTAGAGCGAAGAGTGTCGCGAGTTCAACGGCTTTGTACGCCCTCTTCATCCCACGGCCTGCGCGGCCATCCGGCGAACGCCTCTGCCCCTGCCGTCGCGGCTAGGGCTTGGCTGCCTTGACGATCTTCGCGAAGTCCTCGGCCTTGAGGCTCGCGCCGCCGACCAGCGCCCCGTTGATGTCCGGCTGGGCGAGCAGCTCGGCGGCGTTGTCCGGCTTGACCGAGCCGCCGTACTGGATGCGGATGGCGCTGCCCACCTCGGCGCCAAACAGCTCGTTGAGCAGCTTGCGGATGAAGCCATGGACCTCCTGCGCCTGCGCCGTGGTGGCGACCTTGCCCGTGCCGATGGCCCAGACCGGCTCGTAGGCGACGACCAGCTTCTCGCCGTCCTGCTTGCTCAGGCCGGCGAGCCCGTCGCGCACCTGCCGCTCGACCACCTGCAGCGTCTGACCGCCTTCGCGCTCGGCGAGCGTCTCGCCGACGCAGACGATCGGCCGCATCCGGTGCGCGAGCACCGCGCGGGCGCGCCGGTTGACCGTCTGGTCGGTCTCGCCGAAGTACTGCCGGCGCTCCGAGTGGCCGACGATCACGTAGGCGCAGCCGACCTCCTCGAGCATCGCCGGCGAGACCTCGCCGGTGAAGGCGCCAGAGACCTCCCAATACGAGTTCTGGGCCGCCAGCTTGATGTTCGAGCCCTCGATGGCCTTGGCCACTGGGTGCAGCGCAGTAAACGGCGGGGCGACGGCCACCTCGACCTGCTCGCGCACCATCGAGACCATCCCGCGAAGCTCGCGCACCAGCGCGAGCGCCTCGGTGACGGTCTTGTTCATCTTCCAGTTGCCCGCAATCAGCGGAGTGGGCTTCATCGGTGACTCCCTTTCAGAAACACACGAGCGGCCGCCGGAAGACCCCGAACGGCCAGAAAGTTGATCGGCTTCGAGCGGGGCTGCGCCTGTCGATCCGCGGCCAGCCCGCCCGCCTGCACTACTGATGAGAGGCCTGTCGGCTCGATCCCGGTGAGGCCTCCCGAGCCCCTGCCAAGGAACCGGATCTTCCAAGCGCCTCCGGCCCCTTGTCGCGACGGCTTGTCCGAGAACCCCGTCAGCTCTCGAGCGCCTTGACTCCCGGAAGCTGGATGCCCTCGATGAGCTCGAGGCTCGCCCCGCCGCCGGTCGAGACGTGGCTGACCTTGTCGGCGAAGCCCATCTGCTCGATCGCCGCCGCGCTGTCGCCGCCGCCGACGATGGTGGTCGCCTGCGAGTCGGCGAGCGCCTGGGCGATCGCGCGGGTGCCCTCGGCGAACTGGTCGACCTCGAAGACGCCCATCGGGCCGTTCCAGAAGACGGTGCGCGCCCCGAGGACTTGCTCGCGGTACTGGCGGATGGTCGTCGGTCCGATGTCCAGGCCCATCAGGTCGGCGGGGATCGCCTGCGCGGCGATCACCACCTTCCTCGAGCTCGCGTCGGGCGCGTCGCCGCCGACGTGGTCGACCGGCAGCATCAGCTCGACGCCGAGGCGCTCGGCCTTCTCGAGCGCGCTCTTGGCGGTGTCGAGCTTCGCCTCCTCTATCCGGCTCTTGCCGACGTTGATGCCCTGGGCCTTGAGGAAGGTGTAGGCCATCGCTCCGCCGATGATCAGGGTGTTGACCCGCGGCAGCAGGTTGTCGATGACCTTGATCTTGTCGGAGACCTTGGCCCCGCCAAGGATGGCGACGAAGGGCTTGTCGGGGGCCTTGAGGACCCGACCCAGGTAGTCGAGCTCCTTCTTCATCAGGAAGCCGGCGGCCTTCTCTCGCACGAACCCGACCATGCCCGCGGTCGAGGCGTGGGCCCGGTGAGCGGTGCCGAAGGCGTCGTTGACGTAGACCTCGCACAGCGCGGCGAGCTGCTTGGAGAACTCGGGGTCGTTGCCCTCCTCCTCCTTGTGGAAGCGCAGGTTCTCGAGCATCACGACCTCGCCGTCGCGCAGGTCCTGGACCATCTTCCTGACCCCGTCGCCCACGCAGTCGTCGGCCAGCCTCACCTCCTTGCCGAGCAGCTCGGCCAGCCGCTCAGCGGCCGGCAGCAGCGAGTCCTTGGGGCTCTTCTGGCCCTTGGGACGCCCGAGGTGGGAGGCGAGGATCAGCTTGGCCCGGTGGTCGAGCGCGTACTTGATGGTCGGCAGCGCGGCCTGGATGCGCCGGTCGTCGGTGATCTTGCGGTCGGAGTCGAGCGGCACGTTGAAGTCGACGCGAATGAAGACGCGCTTGCCGGCGAGCTCGAGGTTGTCGATATAGCGGACCATCTGTGCCTCCCTCTTCGTTGGTTTTGCCGCCCGATGACGGCAGGAGGCCCGCCCCTGGCGACAGGAACGGGCCTCCCGACGGATCACATCTGCATGGACCTTAGAAGCCCTTCGCCTCGAGGAGCTTGGCGAGATCGACCATCCGGTTGGAGTAGCCGTACTCGTTGTCGTACCAGCCCATCACCTTGACCATCTTCTTCTCGATGACGTAGGTGTCGAGCGCGTCGAAGGTGCAGCTCGCGGGGTCGTTGTTGTAGTCGATGGAGACGGTCGGCTCCTCCGAGTAATTGAGAACGCCCTTGAGCGGGCCCTCGGAGGCGGCCTTCATCGCCGCGTTGATCTCCTCCTTGGTGGTCTCCTTGCTGATCTCGACCACGAGATCGACCAGCGAGACGTTCGGAGTCGGCACGCGGATGGCAAGACCGTCGAGCTTGCCCTTGAGCTCGGGGATCACCTCGGCGACCGCCTTGGCCGCGCCGGTGGTCGTCGGGATCATCGAGAGCGCGGCGGCCCGGGCGCGGCGCAGATCGTCATGCGGCAGGTCGAGGATGCGCTGGTCGTTGGTGTAGGAGTGGATGGTGGTCATCAGCCCCTTGACGAGGCCGAAGCTGTCCAGGAGCACCTTGGCCATCGGCGCCAAGCAGTTGGTCGTGCAGGAGGCGTTCGACAGGATGTGGTGCGCCTTGGGGTCGTACTTCTGATCGTTGACGCCCATCACCACCGTCAGGTCCGGCTTCTTGGCTGGGGCGCTGATGATGACCTTCTTGGCGCCCTGCGTCAGGTGGATCTGCGCATCCTCGCGGCCCCTGAAGCGGCCGGTGCACTCGAGGATGACATCGACGCCCAGGTCCTTCCAGGGCAGCTTGGACGCGTCCTTCTCCTTGATGAGCTTGATCGCCTTGCCGTTGACGACCATCTCCTCCTCGGAGTGCGTCACCTCGCCGCGGAAGTTGCCGTGAACGCTGTCGTACTTGAACAGGTGCGCCATGGTGCGCGTGTCGCCGATGTCGTTGATCGCCACGATGTCGAGGTCGACGCCCCGCTCGATGGCCGCGCGAAGAATGCACCGCCCGATACGACCAAAACCGTTGATCGCGAACTTGACCGCCATCGTGTCTCCTCTCGTTTTGCCTGGCTGGATAGTCGGCAAGAGACCTGCCAGTAGCCCGCCTGCTTGAAGGCCGCGTACGCTATCCGCGCCCCGCTGGCGAAGTCAACGCGTTTTCCGGACCTGCAGAAGCTTCGGCCGCACCTAGCTTTCGGGGCGCTACTCGCTCTGCCGGACCGGGAATTCTCGGGACCGCGAAGGCTCTCAGTCCCGCCGTCTTGGGGGCGACCGGCAGGCAGCCAGGCTAGCCGGCGATCCTCAGGCGAAGCACCGCGCGCAACGGCGCCTGGCGGCTCGTCGCGAGCACACCGCTCCACTGCAAGCCAAGCGGCCCCGGTATCGGAACGCCCTCCCTCAAGACTCGGCGTCCGCACGACAGCTCGCTCGCCAACGTGAGCAGGAAGGCCCGCGCCTGCGGCTCGTCCTCGACGTCGCCCTCCAACTCGACGTCGGGCGCATCAAAGGTGGCGAGCCCGAAGGTGTCGACGATCGCCGTGGGCGCATGGACCGCTGAGCGGAGGGTGACCCAAAGATCGACCGGGAATTCGCCCGCGCGCGTCTCTCGTACCCGCCGGGCGCTGTCGGCCGCCGGCAGCAGGATGCCCGCGGCAGGCTGCAGCCAGGCGATCGCCGAGGTGGTGCGCAGCGCGGCCGCGGCGGCGCGGGCGACGAGCTCGTGCGCCGAGCCCTTCGGACAGCGGCCCTCGACCGCGAAGACCTCGATGCGCGCCTGGTGCGCGCGCGCCTCGTCGAGCAGCGCGCCCTCCGCGCTCACCTCCGCGAGCCGACTCGGCGGCCCAGGGACGCTGAAGGCCTCGAGATCGATGAGCCCGCCGCCGGTGTCGACGACCATCGCCCAGGGCGAGCCGGGGTGCGCGTCGTCGCGCAGGAAGAGATGCACCGTGCACCTCGCCAGCCCCGCGTCCCAGAACAGGCGCTGCCACAGCGCCGGCGTGAAACGCGGCACTCCGCGCATGAGCGCCACCGCTCCGGCGAGCTGTTGGTATCGCATCGGCCGGGCGGCCTTCTAACACAAGCGCGAGCCCGACAGGCAGCCTGATCGCCTCTTGGCCGCGCCGCCGCCTGGCGACGGCCCGTCCCGCCCGACACCGCCCGAGCCGCCCTCGCGATCGTGGAGCAAGTCGCGCCGTCAGCGTGTAGTCTGCCGCCCCCGGAGCCGACACGACATGAAGTTCCACGTCCGCAACAAGCACGGCGAGCTCATCGTCCCCAGCTACGCGGAGCTGCGCCAGCTCTACGAGCGCCAGTTCATCAGCGACGACGACGAGGTGCGCCGCGAGGGCAGCGAGCGCTGGGTGCGCGCGGGTGACATGGCGGACTTGCGCCCGCTGCGGCCAAGAACCTGGCTGCACGGCAACGAGTTCGCCTGGCTGGCGGTCGCCATCGCCGTCGTGTCGCTCATCGCCTGCCTGCTGCTCGCCGACTGAGCTCAACTCCTCCTAGCCTGCCGGCTCGTCGATCCGTGGTGGTCCCGAGGGAGGTCGCGTGCGGTGGAGCCGAGCGCGGAGCGTTGCTTGCCTCTCTTTTGGCCTCGCCGCTTCGGTGAAGAGGACGCAGATGACCGAAGGGGCAACCGAGCCCCAATACACGAGGAAGGCTCCGCTCGCTCCCCTCGAGCTCGTCGAGGGACACGCTGGCTGCGGAGTCAGCCCCCGGCCCTTGGGCGGAGCTGCCATCACCGCTGCGCGTCCACCACCACCGCCGGCTTCTCGCGGCTACTCGTCGGCACCGTACGCGTTCCGAAGGAGGCTGCGGCGGAAGCTCAGGAGGTCTGGGGTCGACTCGCCCACCGTCGGCCCGCCCCCTCCCCTCCGAAACGGTCCGCACACCAGAGTGCTCACCGCGAACTTGGTTGCGCGGGCCTGGGAGGCGCGATCGCTGGTGCTTGCTTTCCCGCCCCCGGACCAGCTCGACCGTGCCTTCTGTCGCCGTGCTTTGAGGCGCCTCCTGCGGCGGCTCAGGAGGTCTCGAGTCAGGGCGCGGCCTCGTCCAGCCCGCCGTCGGCCGGAGGCTCGCGCACCTCGGCCGGTTGCGGCACGACAGGCCCTGGCCCGTCTGCCGCGGGCGCCTCGACGCCCGAGGCTCTCACCGCGACCGCTCCCGAGCCTGCGCGGACCGGGAAGCGCCGCAGCCAGACCTTCCCGCCCGCCCTGGCGACGAGGCGCAGGTCCCCACCCCGAAGAGCCGTCACCCTGCCCTCGAGCCCTTCGTCGGTCTGCCAGCTCTCGCCGCGATCAAACGAGTAGACCACCCTGCCTTCGCACAGGAACGCGGCCTCACGCGGCCCGAGCAGGACCCCTTGGGCCTTCTCGGCATCGGCGGCCCGGCCGCACGAGGGTCCGGGCTCGCCCTCGGGTCTGAGGGGCGCTTCGAGGCCGCCGGCGAAGAAGCGAGGGCGCAGGCCCCCCCCCGCCGAGCCCTGCGCGTCGACCTCGAGCCCGGCGACCGCGACCTGCGAGCCGGCGAGCCGGAGCCCGACCGCGCGCGCGAGCCCCGGCACGGCGGCGAAGCGAAAATCGCCTCCCTCGGCCGGGCGAATGCCGACGTGCGACCAGGTCCAGAGCAGCGGCTCGCCACCCTGCGTCGACGACCAGCGCTGGACCGCGCAGAGCGCCATCGCGCCGTCCTCGTTGGCCGCCAGGGCGTCGATCGCCCGGCGTATCCGGACACCTTCGGGCGCCGGCGGCTCGGGGAGCCGCACCTCGCGCCGGTAGAAGCTCCTCGCGCCGTTCGCGCTCGTCGCCACCGCCTCGCCGCCCTCGCAGGCCGCGAGGTAGCTCTCGCCCTCGCCGGCAAGCCCGACGACCGGACAGGAGACGGGGACGACCAGCGCCGGCTCGCCGCGCGACAGGCCGATGAGGAAGGGCGCCCCCTCGTTCTCGCCCGCGGCGAAGAGCCGGCCGGCGGCCGCGAAGACCCGGGCGATCGGCACCGGCACCTCGAGCGGGCGGGCCGGCGCGCCGCCGGGCTCGAACGAGGCGCGCTCGCCGTCGCTGACCAGAAGAGCGCCGTCGGCGAGGGCCACCTCGCTGAAGCTCTCGAGGCTCGCTCCCGCGCCCACCTGCGTCCAGAGCGCTTGGTCCGGCCCGGCGCTCGAGGCCGCGGGCGCCCGGCCGCGGC
>DHSB01000099.1:0-34071 GCA_002408385.1 Myxococcales bacterium UBA5297
AGCGACCGGTGGGATGAAGCGATGGACATCACCCTTCACACCGCGCCAGTCGGCCTCCGGGTATTGCGGGCCGCATGATCAGGATGGCATCCACTCCCGACGCGCCTTTGCTTGTTCCCCATGCCACCGTCTTGCCGCACTTCGAGCAGCTAACCGTTCCTCTTGCCGAGGCGGCAGCAACTCTCAGATGCGAAATGGAAGTCCTGCGAAACACCCGCGACCTCCTCCTCCCCCGCCTCCTTTCCGGCCAACTCTCCCTGGAGAAAGCCGCATGACCTCGCACCCGTACACCGAGAAGGCGCTGGTCGAGCAATCGGCAGAGGAGATCCTCTCCGCACTCGGTTGGACCACGGTGTCGGCAGGCGAGGAATCCTTTGGTGCGGCCGGGACCCTCGGCCGCGAGACCACGCGCGACGTCGTGCTCGTCCCTCGGCTGCGCATGGCTCTCACCAAGCTCAACCCGAGCGCCCCGTCCTCGGCGATCGACCTCGCGGTCGACGAGCTTCTCCGCGACCGGACGGCGATGGACCTCACGGCGGCCAATCGCGAGATCCATCGGCTCATCACCGAAGCCGTGAAGGTCACCTTCAAGAACCCGCAGACCGGCAAGGACGAGCCGGTCGCGCTCCGCGTCGTCGACTGGGAGTCGCCCGAGAACAACGACTTCCTCGCCGTCCGCCAGCTCACGCTCAAGGGACCGCTCTACAACTGCATCCCCGACGTCGTGCTCTTCGTGAACGGCCTGCCCTGGGTCGTCATCGAGCTGAAGCGGCCCGGCATCGGCGTGCGCCAGGCTTTCGACGAGAACCTCACCAGCTACAAGCACCCGCAGAACGGCGTCCCGCGACTCTTCGCCTACAACGCGCTGCTCATCGCCTCGAACGGCACCGACAGCAAGGTCGGCTCGCTCACGGCGGACTGGGGCCGCTTCTTCGACTGGAAGCGCATCGAGCGCGAGGACGAGCCGCGCAAGGTCTCGCTCGAGGTGCTGCTGCGCGGCACCTGCGACAAACGCCGGCTCCTCGACCTGGTGCAGAGCTTCACCCTCTTCTCCGAGCACAAGACCGGGCTCGCGAAGATCATCGGGCAGAACCACCAGTTCCTCGGCGTCAACAACGCCATCGACGCCACGCTCAAGGCGCGCGACGAGGGCCACGGCCGCGCCGGCGTCTTCTGGCAGACCCAGGGCTCGGGCAAGAGCTTCTCGATGGTCTTCTACGCCCAGAAGATCCTGCGCTCGATCCCGGGCAACTGGACCTTCGTGGTCGTCACCGACCGCGTCGAGCTCGACCTCCAGATCGCCAAGACCTTCGCGGCCTGCGGCGCGGTCGACGACGCGAAGAAGTGCCACGCGACCAGCGGCGCGCACCTGCGGCAGCTCCTCGGCGAGAACCACCGCTACGTCTTCACGCTCATTCACAAGTTCCAGACCGCCGACGTCCTCTGCGACCGGCGCGACGTCATCGTCATCGTCGACGAGGCGCACCGCACGCAGTACGACCAGCTCGCGATGAACATGCGCGCCGCGTTGCCGAACGCGCTCTTCGTCGCCTTCACCGGCACCCCGCTCATCGCCGGCGAGGAGCGCACCCGCGAGGTCTTCGGCGACTACGTCTCGATCTACGACTTCCAGCAGTCGGTCGAGGACAACGCGACGGTCCCTCTCTACTACGAGAACCGCACGCCCGAGCTGCGGCTCACCAACCCCAACCTCAACGAGGACCTCTACGAGGTCATCGACGAGGCCGCCCTCGACGACGAGGGCGAGGCGCGGCTGCAGAAGCTGCTCGGGAAGCAGTACCACCTGATCACGCGTGACGACCGGCTCGACACCATCGCCGGCGACATCGTCGAGCACTTCCTGGGGCGCGGGTTCCAGGGCAAGGCGATGGTCGTCTCCATCGACAAGGCGACCGCGGTGCGCACCTACGAGAAGGTGCGCCGCGAGTGGGAGGCGGAGAAGAAGCGGGTGCGCGCCGAGCTGGCCCGCTACGACAAGGACGACGGCGAGGACTACGGCCTGCGCCAGCGGCTGAAGCGGCTCGAGTACGTGGACATGGCGGTGGTCGTCTCGCCGGGCCAGAACGAGATCGAGGAGATGCACAAGCTCGGCATCGACATGGTGCCGCACCGCAAGCGGATGGCCGAGTCGCAGCCGCCGCTCGACGAGCGCTTCAAGGACCCGGAGGACCCGCTCTCCATCGTCTTCGTCTGCGCGATGTGGCTGACCGGCTTCGACGCGCCGAGCGTGAGCACGGTCTATCTCGACAAGCCGATGCGCAACCACACGCTGATGCAGACCATCGCGCGCGCCAACCGCGTCTACCCGGGCAAGCACAGCGGCGTGATCGTGGACTACGCCAACGTCTTCGCGTCGCTCGAGAAGGCGCTGGCGCTCTATGGCGCGGCGAGCGGCGGGCGCACGCCGGTGCGCGACAAGGCGGCGCTGGTCGGCGAGCTGCGGGCGACGCTCGCCGCGCTCGACGCGTTCTGCAAGGGCCAGGGCGTGAAGCTCGCGGGCATCGAGAAGAGCAAGACCGCGCTCGAGCGGCTGACGCGGGTGGCCGAAGCGGCGAACGTGCTGCTGTCGCCCGACGAGCGGCGCAAGGCGTTCCTCGCGCAGGCGCGGCTGAGCGAGCGGCTCTACAAGGCGGTCAAGCCGCACAAGAGCGCCTCGGAGTTCGCGGTGCGCATGGCGACCGTGACCGCGCTCGCCGAGAGGATTCGGGCCGAGACCGCGCCCGAGAAGCAGGACATCGCCGACGTGCTGCAGCGCATCGGGCAGGTGCTCGACCGCTCCATCGAAGGCGCGGGGATAGCGAGCGAGGGCCCGCCGCCCATCGACCTGTCGCGCATCGACTTCAAGGCGTTGGCCGAGCGGTTCAAGGAGTCGGAGACGAAGAACCTCGACCTGGAGCGGCTCAAGGCGGCGATCCGCGCGCAGCTCGAGCGGCTGATAGCGGTGAACGAGACGCGGGTCGACTTCCGGGAGCGGTTCGAGAGCCTCATCGAGGCCTACAACGCGGGCAGCCGGCAGATAGAGCAGCTCTTCCTCGACCTGTTGGAGCTGGCGCAGTCGCTGACCGAGGAGGAGACGCGGCACGCCCGGGAGCGGCTCACCGAGGAGGAGCTGGTGGTCTTCGACCTGCTCACGAGGCCGGGGCCGGAGCTGACGACCGAGGAGCGCGACGAGGTGAAGAAGGTCGCGCGCAGGTTGCTGAAGAAGCTGCGGTCAGTCTTGACGGTCGATTGGCGCAAGACGGCGATGGCTCGGGCGCGGGTGCAGGACGCGATCGAAGAGGCGCTCGATGAGGGGCTGCCGCGGGCTTACTCGCCGGAGGTGTTTAAGGCGAAGGCTGGGGCGGTGTTCCAGCATGTTTACGAGCATTTGCGGTGGGTGGCGTGAGGCGGGGAGGCCGCGTCCGTGACGGCTGATAGCGTGCGACATATCCGGCTATTCGGGTGCAGGCATCACAACGGACAAAGTAGGGAGAGAGGACATGGGGCTCGAAGGAAATCGGCGTCATCCGCTTCTTGCCGCAGCGGGCATTCTAATTGCGCTCTTGACGATTCTTCCGAATTCGGCGCTCGGCCAAGTTGTCTGTCCAGCAGGCCTGGTCACCCCTGATCAGGTGCATTGCTGCTGGCCTGGGCAGTGGTGGTCTTCGGCCAACAAGAGTTGTGCCGGGGAACCTGAGTGCCCGGCCGGATATCGGGTAATAGGAAACAACTGTGTTGTGTCAGCGGCTGGTCCTCACCTCGAGCAGTTGCCCGATCAAGCCGCTCCCGTCGTCGTGAGATTCTTAGACGAGGCTGGACGCTCCTATTTCGTGGCCGACCCGATGTCGGGCCAGTCCTGCACTGCTCCGTGCGCGCTCACTCTGCCAGCAGGGCCGCACAGACTGAGGATTACCTACGGTAAGCGGTCGTTCACCCAGAAGCTTCATGTCTACCCTGACCGGCTGTCTGATCCGTTTGACCTGCGCACGCCGCGGCGGGGGATGAAGGCAATGGGCGTCGCGGGCTTGATCGTAGGGCCCATCTTCATAGGTGGTACGACCCTTCTCACCGTCATGGTCGCTGGTACCGACGAGTTCTCACCGGAAATGATGGTCGCGGGATACGCGGTCGGAGCGGTCGCATTAGCGGCTGGGTGCTTCGGGATGGCGTTTAGGGGGCAGGAACGCTTGGTGCCAATGCGAGGACAACGAGGTCGCCTGGCTCTACCCGATTCGTTGGAGATAGGGTTTTCGCCGATGCGGCGCGGTGCAGTCGCGGCGGCCAGTTTCCGGTTCTGACCGTATGGTGCTGGGTTCTTGGGCCAAACATGAAGCCCCTCGCTTGGTGGCCGACCTGAAAGTGACAGCGGCGGCGCCCGAGAGCGGCTCACCGAGGAGGAGCTGGTGGTCTTCGACCTGCTTACGAGGCCGAGGCCGGAGCTGACGACCGTGGAGCGCGACGAGGTGAAGAAAGTCGCGCGCAGGTTGCTGAAGAAGCTGCGGTCAGTGCTGACGGCGGATTGGCGCAAGACGGCGATGGCGCGGGCGCGGGTGCAGGATGCGATCGAAGAGGCGCTCGATGAGCGCCTGCCGCGGGCTTACTCGCCGGAGGTGTCAAGGCGAAGGCTGGGGCGGTGTTCCAGCATGTTTGTGAGCATTTGCGGTGGGCGGCGTGAGGCACGAGGGCGGCCGCGCGAACGGCGTGCGTGCATGAGGTGACAGCGTCGCCGCATGGCCGAGCGGTTGTATGAACGCCGACCAGGCAAAGCGTCGTCGTCGGCGAGTCCTGACCGTCGCCACCAGATTCACGTGGGAGCCTTGCTAGGGGTGCGTTCTCTCACTTGTTCGGGGGTTGTCGACAGCCGAACGAGCGAGATGCTTGAGGTACGATGACCGCGATGAAGACCTTCGCTGCCAGCCTCTCAGAGGCGCGTGCGGCCGCCGGGCTGTCGCTCGAGCAGCTCGCAGAGGCCTCGAACCTCGAGGTAGCGACGCTCAGAGCGCTCGAAGCCGGCGAGGAGCAGCCCAACTCCGAGCAACTGGACCGAATCTCGCTCATGTTCGGCGTTCGGCCTCTCGACTTTGTTACGGGGAGCGCCGCAAAGGGCCCTGCCACCCTGCTTCTCAAGTCTTCGGCCAACGCTGGGAAGGCGAGCCTGGAGAGGCTGCTTTCACTCAATTGGGGCCAGGGCATCGGGGAGTTTTTCCGCGTCGCCCGCGATCTCCGCGACCTGAACGAAACACTCGGATGCCCGCGCAAGGAGTTGCCTGCCGATCTCGCCGCACACCTAGCAGACAAGCAGCTGAACGAGGGTGAACGACTCGCCGACGCAGTGCGCGAGAGGTTGGGCCTGGGCGACAAGAAGATCGACTCGATGCGCGATCTTCTGGAGGGCCTCGGAGTTGCGGTCGTCTGGACTGATCCCGAGGAGTTCGCCAAGGCGGTGGATGGTTCGTCGACGGTCGATCCGATGCCAACCGTCCTCGTCAATCTGGTCGGCGGGCATGATCAGTTCTGGCGCAACCGCATGACGATGGCACACGAGCTCTGCCACATCCTGTTCGACCTGAAGCAGGGTGGCGCCGAGGCCATGGTGAGCCCCGACGTCGGGCTGAATGAGCAGGGCCGCAGGGGCGCTCGGTGGAACCTCTTCGAAGGCTTTGAGGACATCGAGAGCCGTGCAGATGCATTTGCGGCGTGCTTTCTCGCGCCGCGACGCGGCGTGCAAAGGGCGGTTGCCGGCATCCCGCCCGCGAGCGAGCAGGCAATTCGCCGCGTCGGCAAGAAGTATGGCGTGGGGCGTACGGTCGCCATCAATCGGCTTTGCGATGTCTTTCGCCTGGGCTTTGCCGAGCGCAGCAGTCTGGCTTCGAGAAGGCCGTGGTGGCCAGCCGAGGGATTCGAAAGAGACTGCGCCGAAGAGGACGAAATCGGCCTGCGAAGGGGCACGCTTCGTCGAAAGGCGCTCCAGGCGTATTGCGAAGGCGCGATCGACGCGGTCGAGGTCAGAGAGCTCCTGCGCGTTGCGCTGACCGAAGAGCTGGACGAGCCTTCTGTTCCCAAATCGCGACGGGCGCCGGTGGTCTCGGTCGAGGACTCGCTCAGAAGGCACGCCCAGCGCTTTCTTGCACGAGAAGGCTTACGCAACTATTTCCCGTCCAAGGTCGTCGCCGTGGACGAGGAGTGGATCATTGATGTCATCCGGGCGGACGAGCCCTCGCGTGTCAGGCTGACGCTTCGTATGTCGCCGGGCGGAGAGGTGCTCGACGTCTCGAGGCGTCGTGGCTGACGCCGATTTTCATGTCGAGCAGACATGGCCCAACTCCTGTGTCGCGGCGTGCATGTGCATGGTTCGCGCGCGGCAGGGCGAGAGCTTTGACGAGGCCCAATTCCACGATGGGGCGGGCCCGGCCGGCCAGCCCATCGAGCTCGCGGCTGCTCTCCTCCAGAGCCGGACCGAGGTGTGGAATTCAGAAGAGCTGGAGACGCTGAAGGTGCGCCTAGCCACGGGGCATTGGGCGATCGTCACCCTCTTCGGCCCCCGCTACATGTCGAGGCTCGCCAATCCGCCACCATCGAAGCACGGCGCTTTGTGTACGCCGGGTGATTTCCCGGCTCCTCTCCATGCAGTGGTGGCCGTCTCGGCGAATAGGCGAGGCATCGCTCTGCTTGACCCCTTCTTCGCGAAGGCGGCTCAACCGGTCGTGCTTTCGAATGAGGGTTTTCTGTTCGCGTGGACTGGCCAAGTGGTCTTCGCGCAGGTGCCCTGATTGCTCGATTGCTCGGAGCACCAGAGTTCGTTCCGCGTGAACAGCCCGAATCCGCAAGAGTGGCCGGATTCACGGACCGAGTTGCCGGAGGTCTTCGTCCAAATCGGGCCTGGGCGGCGAATCGGCGAATCCCTCGACTCCGAGGCTCCCGCTGGTCGCCTCTACGCTCGGGATGAGCGGAGTTCGCCCACAAGTTGCTTAGGCGGGACGAACTCAGGAGCACTAGGTACGCGGCCTTCAAAGGCTGGCTGCCCGGCATCCGGCCGCCACGCTGGGTGCTCGAGGTCGTATTCGAGGACCGGCTCAAGAACTACGACCCCGCCCCGGCGAAGTGTCCGGCACGCTGGGCGCTCATTGCCGATGCCGAGGCCACGCTGCACACGGCGGCTCGAGCTCAGGCCGGTCGCCCGCTGCTACGAGACGCCATGCCATGGTCCGCGGCACGTGCGGGAGAGAGAGAATTCTCATCAAGCCTGGCGCTGCGCTGCTGGTGAGGAGAGCGAGGGTCGAAATGACGGCCGAGCGGGCGCCTCCGAAAGCGCGGCAGCCGTCTCGAGTTCCAAGCCCGTGCCTATGCTGAAGTACAGGGTGGAGCCGTAGGCGCCCATGGACCTCTACAGTGATGCGGCCAGAGCCTATTTCTTGACGGCCTGCTACCAGGTTGGCCCGGTGGTTCAGTGCTACCGCTGCAAGTACCGGCGGGGCGCGGCCGGCTGCAAAAAGAAGGTTGTCCGCAAGCGCGGTGGGGTGGCGAAAGACATCCTCTTCAGCCGCGCCATCTGCCCATACAAGAAGCTCGTGGCAGAGCCCGCGCGGCCGATACCGTGCCGGGTGTACGGATCACCGGAACACCCCTTGTGAACGCCATAGGCGGGGGCGAGCAGATTCAGACTGCCGCAATCGTGTGCGTGGACGCTGGCTACGCCCTGGCGGTCGTCTTCGTCTGCGCCCGGGCCCGCCGACGACGTCGCCGATGAAGAAGCAGAATTGGGAATCCGATCGGCGCTGCGTCCGTGAGCTCGGCACGTGAGGGCTATCTTCCCTTCATGAGCCAGAAGCAAGAGAGCCAGAGGCCCCGAATCCCCGCCGACCTGTCGGCCTGGGAGATCCGCGGGGAGCACATCGCGCAGTGTCCGGAGCAGGGCGAGATCATCGGCGTGCTCAGATCCTCGTTGGAGCAACTCGCCCGGCAGCGTGGCTGGAAGAGCGTCCGGGTCGGGTCCGACAACTACTTTGCCTGGATTCGCGAGCGGCCGCTGGTGCGGGTCTCACCGGACGTCTATCTCCTCGACGACCCTCCGCCCGACGTCCGCGACCACTGGAGAACCTGGCTGCCCGGTATCCGACCGCCACGCTGGGCGCTCGAGGTCGTATTCGAGGACTGGCACAAGAACTACGACCCGGACCCGGCGAAGTACGAAATGCTCGGCACGCGCGAGCTGGTCGTCTTCAGGCCCGACGCGGTGGGGCGCGTCGATTCATCCAGCCAAGTGCCGCTGACGGTATTTCGCCGCACGGAACAAGGAGCGCTCGTCGTCTCGTATCGGGGACCTGGGCCGGTGTTCTCCGAGGAGCTCGGCGTGGCGCTGGTGGTCGTGGGCGAAGGCGACGGGCCGCTGCTGCGGCTATCCGAGCTCGGCATGAAGGCCCTTCCGACCGAGGCGGAGGCAGAGGAAGCCGAGCGTGCCGTGCGAATCGCAGCGGAGAAGGCGCTCGCAAAGGCGGAGGCGGAGTTCGCCGCGGCCAAGGCGCGCATCGCCGAGCTCGAGCGAGAGCTATTTGGGAAGAAGCGGCAGTAATGTCGCCGGCGAATCGACGCGGCAGGGCTCGAGTGCTCGCCGTGGTGCGGGTAGCCGAGGCGAAGGCTCGTTCTTTCATGCGACGGGCGATCTCGTGCTCGGGCTTTAAGGCGTGGGCGTGGCCATAGGTAGCCGAGCCTGTTCGTAGCCAGGTTCCCGCGAAGGAGAACCGAATGAGCCTTCCGCTCGCCTTCGTCCTCTTCATCGTCGGTCTCGGCCTCGTCCTCTACTTCGCCGAGAAGCTGGTTTCGGCCGTGGTCGGGACCGCGGTGGCCTTCCGGGCCTCGGCCTTCTGGATCAGCGTCGTCTTCGTCGGCTTTGACCCCGAGAACCTCGCGGTGGGCGCCACCGGCAGCTACGAAGGGCTCTTCGGCATCGCGCTCGGCTCGGTCATCGGCGCGACCATGGTCGCCATTGCGCTGGCCCTGGGCGTCACCGCGCTCGTCGTGCCGCTGCAGTTCGGCGAGGCTCCTCGCCGCATCCTGCTCGTGCCCGTCGCCGCCGTAGCGCTCGCCTCGGGGCTGATGGTCGACCGCGCGCTGTCTCGCGTCGACGGAGTCATCCTGCTTCTCGGCTACGTCGTGGCGGTCGTCTATCTGCTGCGTCTCAAGCGCGGGGGCGTCGACATCAAGCCCGGCGGCGAAGTCCAGGAGACGCTGGAGAAGGAGAAGCCAGCGGGCCGATGGAAGTCGCTCGGTCTGCTGGTGCTGTCGCTCGCCGCCATCGTGGTCGGCAGCGAGATGGTCATCTCGGCGTCCCGGCGGTTCATCGCCGGCCTCGGCTGGTCCGACACGCTGTTCGGCATGACCCTGCTCGCGTTCCTGATCAGCATCGAGGAGCTGGCCCGCGAGCTGCCGGCGGCTATCAGGAAGAGGCCGGACATCACCTACGGGAACGTCGCCGGGTCGGTGCTCGCGTTCTTTCTCTTCAACCTCGGCGTCATCGCGCTCGTTCGCCCGATAAGGGTCGACGCGCAAACGCTCACCTTCTACCTGCCGATCTGCGCGGGCACCGTCGTGCTGACCTCGCTCCTCGTGGCGACGCGGCGGGTGCCACGGTGGGCGGGCGCGCTGCTCGTCGCGGTGTACGCGGCGTTCGTGGCGCTCGGAATCCTGGGCGTCGAGCCCTGAGGGTTCACGGTCTACTCCGGCGCCGCCCGGCGCCTGGGCGAGCCCTCGCAGTCGCGCAGCGAGGGCTCGAGGTGCTGCAGGCTCACCAAGTCGCTGCGGTGGAAGCCGACGTCCGCCAGAAGGAGTCGATCGGCGGCGAGAAGCGCGCAGACGCCTATCAGCATCCACGAATCGGCCGAGGGCCAATCGGCTCTGCAAAGCCGGCCGCTTCCGGTGCGCAACCGGCATCCGTGGCCAGGCGCGCGCTTGGACGTCAGCACCAAGGCAAGCCCAGCGCGGTAGCGCCGCACGCCGCGGATTGGTGCGGGAGACGGTGCGAGTCGGAGAGGGCGATGCACCGTCCTGCCGCGACAGCGCCGGGCGACCTGCAGCGATGAAATGGCGATCGCCTAGTTCGGTGCGAAGACCTCGTCCGGACAGCGGAAGGCAGTGCCCGTTCCGCCGTCGCCCTCGACGAGCCGGACGTAGTTCGCGCCCATCTCCGCCGCCTGGCGCTTCATGTTGGCCTGCTGCGTCTCGATCACGATGGACTTGCCGAGCACCTGACCCGCTTCGACGCATTGCGGGGGCGGATCGGACTTCAGCAACCGGACCTTCTCCTCGGGGATCGGCGCGGCCGGCTGCGCGCTCGCTGGAGCCGAAGCGCTGAGCTCGGGCGGACAGCGGAAGGCCGTGCCCGTTCCGCCCTGACCCTCGAGCCGGACGTAGTTCGCGCCCAGCGCGGCGGCCTGGCGCTTCATGTTCGCCTTCTGCGAGGCGAGCGACATCGACTTGCCGAGGACCTGCCCGGCCTCGACGCACTGGAAAGGCGGATCCGACTTCATCAACCGGACCTGTTCTTCGGGAATCGGCGCGGCCGTTTGCGCGGCCGAGGGGTCCGTCGGACCAAAGAGCTCGGGCGGGCAGCGGAACGCGGTGCCCGTGCTGCCCTCACCTTCGAGGCGGACGTAGTTCGCGCCCAGCGCGGCGGCCTGGCGCTTCATGTTGACCGTCTGCGTCGCGAGCCGGATCGACTTGCCCAGCACCTGCCCGGCCTCCGTGCAGGCCGGCGGCGGATCCGACTTCATCAACCGCACCGCGGCCTCGGCCGTCGACAGGTTCCCGGCCTGCGCTCCCTTCGACGACGCACATCCGGCTGCCAGAGACGTGGCGGCCACGACCACTACGAAACGGCGCATTCTTCTCTCCTCGGATCGGCCACTGCTGCCAGTGGCCTCAGTGGTGCCCGACCTTTCGCACTGGGAATCGAAACGAGCAACAGGGCGCGAAGGGCGCGCAAGGATTGCGAGCGGCATTTCCGCGTCTTGGTCGGCAGGCCAGAGGTCGGCGCATATGGGCTTCGGCGAGAATGCGGGCCGCTTCGGGTCAGCGAGGTGAGCGGGCGGCCTGTTTGCTCGTGGCAGCCAACTTCTGGTCGCAACTCGGCGAGGGCAGTGGGCCCCGGGCTGGCCGAAGCTGCAGCTTCAACCTCCATCGCCTCGGAAGCGCACTCGTCCTGCCCACCTAGAACAGCAGCTCCGCCCCGCGCCTCGCGATCTCCATCACCGTGCCGGGCCCGATGCCAAGCACGACGACGGCCGCGCACGCGAGGCCCAGGCCCCAGCTCGTCGCTGCCGAGCGATCCAGGTCCTCGGTCTCGCCCGGCGGCGCGTGGAAGTACATCGAGACGATGACGCGCAGGTAGTAGTACGCGGCAATCGCCGAGGTGACGACGCCGACGATCACCAGCGCGAGCTGCCCGGCGTCGAGCCCGGCGCGGAAGACGAGCAGCTTGCCCATGAACCCGGCGGTGGCGGGGATGCCGGCGAGCGACAGCAGGAAGACCGCCATGAAGAGCGCGAGCACGGGGCGCCGCTGCGCGAGGCCGGCGAAGCGCTCGAGGTCCCAGGCCTTCTCGGCGTCGAGCTCGTTGCGCTCGATCACCGCGGCGATGCCGAAGGCGCCGACCGCGGCGACGGTGTAGGCGGCCAGGTAGAAGAGCAGGCCTTCGGCGCCGGCCACCCGGCCGGCGTAGACGCTCGCCGACGAGAGGCCGACCAAGGCATAGCCGGCGTGGGCTATCGACGAGTACGCGAGCATCCGCTTGACGTTCTGCTGCGGCAGCGCGAGCAGGTTGCCGACGATCATCGAGAGGATGGCGAGCGCCTCGACGACCGGGCCCCAGTGCTGCGGCGCGCCGCCGAAGGCGACGGCGATGGTGCGGAAGAACGCGGCGAACGCGGCGGCCTTCACCCCCACGGCCATGAACGCGGTCACCGGGGTCGGCGCGCCCTCGTAGACGTCGGGCGCCCACATGTGGAAGGGCACCGCGGCGACCTTGAAGGCGAAGCCGACGGAGATGAGCGCGATGGCCGGGCCGCCTATCCACGGGTTGAGCGTCGCCTTGGGCAGCTCGGCGAGCTGGGTCGAGCCGGTCGCCCCGTAGGCCAGGGCGACGCCGTAGAGGTAGAGCGCGCTCGAGAAGGCGCCGAGCAGGAAGTACTTGAGCGCGGCCTCGGTCGCGCGCTTGTCGCGCCGCAGCCAGGCGGAGAGCGCGTAGGTCGCCAGCGACATGATCTCGAGGGCGATGAAGACGAGGACGAGGTCGGCGGCCATCGCCAGCAGGGTCATGCCGCTCGCCGCGAAGAGCAGCAGCGCGTAGTACTCGCCGCGCTCAGCGTCGCGGGCGCGCAAAAAACCCTTGGAGAGCAGCACCGAGAGCAGCAGGCCGCCGCTGACGGTGGCGACGATGAAGGACTGGAAGAGGTCGGGCTGCACTACGGTCCGAAAGAGGCTGTCGTTGGACAGGGTGACCGGCTCGGCGATCTGCAGGAGCGCCAGGGACAGGGCGAGGCCCGCCGCGCCGGCCGCGACGGCCGCCTGATAACCGCGGTTGCGGCACTCGAGGAAGGCCTCGGACAGCAGCAGCACGCAGGCGCCGAACGCGAGGGCGACGGTGGGGAGCAGGATGAGGAGGTCGGCAGCGCTGGGCATGAAGGCTTCCTACGGGGTGGTGCCTATGTCTCTTGCCCTTTGCTTGACGGCCTCGAGCAGCTTCGGGTCGCGAAGGCGCGCGGGCAGCATGGGCAGCTTCTCGGTCGCAAGATTCGCGGGCTGCACGGCGGGCTCCGGCTCCTGGGCCACGCGCACGACCTGGGGCGCCGCGGCCGGGCTGAGGAGCTCGGCGGGCGGGACACCGACGAGGCGGAAGGCCGCGGCGCCCTGCGCGGGCTCGCCGCCGACCCGCTCGACGAAGCGCTTCGCCGAGGGATCGAGCCGGTCGAGGAACGGCTGGGGCATCACGCCCATCACCACGACCAGCGCGAGCAGCGGGCCGACCGCGAGCCACTCGCGCAGCTTCAGGTCGGCGAGGGCGCGGTTCTCCTGGTGGCGCAGCGGGCCGAACATGACCCGCTGGTACATCCGCAGCATGTAGACCGCGCCGAGCACGACGCCGCTGGTGGCGACGGCGGTCCACAGCGGCATGTTGAGCGCGCCGAGCTCGACCCCCGGCGCCGCGGCCCCGATGGTGAAGGGCGCCGCGAAGGCGCCCGCGAGGATCAGCAGCTCGCCGACGAAGCCGTTGGTGCCCGGCAGGCCTATCGACGAGAGCAGGACCACCATGAAGGCGAAGGCGAACATCGGCACGACCTTGGCGATGCCGCCGTAGTCGGAGATCGACCGCGTGTGCGTGCGCTCATAGAGGATGCCGACGAGCAGGAAGAGGGCGCCGGTGGAGATGCCGTGGTTGAGCATCTGGTACATCGCGCCGGTCGAGGAGGCGACGGTCATCGCCAGGATGCCGAGCATCACGAACCCGAGGTGCGCGACCGACGAGTAGGCGATGAGCTTCTTGAGGTCCTTCTGCGCCAACGCCATCAGCGAGCCGTAGACGATGCCCACCACCGCCAGCGCGACCAGCGTGGGCCGGGCCCAGGCCGCCGCGTCGGGGAAGAGCGGCATCGCGTAGCGCAGGAAGCCGAAGGCGCCCATCTTCAAGAGCACGCCGGCGAGGATGATCGAGCCGGCGGCCGGCGCCTGCACGTGCGCGTCGGGCAGCCAGGTGTGCAGCGGGAACATCGGCACCTTCACCGCGAAGGCGAGGGCGAAGGCGGCGAAGAGCCACTTGCGCGCCGACCAGGCGAGCGCCATCCCGGAGTCGGGATCGTTGAGCGCGCGCAAGAGGCTCACGTAGTCGAAGGTGCGCGCGTCGCCGGCCCCGCTCTTCACGTAGAGGAAGAGGATGGCGACCAGCATCAGCACCGAGCCGGCGAAGGTGTAGAGGAAGAACTTCACCGCGGCGTAGACGCGGTTCTCGCCTCCCCAGACGCCGATGAGCAGGTACATCGGCACCAGCATCAGCTCCCAGAAGACGTAGAAGAGCGCCAGGTCGAGCGCGGCGAAGGTGCCGTACATCGCGGTCTGCAGCACGAGCAGCGCGAGGCAAAGCTCCTTGACCCGGGTCTGCACCGCGCTCCAGGTCGACAGCACCGCGACCGGCCCGAGCAGCCCGGTCAGCAGGATGAGCGAGGCGGCCAGGCCGTCGACGCCGACGTGGTAGCCGATGCCGAGCGAGGCGATCCACGGCCGGTTCAGCTCGAGCTGGAACTCGGGCGCGCCGGCCGAGGGGTCGAAGGCGAGGTAGAGGGCGATCGTCGTGGCGAACGAGACGAGGCTGCCGGCGAGCGTGGCCGCGCGAAGCTGGTTGCGCTCGCCCGCGGGCAGCAGCGCGACCACCGCCGCGAAGAGAAGGGGCGTGAAGATGACGATGTCGAGGAGGTGGTGGCTCATGGTCTCGTGGTCGATGCCGGGGCGCTGCCGCGAAGCCGCCTAGTTGCCGCCGAAGAGCTGGAAGAGGTCCTTCCCCACGCTGAGGACGAAGGCGACGGTGACCACCGCGCCGATGGCCATCACCGCGGCGTAGCGCTGCAGGTCGCCGTTCTGCAGGTAGCGCAGCGCGCGGCCCGCCCAGCCTGTCACCCGCGCCGGCCCGTGGACGAGGAAGCCGTCGATGGCCCTCCTGTCGACGAGGTGGAAGGCGAGCGTCGCGACCGCGCGCAGCGGCAGGACGAGGGCGAAGTGGAAGACCTCGTCGACGTAGAACTTGTGGGCGACGAGCGCGTGGATCCAGCGCACCGGCCGCCTCTCGAAGAGCGGCGCGAGCTTGGCGATGCCGCCGCGGCGGTAGAGCCACCAGGCTGCGCCCAAGCCCGCCCAGGCGACGGCCAGGGCGAGGGCCATTGCGCCGAGCAGCCCTTGGTGCGCGGCGGCGGGATCGACGCCGAGGATGCGGTTGGCCAGGCCGAAGACCGGGGAGGTGAAGTTCTGGAAGAGTGGCTCGCGCAGGCCCGAGCGCGTGGTCATCGCGAACGGCGCCCAGGGCCAGCCCCAGACCACCGCGACGACGGAGAGGGCGCCCAGGATCCAGAGCGGGATGGTGACCGCCAGCCCGCGCTCGGTCGCGTGCGCGGCCTGCTCGGAGCGCGGCTCGCCCTCGAAGACGAGGAAGTAGAGCCGGAACATGTAGAAGGCGGTGCCCAGCGCGGCGAGCGTCCCGACGATCCAGGCGAGGTGCGCGACCCCGGCGGGCCCGGCGGGCGCGGCGGCGTGCGCGAAGTGGAGGATGGCGTCCTTGGAGAAGAAGCCCGAGAGCGGGGCGACGCCGGTGATGGCCAGCGTGGCGATGAGGAAGGTCGCGCTCGTCGACTTCATCCGCCGGCGCAGGCCGCCCAGCTTGCGGATGTCCTGCTGGTGGTGGCAGGCGAGGATGACCGAGCCGGCGCCGAGGAAGAGGCAGGCCTTGAAGAAGGCGTGCGTGACCAGGTGGAAGACCGCCTGCCACCAGGCGCCGACGCCGGCCGCGAGCACCATGAAGCCGAGCTGCGAGACGGTGGAGTAGGCGAGCACCTTCTTCAGGTCGTTCTGCGCGCAGGCCAGCAGCGCGGCGAAGAGCGCGGTGAAGGCGCCGACCGCGGCGACCATGGCCATCGCGGTGGTCGAGAGGGCGAAGAGGAAGCTGAGCCGGGCGAGCAGGTAGACGCCCGCGGTGACCATCGTCGCCGCGTGGATGAGCGCCGAGACCGGGGTCGGCCCGGCCATCGCGTCGGGCAGCCAGACGTAGAGCGGGAACTGCGCGCTCTTGCCGGCCGCGCCGAGGAAGAGAAAGAGGCAGGCCAGGGTGATCGCGTGTCCGTAGGTGAGGCCGAGCGCGGCGAGCGGGCCGCTCGAGACCACGGCGCCCAACCGGCCGGGGCCGAAGGCGCGCACCGCGCCGGCCAGGCTGTCGCCGCCCGTCCCGAGCGGCTGGATGGAGGTCGTCCCGAAGAGCGCGAGCAGGGTGAAGATGCCGAGCAGGAAGCCAAAGTCGCCGACGCGGTTGACGACGAAGGCCTTGCGCCCGGCAAGCGCCTTGGCGTCGTCGTCGTACCAGAAGCCGATGAGCAGGTAGCTGCAGAGGCCGACGCCCTCCCAGCCGACGAACATCAGGACGAGGTCGTTCGCCAGCACCAGGAGCAGCATGAAGCCGACGAAGAGGTTCAGGTAGGCGAAGTAGCGCGCGTAGTCCTTCTCCTCGGCCATGTACTCGATCGAGTAGACGTGGATGAGCAGGCCGACGCCGCTGACCACCAGGGCGAGCACGGCGTTGAGGTGGTCGACGAAGAGGCTGGCGGCCACGCTGATGCCGCCGGCGGAAAACCAGGTGCCGAGCGTGCTGCCGATCGAGACGACCGGGCCGGAGGCGAAGAGCACCGGGAAGGCCATCGGCAGCAGGATGAGCGCGACGAGGAGGCCCGCGGTCGCCACCGTGCCGCAGGCGATGAGGTGCACGTCCGGGCGACGCAGCCGCCGGCCGAACAGGCCGAGCGCCGCCGCGCCGAGCAAGGGCAGCAGCGGGATGAGGAAGAGCGAGTCTTCGATGGTCTTGACGTCCCAGTCGATCTTCATGGCGGGCTCGGGGCGTTAGAGCTTGAGCGTCCTCACTTCGTCGACGTTGGTGGTCCCGCGCACCCGCTGCAGGGCGATGACGATGGCCAGGCCCACGGCGGCCTCGGCGGCCGCGACGGCCATCACCAGGATGGCCGTGACGTGCCCGGAGAGATCGGCGTGGACCCGCGCGAAGGCGAGGAAGGTGAGGTTGGCGGCGTTGAGCATCAGCTCGATGCTCATGAACATGGTCAGCGCGTTGCGCCGGGTGACCACGCCGAGCATGCCGATGGCGAAGAGGATGGCGGCGAGCAGCAGGTAGTGCTCGAGGATGACCCCGGGGGCGAAGGTGGCGGCGAGCGTGAGCAGGCTGGGCGAAGGCAGCGAGGGCATCTAGATCTTCCCCTTGGCGACGGCGACCGCGCCGACGATGGCGACGAGCAGCAGCAGCGAGACGGCCTCGAGCTGCAGCAGGTGCTCGCGGAACAGCAGGTCGCCGACCGCGGCCACCGAGCCGAAGCCCTCGGGCAGCTTCTGGTAGGGGATGCGAATCCACATGATCGGCCCGCGGGCGCCCTGGCGCAGGCCGAGGAAGCTGAGCGCGAGTCCGACCAGCCCGACCGAGAAGAGGCCGCCGACCAATTTGAAGAGGGTGACCCGCCGCCGCCCGAGCGCCTTGGCGTCGAGCGCCAGGAGCATGATCGCCATGAGGAAGAGCACCATGATCGCGCCGGCGTAGACGATGATCTGCAGGATGCCGACGAAGTGGGCCCCGGCGAGGATGAAGATGGCGGCGAGGAAGAAGAAGGTGCTGATGAGCGAGAGCGCGCCGTAGAGCGGGTTGCGCGCGAGCACGACGCCGAGGGCGCCGGCTATCGTGAGCAGCGCCAGGGGATAGAAGAGCCAGTGCTCGAGGGTCAGGCTGGCGAGAAAGCTGGACACGCTCAGGTCTCTCCTCTGCCCGCGCCCGCGAAGAGCTCGTCGGCCTGCTCGCCCCAGGGGTGAGGGAAGGGACAGCGCCGCTCGCGGAGGTGGGCTTCGAACTCGGCGCGGAACTTGTCGAGGAACGCGCGCACCGGCATCGCCGCCGCGTCGCCGAGCGGGCAGAGGGTGCGCCCGAGGATCGAGCCGGTGAGCCCCTTGAGCAGCGCAAGGTCGCCCTCGGCGGCGCGCCCCTCCTCGAGGTGCCGGAGGATGCGCGCCATCCACGGCGTGCCCTCCCGGCACGGGGTGCACTGGCCGCAGGACTCCTCGGCATAGAAGCGCGCGATGCGCCAGGCGACCCGCACCATGCAGGTGCTCTCGTCGAGGACCACCACCCCGCCCGAGCCGGCCATCGAGCCGATGGCCTTGAGGGCCTCGTACTCGGCGGCGACATCGAGCTGCTCGGCGGTGAGCACCGGGCAGGAGGAGCCGCCGGGGATGACCGCCTTGACCTTGCGGCCGCCGGGGACCCCGCCGCAGATCTCCTCGACGATCTGGCGGAAGGTGGTGTCGAGGGTGATCTCGTAGACGCCCGGCTTGCGCACCGCGCCCGAGACGCTGACCAGGCGCGTGCCGCCCGACTTTTCGGTGCCGAGCGCCGCGTAGCGCTCGCCGCCCATCGCCAGGATGGCCGGGACGGTGGCCAGGGTCTCGACGTTGTTGACGATGGTCGGGCAGCCGAACAGGCCGCTGACCGCCGGAAACGGAGGTTTGAGGCGAGGCCAGCCCTTCTTGCCCTCGAGCGACTCGAGCAGCGCAGTCTCCTCGCCGCAGATGTAGGCGCCGGCGCCGAGGTGGACGTGGACCTCGAGGGCGAAGTCGCGTCCGCAGAGCTTGGGGCCGAGGATGCCGGCCTCGCGCGCCTCGTCTATCGCGCGCTCCAGGATGCGCGCCTGCGTCGCGAGCTCGCCGCGCAGGTAGACGTAGGCGGTGTGCGCGCCGATGGCCCAGGCGGTGATGGCGATGCCCTCGAGGAGCTGGTGCGGGCTTTTCTCGATGCAGTACCGGTCCTTGAAGGTGCCCGGCTCGGACTCGTCGCCGTTGACGCACAGGTAGCGCGGGCGCGGGTCGTCCTTGGGGAGAAAGGACCACTTGAGGCCGGTCGGAAAGCCCGCGCCGCCGCGGCCGCGCAGGTTGGAGCGCTTGACCTCGTCGACGACCTGGGCCGGCGCGAGCTCGAGCGCCTTGCGCAGCGACCCGTAGCCCCCGCGCTGCTGGTAACCGGCGAGCGTGTCGACGCCCGGCTCTCCCCAGTGATTGGTCAGGACGTTGGCGAGTGGCATCGGGGCGGCATCCTCGAGGATTCGGCGCTCAGTCGAGCTGGGCGAGCAACTGGTCGATCGTCTCCGGAGTGACGTTCTCGAGGTGCTCCTCGTCGACCTGCAGGCAGGGCGCAGTGCCGCAGGAGGCCAAGCACTCGGCCTCGCGCAGCGTGACGCGCTTGTCGCTGGTGGTCTGGCCCGAGCGGATCCCCAGGCGCTGCTCGAGATGCTCGAGGAGGCTCTCGGCGCCGCGCAGCGAGCAGGAGACGTTGGTGCAGACCTCGACGAGGTGCCGGCCCAGAGGCTCGGGCCGCATCATCACGTAGAAGGTCGCCACCTCGCGTGCCCGGCAGGCGGAGACCCCGAGGCGTCCGGCGACGTGCTCGAGCGCCGCGGGCGGCAACCAGCCGAGGATCTGCTGGGCGAGCCGAAGGGCAGGCAAGAGGGCGGCAGACTTCCGGTCGGCGGGGTAGCGCGCGAGGACGCGAGCCAGCTCCTCGTCGAAGCGCCGCTGTTGCTCCTCTGAGAATGGGACGCTCATGCGCCTGAAAGCCTCCGCGGAGGGCTGGGCACGGGCCACGGCCTCGCTAAGGTCGCCAAAACAGCCGGGTTCTTGAATTCTGCCCCGGGGGCGGGCAGAGAGGGGCGGCAACGCTATTGGCCGGCAGCGACCATTGTCAAGACGCGGCGTTTGCCACTAACATCGGCACCAACCATGGCTTCCGAAGGCCCAGATCTGCGCGCGCATCCGCGCTTTCCGCTGTTGCTGCAGGTCGACTATCCGGATCACGAGGGCTACCTCGCCGACGCGACCGAGAACCTCTCGGCCAGCGGCGCGTTCGTCAGGACCGACCGTCAGCTCTCGGTGGGCGACCGGCTGCCGATGACCCTGTCGTTTCCGGGGCTGCTCGAGCCGCTGACCGTCATCGGCGAGGTGATGTGGGTGCGCTCGGCGCGCGAAGGGCTGCCGGCGGGCATCGGGGTGAGGATCCCAGCGGATAGGGCCGAAGACCGCGACAAGCTCGCGCGGGTCCTCGACAGCACTGCGGAGCGCAAAGTGGACCTTCGAGGGCGCGCCTACCGGATCCTTCTGGTCGAAGACAACCCGCACATCATGGAGCTGTACGAGTACGTGATGACCAAGTTGGCCCGGTCGGACAAGGTCAGCATCGAGGTCAGCGTCGCCAAGGACGGGTTCGACGCGCTCGAGCGGCTGGCGCGGGAAGGCTACGATTTGGTCGTCACCGACCTCTACATGCCGGTGCTCGACGGCTTTGAGTTCATTCGCAAGCTGCGCGCCGACGACCGGACCCGGCACGTGCCGGTGGTCGCCATCAGCGCAGGCGGGGTCGACGCCCAGGAGCTCGCCGAGACCGCGGGAGCCAACGTCTTTTTGCGCAAGCCGGTGCGCTTCATGGACGTGCTCGAGACCGTCAAGTCGCTGCTGGGGATTTGAGGAAGCTCGGCGGGCCCGACGCGCTTCGAGCCGTTGGGGTGCTGCGAGTTTTCGACCACGACTCGAGCCCCGCTCCAGCGCACGGGGAGAGCCAAGCTCCGGGCGCCGGCGACAAGAGCCACGGTCTGCGAGCGGGACCTCGGACTCTCAGAAAACCGAGACCAACCGGGGGCCTTTCCGTGACGGCAGGCGCCCGATGCCCGGGAGGAGGCAGGAAACAAGCGAGTGATCTCCCGGACTTAGTCGCACGAAGAGGGCTCGGCACGTCCGTGGCACTAGCTGGCCAGCAGACCACTTCAGGGGAAAGACCATGAACCTCAATTCGGCGTTCCGGTTGGCTGTCATCACCGCGTTGGGCCTGGGCGCGTCGGGCTTCGGTCCGGGGAGCTGTGGCCCTGGGCTCGAGCCGGAGCCCGCGCTGTGTGAAGGGTTGAGCGAGGAGGCCTGCATCGACACCGAGGGCTGTGCGCCGACCTACTTCCAGACTCTGTGCGCTTGCGCGCCCTGCGCCCGGGAGGACGACCCGTGCCCGCCTTGTGACTGCGACGCTCCTCAGTACGCCGGCTGCGGCGTGCAGCAGCCTGATCAGCCGCCCCCGCCCCCTCCGCCGTCGCCTTGCGAGAACCTCGACGAGCAGACCTGCATCGCCCACCCGGCCTGCCGGCCCGTCTACTTCGAGCCCGAGCCGGGCACCCGCTGTGGACCCGCGGGGCGCTGCCTCGGCGCCTTCGCCGGCTGCGTCGATGGGCCGACGACCCCGCCACCGCCGCCCTGCGAGCTGCTCGAGGAGCGCGCCTGTCTCCAGCGCGCCGACTGCGAGCCTGCTTATGATCGTTGCGCAGACGGCGAGCGTTGCGGCGGAGGCTTCGCCGGGTGCCGCACCGCCTGCGCCCCGGTGGCCTGTGCGATGTGGTGCGAGAACGGCTTCGCCCGCGACGCCCGCGGCTGCGAAATCTGCGCCTGCGCCGAGCCGGGTTGCTCCTCGGATCGCGACTGCGCGGCGGGCCAGCGCTGCGTGTCCCCGGAGTACGAGGCCGGCGACGAGGGCAGGCCGGCTCCCCGAGGCGTCTGCATTCCCGGCCCGCGCGAGTGCCTCGCCGACTCCGACTGCGCGCCCGGCGAGCGCTGCCTGCTCCCCGACTGCGCCACCGAGGCCGATTGCCGCGGCTCGGCCGGCTTCTGCGAGCCGTTCTCCCAAGAGTGCAGGGCCGACGCCGACTGCGGCGTGGGCGAGGTCTGCCGACAGGACCCGACGCACCCCTGCTCGTGGGGCCCGTGCCCGATGCACGAGCCTGCCCCGCCGATGCTCTGCCTGCCCGCCTGTTCGAGCTTGGATGAGCGGTCGTGCAGCCAGCGCCCCGACTGCGGCGGGGTCTACGGCTCTGCCTGTGACTCGAGCGGCAACTGCACGCCGGACCGCGAGTTTCGCTGCGAGGACGCCAACGGCACGTGCGAACCGGTGCTCTGCGACATGTGGTGCCCGAACGGCTTCCAGCGCGACGCGCGCGGCTGCGAGATCTGCGCATGCATCCCGGGCTGCCGCAGCGACGCCGACTGTGCGCCGGGGGAGAGGTGCGAGGCCGCGATGGAGACCTGCGACCCTGCAGGCAACTGCGCGGCGTACGAGGGCGTCTGCCGCCCCGCGGGCTGCCGGGTTGACCACGAGTGCGGCCCGGGGATGGTCTGCCTCGGCTGTCCGCCCAACGCGCTGTGCGAGCTGCCGGGGGTCTGCGCGCCGCAGGGCGCGTGTCTGAGCGACGCCAACTGCGCGGCGGGCGAGTCCTGCATCTTCCTGATGTACGACTGCCTGGGCGAAGACGGGCTGCCGTGCTGGGGTTTCGGGTTCTGCAGTAGCGCCGAGCCGGGCTGCACCTCCGACAGCGACTGCGCGGCGGGCCAACGCTGCGAGCTTGTCGATTCCTGCACCGCCCTCGGCTGCCCGCCGCCAGGAGGGGTCTGCCGCGACCTCGAGTGCGAAAGGCTCGACGAGACGAGCTGCCTGCGGCGCCCGGGCTGCTCGGCGACCTACGTGCCGAGCGGACAGGGTGGGCAGATGGTCTTCCAGGCCTGTCAGACGCTCTGAGGCAGGGCCTTTCGGAGACGAGCGAGAGGGCCGGCGGCCATGGGCCACCGGCCCTTTCTTCATCGCGGGAGGCAGGAGGCCCGGCGCACGGGCGTCAATGAGGTGTCGGGAGATGCTCTGCGGGGTATCGCGCGAGGCGCAGGCGCGCCGCCGTCTCGGCGGCCTGCGTGCGCCAATGAAGAAGAGGCGCCCAAGCGAGGCTTGAGAAGGATTTCTCGACGGGTCTTCAGCTCTGGTCGTCCTCGCCGAAAAACTCCTTCTCGGGGTCGGGCGGAGGGACGACCTGCAGATGCGACCGGTTCGCCTCCGGGTCGCGCAGCGGGCTCATCGAGCCGCGATAGCCGAAGCGCCGCGCTCTGCGGACCGGCCGGTCCCAGGGCCGGCCGCCAGCCAGGAGCTTGGCGACGATCAGCACGAAGAACAGCACGCCGACGAGCAGGAACTTGTTGTCGAATTCGAACATGGCCTCTTACCAACCGAGAGTCCGGGCAACTGATCGCATCTTGAGCCAGGGCGCGGCCCGGCTCAACGGCGGCCCGCCGCTCGACCGCGACGGCAGGCCGCCGTCCACGGTCGCGCCAGCTTGGGTCGTTCGACCGCAGGCACGAATCGCCGCGGCGCCGAAATCATTTCCTGCCGCCAAGCCGGCTGCCTCAACGTCGCTTTGACCAATCAGGCGCTGCCGCCAGCGGCCGTGAGGCCTGGAAGGCGGCTCCGGAGCCGCGCTCGCAGGGCAGCGCAAGAGGGCCAGGCGAACTTTCCCGAAAACGAAGCCGAGGCTCGAGCCGCGGCCGGTGGCTTGCCGGACCGGTATGCGATTGGCCGGAACGCCGTCTGGCGGCTCGTGACCGGCCGCCGCAGGGGTTACGAGCGCGGCTTGATGCAGTACTTGGCCGAGGCGCCCGAGCCGAAGATCTGCTCGTAGGTCTGCGGGTCTTCCTGCTCCAGCGCGTCGAGGAACGACTGATCGAGCAGCAGTTGCGTGCACTTGAGCGTCTTCTCGTTACCCTCGAAATCCGGCTGACAGTCGAGATCGTCGATGCAGGGCGCGGTGCAGTAGCCGCGGGCCATGCCCAGCTCGTTCTCGGGATTGGCCGAGCCCGCGGTGCGGATGCACACGAGGTCGTCGCATTCGGCCGAGCCGAGGGCGATGTAGTCGACCGCGGGGTCGGCAACCTTGTCCTCGGAGATATCCTCCGGGCCATTGTCGCCAGGCCGGGTCATCTTGCAGGTCGCGCCGAGATCCTTGGTCGAGCTGCAACCGACCAGGCCGCCGGCGGCCATCAGGCTGCAGAGGAAGGCTGTTCCCACGAAGCGAATCATCGCCATGCCCCTGACTGCGCGGAATCGCGGATTTCGGCCAGTGTTGAGCGTGGTGCTCAGCGGTCAAAACGGAACGAAGAAGCTACCATCGCCCTCCCCACCGGGCAACTTCGTCACCCCCCTGGCGGTCGTTCGCCCTGCACGTTGCCTGTGTCCCCGAAATTGACCGATGCTTTTGCCGTTTGGTACTTAGTCCGGAACCTTTACCCCAGCGTAGGATTCGGGGGACACATGCGTCTCGAAGTGGCCGGCAAGACCCACGTCGGCATGAAGCGCAACCACAACGAAGACAACTTCCTCCTCTTTCCGGAGGAGAACCTCTTCTGTGTTGCCGACGGCATGGGTGGGCACTCGTCAGGCGAGGTCGCGAGCAAGATCGCGGTGAGCGAGATCGCCGAGTTCTTCAAGATGACCTCGGCCGACGAGGACGCGACCTGGCCGTTCAAGATGGACAAGGCCCGCTCGTATGACGAGAACCGCCTCGCGACTGCGGTCAAGCTGGCCAACTCGCGCATCTTCGAGTCGAGCCAGAACGACCCGAAGTACCGCGGCATGGGCACGACGATCGTCACCAGCTACTTCACCGAGAAGGGCGCTCTGGTCGGGCACGTGGGCGACAGCCGCGTCTACCGCTATATCGCCGCCGAGCAGAAGCTGGCTCAGGTCACCGAGGACCACTCGCTGCTCAACGACTACATCAAGGCGAAGAAGCTGACGCCCGAGGAGATCGAGGCGTTTCCGCACAAGAACGTCATCGTGCGCGCCCTCGGCATGAAGGACAGCGTCATCGTCGATGTCTCGCGCATCGAGCCGCGGCAGGGCGACATCTTCCTGCTCTGCTCCGACGGTCTCTCGGGAATGATCTCCGACGAGGAGATGCGCTCGATTCTCGCGAAGCAGACCGATCTGGAAAAGGCGGTCGCCAATCTGATCGACGGCGCGAACGCGGCGGGCGGCAACGACAACGTCACCTGCGTGCTCGTGCGCTGGCACGAGAAGTAACGGGGCGGCAGTCGAGAGTCGAGAGTCCGGGCTCTTCGGAGCTCGTTGGTAGGGGCGCAAAGCAATGCGCCCGTCCCGGAAATCGAGCACGGTCTCAGTTGCCCGCCGGCAGAGCGCCATCTCGAAGCCGAGCACCAGACTTCGTGCGGCGGCCGTAGCCTGGTCACGCCTCCCTGCGAAATCACCGGGAGAGGCACGCCCCTCCCCGCCGCGGTCGATTTTGGGAATCAGGCACCGAGATGGCCGCCCGCGCCTCGACTCCGAGGCTCCCGCGGGTCGCCTCTACGCTCGGCATGAGCGGTGCGCGGCGGCCTCGCCCCAAGTCGCTCGAAGAGACTCGCACGAACTCAGGAGCACGCTGAGGGGCCCGTTCGAGGCTTCAAGAGGTGTCGCGAAATCTCCCTGGCCTCGGACCGCCTCCCGCTCACCCCGAGCATTGCCTCCCGGGGAACGCGGGCGGCTGACCGGCCTTCGCTCGAGGGGTCCAGCGACAGCTTTTCAGCTCGGCGAGGCTCCCAGGCACCGGGCGGACCGACGGTAGGAAGAGCGCGCTCAGCGCGCCGCTCGCGCAGCGGGCCTATTCCCTCGCTCGAAAGACCAAGGGCGCACGCCGCAGCGGCGCACGCCCTTGTTCCCGGCCCTCCGGTTGCTCGAGCGCTTCAGTTCGGCCGCGCTCGCGGAGGCTGCTCACAGCCGCAGCCGGAGCAGCTTTCGCAACCGGTCGCCTCGGCGCCGGCACCGACGGTCGCGCGGCTGCTCTCCTGGCTGCCCGAGGTGACTGCCGAGCTCTCGCGGATCCCTCGGCTGACGTTGTGCGAGAAGATCTCGATGCGGCTCACCACGTTCGGCGGGTAGGGATTGCCGTCGTTCTCGAGCGAGATCACCGGCAGCCGCCGCTCGCGCGCCCACGGCGCGAAGAGCGCCTCGATAAGCCGGCCCGGCAGGCAAGCGAACGGCGCGATGATCGCCACGCCGTCATACCCCTCGTCCATCGCCACCGCGGCCACCGCTGGCGACAGCGAGGCTTCGCTCTCGAGCTCCGGGGTCGTGAACTCGGTCGAGCGGGCCATGATCCGCTCCATCCCGTGCGGTGACTCGGGGATGAGGCCGCTGGCGCCGAGCTCTTTGACGATCTTGTGCTCGACCCACCCCTTCCAGAGCATCTCGACCTTCAGGTAGGCGAGCTTGCGCGCTTCCGGCGAGATCAGCCGACGCATCGCGGGCATCGCGGCGAGCGACTTGCGCAGCTTCCTCACCTGGTCGTAGTCCAGGTAGTGGATCCACTCGGAGAGGCTGGTCACCTTGGGCACGATCTCCTTGTCGGCCAGGTGCGCGATGAGCGTCTCGACCGAGAAGTCGTCGCGGCGCACGAAGATCTCGCCGACGACCAGCACCCGCCGCGCCCGCGACATGCGGCGCTTGAGCCGGATGCCGCCCAGCTTGCGCGCCCAGCGCGCCAGACCGTGCTCGAGCGCGGCGGTCCCGCGCCCGGCCGCCTCCACCATCTCCTCGCACACCGCCTCGTAGACGGCCTGGGCCTCGGCGCGGTCGGCCGCCAGCGCGCGCAGCGCCATCTGGACGTCGACCATGTAGTCGCTGAGGACCACCGACCACCACGCCCGCTTGTTGAACTCGCCGCCGAGCTCCGCGTACGAGTTGTCCGAGTTGAGCGAGAGGACGACGACGTTCTTGTAGCCGAGCTCCTGGAAGAGGCTCTGGTAGAAGACCGCGTACTGCCCGGTGCGGCAGGGTCCGGTCGTCAGCGGCATGAAGAGCAGGTAGACGCGGTTCGGGTCGGTCTCGTTCTCGGCGAAGTACTTCAGGTAGGCACCGAGCACGAGCAGCGCGGGGATGCACTCCTTGCCGCTGGCCACCGCGCGGGCGCGCGCCGCGGTCTGCACGTCGGCCGGCGCGAGCGCCACCGAGTCGATGCCGTAGTCGCGCGCGATCTGCGAGATGAGCCGGGTGCCCAGCGCGCCCATCGACGGCCAGATCAGCTTGACCCGCGGGTCGCGCAGGCCCATGCGCTCGCCGGTGCGGCGGTGGACGATGGTCGCGTCCTCGCCCTCGAGCACGACGTCCCAGTCGCGCTCGACCATCATCGGCTCCTCGGTCACCTGCGCGCGCCGGTAGCCCTCGATGATGTCGAGGAAGGCCTCGATGCGCGTGTCGACGCCCGCGTCGGCGGTGTGCGAGTCGAGCTCGAGCACCAGGAACGGCTTGGTGTTCGAGACCCAGCGCAGGTAGTGGAGGATGAACGAGTCGGGGGCGCAGCTAAAGTTGGTGACGAAGGTCGCGAAGACGTTCGGGTGCTTCTTGAGCTGGGTGACGGCCTTGAGGTTCTGCTGGCCGTAGTACCAGTACATGTTCGGCAGGATCTCTTCGTCCTCGACCGGCACGAAGTCGAACGGCAGCAGCGTGTAGCCGCGCGTCTTGAACTTGCGCGGGATGCCCATGTTCGCCTCGGCGGCGAACGCGTTGTAGGGCCGGCCGCACAGCACGATGACCGGCCGCTTGGCGCTCTTGGCCTCCTCGAGCACGCGCGCGCCGATCTCGCGGCCCTCCTTGTAGCAGGCGATCTGCTTGGCGACGGCGATCCGATAGGCGCGCTCGGCTTCGTCGCGGCCGATGCCCATCTGCGCGGCCACCTCGACCATCGGCTCCAGGCCCGCGTCGAAGCCCTGCGTGAAGTCGAGCACCGGGCGCAGGATGCGCCGGTCGTTCAGCTTGAACGCGGTGCGCAGGTAGTACGGCAGGCCCTGCATGATCGGGCACAGGCAGGCGTGCACGTCGCTCTCGTAGCTGGGCATCGCCTTGAACTGCGGCAGGAACCAGAAGTCGGACTTCGTCTTGAGCATCGACTCGGTCATGCCGTGGGCGATCTCGGCCGGATAGCAGAAGCTGCTCTCGCAGCGGGCCGCGCCCTTCTCGTCGATCTCGTCGACGAGCCGGGTGCCCACCCCGATCTCGTGGAAGAAGTTCGAGTAGAGCGGCCAGAGCGAGTGGACGCTCAAGGTCTTGGGCACGCCCACGGTGATCGCCCGGGAGGTGCCCAGGTCGGGCGGCGGCGCGTACTTCTCGAAGTAGAGCTGCTCGCGCACCTCGGTGTAGTCGACGACGTCGTCGGTGTCGGCCACCTTGCGGCGCAGGTTCGCGTACTTGTTGCAGCGTCCACCGAAGTGGTAGCGGTGGTCGCCGACCTTGAGGATGCGGATGGGGCAGTAGTTGTCGCAGGCTTTGCAGCGGTACTCCTTCTCGTAGACGATCTGCCGCGAGATCAGGTCGTCGAGCGAGTAGTCCTCGAGCTGCAGCTCGCCGGCGGCCAGCTTCTCGAGCGCGAGCAGGCCGACGCCGAAGCAGCCCATCAGCTCCGGGTCGGGCGGGACGATGATCTTCTTCTCGAGCAGCGAGGCGAAGGCGTAGGCCACCGCCGGGTTCTTGGCGACGCCGCCCTGCAGCACGATGTGCTCGCCGACCCGCCGGTTGCCGACGACGCGGTTGAGGTAGTTGGCGACGATCGACAGCACCAGGCCGGCGACCAGATCCTCGCGGGCCGCGCCTTGCTGGATGGCCTTGCGGATGTCGGAGTTGATGAAGGCCGAGCAGTGCTCGCCGAAGCGCAGCGGCGAGGCCGCCTTCATCGCGATGGGGCCGATCTCTTCGGCGCGGCGGATGTCGAGGTCGCCGGCGGCCGACTCCTCGAGGAACGAGCCGGTGCCCGCACTGCAGGCCTCGTTCATCGCGTAGTCCACCGGGACGCGGTTGCGCAGGTAGACGTACTTCGCGTCCTGGCCGCCGATCTCGAAGATGGTGTCGATGTCCCGGTCGAAGAACGTGGTGCCGACGGTGTGGGCGATGATCTCGTTGTAGATGCCCGGGGTCTCGCAGTAGACCCCGAGCAGCTCGCGGCTCGAGCCGGTGGTGGCGAGGAGGCGGATCCTGGGGCGGGCGCCCTCGCCGAGCGTCGCCTCGATCTGCCCGCGCACCTCCTCGAGGCAGCGCTTCAGCGAAGCGACCGGATCGCCCAGGGTGCGCCCGTAGTGGCTGGCGACGATCTCCTTGGTCTCCATGTCGATGAGCGCGACCTTGGTCGTCGTCGAGCCGCCGTCGACCCCGAGGACGAAGTCGCGCCCGGCCTTGGCCGTACCGCGGCGCGAGGGGACGAAGACGACCTTGGCCTGCGCTTCGGAGAGCGGCTTGCCGCGCGCGTACTCGATGGCAGCGCCGTGGACGAGCGCGTCGAACGCCGGCAGCGCTCGGCCCTGCTCGCCGGCCAGGAAGGCTGCGCCGTAGGCCTCGAGGTAAGGCGCCTGCTCGGGGACGACGAGCTCGACCGAGGGCAGCCCTTCGCGCACGAAGCGCAGCAGGTGCGGATTGCCGGTCGCGCCGCCGACCACGAGCACGCGCCCCTTCTCGATGCGCGCCTTGGCGAGGAACTCGAGCACCTTGCGCGCCATGACGTTCGAGAGGCTGAGGACGATGTCGTTCTTGTTGGCCTCGCCCTTGTTCAGCTTGTGCGTGCAGTCGCTCTTCATGAAGACCGAGCAGCGGGCCGACAGCCGGCTCACCGTGGCGGTGGCGACCTCGGGGCGATCGACCGCGTCGAGCTCGAGGTCCATGCGCTTGAGCTGCTGGGCGAAGAACTCGCCGGTGCCCGAGGCGCACTTGTTGCCGGCGTAGGTGTTCACGATGTTCCGGTTGGCGTCGACGGTGTAGACGACCAGATCCTCGCCGCCCACCGAGACGACCGCGTCGACGTCGAGCCCGAGCCGCTGCACTGCCTCCTCGATGGCGACCGGCGCGATGACACTCGGGATAGCGAAGCTCTTGCGGCCTTCCTGTCCGGTGACGACAGCAGGAATGCCGGGCGAGACGCCGCGCTCGCCGAGGATGCGCTGGACGGTGCCGGCCAGGTCTCCGTCGTGCGCGCGAATCTCCGACCACTCCTCGCGACCAGCGCGAACAAAGCAGATCTTGACGTTGGTCGAGCCGATGTCGATGCCCAGGCTCGCTTGGTCGCTCATGGAAGTCTCTCCTGCTGGTTTGCGTGTCACCCAAGGACTCGGGGAGCAGGGGTCCTAACAAGGACTTCTCCAATCGACAACAGCAGCAGGCACGCGATTTGATGACGCGTCGCGCCAATCCGCTGCGTCAGAGCGAGCCCTGCGATTCGCGGCATTCTCGGGAGAGAATGAAGCCACGAGGGCGCCTTGAAAGGACCGCCGATGAACGTGCATCTCCGCCTCGTGAGGACGGCGCTCGCCTGCCTGCTCGGCCTTTCCGCCTGCGGAAATGAGGCGCCGCCGGTCGTTCGCATGGATGGGAGCGAAGCGCTCGATTCGGGCATCGTGGACAGCCGCTTCGATGCCGCCGGGCCCGATGCGGGTTCAGTTGACGCGGGCACGAACGACGGCGGCGAGATCGATGGAGGCACCTCGGACGCCTCTGACGAAGATGGCGGCCCGTCGGATGCCTCGGGCGCCGACGCGAGCGACCCGGCGGATGCAGGCGACCCGGCGGATGCAGGCGATCCCGCAGATGCGAGCGACCCGGCAGATGCGGGCGGCCCGTCGGATGCCTCGGGCGCCGACGCGAGCGACCCGGCGGATGCGGGCGAGACCGATTCGGGAAGCGCAGACGCCGGAGCTTCCGGGGAGTCGTGCGCCAACCCCTCGACCTTCACATCGACTCAGGGCAGCGTCACCTGGAGCGGAAACACGGCAACGCGCGCGGACGATGCCCAAGGCTCGTGCGGCGGTGCCGGCGGTGGCGATCTCGTCTACAGGTTCTCGACAAGCTCGCCGATGAATCTGCGTGTGAGCGTGATCCCCTCGGACGGCGTGCTGCAGCCGGTCGTCTACCTACGCAGCGGCCATTGCCACAACGCCGAGGTTGCGTGTGCTGTCCCGTCGGAGCCTGGGGCCGACGCCTATCTGCCGGTCGACGGTCTCTCGCCGGGCGACCACTACCTGTGGATAGACAGCCAGGCCGGCGCAGAGGGCGGCTTCGACGCGATGCTGATTCTCACCGCGCCAATCGAAGGCGATTCCTGCTCCCTGCCGAAGTCGCTCGTTTTCTCTGGGGGCAGCGAAGGCCGGACAGCCCAGGCCTTTGGCAACACGCGCACGATGATCGAAGACACCGCGGGAAGCTGCGGCGGCGCAGAGGGCAAGGACCTCGTGTTCACCTTCACCACGGATGCTGTGCTGGACCTGGAGGCAACCCTGGTTCCCAACACGCCGACGTTCCAGGCGGTGATGTACCTGCGCTCGACCTCCTGCGATGGGCCCGAAGTCGCTTGCGCGTCCGCGCCCTTCGTCGGACAGGACGTGACGCTTCGGGCCGCCGGATTGTCGGCTGGGGCCTACTACCTCTGGATCGACGGCCTCGCCGAGACGGCTGGCTCCTTCATCCTGGATGCGACCTTGTCACCGCCTTCTCCCTGAGCCGGAGCTCACGCACCGATTTCTCGGAGCGCCGGCCTTCGTGCCGCGCGGGAGCGCTCAGGAGCTGCATGAGGGCTCGATGGCATTGTCGCCGGGAGAGGTGGCGCGAATGTTCGGCATACGAGCGCCAACGATCCCTCGGGCGAGGTCCGCTCAGCCGAGCACCTGGGAGACGGGCACCTCGACGTCCGGGAACGCATCGGGCCGGAGCACGCCCGCGGTCACGCTCTTGAGCTCGGTGTAGTCGCCTTCCAACGGCCGGCGCCGCACCTCGATGCGCCTCTTGACCAGATCGACGACCCAATATTCCGGGACGCCGGCCTCAGCGTAGATGCGCGACTTGAGCTCGCGGTCCTTGCGCCGGGTGGCGTCGGCGACCTCGACGATCAGGAGCGCACGCGCCGGATGCGCCTTGGAGTAGTCGCCGGGCGGCACGAGGGCGAGATCGGGCTCGGGTTGGGAGTCATCCGAAGCGGCGAACGGCATTTGAGTGCGCACGCGCGCGCTTCCGTGGGTCGCCTCGACGAGCAACTCCTGCAGCTTGGTGATGACTTCCGCGTGCTCCGGTCCCTGTGGCGCCATTCGGATGAGCGCTCCGGCGAGTAGCTCGACGCGTTCGTCCCCGAGCAATCCCTGCTCGACCATGCGGTCGTATTCCTGCCGACTAAACGGCCGGACGGTTTCCGGGGCGATGAGGTCGGGATTGATCATTAGAAAAAGGATAGCAGCGGGGACTGGAAATCGCCGGGCGCCGCCGCCGCGGTCGGGAAGCTGTCGGGCAAGCCTCCTCTCGTCGGCCACAGCTTTGGCAGCCTGTCGTAGAGCCAGGTGACCGAGCGCGTAGAGGAACGCTCCCTTCGTCCGGCGGGGACGCGGATCGCAATAGCTTCAATGCAATCTTGCAGGTTCCGCGGAGCCGTGTGCCTCAGCTCTCGGGGAGTAACCGAGCGTGGACCGAGCCTTCTATGACCCAGCGGGGCCTGCGGGGCCGGGCGCATTGCGATGCGCCCCTACCAACCCCGGCCCCGGTTCGGGAAAAGCCCTGCCTGTCGACCCTCGATCGTCCCCCTCAAAACACCCACTTCGTCTGCACGAAGAGCGACCGGTACTCGTGCAGCGCGCCGAATGGCCGATCCTTCGGGCCGCCGTAGTAGTCGATTCCCACGGCGACCGTTCCGGTCTCGGCGAAGCGATAGAGCAGCGAGGGCCTGACGAGGTAATCGCGGCCGACCCAGTTCACGAAGGCGAGGGCCGAGAGCTCGAGCTCGTTGTCGGCGCTCTCGAAGGTCAGCCGCAGCGTCGAGGCCGGCCGGTTCTGGTCCTGGTAGTTGTGCAGCAGCGCGTTGGCCGAGGCGAGCCCGCGTTGGATCTCGGCCTCCATCGGGTCGTCCGCCGTCACCGCTTCCGGCCCCTGGAAGCTCGGGTAGTAGCGCCAGAGCATCTGGCCGTGCACCCGCACGTGCTCGCCGATGGGGCGCTCGATTCCCACCACGGCATCGAGCCCCGACGGCTCGACCAGCGGGCTCGTGCCGTCGGGGTTCGCGGTCGCGCGCCAGGCGCCTTCGAAGCGGAAGATCCACTTGTCGTACGAGAAGGAAGCCTCGGCCCCGACGGCGTCGAGCCGGTTGAATTCCTGGGTAATCGACGCGCCCTCGATGCCGATGGAATCGAGCGCGAGCTCGGACAGGTGCGAGTAGCCGTGGAACCCGACGAGCGCCGCGTCCCAGCCTGTGCCGAGGTAGCTCGCCTTGATCGCAAAGGCAGACTCCGAGAGCTTCGCCGCCGGCGAGGCGGCTTCGAGCTCGATGAGCCCGGCCGGCAACGCCGATGAAGGAATGAGCAGCCGCGACCGCGGCGCGATGGGGGTCCACGACAGGCTCAGCGTGAATGGCGAGCTGCCGGAGTCCGGCGTCCAGCTCACCTGCGCCGTGAGCGAGCCGAGCCTGCGCAGCTCGTCATCGGAGGCGAGGAAGGTGTAGTCGCGCGCGCCCAGGAAGTCGGTGGGGTTGTAGCCGTCGGCGTTGCCCCAGGGGATGACCTGCTGGCCCACGCGCAGCTCGAGGCCGCTCTTGGCGAAGAGGAAGTAGGCCTCGCGGATGCGCGCCCTGAAGTGCTCGGACGATTCGACGCGGGCCTGGAAGGCGTCTCCGGTCAGCGTGAACCCCGCGCTCGCGACCTCGCCTATCGACGCTTTTCCGCTGAGCCACAACGACGCGGAGAGCTGCCGGATGCTGTCCTGGAAGGGCTGCTTGGTGAACGGGGCGAACAGGTGCGTGAAGAGCCGGCCGGAGATGAGCGGGCCGCGCGCCTCTTCCTCGGACGGCCACGGAGGGAGCGCAGCCTCCGCGGGGTCGGGCCCCCAAGGCGGCGCCGAGGGCGCCTCGTCGGCGGAGGGTGCGGTCGCGAGCGGGTCCTTGGCGACAGCGGGGACGGGCTCTGGCCGGGTCGGGCTCGGGGCGGGCGCCTTGGAGCCGAAGGGCCGGGACTTGGGCGGATGCTCGCCAGCAAGGGTCGCCGGGGTCGGCATGTCGCGGCGACGCCGGATGAAGTCGGCGCGGTCCCACGAGTACTCGGAGCGCTCGCGCGCGAACCGGTACCTGTCCTGTTCGAACTCCTCGAGCGCCTCCTCGCGCTCGGCCTCGAGCATCATGCGGCGCTGCAGCTCGCTGTAGCGCGTGCTGCGCTCGGCCCGGCGCCGCGGCGGTGGGGTCCATGCCTCGGTCCCCGAGACCTCATCGAGCGGATCCTCGGCCAGGGCGGGGGCACTGGATGACACGAGCAGGGCGATGAGTAGGAGGCGCCGGATCACGCGGGCGATTCTAGAAAAGAGTCGCTGCGATGGAGAAATCGGCCTCGCGCGTCGCTCGGGTCGACCGAAGAACGGGCCCGAAGCGCCTCGCCGGTCATGCTGAT
>DHSB01000099.1:34384-108554 GCA_002408385.1 Myxococcales bacterium UBA5297
GTTCTGGAGACCGCGCCGGTCATTCTGATCGCGAAGCCTGCGGTTCTGGAGACCGCGCCGATCATGCTGATCGCGCAGTCAGCGGCTCTGGAGGTGACGCCGGTCATGCTGATCGCGAAGCCTGCGGTTCTGGAGACCGCGCCGGTCATGCTGATCGCGCAGTCAGCAGCTCTGGAGCCTGCGCCGGTCATTCTGAGCGCGCAGTCAGCGGCTCTGGATCACCTAGACGTCATTCTCAAGATTGACCGGTCCGCGCCCACCAGATCCCCGCCTACCGCTTCAAGCTCTCCTTGGTGAACATCGCGTCGGGGATTCCGGCGTTCACCTTCACGTTGCCGAACTCCAGCGTGCTCACGCGGCCGGTCTTCAGGTCCTCGATGCGCAGCCAGTGCGCCATCCACTTCCTGTTCTCCGGGTCGACCTCGACGATACGCGCCTGTGCCAGCCGCTTTCGCAGCTCGCCGTCGTCGCCGAAGAAGTCGCCGCGGACCGGCAGGGCGTGCGCCGGGTGGATCCACTGGACGATGCGCGCGTAGCCGGTGCGCTCCTTCACGCCGTCGGAGACGGGCACCGACTCGACGACCTGGCAGCGGCTCTTCTCGTCGCCGGGGCACGGCTCGGACTTGAGCAGCTTGTGCGTGTAGTCGTCGGCGTGCGGCGCGGCGATGTCCGAGTAGCTGAACGCGGTGCCCATGAAGCTGGCGCTCTGCGACTGGCTCTCGACGCGGCGGGTCTTCTTGAAGTTGGGCAGGTAGAGGAAGACGTCGCTCGTGTCGCGGTCGCGCTCGAGGAAGAGGATGGCCTCGTCGCGCACGTCGGCCGGCGTCTTGAAGCGCGTCAGCGTGTGGAAGCGGCCGGCCTCGGTCGTCTTTCGCCACCAGGTGAAGGTCTTCACCTTCTCGCGGCCGTCCTTCTCCTTGGTGACGACGCGCCCCTCGGAGTTGACGTCGCGCAGCCGGCGCGCCTTTTCGCTGCGGCGCATCAGGCCGTCCGCGCCCTCTTCGGCGAGCGCAGGGCTCGCGGGCAGCAGCAGGGCGAGGGCGAGGAAGCCGAGAGCGAGCCTATTCATAGTCGAGCGCCTCTCTTATCTCGAGGGCGGCCGCGCGCTTGGATGGCAGCCATCCGGCGAGCACGGCCACCGCGATTCCGGCCAGCAGCGTGAGCCCCACCGCGCTCCACGGGAAGCGGAAGGCGATGACCCAACCGATCATCTGGGACAGGCTGCCGACGAGCCAGGCCCACGAGACATAGGCGCCGAGGAGCGCGGCGACGAGCGCGCCGAAGACCCCGAGGATCGCCGACTCGGCGAAGACCATCCCCGCGAGCTGCGCGCGCGACATGCCGATCGCCCGGAGCATCCCCAGCTCGCGGAAGCGCTCCATGACGCTGACGAGCAGGGTGTTGAGCAGGCCGAGCAGCCCGACGAGCAGCGCGGCCAGCTCTATCGCGTGCGTCGCGGCGAAGGCTTCTTCGAGCGAGCGCTCGGCGTCCTGGCGCAGCTCGCCGCTCGAGGCGATGACGAAGCCGCGGCTCTTGCCGAAGCGCTCGTCGAGCTCGCGGCGCACCTTGGCGACGTCGGCGCCGGGGGCGACGCGCACGCCGAAGCCGGTCACCAGCGGCTCCTTCCAGAGCCGCTTGTAGGTGTCGCGCGTCAGGTAGACCACGCCCTCGGGTGAGGCGAAGTCGGTCACCTGCGCGACGATGCGGAAGCGCTCCTTGCCGCTCGGCGTGTCGAGCTCGAGCGTGTCGCCCTCGCGCTTGCCGAAGTGCAGCGCGAAGTTCTCCGAGATCATCGCCGCCGGCTCGGCGCTGTCGAACAGCTCGCGCGTCGCCTCCTCGGGCGGGCGGCCCTTCACGTCGAAGATCCCGTACTCGATCGGCGAGCCTGGCCGGTCGAAGGCCTTCAGGCCTATCTGCTTGCCCGCGTAGCCGGTGCGCGAGAAGCGCATCGCGAAGAGGGTCCCGTCCGCGTTGGCCTCCACGCCCTCGATCTCGGTCAGCTCGCGCGCGACCTCCTCGTGGAGCGGCTGCACGTTGGTCGCCGCGAGGTTGCCGGCCGCCGAGACGAGCAGGTCCCACTGCAGGATGCGCGCGAACCAGCCGGAGACGCTGCCCTGGAAGCTCGCGCTCATCGTCGAGAGCACCACCACCAGCATCAGCCCGACCATCAGGCTCATCACGTTGCTGCCGGTGCGCTTGGGGTTGCGCAGCAGGTTGTCGCAGGCGAGCCGCAGCACCGTCGCCGCCGCGCCCCGGCCATCCCGAGCGTAGAGGCGAGGGGCGGGAGCCTCGGAGTCGAGGGAGCCGCGGCCCTGCTCCCCGCCCTCGAGCTCGACGCTTGGGGCGGTGCCCCCCCGGTCAGCCCGAGCGTAGAGGCGAGGGGCGCGAGCCTCGGAGTCGAGGGAGCCGCGGACCTGCTCCCCGCCCTCGAGCCCGACGCTTGGCGCGGTGCTCTCGCCCGCGGGCGCGCCTTCCCCCGGGCTCCTCCTCGAACCCGTTGACGAGCTCCAGCGCGCCAGGCCCGCTCGCAGCCCGCGCACCAGCGCGGCGACGAACCAGGGTCCGGCGAGCAGCGCCCCGCCGATGGCGAAGAGCGGGTCGAGCGTCTCGAAGAGCGCGACCTTGCCGGCGAGGCCGAGCCGCGAGGAGACGAGCAGCGCGACGAGCATCCCCACGCCCGCGAGCCGCGAGAGCCGGCTCAGACGGCCCGCGTCGTCTTGATCGTCGAAGACCGGCGGGCGCAGGGCCTCGAGCGGATGGACCTGCACCGTGCGAATCGCGGGGACGAGCGCGGCGAGGAGGGCGGCGAGCGCGCCGACGGCGATGCCCGCGCCAGCCTGGGCGGCGTCGAGCCGCACGTCCGAGACCTGGATCGGGGTGACGAACTGGACGCTCATCGAGCGGGCGACCGAGGCGACGAGCCCGCCAGCGAGCGCGCGGCCGAGGGCGATGCCGGCTGCCGCGCCGACCAGGCCGAGGGCGAGCGCCTCGCCGAGGAAGACCGCGACGATGGAGAGCCGGGTCGCGCCGAGCGCGCGCAGGGTGCCGATCTCGCGGCGGCGCTCGGCGACCGCGACGCTCACCGCGTTGGCGACGAGGAAGATGCCGACCAGCAGGGCGAGCAGGCTGAAGAAGCCGAGCAGCGCCTGGTACGACTCGACCATCTTGCCCAGGCTCTCGGCCTGCGCGTCGGGCCGCTCGACCCGGTAGGCCGGCCCCAACCGCTCCTGGAGCCGGCGGGTCACCGCGTCGAGGTCGGCGCCCTTGTCGACGACGATGTCGATGCGGTCGACCTTGCCCTCCTTGCCGAAGCTGTAGCGGGCCCCGTCGATGTCCATGATCGCCAGCGCGCCGCCGTAGGCCTTGGCCGGTCCTTCGGGCTCGAGCAGGCCGCGAACGACGAACTCCCGGGCGCCGAAGGCGGTGCTGAGCTTGAAGCGCGAGTCGAGCTTCAGGCCGTGCTCGGCGGCGAAGCGGGTGGTCAGCACGATGCTGTCGGGGTTGTTCAGGAAGACCAGCGGGTCGTCGATGACGTCCTGGCCGCGGCTCTCGTAGCTGCGGACCGCGGACTCCTGCAGCAGGTCGATGCCGAGGATCGCCAGGCTGCGCTGCTGGCCGTCGCCGCCCGTGAACCAGGCGCGGGTCTCGACCATCGGCACCGCGCTCTTGACCCCCTCGACGTCGCGCAGCTCCTCCGAGAGCCCCTCCTCGAAGCCGGACTCGGGGCCCAGGACCGTGAGCTGCGCCTTGCCGGTGAGCGACTCGACCGTCTCGCGGAAGCTGTTGAGGGTGGCGCGATTGATGAGCGCGACCGCGAGGTAGAGCGCGACCCCGCAGGCGACCCCGAGCGCGGTGAGCAGGTAGCGCGAGGGCTTGCTCGTCAGGTGGCGCAGGCTGAGGAAGCGAAAGGCGTTGATCATCGCCCCGGCTCGTCGGAGGCGATGAGGCCGTCCTGGACCCGGATCTGCCGGGTGCCGTAGGCGGCGGCGTTCGGGTCGTGCGTCACCATGATCAGCGTCTGGCCGCGCTCGCGCACCGTCTTCTGCAGCAGCTCGAGGACGGCGACGCCCGCCTTGCTGTCGAGGTTGCCGGTCGGCTCGTCGGCGAGCACGAGCAGCGGGTCGCCGACCAGGGCGCGGGCGATGGCCACCCGCTGCATCTCGCCGCCCGAGAGCTGGGCGGGGCGGTGATCGGTGCGCTGCTCGAGCCCGACCTGCGCGAGCAGCTCGCGGGCCTTCGGGGCGACCGTGCCGAGCGAGGCGCCGTCGAGCAGCAGCGGCAGCGCGACGTTCTCGAGCGCGCTCAGGTTGGGCAGCAGGTTGAAGAACTGGAAGACGAAGCCCAGGCGCGTGCGCCGGAAGCGCGAGAGAGCGCCGTCCGAGTAGCTCTCGAGCGCCTGGCCGTCGAGCCGGACGCTGCCCGCGCTCGGCCGGTCGAGGCCGCCGACCAGGTGCAGCAGCGTGCTCTTGCCCGAGCCGCTCGGGCCCATGATGGAGACGAGCTCGCCGCGGTCTACCCGCACGCTCACGCCGCGCAGCGCCTCGACGGTCTGTTCGCCACGGCGGTAGGTCTTCTTCAGATCGGTCGCTTCGAGAAGGGCCACGAGTCACCAAGCGGTTTCGCCGAGCGAGGTCGGCGCAGCCGCGAAGAAGGGACCACCGGCGTCGAGGAGGGGAGCGCCGGCGTCTCGCTGGCCAGGTCGAAGCGAGTCGCGACTCCCTCGACTGCGAGGCTCCCGCTGGTCGCCTCTACGCTCGGGATGACCGGAGAGGCCCACCTCGCTTGGGCAGGACGGGACGTGCGCTGGCGGCCCGAGGAAGGGAGCGCCGGCGTCTCGCCGGCCGGCGGAGCGCTGCGGTCGCTCGCCCACTACTCGATCCCCAGGGTCAGCGTGAGGGTGACTGCCGCGAAGGTGGCGATCTTGAAGCTCTCGACGAGGGTGCGGAAAGGCGGCGCCTTGCGCGGATCGCGGATGTAGCCGAGCGCCTTGAAGAGCGTGAAAGCCAGCACGAGCGCTGGTGGAATCCAGAACAGCAGCACCAGGTTGGAGCGCAGCGCGGCGCGCACCGTGGTCATCGTCACCGCCCAGGAGCCGGCCAGCAGCAGGACGACGAGCAGCGTCGCGGCCGTCGGGCCCCAGATCTTGCTGTAGGTCGTGTAGGCCGTCTCCTCCTCGGTGCCGCGGATCTTCCGGGCGATCTCCCAGCCCGTCCACGCCATCGTGTCGCCGATGACGAAGAGCGTGGCCGGCAGCAGGCCCACCGTGAGGAACGGCAGCCCGAAGAAGCTCAGCAGATAGAGCTGGTACAGGTAGACGATGGGGTTATGGGTCAGCAGCGCCTTGGGCAGGCTGCTGCGGATTTCGTCCTCCATGAAGAACCACTTGAAGGACAAGAAGCTGTAGGCGACCACGATGAGGAAGCCGACCAGCACCGGCCTGGTGACGAAGGGGAGCTGCAGCAGCACGAGCAGGACGACGACCGCGCCCCAGAGGTGCCGCGCTCCGCGAAGTCCCAGCGGGCCGCGCACCAGCGGGCGGTCGGGGAAGTTCACGTGGTCGGAGTGGTAGTCCTTGATCTCGTCGAAGACGCGCAGCAGGTAGGTGAAGAGGACGCTGCTCAGCCCGCCGAAGACCAGCGCCTGCCACTCCGGCGCCTGCGGCTCGGGCAGCAGGACGCGGGCGACGAGGACGTAGTTGAGCGCGAACTGCGCGAAGAGCACCGCGCCGTTCGGAAAGACCGGGAACATCTGCCGGTTGAACTCGCGGACTCCGCGCAGCCACTCGGGCGTAAAGACCTTGGCGCCGGTCTCGGGAGCTGCGGCAGAGGGGCTTTCTTGCATCCGCGGGATGCTAGCAAACGAGAGTGGACTGTTCAAAAAAGGCCCGAGATCGCGCGGGTTTCGCTGCCCGAGGCGCTCCGAGCTGGCGCGCCGGCTCGGTCGCGGGCCGGTATTTGACCGCTACCGAACGCGCCGCTATTTTCGACGCCCTTTCGCCCGGGCCCGCCCGCCCTCTGGACGCGCTCGCGGCCTTCTTCGGCGAGGACAGCATGCGCGAACTCTTCTTCCTCTCCTGCGGCGGCTTCAGAGCGCCCAGGGGCCTCGTCTTTCCCGAGCCCGTCTGGACGCCCTCGACCGCGAGGCTCTCGCTCACCGTGGCCGTCTGCGTGCGCGACGACGGCAGCCTGCTGCTCGTGGACGCCGGCTGGAGCGAGGCGGTCTGCGAAGACCCGGTCGGCCAGCTCGGGCGGGCGCGCGCGACGAGCCTGGGCATCCAGGTGCGCCCCGAGGACGCCGTCTCGATCCAGCTCGCCGAGCTCGGCTTCGATCCGGGTCAGGTGAAGACCATCGTCGCCACCCACCTGCACCTCGACCACGTCAACGGCGCGGCCGACTTCCCCAACGCCGAGATCGTCACGACCCCCGATGAGCTGCGGGCCTTCAGCGGCCTGACGCGCGACCTCGGCTACCGGGCTCGCGACCTCGCCGCGGCCGAGCGCATCCGCGTCGTGCGCATGCGCCAAGGCGCCCGCTACGGATTCCTCTCGAGCCTCGACCTCTTCGGCGACGACGAGGTGGTGCTGCTCGAGGCCGAGGGGCATACGCCGGGACACCTCGCGGTGGCGCTGCGCGGGCCGCAGGGCCTGTTCATCCACGTCGGCGACGCGGTCTACCACGAGTGGGAATACGCGCCGGACGCCGAGCCGTCGCGCCTGGCCAAGTTGCTCGGCGTGGACAAGGCCGCGATGCGCCGCACCTACGCGCGCCTTCGCGCCTGTCGCGACGACGCGGCCAAGCCGGTCCTGGTGCCCAGCCACGACAGGCAGGTGTTCGAGTCGCTGACGCACCGCCCGGCGACGGCCAGGGCAGCGGGGTAGCGCCCAGATGCTGCGGTTCATGAACCCGGCGAACCTGCTGACGCTCGCCGGGCTCGGCTCGGCGCTCGCCAGCGCGCTGTTCGCGCTCAACGGCGAGCTCGTCCTCTCCGTCATCGCCTTGATCTGCGCTGGCCTGGCCGACCTGTTCGACGGCGTGGTCGCGCGGCGGCTCAAGCGCACGCCCGAGGAGGAGCGCTTCGGGGCGCGGCTCGACTCGGCGGTAGACGCCTGCTCCTTCGGGTTTGCGCCGGCCATCCTCCTGTACGCCGCGGGGATGCGCAGTCCGGCCGAGCTGGCGCTGCTCTTCGCGCTCGCCGCGGCCGCGGTCTGGCGGCTCGCCTGGTTCGACACCGTCCCGGCTCCCGAGGGCCCGGGCCGCTACACCGAAGGCCTGCCGACGACCTACGTCGCCCTCGTCGTCCCGCTCGCCTTCCTCGCCGGCTTCAACGGCCCGGTCCCGCTGCGGATAGCCGCCAACGCCTCGGCCGTCCTGCTGGCGCTGGCGATGGTCGGCCGCTTCAAGCTGCGCAAGCCGTGGGGCGCTTGGTACGGCGTGCTCGGGGCGACCGCGATTGGACTGGTCGTCATCTACCTCGTCTTCGCCGGCTCCTTCGGCCGGCGGTGAGGCGGGGCCGCTCGGGCCGTGAGCCCGAGGATGGAGGCGCCTGCCAACCCGCCCGCGAGCAACGCGCCGCCGGGGACCTGCGGGCCTTGAGAGGATCTGCGTGGTGACCTCATTGATCGTCCAGGCGCTCTGGCTCGCTCTCGCCGTCACCGTCAGCGGCGTGCTCCATATGGTCGTCGTGAAGAAGGACCTCTTCTCCGCGCTGCGGGTGCCCATCGACGGCGGGCGGACCGTGGGCGGAGAGCGGCTCTTCGGTGACAACAAGACCTGGCGCGGTGTCGTCTTCATGGTCGCCGCCACCGCGCTGCTCGGCGCGGTTCAGGGGCTCGCCGGCGGAACGTGGGCCGCCTCCGCGGGCATCGCGCCGATGGACTTCGGCGCCTGGGGACTCGCCTCCGGCGCACTGGCGCAGGCGACCGGCTATGCGCTCGTCAACGCGGTGCTCGGCCTCGGCTACGTCGTCGGAGAGCTGCCCAACTCCTTCGCCAAGCGCCGCCTGAACATCACGCCCGGCAAGACGGACGGCGGCCTGACGGGGAAGCTCTTCCTGGTCATCGATCAGGCCGACAGCGTGATCGCTGCGCTGGTGATCGGCGCGCTCCTCTTCGGCTGGAGCCTGGCCTTCGTGCTCGTGGGGATTGGGACCCTGACCCTGCTGCACCTCGCCTTCAACTTCGTGCTGTACGTCGTGAAGGTGCGAAAGAACTTCTGACGCGGCGAGGGGAGCGGTCGACGAGCAGAGAGAGCTTCCGCCGTCACGGCGGTCGATCGCGGGAGCGCTGGGGAGCAGGCAGAGCGAGCGGGCTCAGACTCTCCGGTGTCCGTACCGCGTGAGAGGGTCGATGCTCAGTGCCAGTCAGACGGCGCGCGGCGCGCGCAGAGAGGAGACCCGACCATGGCAAGGTTTCCCGTCAACAGGCTTGGCGACAAAACGCCGCCGCTGCCCTGCTCGCGGTGCCGCGACCTGAAAGTGATGGAGGTGGTCGCCTGGGAGGGCAGCGCCTGTGGCTGCGTCGCGGAATGCATGTCTGAGGGCGGCGAGGGCCGGGTGCGCTGCCTTGAGTGCGGCGAGGATGTCGAGGTCTCGTTCTCCCGCGAGGCGTGCGGTGAGTTGGAGGCCTGGGAGGCGAACGAGGGCCCGCGCTGGATCTTGGAGATCTGGCTCCTCGAGCCCGTCAGCTACGACCTGGGGATGCAGGACGACGCCGAGCCGTGCGCCTGGGTCGAGGAGCTCGGCAAGCGACTGGAGGCAGAGGACGATGCCCGCCGGAGGCAGCTGCAGCGCAAGTGAGGGGCTGCCGGGGCAGCAGGCGCGTGGACGCACGAAGAGCGAGCGGAAGCCTGGGCGGTTGCCCTCGGCAGCGGAGACGCGGTGAAGGTGTGTAGGTGTCGCTGACGCTGCGCCCGCGACCGGGCCTGCCGAATCTGGGACTCCATCCTTTCTTGGCGCCCCCCCTCGCGCCCGGTGGCAATATCCGCCGCCATGACGGCTCCGAACATCGCGTTGAAGGCATCCGAGCAAGCTGTCGAGCGGCCGCTCATCCTGCAGCTCGACGAGATCTCCCGTGACGACCTGCCCGAGGTGGGCGGCAAGGCCTGGTCGCTCGGCGAGCTCAGATCGGCGGGCTTCCCGGTGCCGACCGGATACGTGTTCACCGCCGAGGCGTTGCGGCGGTTCATCGAAGGCGCCGGGCTCGCCGGACAGGTCGCTGCCCTCGAGAAGCTCGCGGGGCAGGCCGGCGTTGAAGAGGCCTCGGAGCGGCTGCGCCGTTCGATCGCAGAGGCACCCGTCCCCGAGGAGCTAGCCCAGGCCGTCCTCGGCGCCTATGGCGAGCTCTTCAAGGGCACGCGCCCGGTCGCCGTCCGCTCGAGCGGCGCCAAAGAGGACCTGGACGACGCGAGCTTCGCGGGACAGTACGAGACGGTGCTCAACGTCCGCGGGCGCGAAGCGCTGCTCTCGGCGCTCAAGCAGTGCTGGGCTTCGATGTGGAGCCCGCGGGTCCTCGGCTACGCCGCGAGCCGCGCGGGCGGCGCGGGCGAGCTGGGCATGGGCGTGGTGGTCCAGGAGATGATCGACGCCGACGTCTCCGGCGTGCTCTTCAGCGTCGACCCGCTCACCGGGCGCGAGGAGCAGATGGTGATCGAGGCGGTCTTCGGGCTCGGCGAGGCGCTCGTCTCGGGCAAGGCCAACGCCGACCGCTTCGTGGTCACGGCGGCCGACGGCGCGGTCGTCTCCCGCGAGATCGCGATCAAGACCCGGAAGATCGTCTGCGTCGCCGGCGCGGTCGAGGGCAAGGGCACCCGCGAGGAGCCGGTCCCCGCCGACAGGGAGCACGCCGAGACGCTCTCGAGCGCCGAGCTGCATCGGCTGGCGGGGCTCGGCGCCGCGGTCCAGGAGCGGCTCGGCAGACCGGTCGACGTCGAGTGGGTGGTCGCCGACGGCGTGCCCTTCATCGTCCAGGCCCGGCCGATCACCAAGATCTCCTTCGCGCCCGAGCTCGGCGAGTGGACGACCGCGGACTTCCGCGACGGCGGCGTCTCCTCCGAGGTCTGCACGCCGTTCATGTGGTCGCTCTACGAGGCCGCCTTCGAGCTGTCGTTGCCCCGCTACCTGCGGGCCATCAAGCTGCTCGAGCCGGACTACCAGACCCACTGGACGCGCACCTTCTTCGCCCGGCCTTATTGGAGCCTGACCGAGACCAAGCGCGTGATGACCAAGGTCCCCGGCTTCAACGAGCGCAACTTCGACAAGGACCTCGGCGTCGACGTGCACTACGAGGGCGAGGGCCTGAAGACGCCGGTGACGCCGCGGACGGTGGCCCGGGCAATCCCCGTCCTCTTCGCGCTGCGGCGCGAGTACCGGCGCCAGCTCGAGCGGGCCCGGTCGTTCAAGGAGAGCTTCGAGACCTTCAAGCGCCCCTTCGAGCTGTCCGACGAGGAGCTTCGCGCGCTGCCCTCCGAAGGCTTCGCGGCGCGGTATGGCGAGGTGATCGAGCAGCTCCACCTGCGCACCGAGACCACCTACTTCTCGACCATCTTCAACACCTCCAACGCGATGCTCGACTTCAAGGTCCAGCTCGCGAAGGCCGAGAAGGCCGCGGGCGAGAAGCTCGACGTGCTCACCCTGGTTGGCGGACTCGAGGACCTGGCGCACCTGCGGCCTATCCAGGACATGCACGATCAGTTGGGCCGCCTGCACCGCGAGAAGAAGCCGGTCGACGGCCAGCTCGTCTGGGCCTTCGCCAACCGCTGGCGCCACAAGAGCCAGCGCGAGCTCGACCTCCGGGTCCCGCGCTGGAACGAGGATCTCGAGCACGTGCGCGGCCTGCTCGAGCAGGGGCTCGCGGGCTACAGCGAGAGTCGAAACCCGCGCGAGGCGACGCGCCAGCAGCACGAGAAGTTCCTCGCCGTCCGCCGCCGGGCTCTGCGCGCGCTGCGGCTGCGGCCGTGGGACCAGCGCTCGTTTGCGCAGGCACTCGACCTCATCCGCACCTTCGCCTGGTGGCGCGAGGAGATGCGCGAGCACTCGTCGTACGCCTACTTCCTGGTGCGGCGCTGGACGCTCGAAGCCGGCCGCAGGCTCGCCGAAGCGGGCTTGCTCGAAGACGCCGAGGACGTCTGGTTCCTGCGCCGCGAAGAGGTGATTCGGGCCCTGCGCGGCGAGCTCTCGGCGGAAGAGGCCCAGCGGCTCGCCAGGGCGGGCCGGCGGATGATGCAGTCGTTCCGCAACTTCAAGAACCCCAACGAGATCGGCTCGCGCCACCGCTTCGCCGAGCGCGCGGTCGCGCCGCTCCCCGGCGCCACCGTGCTCAAGGGCACTGCGGCGTCGCCCGGTCGCGCCAAGGGACGGGCGCGGGTCGCGCGCAACCTCGCCGAGGCGAGCGGGATCGAAGCCGGCGAGATCCTCGTCGCCGTCTTCACCGATCCCGGCTGGACCCCGCTGATGGGCCGCATCGGCGGCGTCGTCACCGAGAACGGCGGCGTGCTCTGCCACGCGGCGGTCGTCTCCCGCGAATACGGCATCCCCGCGGTGCTCGCGATTCCCGACGTGACCTCGCGGATCAAGGACGGTGACGAAGTGCTGGTCGACGGGACCTCGGGGACGGTCGAAGTCGCGCCGGGCTGATCAGAGCGGCCGTCCGTAGAGCTCGTACCTGCGGCTCGGCGGCGAGACGCGCTCGAAGATGCGGAAGCCTTCGTCGACGAGGGCGACCACACAGCGGTCGTGCCCGTCGGCGAGCGAGTTGCGGACCATCTCGGCCAGCAGGAACTGCGCGGCGCCGATGCTGCGCACCTCCGGCCGCAGGGCGATGGTGTGGTACACGGCGCGCTTCGGTCGCACCCCGCTCGCGAGCCAGCGGCCCCAACCCGACGCCTCGCCCCGCAGGGCGCGCACCTCGGCGGCATAGTCCGGGTAGTAGTAGGCGAGCCCGGCGTCCGCTCCGCTGTGCGCGTCGACGAGCACCCCGAGGCTGCGGGGGCTCATCACCGCCAGCAGGCCGGCGAAGCCCTCGACCAGCTCCGCGGAGTCGAGCGCGGCGTAGCCGAGGTGCCCGCTCCAGGCGGCGTCGAGCAGCGTGTGGAGGCGGCCGAGCACCGCTCCGCGGTCGGCGCCGTCCGTGGTCTCGACACGGTAGTCGCCGCGCTTGCGGACCCTCTCCTCACCGCCCGAGATCGCGTCGAGGAGCCGCTCTATCTGCGGAAGCTGCCAGTCGAAGCTGCGCCAGGTGTGCAGGCGCTGGAAGCCGCTGTCGGCGAAGAGCCGGGGGTAGTAGGGCGGGTTGCGCGGCTCGAGGAGAAACGGCTCTTGCTCGAAGCCTTCGACGAGCAGCCGATGCGCGCGGTGCGCGCCGCCGTTCATCGGCCCGCTCGCGAAGCGCGCGCCCCGCGCCCGGAGCCAGTCGAACGCCGCCGCGAACAAGGCCCGCGCGACCTGTCGATCGTCGATCGACTCGAAGTGGCCGACCTGTCCGAGCGGCGTGTCGTCGGCCGCGAGGAGGCGCGGGTTGAGGAGCGCGGCACAGCGGCCGACGACCTCGTCGCCGTCCATCGCCACGAAGGCCTGCAGCCCGGCATAGGCGCGAAAGGCCGACTTGCCGACCAGGTCGGCCGCGACGCTTTCCCTCATCGGCTCGATCCAGCGCGGGTCGTCGGCGTAGACCCGGCGCGGCAGGTCTACGAAGCGTTCGAGGTTCGCGGAGTCCGCGGGATCGACGGCGACGAGGCTTGGGGCCACTGGCTTCTCCTACAGCTTCAGGGAGCCTCGCCGATGCGCGTTCCCATCTTCACTCGCGTCTCGAGGCCGGCGGCGCTCGCTTCTATCAGGTCGGCGTCGAGGCACAGGCGCCCCGGCTCGAGCAGCAGCACGACGGTCGAGCCGCCGAAGCGGAAGTAGCCCTTCTCCTGGCCCCGAGTGACCGGGCCGGGCGCGTAGGTCTGCACGATGGTCCCGACCAGCATCGCGCCGACCTCGACGATGGCGAGCTGTCCGAAGCCGCGGCTCGAGATCCAGGTCACCTCGCGCTTGTTGTGAAGGCTCTGCGAGCCGGCGTCGAGCGCGATGGCGTGCACCGACTCGAGCGGTCCGCGGATGGGCCGCGCGTTGCCGGCCTCGCCGCCGTCGGGGAAGTGGAAGCGGTGGTAGTCGGCCGGGGCGAGGCGCACGACGACGGCCGTCCCGTCGCGAAAGCGCGAGGCCGCCTCGCGGTCTCCAAGCAACTCGTCGAGGTCCACGCTGCAGCCCTTCACGCGCAGCCGCACGCCGTCGAGTCGCGGGTAGACGAGCACGCGGCCGTCGGCAGGGAACACGAGGACCCGGGGATCGGGATCGACCGGACGCACGCCGGGCTTGAGCCTCCGGGTGAAGAAGTCATCGAGCGAGCGGTAGGCCTCGAGCGGCAGCTCGGCCTCACTCGCGTCGATGCCCAGGCCGGCGACGAAGTCGGGGATACGCCTGCGGCTCGCGCCGCGCCGCTGCAACAGGCCGTAGAGCCGGCTCACCGCTCGACGTCGCAAGCCCGTCCGCAGCAGGCCGCCGCGCCGCGTCTCGTAGAGGAAGTGCAGGGCGTCGGCGCCGAAGACCCGCTCGTAACCGAGCTCGCCGGTCTCCCGGTCGCGGTAGCGGACGGTGTTCGTCGCTTCGCCGCGAGTCCCACCTCGGGAGCGCTTGCTTTCATCGGACCCTCCTCTCAAAGCGGCGTGGTGCCTCAATGGCCGGGGCCTCATGCTGCGCCGGGCGTATTGCCATACGCCCCTACCTACTCGCGCCGACGACTCATCAGGCCGCGTCCATCGCCACGTCCCCGACCCTCTCGATGGCGCCGCTGTCGCCGTCGATCTCGATGAGCTCGCCATCGCTCAGCAACTTGGTCGCGTCGGTCGCCCCGACGACGGCGGGGATCTTCAGCTCGCGCCCGACTATCGCGGTGTGGCTCAGCAGGCTGCCCTTTTCGCTGAGCAGGCCGGCGCACTGGGACATCAGGAAGATCCAGGCCGGGTCGGTCGAGCGGGTTACCAGGATGCGCGATGGCAGGTCGGCGACCTTGAGCGCCTCGCGGGGATCCCGGACGACGAGCGCCCGTCCACGCGCCTTGCCCGGCGACGCGCCGACGCCGCGCAGCACGCCGGGCTCGGGCTGCGCGGCCGGCCTCGTCGGGATCAGGAAGTAGGGCTCGGCGTCGTCGTCGCAGTGGCAGAAGCGCTCGGGATACTCGATGCGCTGCGCGTCCCAGCCGCGGCGGCGCTCGATCTCCTCGCGCAGCGCGCCGATCTCGACGGTCCCGTCGCGATACGACTCGAGCAGCGGCAGGTTGAGCGCGAAGAAATCGCGGCGCGCGAAGGCACCGAAGAGCTCGGGTCGCTCAGACTTCAGCTTCTCTCCGAGGGCGAGCACGCAGCGACGCACGAAGCCGTAGTAGCGGCCGCGCAGCAGGCGGGTGGACTCGCGCGCCCGGATGGTCTTCTCGGTGTAGCCCAGCAGCACCTTCATCCACGGGCGGTCGAGGGGCCGCACCGCCGACAGATCGAGGCCGCGCTCGCCGCCGTCGACCGCCGCGACCTCGGGCGGCGGCACGCGCCGGGGGTCGAAGTAGAAGCGCAGCAGCTCGACGAACCCGCGCGGCGACTGGTGGAAGGTCATGCACTCGAGCTTGAGCTCCTCGAAGGCGCGGTCGCCGAACTCGAGCAGGTAGGCGTCGATGCGCGTCACCTCGTCGGCGAAGCCGGCCGCGGCGAGCGCGTCAAAGACGCCTTCGAGGTCAGGGTCGTCGGGCCGGGAGGCGACGTAGTCGTCGAGGAGCTCCACGAAGCGCTCGTTCGACCGGAGCCGCGCCGCGAGCCTCGAGAGGTCGCGCACCGCGCGCATCGAGTCGACTCCGCGCCGGGTGCGCAGCAGCGGCGCGAGCCGCTCCTCGGTCAGCCCCGAGCGCCCGAGCACTTTGGCGAGCGCCTTGAGCCCGACCATGACCAGGAAGTCGTTCACCGCAGTCAGGCCCCAGCCGCGCACGCTCGCGATGGTCTCGAGCAGGAAGGCCGCGGCCGCCTTGGAATCGGCGCAGGCCTCGAGGCGGCGGTCGAGCCCGTCGAGGGTGAGCGTCGCCTCGCGGCAGAAGCGGTCGAAGACCGCGGTGTGCCGGGCGATGACGCGGGCGAGGCCTGCGCTGATGCGCGCGCGCTCGAGCCACGAGGAGGCGGAGAGCGCCGAGCCGATGTCGCCGCCCTGGCTCGCCCCGCCGATCATCTGATGCCAGGCCTTCAGGTTCTTCTCGCCGCCGGGCAGGAAGGCCAGCACCGAGTAGTAGCTGTCGAGGTGGTAGTAGAGGTGGCCCGCGTGCTCGCGCACCAGCGTGTCGAGCAGCGGTTGCAGCTCGCGCAGCCGCTCGGGCGTCGCGCCGACCAGCTCCAGCGCCTCGCCGAACACCTTGGTGTAGACGCGGGTCACGAAGCTCGCGGTCATCGGGCTGACGACGCCGGGGTAGCTCTCGCAGAGGTTGGTGTCGGCGTACCAGTGCAGCCGGCCGTGAGGCTGCGTTATCGCCCGCGCCTGCAGGAGGTGCAGCGTGCCCGCGCCGTCGAGCGCCCACTCGACGTCGCACGGCAGGCCCATCCGCGCCTCGATGGCGAGGACCTGCTTCGACAGCTCGACGAGCTTCTCGGGCGAGAGCGCCGGTGCGTTCGCGACGCCCTTCGGAACCGGCTCGAGCCGCACCGCCTTGGTCGCGGGATCGAAGGCGACGCGGCTCGTCTTGGTGCGGATCTCCTCCTTCCAGACGCGGCCAAAGCGGTCGACCCAGTGCGCGTCGACCTCGACCTGGCCGCCGACGATCCCCTCACCGAGCCCGAGGCCGGCCTCGACATAGACGAGCGAGGAGGAGAGGGACGGCGAGCGGCTGAAGGCGACGCCGCTGGCGACCGGCTCGACCATCGCCTGCACGACCACGGCGACGCGCGGCGCCGACCTCTGACCCGCCTTCTGCTCGAGATAGGCGCGGGCCCGCTCGGACTCGAGCGAACGGAAGCAGTCGACGATGCGCGCGGGGACTTCGGCCGCCGGCACGTGGAGGAACGACTCGAGGATGCCGGCGAAGCTCGCGCTCTCGCCGTCCTCGAGGGTCATGCTGCTGCGCACCGCAAACGACGAGGCATTCCAGCCCGCGATTTCGGCCAAGAGCGCGGTGACGAGCTCCTGCGACAGCTCGCCGCTCGTCTTCCATCGATCGAACGCCTCGGTGGTGACGACGCCGAAGCGCGGCACCGGGAAGGACCAGTCGACGAGTCGGCGAAGGTGAAAGGCCTTTCCACCGACCTCTTCGCGGGTCCAGCCGTGCGGTGCGGAATGCGGGAGCCAAAGCGCCATCGAGAATCCTGCCGCCCCCCGGCTCAAATCGTTGGAAAGGGCGAGGATAGCCGCTCTCGGGAGCGAGCCCCGAGTTTATGGGCCGAAGCGTCACGTCAGCTCGCCTGCCGGCAGGGCGGGCTGCCGAGCGACCAGTGGTGGTCGAGCCGCTACTCCTTCTCGATTGCGAAGTCGGCGATGGTGCAGTTGACCTCGGTCTTCGTGCTGCTGTCGTCGAAGACGGAGAGGGTCATCCGCGCCGCATCGGCGAAGAACGAGACCCGGTTCTGGTCCTTGCTGCCGTCCTGGGCGACGCCGAGAGAGCGCGAGGGCTGGTCGCCGAACTGGACGCGAAAGTCGAGGCCGGTGACGTCGGCGTCGGTCAGCTTCCAGCTTCGGGAGGTGTAGCCGGTGCGGCAGTCGCCGACGGTGATCTCCTTCTCGACGCGCTTGCACCTTCCGGTAGCGAGGAAACGGTACGCGGCGCCCTTCTCGAGCCCGGTGATCAGGAAGCGGGTGCGGCCATGCCGGCCGATGCTGCCGGGCAAGCCGCGCAGCGATCCGTCGCCGAGGTCGTGCGCACGGAGGCCCTCCTGTGGAGCGTCAGTGTCGGGCTTTCGCGGCTCGTCCTCGTCGTCATCTGCCTCGTCGTCTTCTTCCCCATCGTCGTCGCGGGCCGCTTGGTCCTCCTTCGCCGCTTCGAGCGCCGCTTGCGCGCGCGCCCGAGCCCTCGCCTCGAGCTTCGCCTGCGCCTCTCGTCGTTGCTCGCGGAGACGGAGCGCCTCTTCGCTCTGCTCGAGCAAGGGCGCAACTTGCTGGGCGAGCTCCGGATGCTCGGCGAGCGGCGTGAGGGCCCGCCGGACGACGTCGTGGTCTTGCTCTTGCGCGGCGAGCTTCCCGCGCAACAGCCAGGCGCGTGGCGACTGCTCGGCCGAGCGTTTCGCCATGATCCGCTCGAGCACCGCCGCGGCCTCCCCGCGCTGCTGGGCGGCGGCGAGCCACTCGGCGTGGGCGAGCAGGACTTGGTCGTCGTCGGGGGCGAGGCGGGCTGCGAGCGAGGAGAACGAGAGCGCGAGGAGGGGGTCGGCCTCACCGCATCGGGCAGCGCCGCGGGTGACGGCGCGGGCGGCCTCGTTGTTTGCGGCGGAAGGGGAGGCGTCGATCTTCGAGACGAGCAGGAAGGCCTCGTCGCACTTGCAGTCGCCGAGCAGCTTGAGGAGCTGGTCGAGCGTTGTGCCCGAAGTTGCCGCGGTGAGGCAGAGACCGAGGGACAGAAGGGCGAGCCGTTTCACGGGGCGCTCCGGGCACAGGGCGAGAGGGGCCAAAGGCGGCGAAGGTCAGCGCTCGGTCGCGCGAAGACGCGTGATCTGGCTGCCCGACCTGATGCGCGGCTCCCACCGTATTAGAGCGCGCGGATTCGGTCCACGCGAGGGTTCACGCCGAGTCGGGCGGCGGGGAATCAGCGAGGTGCCTGCCGAGATCGGCGTGCGGCGATTAGCGGCTGACGCAATGCTTCAGCTTGCCTTCGGGGACGAGACCGTGGCCGGTTCGATACGCCGCGGCTCGGGCTCGTCGGTCGTCGCAAAGCTGACTGCAACGAGCTCAATGCCCGGTCGCGCCTCCTCGCGCGAGGCGACCGACAGGCTGCCGCGAGGCGGTGAGCCAAAGGCGGGGTTGTCTAGGCGCGGCCGAGCGTGTCGAGCCGCTCGCGCAGCAGGGCGAGCGCGTCGAGGTTCGCCTTGATTCCGGCATTGTCGCGGGTGCTCTGCTCGAAGCGATCGGTCGCCCCGTTCGCCAGAGGTTTTCCGCTACCGCGCGCGGCGATTTGCCGGAGCTCTTCGAGCAGTTCCCCGGCGTCTCCACGGGGCGCGATGGCCACCAACTCGGAAGTCAGAAATAGCCTGAAGAGCGTCCTCCTCGATGGGCCCTTCGACTGCCCGACGAGCTCGACGGTCTTCTCGCTTGGCCGCCTCTGGCCCACCTTCACCCCCGGCAGTCGGAGCAGCGCGAGCAGCGCATCCTCGAGCCGCGGGTCGTCGTAGCCCAAGTCTCTGATCCGGTCCTCGCCCGTCGAGCAGAAGAGGAGGGTTTCCGGCGCGATTCTCACGGGCGGCTTGGCGGGGAGTTTGGCAATCCAGTGCTTGCGGTCCTCGCCCATCGAGCAGAAGCGGAGGGTCTCCGGCGCGAGTTTCCCCGGCGGCTTGGCAGGGAGTTTGGCAATCCAGTGCTTGCGGTCCCTGCCCATCGAGCAGAAGCGGAGGGTCTCCTGCGCGAGTTTCTCCGGCGGCTTGGCAGGGAGACTGGCGATCCAGTCCTCGAAGGCCGAGGCAATGGCCTTCGTCCGCTTCTGATACATCGCCTGGAAGTTGCTCAGGCGCTGCTTGGGATCCTTCTCGGCGAGGACGGCCTCATAGAGCGTGATGAACTCGTCGGACAGGAGGTGCGCCCGTTTGTTCTCGTCGGTCTCGCGCCTCAGGTCGGCGGGGTTGTCGCTGAGACCGCTTGAGCGATTGAGCGGGCGGGAGATGTAGGTGAGGTTGCCGACCGAGTTGATTTCGTGGCTGCCGACGCGCGAGCCGCTCAGCCCAAAGAGCGGTTTCAGCAGCGAGTAGGGAACGAGGTGCTGCTTCTCGGGCTCGCAGCTCTCGTCGATCAGCGCCTCCGCCGCGTCCTCTCCCGAGGTCTCTCTCGCCCGGTTGTAGCTGGGAAGCTTGGCTAGCTCCGCAAGCACGCGCTCTTTGACCGGCGCTTTGGCCCCGTCGCGCTCGCCCTCGACAGGCACCTGGTTTTCGTAGCTGAGGTCTCGAGCCTGTTCCTTCCGCTCGAGCCAATAGAGAAGCAGAGCTCCGCGGTGTTGCAGCGACATCGACCGCTCGAAGAGCTCGTTAAGCTTGTCGGTGTCCAGCTTCAGCGCCTCGATGGCGGTCAGGCACGCCTCGAAGGTGTGGGAGTTGCGAATGGAGTTGCACAACTTCATCAGCTCGCGGCCGTTCGGCTCGGCGAGGTAGAGCCGCAAGGTGAATCTCGCGAGCACGTCCCAGTACCGCTCGTGCTTCATGAGGGCCGGGTACTTGAGCAGCAGTTGGAAGAGCGGCGTGAGCGAGAAGGCGTCCGGGCAGAAGCGAAGGTCGTCGCAGTGGAGGCGCTCGGCGAGAATCGTGTGCCGCACGAACGTGAGGACCTCCTTCGTCCAGCTCCACAGCTTCGCCGTCTCTTCGGGGTGTTCCCTGAGCTCGTCCTGAACTCGGGGGACGTCGAGGAGGGAGAACGAGAGCGAGCTGGCGCCGGGGCTGTAGTTGAAGTGGTGGGAGCAGGCCTGCACGAAGACGCGGATGAACAGCTTGAAGCCGAAGTGCTTCTCCTTCTGGCGCTGCAAGTGGTCGTCCCGCGATTGCCCGGCGTTCTGCTCGCTGGGATGAACGGCCTCGAAGATTTCCTTGATGCGCTCGGTCGAGCCCGGATGGATCGAGACCAACGTGGCAAGTGCTTTCTCCTCGGCCTCGACCCGCCGCCCGGCGCTGTTGATTCGGTTGTAGAGCCGCACGACTTCGTCGACGTCGTATCGGCCTGCCTTCTCCTCGAGCACTTCGAGGCCGAGAGGCCGGTTCGCCATCTGCGCGACTTCCTTCACAACCCTCTCTTTCACTGTGCGGAGGACGGCCTCGCGCGCGAGATCATCGGCGCGGTCACCGGTGAGGCGCAGCCGCTCGCGGACGTAGGTTTCGGTATCGGGAGTCCAGCACTCGCGCAGCCGGCGCAGCGGCACCAGGTTGTGCCGGAAGCGCGCCTTGGCCGCGGCCGGGTCGCGGACCTTCATGAACATCGGCTGTCCGCGGAGCTCGGGCGAGAGGTAGGGCGCGAGCTCCCTGATCCGCGCGAGGTTCAGGCACCAGACCCTTTGCGTGCCATCGGCCTGCTCGCCGTGAGCAGCTTCACCCTCGGCGCCGACCTCGGGCTCCTCGGCCTCGCTCGGTGCTTCGTCATCGAAGAGCACGCTGCGTAGCGTGCGCAGCCGCTGCTGGCCGTCGACGACGAAGTACTTGGGCTCGCCCTGGGTCCACGGCAGCTTGATGCCATGGCTCGTAGCGCTCTCTGGCTGCCAAAGAATGACGGTCCCCAGCGGTGTGTCGAGGTAGAGCGACTCCAGCAGCAGCGCCGTCGACTCGCTGCTCCAGACCAGCCCGCGCTGGAAGTGCGGGATGCCGACGCACTCGAGGAGGCACAACTCGCGGACCGTGATTCTCTTCTTCGCAAGCGCGCTTTCCATGAAGGCCCTTTATCTGATGCCGGGGGATTGGTGCAGGCTCGTCGAGGCGAAGCGGCTCAGTCAATTCACGCGTGGACGACTCGAGCGCGGGCGGACAATCCCGCTTCTGCGACCAGCCCGTGCGGCAGAGTCCGGTACGGTGAGAGTCCAGGAGCTGAGGGGTCCGCGGACGGCCATCCCCGCCCGGCGGCGCGGCGCGTCGGCGACGGCGGAATCGAGAGCCTGCTTGAGCGCCTTGCCGTGCGCGGACCGGCTCAGGTGCCCATCGCGAAGCTGCTCGTGCGGCCCCTCGCCGCGACGCCTCCTCGGACCGACGAGGCGTCTACCGGCCATGTGCAAGCGAACGCGGGTCGCGGAGCCAAGAGACCTGGAGGCAGCCGCTACGCAGCAAGCTGTCGCAACCTCGGCGCGACCGACGCCGGGTCCTCTTCGACGCTCGGCACGGGCACGAGGTAGCTGTTCATCAGCCGGGCGCGGGTCCTGTCCGGCAGCTTGTTGATGTCGCGCGGGAGGGCGATCCAGTGGTGTGGCTCGCGAAGGCGAGGCTCGAGGAAGAGCTGGTTGCCCACTGCGCGCTCGGCCTCGACCGGCGACGGCACGACCGAGATGGCCAGCGCGATCCTGCCCGGACGGACCATGGCGTCGATGCGGTAGTCCCCTTGAGGATCCGACTCGCGATCGGTGTAGTCGAGCTCGCACGCCTCTTTGAAGGCGCTCTCGAGGACCCCGCGAACCGCCTCTCGAAAGCGGCGCTCGCCGACGCGCTGACGAGCCGATGCCTCGACCACCGCCTCTGCTGCCGCTTCGATCTGCGCGAGGCCGATGGCGCCCGCGGTTATCTCCGACCGCGGCATCTGCGCGACGAATTCGCCGTCCTGGAACCGAAACCCGTGCCTTTCGCCAAGCTTGGTGAGCGCGGCCTCCACGTCTCGAGTGATCTTTCGCGTGTAGCTCAGGCGCATCGCCGTGTGGCCGAGGTCGGTCATGGTCACTTCGCCCGAACCGAGCTCACGCAGGTAGATCTGGGCCGCGTCGCCATCGGCGAGGAACGCGGGGATTTCTACCTGGTAGAGGCGCTGTGGCCGCCTGGCGCGCACGCGAGCGAGCCGGCCAAAGCTCTTGGTGATCGTTGAGGTGAGTGACTCGGTATCCATGCTGATTCAGCGTAGTGCTGAGCCTCGCGATGAATTTGTCCATCTCCGGCGAGGACGCGACGCTGCTCTTCTCGCAGAACAAGGTCCAAGCCTTCTTTAGACTGGGGGTTTTTGTGGAGCCTCGGCACGGTGGTCAGCGACACCTCGGGGTTGCGCGGAGCCTGGATGCGGGTGACCGAGTCGGCGTCCATCGAGATCTCACGAATCCGGGCCCAGCACCCTGGGCCTTAGAGGATCGTCTTCATATCCGGTGAGCCAGCTCTCGGGCGTATTCGCCGCCGGCGCGGCTTCTTCGGGGTTTCAAGGCGTCGCCAAGCGCCACCCTGCGCGGACTCATCGAGTGAAGGGTCGTCGCCCAACCCGCTCCCTGCCACTCGACGAGTCGCGAGGTCGTTCCCAACCCGCCATCCGGCCACTCAACGAGTCGACCGGCGGTGCCCAACCCGCCGTTTCGGCACTCGATGAGTCAAGATTCGGCGCCCGCGCGGCCTCTTCGCCACTCGATGAGTGAAAGATCGTCGCCTTCAGGACGCTTTCGGCACTCGATGAGTCAAGGATCGTCGCCTGTGCGACGTTTCCGCCACTCGATGAGTCGAGAAACGGCGGCTACCCCCCCTTCTCGCCACTCGATGAGTCGAAGGGCGGCGCCCGCCGCGCGGCCTCGCGACTCGATGAGTGGAAGGTCGACGCCCACCCCGCCTACCCGCCACTCGATGAGTGAAAGGCCCCCCCTCGGCAACGGAGCCTTCGACCGGCTCGACGATCCGCGGCATCGGCCCGGAAGGCTACGACGAAGCGGCGAGTCCGCCCGATGCGCGCAGCAGCGCGAAGTCCTGCACCACCTGCCAGGCCGTGGCGAAGGAGGAGCCTGCGCGGCGCGCGACCTCGGCGACGCTCAAGTCGGGCGCGCTCTCGAGGACGGTCCATACGTCGGCGCGCCACGTCGGCCCCATGCGAACTCGGTTGCGGTAACCCGCGTGCTGGCGAACGAGCGCCTCGGGGGAGAGCACGTCGGCGGCGCGGTCGCGGAGCGTGCCGGACGGCACCCGAAGGGCCGACCCCGCGAAGCGTTCGTCTTCGCCGCGCCGGGCGATCTGGAACTCGGTGCCGACGGGGAGCAGGTCGAGCGTTCGCCCCCGGTACAGCTTCGTCAGCCGCGCGAAGCGGCGATCCTTCCGGAGCCAGTGGGCGACGGCGGCCCAATACGCCCGGACCCGCGCGGACGGATGCTCCGAGACACAGCGGACGAGGCGGTCGGCGTTGAGGTGCGTGGAGTGGACGCCGAGCCAGGTCGTGAGGACCGAGAGCACGCGCAGGTCGCCGTCGTCCATCCCGAGCGACGAGGCATGGAGGAGCGTCTCCTCGATGGGCGCGTCCGGATTCGGCTCCGCCGCGAAGCTCATCCCGACGCCGACCATGTCGCGCGTGAAGGTGTCCGGGCGGTCGCCCAGCGCCGACGGCCGTCTATACGTCATGGCCAAGCCTCCTTCGAAGGTCATCCAACGTGGCGTGGACATGGTCCGGCCACATCGGGTTGGCGTCCTGAATGGCGAGCCACGGCTCCGATTGCTGCAGCTCCTCCGCGGTAGGCGCCAGGGCGATGCAGTCGGCGAGGTCGGTGCCGCGATCGCACAGCGCGAGCTTGGTCTTGAGAAGATCCGCGCGTCCGAGCACGGACAGCCGCAGCGCGGCGCCCTCGAAAGCCAGGCGAACGCGAAGGCTCCAGCCCTCGGGCAGCACTTCAGCAAGCTGCGTCGGACCGTTGTTCAGCCAGTCGTCGGCGAGCTCGACGCCTTGCGCGCGCAGGTGGGCCGCGAACTCTCGAGCGGCGAGAGCGATCTCCTCGGGCAACTCAGGTTGCAGGATATCGACGTCCCGCGTCTGCCGATCGGTTACGCCCAGGAGCGCAAGCGCGGAGCCGCCGACCACGATCGCCTCGAGCCGAAGCGAGCGCGCCGCCAGCCAAGCGTCGAAGGCTTCGATGGTAGGACGGGGGAGCATGTGGATGGTCCGCTGGTATCGGTTTTACCGATACGACTCGATCTTACGTCCCGTCTGCACTCGGTCAAGCCCGGCTTCGGTATGCGGCCCAAGGACGCTCTGCCTCTTTCAGTTCGTTAAGCGCTGCCAGGCGTCTCTCTTCTTCGATAACGCGTGGTCGCTACTCCGAGGACATCGATCTGTTGCAGCGCACGGCGGGGCCGATCGGCCCGCTCGTCGACGAGATCCGCGCAGCGCTCGACCCGTGGAATGTGGCTCCGCCCACCCCCAGGGTCCCGCAACAGCGCCGCCCGACCCCTGACGGAGTCGGGCGGCGTCGTTCTCTCGACCGGCAGTGACTCAGGCCGTCAGCGCAGCCTGCGGGGCCTTGCTCTTGGGCCGGGGAGGCTTGCGCCCGGCGGTGATCAAGGACACGAACAGCGCGTCGCCGCCCTGGTTCTTGAGCAGCCAGCGGCCCGGCTCGGCGATCTGCTCGTAGGTCGTGAACAGCAGGGTCCACGCGCGGGTGAGCAGCTCCTTTCGCTCCTTCTGCTTCGGGGTCGCGCCGACGCCGAGCTCCTCCTGGATGATCTTGGCGAGCCGGTCCGCGGTGTCCGCATCCTCGGCGACGCGGATGTAGGGGTCCTTCGAGAGCACCTCGGCATGGCTCCGGAAGATCGCCGCGAGCTTCCCGAGGTCAGTCGAGAGGTCCGCGTAGCCGGCGCCGAGGCGAACCAGGGCGAGAAGCGCTGCGACCTCCTTGTCGTGGCCGAGGTGGTAGTCGAGGACTCTGAGCATCCGCCCGCGCATCTCCATGGCCTCCTGCGACAGCTTGGCGGGCAGCTTCGCCTCGCTCGCGAGCGCGCCTGCAGCCTGCGCCTCGTCTAGCGCGAAGATCGCCGCGCGCGCGGCCGGCTCGAGTCGATTGAGCAGGGCGATATCGAAGAAGTCGTTCGGCAGCTTGCTGAAGATGGCGCGCAGCGCGGGCTCGTTCACCTTCTTGGCGACACCGATCGCGAAGATCGCCGCGAGCAAGATGTCGGTGCGCGGGATGATGAGCATGCCCTCGGCTATCGCGGTCAGTAGCGGCAGCACCTGCTCAAAGGCGGCCTTGTTGGTCTGCGCCTCCTCGGCGCTCATCGCCGTCTCGTTGTTCGCTTCGTTCTCCGTCCCCATGGGACTCCTCCCTTGAAAATGGGCAGAGGTGCCCGGGCCTCGGGCCAGAAACGCACCTCTGTCGATGGATGGTTGGTCGCTTCGCGAGGTCCCTGCGCAACTCACCCCGATGTCGCTCGCGAAACGATAGGCAGGCTATCGAGCGGCCGGGGCAAAGGTCAACCCAGGCTCCGCCCTCTCCGCTCGCGACGCGCCCGGGCGATCCGCTTGCGCGCCTCCTCGGCGACGAAGACCAGCGCGGCCAGCCCGACGAGCAACGCCCACTCCCGCGGGCCGAGCGCGGCGGTGCCGAAGACCCGCTGGAGCGCGGGCACGTAGACGAGCGCCAACATGAAGGCGACCTCGAAGCCCAGGCCCCACCAGAGCAGCCGGTTGCCGAACAGCCCAATCTCGAAGACCGACTTGTCGGCGCTGCGGCAGGCGAAGAGGTTGGCGATCTGCATGACGACGATGCCGCAGAAGACGGTGGTCATCGCCTGCAGGTGCAGCGGGTTGGCGAAGGTCGCCGGGTTCGGCTCGAGCTGCTCGCCGAAGCTCCAGCCTCCGCGCAGCAGCACGATGAAGTAGGCGGCCATCACCCCGGCGGCGTTGAGCAGGCCGAGGAAGCCGTAGCCGCGCGCGAGCACGCCGCGGTCGACCAGGTGCTCGGTGCGCGCGCGCGGCTGCGTCTGCATCACTCCGGGCTCGGGCCGCTCGACCCCCAGCGCCAGCGCCGGCAGGGTCTCGGTGCCCAGGTCGATGGCCAGGATCAGCAGGACGGTGATCGGCACGGGGATCGACAGGAAGGCGAAGAGGACGAACGGCACGGCCTCGGGCACCAGGTGCGCGAAGATGTAGGTGATGAACTTGCGGAGGTTGGCGTAGACCGCGCGCCCCTCCTCGACCGCGGCGACGATGCTCGAGAAGTCGTCGTCGGTCAGCACCATCTCGGCCGACTCGCGGGCGACGTCGCTGCCGCGCAGGCCCATCGCGACCCCGATGTCGGCCTTGCGCAGCGCGGGCGCGTCGTTGACCCCGTCGCCGGTGACCGCGACCACCTCGCCGAGCGCTTGAAGCCTGCCGACGATCCGCAGCTTGTGCTCGGGGCTGATGCGCGCGAAGACGAGCTCGCCGCCGGTCAGCTCGGCCTCGAGCTGCGCGTCGGACATCGCCGCGAGCTGCTCGCCGGTGACCGCGCGCGCCGGGCCCGCGCCGACCAGGCCTATCCGGCGGGCTATCGCCAGCGCGGTGGGGCCGAAGTCGCCGGTGAGCATCAACACCCGGATCCCCGCCTCGCGGCAGCGCGCTATCGCCTCCTCGACCCCGGGGCGCGGCGGGTCGTGCATCGCCACGAAGCCGACGAAGGTCAGCTCGCGCTCGAGCGCCTCGGCGCCGGACTCGCCGGGGTCGGACTCGAAGTCGCGATAGGCGAAGCCGAGGACACGAAAGCCCTTTCCGGCGGCCTGGTCGATGCGGGCGGCGATCGCCGCGCGGCCCGCCTCGTCGAACGGCTCGGGCGCGCCGCCGCGCGACACCCGCGTCGAGCGCGCCAGCAGCTCGCGGGGCGCGCCCTTGATGTAGAGGCGCAGCGCGCCGTCGGGGCTGCGGTGCAGCGAGCTCATGCGCTTGCGGATCGAGTCGAAGGGCACGCGCCGCAGCGGCGGGCTCGCCTCGCGCGCGCCCTCGGGATCCACGCCGGCCTTGGCCGCCAGGACGAGCAGCGCGCCCTCGGTCGGATCGCCGGCGACCGACCAGGTCGCGCGCCCCGGGCCGGGCGCGAGCAGCGCCGCGGTGCTGCAGAGCACCCCGGTCTCGAGCAGCAGCCCGAGCTCGGCGTCGCCGCGCAGCTCGGCCACGGACCTCGGATGCCCGTCGAGGCGCAGCTCGCCCTGCGGCTCGTAGCTCGTGCCGGTGACCGCGTAGGTGCGCCCGTCGACCGAGACCTCGGTGACGCTGATCTGGTTGGTGGTCAGGGTGCCGGTCTTGTCCGAGCAGATCACCGTCGTCGAGCCGAGCGTCTCGACCGCCGAGAGCCGTTTGACGAGGACGTGCCGGCGGGTCATGCGCTGGACGGCGACCGCCAGCGAGAGGGTGACGGTGGGCAGCAGGCCCTCGGGCACGTTGGCGACGATGATGCCGAGGGCGAAGATCGCCGCGGCGCCGAAGGAGAGCTCGGCCAGCAGCGTGCCGATGCCGAGGAAGCCCAGGCCCAGCCCCGCGGCGAGCAGGGCGATGACCCGGCTCAGCCGGTCGAGCTCGAGCTGCAGCGGGCTGCGCGCCTCGCCGATGGCCTGCGAGAGCCAGGCGACCTTGCCGATCTCGGTCGCCATCCCGGTCGCGAAGACCAGCGCCCGGCCCGCGCCGGAGACCGTGGTCGTCCCGGCGAAGACCAGGTTGGGGATCTCGGTCCAGACGAAGTCGCGCTCGTGCAACGGCAGCGGCCCGGCCGACTTGTAGCCGGGGCGCGACTCGCCGGAGAAGACGCTGTTGTCCACCCGCAGCCCGTCCGACTCGATGAGCCGGGCATCGGCCGAGATGGCGTCGCCCTCCTCGAGGATCACCAGGTCGCCGGGGACGAGCCCCTCGGCGGGGATGACGCTCTCGCGCCCCTCGCGCACGACGCGGGCCCGCTTCGGCAAGAGCACCGCGAGCGCCGCCAGCGCCCTCTCGGCCCGGCGCTCCTGCCAGAAGCTGAAGAGGCCGTTGATGACGATCACCGCGACGACCGCCCAGGAGACCGAAGGCATCCGCGCCAGCCACGCGAGCGCCGCGGCGGCCCAGAGCAGCAGCGCGAAGAGGTTGGTGAAGTTGGCGAGGAAGGCGCGCAGCACCGAGCGCTTGCGAAGCTCGTGCAGCCGGTTGGGGCCGTACTGGGCGAGGCGCCTCTGCGCCTGCGCGTCGGAGAGCCCGCGGGTCGTGGTGCCGAGCTCGACGGCGAACTCCTCGGGGCTGAGCGACGCGTAGCCGAAATGGTCGGTCTGCTCGGTGCGCAGCAGGTGGAAGAGCTCGAGGTCGCTTCGGGCCGCGAGCAGCCGGGAGACCACGTCGGGGTCCTGGGCGAGCGCGGTGAGCTGGGAGAGCGCCTGCAGATGCAGCCCGGGCTCGCCCTCGGGACTGATCAAGAGGAGGAAGAGCCGCACCGGCGCCCGATCCGGAGCGGCGAAGTCGACGCCCGCGCGCGAGGTGCCGACGCAGAGGACGGGCCGGGCGATGCCGGGGACTCGGCAGTGCGGCACGGCGACCCCGCCGCCAAGCCCGGTCGATTCGGCCTGTTCGCGTTCGACCAGCCGGCGCACCAGCTCGGCGCACTCGAGCGGGAAGTGCCGCGCGCAGACGAGGCGGGAGAGCTCGTCGAGCACACCGGCCGCGGTGGTGGCGCGCAGGTTCACCTTCATCAAGCGCTGATCGACGAGGGTCGAGAGCTTCATCGGCGAGCGACCTCCCGCCGCGAGGTTGGAGCGGGGCGTCGCCAGGGGCAATCGATCCGGAGAAGGGCGCGGACCGAGCGCGCGGTATTTGATGCCGGCGGGTCGTTCCCCGGTGGGAACTGAAGGCTCGTCGAGAGATCCTTCTTCGAGCCCGGCCTCCCCCGCTCACCCTGAGCGTAGCTCCCGATGCGCGAGCGGCGGGAGCGGAGTCGAGAGGGCCCGACTTCGGCCTCCCCCGCTCACCTCGAGCGTAGCCTCCCGAGGAACGAGGGAGCGGAGTCGAGAGGCCCCGACTCCCGAAGGGCGATGCCCCGCTCCCTGGGCCGCTGTGCAGGTTTCGTGGGATCCTGGTGGCGTATGGCGACAGGGCACCGAGGGCCAGGACCCCTGTCGCAAAAGGCTTTCGGTGATGCGCATTCCAGCGGCTTGTCTCCTCGCTCCGTTCGCCCTGCTCGCCCTGGGAAGCGGCTGCGCCACGCGCGCCGTCGTCCCGGATCGCCCGGCTCCGCTCGACTCGCCGGCAGCCGTCGACAGCGCGCTCGGCGGAGAGATCGCCAAGGAAGCCGCCCGATATGTCGGCGGGCCTTTCGGCGGGGACTGCTCCGGCTTCGTCAAGCACGTGCTCGCCGAGGTCGGCGTGGTGTTGCCGCTGCCGGCGCGGGCGCGCACCGGGTCCGAAGCCCTGATGCTGGCGACCCGGCCGACGACGCGACCGCGGGCGGGCGACCTTGCCTTCTTCCACGACACCTACGATCGCAACCGCGACGGCCGGGTGAACGACCCGTACTCGCACGTGGCGATAGTCGAGAGTGTCGAGGGCGCGCAGCTCACGCTGATCCATCGAGGAGGCAAGGGCATCGCGCGTCTGCGCATGGACCTCAGCCGGCCGAGCGACAGGGAGCGCAACAGCGTCCTGCGGGTTCGCCGCCGCGACGACCCGCCCGGCCTGCGCTATCTGGCCGGCGAGCTGAGCGCGGGGTTCGGCGTCGTCGTCCCGGTCGAAGAGCTCAGAGTCGCGCGGCGGAGCCTCCCGGCGCTCTGCCTGCGGTAGGCGGGCCCGGTTCCGTTTCCGATTCGCCGCGCGCGCGGTTGCCGAGGCGCAGCCCGGATCAAAGCAGGCGAGTACGAACCTCTCGATCCGCCACCGGGTGTGCCGAGCAGAGCCTGACGCGGCGGGCAGAGGGTGTCTTCCGCCTGCTCTCCTGTGCGGCCAGATTCCAGGCGCACGGCAGATTCGCCGATGGATTGGAGGACTCATGTTCCAGCGCCTCTTGTTCGGGCTTTCCCATCAGAAGCGCATCGATGGTTTTGCGCGGACGTGGCAGACACGCGCTCACCGGCTGCTCACGGCGAATCCGGGCGCGAAGCGCGCCAAGGACGCGCTCAACGGCACTTGGCTGGGCCACCCGCTGCACCCGGCGCTCACCGACGTGCCCATCGGCGCCTGGACCGCTGCCCTGGTGGTCGATCTGCTCGACCGCAGGGGCACGCGCGCCGGCCGGTTCGCCTCATCGGTCGCGTTGGGGACCGGCCTCGCGGGAGCTGGCCTGGCGGCGCTCTCGGGGCTCGCCGACTGGTCCGACGTCAACCGGCGCCAGCGACCGGTCGGCCTGGTCCACGCGCTGCTCAACGTCGCGGCGGTCGGCGCGTTCGGGGGCTCGCTGTGGTTGCGGCTTCGCGGCAGCCACTCGGCGGGAAAGGCGCTCGCCGTCGGCGGCTACACGCTCGCTTCTGCCGGCGCCTTCCTCGGCGGGCACCTCGTCTACACCCTTGGCACCCAGGTCGACCGCAACGCCTGGGCGCGCGAGGTCGACGAGTTCACGCCGGTGATGGAGCAGTCCGATCTGCCCGCGGGAGTGCTCACCCGCGCGACGCTGCGCGGCGAGCCGGTGCTGCTCTATCGCGAGGGCGAGCGCATCTTTGCCCTCGCCGACACCTGCGCGCACGCGGGCTGCTCGCTGGTGAGCGGCCGGGTCGAGGGCGGAGTCCTCACCTGCCCGTGCCACGGCTCGGCCTACCGGCTCGACGACGGCGCGGTCGTGCACGGCCCCTCTCCGTATCCGCAGCCGAGCTTCGAGTTGCGGGTGCGCGACGGGCAGATCGAGCTGCGGCTCGCGTCTCCGGGCGGGCGCAAGCGTCGAGCGGCCTTCGCCGAGGCGGCGGCTTCGCCTGCGGCCGGTTACGGCTCGGCCTCCTCGCTCGAGCCCGTCCAGCCGTAGGACGGGCGCTCGAAGCCGGCGCAGCGCGAGGCAAGGCGGTCGGCTCGATCGTCCGCGGGCACCGCGAGGGCGACGAGGCGGGCCTGAACCGGTGCGGCGCGCAGGGGCGGTGTGAACGCTCGCGAGAGGTGTCGGGAAATCTCCTCGAACTCGGCCCGCCGCCGCCCCCGGTCACCTCGAGCGAAGTCGAGAGGTTACTTCGACTGCGCTCCCGCCGCTCGCGCGGCGGGAGCTGGGGTGAGCGGAACCGGACGGAGTCGAAGAAGGCTTCCTCGACGGAGCTTCAGCCGGAGGCCGCTCGCCGTCGCCTCGCCTCTTCGCCTCTCAAAGCATCCGGATGAGTCGAGCGGAGACGCTGCGACGGCGGGCAAGCGTTTGCCGCGAAAATGAAGGAGTGACGGCGCAAGGGCTTGGTGTTCCGAAGCGCGCCTGGTCCGAAGCCGAGCCTGCGTTGGCAATTCGCCAGGGAGTAGCCCGAAAATTGGCTGGAGCGACGGACGGGTGGTCGCCTGAGCCGACGGGAACGAGCGAGAGGGGCCGATGACGAAGATCGACAGGAGCCCGCCGTTGCAACCCCCGACGCCCGCGGCCGAAGAGGCCGGCCAGGCGCAGAGACTGCCCAAGGCCAAGGTCTCTGAGCGCCTGAGTGAGCAAGCCGATTGGAACCTCGAAGCTGGCCTGGCGGGAGTCTCGTGATGGAAGCGAATCAGCGCTCGGTAGGTGTCGCTCAGATGCTCGCAGACGGCACTCTCGTGCTCGATCTGAGAGCCGAGGGCCCGGACGGCACGGTGGGCCACGGGCACTTCACCTATCCGAAGGACCATCCTTCTTACCGGGAAGTGCTCGAGCATCTCGGGGAGATCGAGCCTGGGCAGACCAAGTCGGTGCCCGCTTGGCCCGACGAGTAGGCTATCCGGAGTCGCCGGCCTCGAACCCCAAGGAGCGCATGGTGGCGCTCGCCTCGATGTCCCAGGAGGCGAAAGGAGCCGATGGCGCGGATCAAGGAGATCTACGTCAGCACCGACGTCGAGGCCGACGGGCCCATCCCCGGTCCGTACTCGATGCTCAGCCTCGGGTCGGCCGCCTTCCTCGCGGACAAGACGCTGGTGAGCACCTTCGAGGTCAACCTCGAGACGCTGCCCGGCGCGGGGCAGCACCCGGCGACGATGGCCTGGTGGAAGGGCCACCCCGAGGCCTGGGAGGCCTGCCGCAAAGAGCCCCAGCCTCCCGGCGCCTCGATGCAGCGCTACGCGGCCTGGGTGCACAGCCTCCCGGGCAAGCCGGTGTTCGTCGGCTACCCTGCCTCGTTCGACTTCGCCTTCGTGCACTGGTACCTGGTGCGCTTCACCGGCAAGAACCCGTTCACCCACTCGGCACTCGACATCCGCACCTACGCGATGGCGCTGATGCGAGTCGACTTCCGCCTGGCGACCAAGCGCAACATGCCCGCCCGCTGGTTCGATCGCCACCCGCACACCCACCGGGCCCTCGACGACGCGATCGAACAGGGCGCGCTCTTCTGCAACATGCTGAGCGAGCGGCTGACGGAACCAAAGCCCAAGCGTTGAGCCGGCCCCGTCGACGCTGCCACGGCAACCGGAGCGCCGGCCTTCGTGCCGGCCTTCCCCGGGCGCCGGCCTTCGTGCCGGACGGCGGGCAGGCCGGCCGCTTTCCGAAGCGGCGGGGCCGCCCTCTCTCGTTGAGGTGCCGGAGCGCCGCGACTATCCTCGACGGCGCACGCGTTCCGGAAAGCCAGGGACGGAGAGGCTCATGGTCCTTCGCCGCGAGAGTTGCCTGCCGATTGCGCTGGCCATCGTCGGGGCGCTGTCTTCGATGGCGGCGGCGCCGGTGGCCGACAGGCCGCAGGCGAGCACCGAGCGGGCGAGTGCGTCGCGGGCTCCGCCCGAGGGCTTCGTCGACCTGACCGCGGCGGTGCCGTGCCTGCGGCTGGAGATCCGCTACCACACCTCCGGCAACTTCACCGGCGCGCCCCTGCCCGGCTATGGAACAGCGGGCGCCTGGATGCTCGAGGCTCCGGCCAAGGCGCTCGCGCAGGTCCAGGCCGACCTCGCACCGAAAGGCCTTGGCCTGCTCGTCTACGACGCCTACCGGCCGCACCGCGCCACCCGAGCGATGGTCGCCTGGGCCGAGCGCACCGGCCAGATAGCGCTCGTCAACGGCGGCTACATCGCGCGCCGCTCGGGTCACAACCACGGGCACACCGTCGATCTGACGCTCGCTGACCTGCAGACCGGCCGGCCGCTCGACATGGGCACGGACTTCGACACCCTCAGCCCCGAGAGCCACACGATGCGCGTGAAGGGCAAGGCGCTCGAGCACCGGCTCCTCTTGAAGAAGGCGATGGAGGCGCGCGGCTTTCGCGGCTACTCGAAGGAGTGGTGGCATTTCCGCTTCCCGATCAAGGGCAGCAAGGCGCGCGACGTTCCCTACGCTTGCTTCGAGGCCGACGAGGGAAGGTGGTCGCCGCCGGAGGGCTGGACCGAGAAGGGCTTCGAGATGCCGAAGACGTGGGAGCCGACGGCCTGCGAGGTGCGCTGAGAGAGGTTCTTCTCGCCTCGTCGATCGCGAGGAGGTCCCATCCGCCTGCTGCGCGGGCAGAAGCCCCACGGCCTCCGGAAGACTCGCGCAGTCTCTCCGACTTTGGCCCGCGCCCCGCTCACCCCAAGCACGGCAGGTGCGTCCTCGGCGCTGAAGCTGGCTTGGCTCGAGTCTGCTGACCGTCCTGCCGGCCTCGCCTCGCCGTGCCCGTCGCCTCGCGCCGCCTTGGCCCGCGGAGGTTTGACGGGCGATTGTCCACCTCAAAATGGTGGCCGGCCTCTCACAATCCGGTGCCCAAGGAGTCTCGCATGGCCAGGCACGCGCTTCTGCTTCTCGCCGCACTCTTCGTCTTCTCTTGCGGCGAGCCCAACGACCCGCTCGGCCCCGAGGCCGACGCGGGTTTGCCGGACAAGTGCGACGCGGTGACCTGCGGTGCCGGGGAGAGCTGCGACCCGTCCACCGGCGTTTGCGCCTGCAGCCCGGGGAGCTGCCTGGCGCCGAAGGTCTGCGGCGCCGACCGCCAATGCATCGAGCTCTGCGCCGGGGTGATTTGCGAGGCCGGTGAAGCCTGCGACCCGAAATCGGGCGCCTGCGCGTGCAGCGAGGATAGCTGCCCGGCCGACGGGTTCTGCGACCCGACGACGAGCCGCTGCACGACGCGCTGCACCGAGGGCGCGTGCGCCCCCGGTGACAGGTGCGAGCCGGCCACCGGCGTCTGCCGCTGTGACCCGGAGGTGTGCACCGGCAGCCTCGGCGCCTGCGATCCGCGGACGAACCACTGCACGAGCCACTGCGAGCTCGTCGACTGCGCCCAAGGTGAGACCTGCGAGCCGGCGAGCGGCGAATGCCGCTGCGTCCGAGGGCTCGTGCCCGTCAGGTCAGCGATGCGACGGGGCGACCCGTCGCTGCGTCGATCGGTGTCGTTCCGGCGTCTGCAATCCCGGCGAGGCGTGCGACCCGGAGACCGGAGCCTGTAGCTGCGACCCGGTGGCCTGCACCGGCGAGGTGGGCGCGTGCGACCCGGAGACCGGCCGTTGCGTCAACCGCTGCGCGGGCTTCGAGTGCCCGTCAGGCGAGAGCTGCGACCCGCTGGTCGGCGACGGCTGTCGCTGCACCGAGGAGTCCTGCCCGAGCGGATACCTATGCGATCCGGTGGATCACCACTGCTACGACGGCTGCGCGGAGCTGTACTGCCGGGAGGGGGAGAGCTGCAACCCGGAGACGTTCTCCTGCGAATGCGCGATCGCCCCGGTCGACACCTGCACTGCCGCCAGTCCCACGCGCTATTGCGACCCGACCTGGCTCGACTGCGTGCCGTTCTGCTGGGGCGTTTACTGCGACTTTGGCGAGAGCTGTGTGCCGACGACGGGCGAGTGCCGGTGCACCACCTCGCCGGATAGCTGCCCCTCGGGCCGCCGGTGCGATCCGACGACGCTCGAGTGCGTCATCGACCAGTGCTGGGGCATCACCTGCAACGCCGGCGAGACCTGCGCCCCCGAGGTCGGCGACTGCGAGTGCGAAGAGAACTCCTGCCCGACCAACTTCGCGTGCAACGCCGCGCGCCGCTGCGAGCTGGCGGTCGACGTCTGCGCCGAGGTCACCCGTCCGACCGGCCGAGAGCTGCGACCCGGCGACCGGCCTCTGCGGCTGTGTCGCCGCGTCCTGTCCGGCGGGCGAGTTCTGCGACACCGACCGGCACTGTGCGCCCGTCGATCTGTGCCTGGACGTGGAGTGTGCCGACGGCGAGACGTGCGCTCCGGTCGACGGCCTGTGCAAGTGCACCGCGACCTCCTGCCCGAGCGGCGCGGTCTGCGGTGCCGACGCCCACTGCCTCGTCTCCTGCGGGGGCTCGCAGTGCGAGGTTGGCCAGGGCTGCTTCGATCCGGTGACGCAGGCGCCCGGCGGGACGACCTGTACCTGCCTGCCCCGGCGCGACGGCCCGGGAGGCGAAACGCTGCCCGACACCTGCGCGGTCATCGGCAAGGTCTGCGACTACATCCAGCAAGCCCCCTCTGCCTCGAGCTGCGTGTTGCCCGTCGAGCCGGCGCCCTGCCAGCCGGGGACCGGCTGTGCCCGGGGCTTCGACTTCCAGCTCGTGCGTGACCCGGTGATGGGCACTCACGTCTGTCTCGCGCCCTGTGCGAGCGCCGGCGACTGCCCGGCCTACCACCACAAGTGCTATCCGGCCGACGCGCAACCCTCGGGTCTCGCCGGCCACTGCTGGTGGGCCTACTGCGCGCGCGACGCGCAGGGCAGCCCCATCTCCAGCGAGTATTTCCAGCCCTGCAACAACGAGTCGACGGGCGATGGCACGTGCGTGCCTCTGAACACCTGGAATGGCACCGAGTACGTGGGCATCGGCTACTGCTGGGCCGGGGGCACGATGCCGGTCAGTGGCAGGTGCACGGAAATGGAGCGCAACCTGGTGCCGGAGGACGAGAGGTGCATCTCCGGCGCATTCTGCTTCCGTGGGGTCTGCACGCCCTGGTGCAACGCGGCGCTCAACCCCAACCCGCAAGTCTCCTGCGGGCCCAACGAGCTTTGCTACGACGCCGACGGCGTGCCTTCGTCCGAAGGCTCGCCCACGGCGCACGCCGGCATCTGCTGGTAGCTCGGGGGGAGGCGGAGGCTCGATTTCCGGAGCGCCGGCCTTCGTGCCGGCCGCCGAGATCGCCCGCGCTTCTGCCTGATCGTCGACGGGCGCATTGCAATGCGCCCCTGCCAACCTGGGATCGCCGGGCTGTCGACCGTCGCCTAGTCGTGCCCGTGAGCGCGCTCGGCGTCCTCACGGGTCGGGTGTACGGCGCCGTGCGGGTGCTCGGCCGGTGCGTAGAGCGAATAGACCTTGAGGTCCTGGTCGCCGATGTTCGTCACGTTGTGCCACTGGCCCGCCGGCACGAGGATGACCCAGTCGTCGGAGACCTCCTTGTCGAAGCTCAGGTTGTCCTTGGCCGGGCCCATCTGCACGCGCGCCTTGCCCTGCTCGACCCGCAGGAACTGGTCGTGGTCGTCGTGGATCTCCAGCCCGATGTCGTGGCCCGGCTTGATGGCCATGACGGTCATCTGCATGTACTTCCCGGTCCAGACGGTGGTCCGGTAGTTCTGGTTCTCGAGCGTGGTCTTCTCGATGTCGACGACGTAGGGGTTCGGGCCAAAGTCGGTCATGTTCATCCTCCGTGTTCTTGTTTGCCTTCAACTAGCGGGCTCGACGCGCGGCGGCAACCCAAGCGACATCGCGCGGCGCTGGGCAGGTTAGTCGTCGGTGTCGAGCGACATGTCGCGGGGAACGGAGAACTCGCAGCTCGCCTTCGACCCGTCGGCGAAGTCCATCTCGAAGCTGCCCGCGATGAGCTCGCGGTCGGCGGCGGTGAGCGTGAAGCTGCCGGCAGAGAGGGCGGGCGCGCCCATGGGCTGGGAGATCTGCCAGGTGTCGACGAGCCCGTTCAGCGGCACCAGCGGGTGCGTGCCCACTGTCGCCTCGCTCGGCATGTCCTCGAGATGGGCGTAGATGCGCAGCGCACCCGAGGCGGTGCTCAGGTTGAGGAAAGTTGCCTCGGAGCCGAAGTGACCGTCGTCGCGGTGGAATTCGCTGTCGGCGGCGAGCTCTCCGTCGACAGAGGTCTGGCCTACCATCCCCTGGCAGCGTCCCGAGGCGTCTGGCTGCTCCAGGAGATCGCAGGCGGAAAGCCCGAGTGCGGCAATCAGGGTCAGAATTCTGGCGGAGCGGAGCATGAAGCCTGCCTTTCAATCGAGGTTTTCGTCGAACCGTACAGCAAGGCCATCGCGGGTGCCTTCACTTCGTTGCCTTGGCGCGTGCGCCGGCTGCGAGACAGCCCTCGCCGTGTTTCCACGCGGCCAAGGCAACTCCCCCGCGGCACCGAACGACAATGGGCCAACTGGTCTTCGGTGAGGTTCCGATGAGCATTCCGTCCGTTCGTTCTGCAATCCGCAAGGCGCTGGAGCACTCCGCCAATGAGAAGCCCTCCATCACCAAGGAGGAGGCCCGGGCGATCATCGAGGCCGCGATCGCGGGCACGCGCGGCGCCGACCGGGTGAGCTCGGGCGAGGCGAGGCTGCTCGCGCAGCTCGCAGGCGAGAGCGGCTTCGAGGGCTCGGCGCCGTCGGTGCTGGCCGAGGGTGCCCGCGAGGAGCTCGAGGCGTTCTATTCGAAGAGCAACCTGCCGCTCGGCGCCAACGCCCAGAAGATGCGCGACACCATCGCCGGTCTGCTCGAGGGCGCGGCCCTGCCGGACCCGATGGAGAAGGCTCCGTCGACCCGCTACCTGAACAGCCTGGAGATCGACTCGGGGCGCCGGGCCTTCATCGACTCGAAGAACGGCACCTTCCACCTCGAGGTGAAGGACGGCGAGCAGGTCCGCTGGTTCGGGCCGCTGTCGCTCGAGGCAGAGGTCGATGGTCGCCAGGCCGAGCTCGATGGCTTGCGCGCCAGCATCGCCGAGGCGACCAAGGATCTCTGGTTCATGAGCGAGTCCGACTATCCCTTCGACTTCTTCCTCGCCGAGGGCGCCGGCGCTACGCGGCCGACGGGCGAGCAGATGCTGAAGCTCCTCGGCAAGGACGCAGGCACGCCGGTCGAGGTTCGCGACTTCGCTGAGTTTTTCGCGGACCACACCACGCCCGAAGACTGGTGGGGCGACTGCGAGGAGGCGGACGCGGCCAAGTACTCGCAGCTTCGCGCGGCGCTCGAGGCCAACCTCACCGACCTGCAGGTGATCCGCGTTGGCGAGGTCGAGATCGGCGTCTACGTCATCGGTCGCAACGCGCACGGCGATCTGGTCGGTGTCTCGACGACGTCGATCGAGACCTGAGCCGCTCCTAGTCCCTGTCCGCGGAACCATCGGAGAGCGGGCCTCGCGGCCCGCTCTTCGCGTCTTTGCCGCGGCGTCCACCGTTCGCCGGCGGGTACTCGAACGGCGGCCCGACTGTCGCCCCCGGCCGACCGCTTCGTCGGCCGGAGGGCGCTTGCAGAGCGGCATCACGCCGCCAGACAGCGCTCGAGGACCGCCACGAATCATCGACAAAGGCGCTCGGAATCAAAGCTTCGGTCGAGTGCAGTACGTAGTGGTGGGTGAGCGATTCCACGATGTGGACGGTCATGTACGCCGCCCGAGACGGGTCGCGCCGGGCGGCCTCGGGATGTGCCCGCGGCAGCGCCTCGACACCGCGCCGAGAAGCGCTCCTCGACCGCCTTGAGCTCGGCGTGGATGCATTCGGCACGCACGAGCGAGTTGCCGCCGGGTCATCGCGAGCGCCGCTCCCGCCGCGTCAGCGGTGGAAGCCAAGCCGAAGGGCTCGAGCCCATCGACTGGCTCGGGGTGTTCGGTACGGGCCCGCGGCTCAGCCTCGCAAGCCGCAGCTTCGCGGCGACAAGCCCGCGACTTGTCCTGCAGCACACGGGGGGAGCCCTCGGAAATTGGAATTTCAAACGAAACAGGCTCGATCGAGTCTCGATCGCGCGATTTTCCGTTGATAGCCGACAGAACGAGCCTCGAACACGCGTGGATCAGCGGGAATTCGCCTTCTCGAGACTCCATCACGCGATTTTTTTCCTGCGCTTCTCGCCCGAAAGGCTGCCGAGTCGCTCGCCGGAAGCGCGGCGCCAGGCCGCCGTAGCCGTGCTCGTGCGCCATGAAGCCGGTCGCCTCGAGGTGCTGCTGATGCAGCGCGCGGTGCACCCCAAGGATCCCTGGTCGGGCGACGCGTGCCTGCCGAGTGGTCACTGGACCGCTGGCGACGGATCGCTACTGGCGACCGCGATTCGCGAGACGCGCGAGGAGGTCGGGCTCGACCTCGACTCGCAGGCGCGGTTGCTCGGCGCGCTCGACTCCGTCCGGCCCTTCGGTCCGCTCGGGCGCCTGGTCATGCAGCCGTTCGTCTTCGCGTTGCATGGAGTGGCGGAAGTGAAGCTCGGCAGCCGATGCGGTCGGCACCTTCTGGTTGCCGCTCGACGCCGCGGCCCGCGGCGAGCTCGACGATCGCCTGCGGCGGCGCGTCGGGCCTTTCCCGATAAGCTTCGCGTGCTGGCGGCACGGTGATCGGGTGGTCTGGGGCCTGACGCTGATGATGCTGCGCAGGCTGCTCCCGGGTCCGGGCGAGACGCGCTGACTCGCCGAATCACCGCAGCCTTCGAGCCTCAAGAGTGTCGCGAAAAGTCCCTGACCTCGGTTCGTCCCCCGTTCACCCTGAGCGTAGCTCCCGATGCACCAGCGGCGGGAGCGGAGTCGAAGAGCCCTCGACTTCGGCCTCGCCAGCTCGCCCTACACTCGGGCCGACCGGTGATCGCTCGAAGGATTCCTCGACACGTCTTCGGGATTGCCCGGCGCCTCTTTCAGCTAGCCGCCCAGGCTCTCCGGATTGAGCCCCTTGAGCGAATCGAGCACGAAGAGCCCGTCCTTGCGCACGAGCGTGTCGTCGAACCAGATCTCGCCCCCGCCCGCCTCCTTGGTCTGGATGAGCACGATGTCCCAGTGGACCTGCGACTTGTTGCCGTTGGGAGCTTCGTCGTAGGAGTTGCCGGGCGTGAAGTGGATGGAGCCAGCGATCTTCTCATCGAAGAGCGTGTCGAGCATCGGCTTGCGCACGAAGGGGTTGACGCCGATGGCGAACTCGCCGACGTAGCGGGCGCCCTCGTCCGAGTCGAGCACCGCGTCGAGCCGGTCCTGCGGGTTGCCCTTGGCCTCGACGATCTTGCCGTCGCGGAAGGTGAACTCGAGGCCCGAGAACTTGGTGCCCATGTAGAGCGTCTCGGTGTTGTAGCGGATGGTGCCGTTGACCGACTCGCGCACCGGGGCGGTGAAGATCTCGCCGTCGGGGATGTTCATCTTGCCGTCGCACGGGATGACCGGGATGCCCTTGATCGAGAAGCTCAGGTCTGTGCCCGGGCCGACCAGGCGCACCCGGTCGGTCTTCTTCATCAGCTCGACGAGCGGCTTCATCGCCTCGGACATCTTCGCGTAGTCGAGCGTGCAGACGTCGAAGTAGAAATCCTCGAACCCCTCGGTCGACATCTCGGCCTGCTGGGCCATCCCCGCGGTCGGCCAGCGCAAGACGACCCACTTCGTGTGCGGGACGCGCACCTCCATGTGCACCGGCTTCATCCACAGGCGCTGGTACATCTTCATCTTGTCGGCGGGCACGTCGGAGTGCTCGTTGACGTTCTGCGCGCCGCGCAGGCCGATGTATGCCTGCATCTTCTCCATCCGGAAGCGCTCGTACTCGCCGGTCAGCGTCATCCCCTCTTCGTCGGCGTCCCTGTAGAGCTCGCGCAGGATGCGGGTGCGCTTGACGGTGACGAAGGGGATGCCGCCTGCTTCGCGCACCTTGCGCACGGTGATCGCGACCATCTCGTCGGGGATGTCGGTCGCCTCGATGAGCACGTGCTCGCCCTTGGCGACCCTGCACGAGTAGTTGACGAGAGTCTCAGCAAGCTTCTCCATCCTCGGATCGAGCATCTGCAGATCTCCTTGGTTGTGCCGGCGTAGGTCGCCCGGGAGACAACCTCAAAAGCCGCTTTGCGTCAAAGAGGGAAAGCCGGGCAATGGTCCGAGCGTTATCGGCCGAGGCGCCACCGTGTAGACCGGCAACCCACCGCCGCCGACATCGGCGCACCACCGCCCTGCATCCCGCGGAGATCAGGAAAGAAACGGACGCAACCCTCGGGCGCCGCGGACGACAATCTCGGGCGGAGGTCAACACCGATGCCCAGCGTTCAGCGCACCAACAACTCGCCCGTGTCGACATACCGCCCCGACCCGCTGCTCAAGAAGGGCAGCCGCGGCTCTTCGGTGTCGGACCTGCAGCGCTTGCTCAAGCAGGCCGGGTTCGATCCGGGCCCGGTCGACGGGGCCTTCGGCCCCCGCACGCGCGAGGCGGTGCTCGCCTTTCAGAGAAACCGCGGGCTGCTGGTCGACGGCATCGTCGGTCCCCAGACCTGGGGCGCGCTGCGGGCAACGGCACCCCAGACGCCCGCGAGCACGTCGAGCCCCGCCGACAGCTTCGACTCCGGGACTCCCAGCGTCACGATCGCTCCGCGCAACCTGTCGGAAGCCGAGAAGTTCGCCCACTACGCGCGCATCGTCCGCGCGAACGGCGGGCAGGTGAACCCGGACGGCAAGCCCACCGTGCTCGGCATCCGCGGCATGCGACTCGACGGCACGCGCCATGAGACGACCAACAGCCGCGCCTACGACGACGTCTTCGTGGTCCTGACGCCAAGCGGGCGCTGCTACGAGTTCCGCGGCGCCACCCACGCCGGCCAGACCAGCTCGTCCGCGGCGCCGGACGTAACCCGCGACGGCCGCGGCGACATCGGGCTCATCGGTGCGGGCAACTACATGGTCAAACCAAACGGCATGTACCGCGGCAGCCCGAGCTTCCACGTGCAGACGCTGGGCGGCTCGGGGTCGCTCGCCGGCTGGCGCGACACCAACCAGGACGGGGTCTACTCGGGCGCCGAGCGGCGCGCCTCCGAGCAGCGCGGCGACAGGATCACCGCCGTCCTCTTCCACCCCGGCAACGCGAGCTCACCCCGGTCCATCGGCTGTCAGACGCTCGCGCCAAGCGACTACTCGCGCTTCGTCTCCGCCATCGGCGGCACGAACGGCTCGTTCAGCTACACGCTCGTCCAGGCGTAGCGAGGGCGCTCGGACGGGCCGGACGGAAAGGTGAACGCGGCGCTGCTCGGTTCTGCGGCGCCGCGCGCATTTCGGACGGCTAGCCGCGGCGCCCAAAGCCCCGGCAACCCTCGTTTGCTTGCCGGCTTCGGGGCAGGTTGGGCAGTTGACGAGGTGCGTCCGCGCATCAGCGCACTCGCATCACCCGCCCCCAGCACGGCGGGAGCGTCAACGCCGTGCCTTGCCCGGGTCGATGCGTCTGTGGCGGGTCGAGCAGATCGACGAGCTCGCAGCCGCTCCACGGTCCGCCCGGCAGCTCGAAGCTCGCGGGCGCCTCCGAAGCATTGACCGCCACGAGCACCGTCTCCTCGCCCAGCTCGCGTGCGAAGACAAGCTGCTCCGAGCGCACGAGCACCTCGCGGTAGCGGCCCCGGCGCAGCGCCGCCGTCTCGTGGCGCAGGCGCGCAAAGCGAGCGAGCGCCGGCGCGAGGTCGGGCTCGGGCAGGGCTCCGATGGCGCCTCGGTCGGGCAACGGCGGCCTGAGCGCCGGATCTCCGCCCTGCGCCTTGGTCCCCTGCAGGCCCCACTCGCTGCCGTAATAGATCGACGGCATGCCGGGCATCGTGAACAGAAGCAGGTAGAGCGGATAGAGGTGCGCCCGGTTCTTCAGCAGGCTCGAGACTCGGTCCACGTCGTGGTTGTCGGCAAAGGCGTAGAGCGGCAGATCGGTATACAGCCCGCGCTCTGCGAACTGCCGGCGCAACGAAGCGGCAATCTCGAACAGGTTCTTGTCGTTGAAGCTCGAGTGCAGCCCCTTGAAGCACTCGTAGTTCGTCGTCGAGTCGAGCGTCTGCGGGTTCGCCCAGCGCCGATAATCGCCGTGGATCACCTCGCCGAGGAGCAGGAAGTCGGAGCGTTGCGAGCGGCAAAAGGCCGCGAGGTCCGCGAGGAACCCCAGGTCGATGCAGTCGGCGGCGTCGAGCCGCAGGCCGTCGATGCCGAAGTCGCGGATCCACGCCTCGACCGCGCCGAAGAGGTGCTCGCGCACCGCCGGATTGGCGAGGTCGAGCTTGACCAGCTCCTCGCAGCCGTTCCAGCCGTCGTAGGCGAACGGGTCGCCGAAGCGGTTGTGGCGATCGAAGCGCAGGCCCGAGAACCAGCCACAGTACGGCGAGCCCGGACCGCGCTCGCGCACGTCGCGAAAGGCCCAGAAGTCGCGGCCGACGTGATGAAAGACGCCGTCGAGGATGACGCGGATGCCCGCGCGGTGGACCTCCTCGACGAAGTGCTTGAAGAGCTCCCAGTCGCCCAGGCGCCTGTCGATCCGGAAGAAGTCCGCCGTGTCGTAGCCATGCGCCGACGACTCGAAGACCGGGCCGAGGTAGAGCGCGTTGACGCCCAGCTCGCGCCAGTGGCCGATCCACGAGAAGAGCGCCTCGAGCCGGCGCTCGGGCGGCGCTCCGGGCTCGTTGCGCAGCGGCGCCCCACAGGCTCCGAGCGGGTACAGGTGGTAGAAGACTGCGTCATTCGCCCAGCGGGTCATGGTCTCTCCTTGACTACCGGTCGGTACAGGACCGGGGCAAAAAAAATCAGGCGTAGATGCCGTGCATGAACTGGTGGACCGCCTGGAAGGTAAGCTCTTCGTCGAGCGTCGCCCGGCCCTGCAGCCCGAGCGCTATCCAAGTGTTGGTCATCCCCAGGAAGGTCGCCGCGAGCTGGCTGGCGCGGGTGCGAACCCGGGGGTTCGAAGCCGCGGCGAACAGCGCCTCGAGCAGGTCGGACCAGCTCTTGGCAAAGGGCGCGAACACCTGGGCCGCCTCGCTCTCCGCGGGCGCCGAACCGAGGGCGAGGAGCAGCCGATACAGCTCGGGATTCGCGGCGGAAAACTGAAAGAAAGCCCGGGTGCTGCGGTTGAGCGCGAGCGGCAAATCGTCCTCGGTCTCTGCCGCGGCCCGCAGGCGGTCGGTGAAGGGCTCGAGCCGCTCCTCGAGCAGGGAATGGAGCAACCCCTTCTTGCTGCCGAAGTAGTGGTAGAGGGTCGGCTTGGTGACCCCGACGGCGGTGACGATCTCCTGGACGCCGACGCCCTCGTAGCCCCGCGCGGCGAAGAGCCGCAGGGCGATGTCGGAAATGCGCTCTCGGTTGCTGGCCACGCCCGTCTCTATACCCGGCGGTATGGCCAAGGTCAACCATCGTTCGTTTTGGGGAGCTCTCGTCAGAGCGTCGTCCGCCATCGACCTGGCGTGGCGCTTCAGGCAGCCAAAGAGGCTTTTCCTGAAGGTCCCTCGAGAAATCCTTCTTCGACTCGGTCCGGTTCCGCTCAACCCGAGCCTAGCTCCCGACGAGCGAGCGGCGGGAGCGGAGTCGAAGGGCCTCTTGACTTCGCTCGAGGTGACCGAAGGCGGCGGGCCGAGATCAAGGAGATTTCTCGACACCTCCTGAGAGCAGCGCGTCGGCGACCGCCACCAGCGTCCTCATGTCGTCGGCGCCCTGCGGCAGCTCGGGCACGGCGAGCGCGAAGCAGCCCTCTCCGGCCCGCGAGCGCAGATCGGCGAGCAGCACGCGGTCGCGCTCGGCGGCGGCCAGCTCGGCGGTGGCGAGCTGCTGCAGCTTGGCGAGCCCAGCGCGCGCCTCGGGTCCGGCGCCCTGCGCGAGCAGCTCCTCGGTCGGGAAGAGCCTGCCGTCGACGCACGCGCGGCTGCGGTTGAGCACGAACCCGCGCAAAGGCAGCGACAGCTCCCGGGTCTTCTCCTGGAAAAAGCACGCCTCGACCAGGCTCGCGGGCGTCGGCGAACAGACGAGTAGGAAGGCGGCGTCCGAGCCGCTCAAGAACGAGCGCATCGAGGCGACGTCGCCGTTGAGGATGGTGAAGAGCCCGGCGAACGAGGCCAGGAACGACACGAACTCGGACGCGAACTCCCCGCCGAAGACCGAAGCGAGCACTCTATGAATAAGCGCCGAGGCGGCGCGGGTGAGCAGGCTGCCCTGCTTCGGCAGGAAGGCCTTGAAGATCTTCATGTCGAGCAGCCGCGACAGGCGCCCGGGCGCCTCGAGGAAGTCGAGCGCGTTGCGCGAGGGGGGAGTGTCGAGCACGACGAGGTCGTAGCGCCCCTCGAGCAGCAGCCGGTGCAGCGCCTCCATCGCGGTGTACTCGTGCATCCCGGCCACCATCTGGCTGACCTGCCCGTAGATGCGGTTCGACAGGAAGCGCTCGGCCTCCTCGGGCCCGCGCGCGAGGCGGCGCACGGCGTTGTCGGCGACCAGCTTGGCGTCGAGCAGCCAGGCGTCGAGCGCGCCGGGCGGCGCGATCCCCGCCGCGGCCAGCCGCTCGGGCGAGACCGCCACCGGCTCGGGCGGGTTTTGCGAGACGCCGAGGGTCTCGGCGAGCCGTCGCGAGGGGTCGATGGTCAGCACGAGCACCCGCCGCCCGGCACGCGAGGCCGCGAGCGCCAGGGCCGCGCTGGTCGTCGTCTTGCCGACCCCGCCCGCCCCACAGCAGACGACGATGCGCTGGTTCTTCAGGATCTCGGCGATGGGCCCGTGGGCCGCGTTGCTGGTCATGCCAAGAGGCTCCCCGCCGCCGGCGCCGCGCCGCGCGCCGGGCGCGGTACCGCGAGCAGCTCCTCGACCGGGTCCGCTCCCTCGAGCGCGAGGCTCAGGTCGGTGGCGAGCGAAGGCCCGCCCTCCAGCTCGGGCAGGCCAATCACCGGCAGCGCGGTCCCGGCCTGAAGGCGGCGCAGCTCGCACGCGCAGCCTTCGAGGCGATGGAAGCCCTCGGCGCCTAGGAGCCGATGGCGGGCGATGAGCGCGGCGAGCCCCTCCCGCTCGGCCGCGGTGAACGGGTCGCGAGGGATGCGGTTGACGAAGACCCCGCCGGCGGGCATCGCCGTCCGGCGCAGCCCGTCGAGCAGCTCGAGACACTCGCTGACTGGAAGCGTCTCGGGCAGCGTCACCGTCCAGGCCGCCGCCTGGGCCGGGTCGTTCATGTAGCCCTGGCCCTCGCGCAGCGCCTCGGCTATCGGGCCGCGGGGCACCAGCCGCAAGAGCAGCTCGGGCAAACCGGTCAGCGACAGGGTGTGCCCGGTCGCCGGCATGTCGACGAGGATCAACTCGTGGAGCGGATCGCCCTCGGGCCGGCGGGCGCGCAGCAGGGTGAGGAGCTGGAAGTAGACGCCCATCTCTCGAAACGAGGGACCGGCGTTGACCATGCGCCGCAGCGCCTCGGAGCTCATCGCCGCGTGCGCGAGGGTCGCGGCATGCAGCACCGTGGCGAGGAAGAGCTCCTGGCCCACGCGGGCGAGCAGCTCGACCGCCTCGACCCCGGGGGCGAGCGGGGCGGGCCGGACCTCGGGCAGCCTCTCGCGGCCGAAGTGGCGCGCCAGCGGCGAGTGGCCCTGCCCTTCGTCTCCGACCTCGGAGACCAAGACGCGCCGGCCGCGACGGGCGGCAGCGAGGGCGAGCGCCGCGGTGACGGTCGAGCGGCCCACGCCGCCCTTGCCGGTCACGAGAACACAGCGCTTGGAGAAAAGTCCCGTCAGATCCATGCGTTCGCCTGTCCCCCAGTTGGTTGCCGCGCGAATGTAACACGCGGCGAAGAGCGCTTTTTCCCGGGCTCGGCTGGAGTCCGGCCAGGACTGTGGGAGGGCCGCCGGACGTTCGAAAACAGGCTAGGACTGGCGCCGCCAGGCAGGCAAACGCTCGCAGAACTGCGCATTCCGCCAAGCCCGCGAGGTGTCCGCCGACGGTGCAGCGCCCCCGCCTGAGCGGTGTTCGGACTTGTGGCCGACGGCGCAGATCGCGACGATGGTGGCCGTGAGCACGCCAACCAATCTCGAAATCCGTCCGCCCTCGCGCCAGGAGCTGCCCGCTGTCGCCGTCCTGGCCGCGAAAATGGTGCGCCTGCACCACTCCTTCGATCCCGAGCGCTTCTTCGTCACCGAGGCGCTCGAGCTCGGCTACGAGCGCTTCCTCGCTTCCGAGCTGCACAGCCCCCAGGCCGTGCTCATCGGCGCCTTCCTCGACGGTCACCCGGTGGGCTACGCCTACGGCCGACTCGAGTCGCGAGATTTCGCGATGCTGCTCGACGTGCACGGGGTGCTCCACGACCTGTTCGTCGATGAGTCGGCGCGCGGCACGGGTGTCGGCAAGAAGCTCGTCACCGAGGCCATCCGACGCCTCGAGGCCCTGGGCGCGCCGCGCGTCATCCTCTACGCCGCCACGGCCAACGAGGGGGCACAGCGCTTGTTCGAGTCGCTCGGCTTCCGGCGCACGATGGTGGAGATGACGCGGGAGAAGGGCTGAAGCGAAGTCGAGAAATCCTTCTTCGACGCCGTCCGGTCCCGCTCACCCTGAGCCTGGCTCCCGACGCGCGAGCGGCAGGAGCGGAGTCGAAGGGCGCCCCTGCTTCATGCGCGCACGCAGGCCGCCGAGACAGCGGCGGTCGTACGCCTCGCGCGATACGCCCGCGGAAGATTTCCCGACACCTCGTTGAGGGCTGGTGACGACCGAGCGAATTCGGCGCCCAAGGCCAGTCGGCGCTGCAGCGATGGACCGAGACAAAAGCTCAGCCGGCCGAACGCTTCGCACCTCTCAAGCAAGCCGAGCCCCCGGTCCCTCAACGCGGCAGACTCCTCTGCGCGGCGCGGATGGCGCCCGCGGTTCATGTCGAGGCGAATCCCTCCGCTCCCTAAGGATGCGGGCAAGCGGCAGGCGGTGACGGCGAACCTCGCACTCGAACGCCGCGAGCGCCTCGCGAATCGCCGCGGCCGGTGTGCCGTCCTCGGAGCGACGAAGTCGAGGCAGCTACGGACTTCGTTGCCACCGGGCGGCAAGTCGACATCGTCCTTGATCAATTCGCCCGGGCACTCTTCGGCAACCCGCTGAAGGGTGTCTGCCGAGAGGTCATTCCCTGGAAGCGGCCTCGCCTCGTCGAAGGGCACGGGCGCGCGGCCGGCCAGCGACTTTTTCTCAAAGCCGGCGACGAGGTTCGCCTGCGCGTTGCGGCGCGATAGCGCTGCGAGCCCTCCTTCGACGAGCACCAGGTGCCAGTTCTCGCCTTTGCGGCGGGCGAGAGCCTGCGCGAAGCGTTGGGCCTGGGGAGGGAAGGGGTACCGCACCTCACGACCGCTCGTGTCAAGGCTGTGCCGGCGGCCGGGGCAGGGCCCGAGCGCCTCGGCGATGGCGACCCGCAGGTGCAACGAGGGCGAAACGCGCTCGAGGTGCTCGAGGTGCTCGCGCCTGGAGCGCAGGTGGCAGCGTTGTTCCGGCGTGCGCAGGGCGTCCAAGATGGCGGCCAACTGCCCGTCGGGACGCGCTTCGAGCCCCGAGGCGCGACGTTGGAGTTTGCCATTGTCCGATGCTAGACTCCGCGCCCGATCTTGCCGAAATCCCGCTCGCGAAGTCCCTGAATCGCCCGGGGAGCGCGACTGCGGCGGCGAGGAGCTTGGAAAGATTGGGCTGAGGTAGCGCAGCAGGGCCGGGTACGAGGGACCAGCAAACATGAGCAACGAAGCCGTTTTCGAGAAAGTCAGCCAGTTGATGGCCGACCTGTTTGACCTCGACAAGTCGAAGATCACGCTCGAGTCGAAGTTCGAGGACCTCGATCTGAGCAGCCTCGACGCCATCGACCTGGTCGTCGAGCTGCAGCAGTTCACCGGCAAGAAGGTGGACGAAGAGGGCCTGAAGAAGGTCCGCACCGTCGGCGACATCGTCGCGCTCGTCGAGGCGCACGTTCAGCAGGACGGCACGAAGGCCGCTTGAGCCTCGTGACGGCCCTACGGGCGCCCTCGCCTTCGATCGTGAAGCCGGACGATCGGGCTGGGCGCCGCCTCCCTGAAACCAGAGTCTGCGAGCCGCTTCGCCCTCACCGAGGGACGCAGCGCGTCTGTTCTTTGCCCCGAGCCGCGCGCGAGAGCGCTTGGCTGTAGGGAAGCCGGCTGTCCAGGCCGTGCATCGTGAGAGCCCATGAAGATCCGACTCATCTACCCGAAGTGGCCCAAGCTGCCGCGCCAGACCGAGTTCCACCTTCCGCCGCACGGCCCGGTGGTCTTCGCGGCCACGGTGCCCGAGGAGCACGACCTCGAGTTCACCGACGAAAACGTGGCGCCGGTAGACCTGAACGAGAACGTCGACCTCGTCTGCATCTCGATGATGCTCACCTCGCAGGCCCCGCGCGGTTGGGAGCTGGGCGATCACTTCCGGGCCCGCGGCATCCCGGTCATCTTCGGCGGCATCAGCACCATGCTGCACGCCGAGGAGACGGCCCTGCACGCCGACGCGGTCTTCCTCGGTGAGGCCGAGGGGCGCTTCACCCAGGTGCTCGCGGACCTGCAGAACGGTTGCCTGAAGAAGGTCTACGACTACCTGAACACTCCGGCGCCCATCGAGAGCGTGGGCACCGCGCGCCGCTCGATCCTCGACCGCAGCCTCTACAACTACAAAGGCGTGCAGATGGTGGACTTGGTCCACGCCTCGCGCGGCTGCCGGTTCAACTGCTATCCGTGCTGTGTCAGCTACCTGGGCGGCCGCAGCTTCCGGCCCCGGCCGGTTGACCAGGTGGTCGCCGAGGTCGAGGCGATCCCCAACAACCGCCTCTTCTTCGTCGACAACTCGCTCGCGCAGAACAAGCAGTGGGAGCTCGACCTGTTCAAGGAGCTCGCCCCGCTCAAGCGCAGCATCATCAGCCATCCGATCGAGGACGACGAAGAGGTGCTCAAGGCCGCCGCCGACGCGGGCGCCTGGTACATCTACCAGGCGGTCTTCGACACCTCGGACTACATCCGCAACCGCGTCAAGCGCTACAAGGACCACGGCATCGCGGTCGAGGGGACCATCCTGCTCGGGCTCGACGAGCACGACGAGGACTACATCAAGCGCCTTATCGACTTCCTGCTCGAGATCGACCTCGACCTCGCCGAGTTCACGGTGCTCACGCCGTTCCCGCACACGCGCACCGCCGACGACCTCGAGAAGGCCGGCCGCATCCTCACCAAAGACTGGAAGCGCTACACCGCCGGCGACGTGGTCATCCAGCCCGCCAAGATGAGCCCCGACAAGCTGCAGGAGCTCTACGACTACGCGTGGGACACCTTCTACAAGGACGAGCCGCAGGTGCTGAAGATGGGCCGGCTGCTCAAGAAGGCGATGCGCAAGGAGGCCAAGGACGGCACCGCCGATCGCTTCGGCCCGGCGCCGCACCTGCGCGAGGCGAGCTAGCCCGGGGATTGAAGGCGGGGCCAAGCGTGATGAAGGGCGGGAGCGAAGGATGGACGGCGCCGCGAAGCAATGGACGGCGGCAGCTCCAGCTCCGCCACCCCGTCGACGAAGCCGGGGCTTCATCCTCCACCCGCCCTGAAGAGACCCTCGGCCACCTTCGTCCGACCGCCAGCCTGACCCCGAGAACGGAGCGACCGATGAAGCGATCCATCCGAATCCAGCTCCTCGCGCTGCTCACCGGGCTGCTCGCCTCGAGCGCCTCGGCCGCCGAGGCGACCTGGCTGACGGCCGAGAAGCTGCAGGAGCGCTTCGCGAAGATCGCCTCGTTCAACGCCGAGGCCGAACAGACCAAGCAGGCGCGCTTCCTCGCTCGGCCGCTCAAGAGCGAAGTGCACATGGCCTTCGACTCCGAGCGGATCACCTGGAAGACGGTCAAGCCCATCGCCTCGACCCTGAAAATCGACCGCGACGGCCTGCACGTCGTGGGCAGCCAGGCGATGGCCGGCGCGAAGCAAGACCCGCGCGCGATAGCCTTCGTGCGCTTCATCCGCAGCGTCTTCGCGCTCGACTTCGCTCAACTCGAGCAGGACTTCGTCATCGGCTTCGAGGGCGGGACGATGAAGGCCGTACCCAAGGACGGCTCGCAGCTCAAGGGAATGATCCACGCCATCGAGATGACCTTCACCCGCGAGCTCGCGCTCGAGGCGGTCGAGGTGAAGACCCCCGACGAGACCTCGCGGCTGGTCTTCAAGAGTTTCGAGGTGGCGGAGAAGCCGGCGGGCGTTGCACCGAAAGCCCCATGATCAAACGCTGGATCTTCGTGGCCGCCTTCACCGCGGCCCTCTTCCTCGTCGTCAAGTCCCGCTTCGTCCTCGACGACGACCCGGTCCGCTCCCTGCGCCAGCAGGACAGCCCCGCGGCCCGCGTCTTCGACCGCTACCACGAGCGCAGCGTCTTCGAAGGGCGCATCTTCGTCGACTTCTCCGGCATCGAAGGGCAGGACCGGCAGGAGCTCGAGGCGCTGCTGAAGGAGGCGCACTACGAGCCCGCCTCGATGTTCACCCCGCCCGGGCCCGAGGCGATGGCCTCCTTCCTGCCCCTGCTGCCGGCCGAAGAGCTCGCGAAGGCGCTCTCCGACGAGGCGATCCAGGCGCGGGCCCAGGAGGCGCTCTCCTTCGCGATGCTGCCCGGCGGTGCCGGCTACCTCGCGCAGATGGAGAAGGATCCGTTCGGCCTCGGCGCGCGCTTTCTACAGGAAACGCTCGCGAAGCTCGGCTTCTCGGCCGGGGGCGGCGGCGCCGACATCCGGCCGTACAAGAGCCCGAGCCCGGTGGTCTACGACGAGGTCGGGCGCGTCTACGAGAAGCTGATCGGCCTCGGGGAGAAGGCGCGCTTCATCGGCGGCGACTTCTTCGCCTACGAGAACTACCTCGCGGCGCAGCGCGACGTCGTCGTCTGCTCGACCCTGTCGCTCGTCTTCAACCTGGCGCTGTTTCTCTACTTCACCCGGCGCCTCAAGCCGCTGCTGCTGCTCTTTGTCGGCTCGGTCGTCTCGTACCTGGCCGGCATCCTCGTCGTCGGGCTGTTCTACGAGCGCGTCTTCGCCCTCGTCCTCGCCTTCACCTCGACCTTCGTCGGCTTCAACAACGAGTACCTCGTCCACCTCTCGGCCTTGCCCCAGGGCAGCAAGGGCAAGTCGATGCTCGGCGTCTGGTCGGCGGTGGGCACGACGCTGCTCATCTTCATCGTGTTGCTGCTCGGCCAGTCGATCATCGTGCGGCAGATGGCGCTCGCCTCGCTGGGCGGGATGGCCGGCTTCCTCGTCGTCCTCTACGTCTTCCGGTCGTGGCTCAACGAGGTGCGCTTTCGCACCTTCAGGTGGCCCAAGCTCTCCATCGGGCCGCGGGCGCTCGTCGCGGTCGCCGGCGCCATCGCTGTCCTGCTCGCCGTGCTGCCCTGGCCCTCGATCTCCACGAGCATCCACGAGTTCCGCGTCCAGTCGCCCGCGCTCGACGAGCAGACCGAGTACTTCACCGGCAAGCTCGGCGAGTCGAACCTGAGCAACGTCGTCGCCGCCCGCGTCGAGGGCTCGGCGCTGCAGACCTTCGAGGCGCTCGCGCAGGCAGGACAGATCTCCACGGCCTCGCACCCGCTGCTCGCGTTCCGCTCCGAGCCGCAGCAGCAGGCGACCATCGAGCTGCTGCGGGCCCGCTACTTTGAGGCCATCGGCAAGCTGCGCGCCGCGCTGCAGGAGGCGGGGCTCGAGCTGAGGCTCGACGACCGGCTCGCCGCGAGCCTGCAGCCGCTGAGCGACTGGGACTACCTGACCCGGCTCAACGCCCTCGCCCCCGCCAAGTGGGCCGAGGAGGTCGACGGTCAGCGCTACCTCTTCGTGTCGGGCAAGGCCGGCGCGGCCCCGGTCGCCGGCGGGCAGCAGCCCGTCGAGATGAGCCCACAGCACTACTTCGACGACCTGCTCACCGGCCTGAGCCGCGAGCTGGCGGTGCTCTTCGCCTTCGGCCTGGCGGCGATGTGCGCCTACCTCATCGCCCTGCACCGCAAGCCGCTGCGCGTGCTCTATGTTTTCGTGCCGCTGATGCTCTCGGCGGCGGTCTTCCTCGTGGTCTCGGCGCTGACCGGCGGCAAGGTGAGCATCATCCACTTCGTCGGCTTCTCGCTCGTCATCGCGCTGGCGACCGACTACGCCTCGGTGGCGATGTCGGTCGACCACCACGAGGTGGAGATGAGCAAGATCCTGCTGACCGCGTTGAGCACCTTGGGCACCTTCGGTGTGCTGATAGTCGCCGAGCACCCGGTGCTCAAGGACCTGGGCATCACCGTGACCATCGGGTGCGTCTTCGCTTCGCTCGTGGCCCTCTTCGTCAAGCTGCGGCCCGAGGGCGCAAAGCCTGCGGCCGCGACATCGGGAGGGGCGCAGGGCGGCGCGCCCGACGAGGAGGCGGCATGAAGCCTCGGGTGACGCTGATTGCGGCGCTGGTCCTGATGCTGGGAGCGAGCGGTTGCGCGCTCTTCGGCGGCCGCTCCTGCCAGAGCGCCTACCGGTTCCCGGAGCGCTTCGACCTGATCCAGGTGATCACCGTCGAGCAGGGCGGCCAGCGGCACCAGTTCCTCGCCAGCGTGCGGCGCACCGGGGCCGACTTCGACCTCGTGTTGCTCGACCCAGTGATCCAGCGGCCGCTCGTCGAGGCGACCTACGCGGCCGGCGAGTGGAACGAGAAGTCGAGCCTTCCCAAGGAGGTCGACTTCAAGGCGCGCGACCTCTTCGACGCTATCCGCCAGCTCTTCGTCTCCCAGTGCTTCTCGGAGGCCGACGGCGGGCTCGAGTTTCGCAGCGACAGGTTCCGGTTTTGGTTCGCCGAGCCGGCCCCTGGCGAATGCAGCCTGCCGGCGAGCATCGGGATGAAGCCGAGGATCGGCGACGCGGTCGCCGTCAGCGCCGAGACTCAGGACGTGGGCTGCGGCGAATAGGAGCGGCTTCGCGGCGGTGTCGCTTCGTGGCAGCGCTGGCCTTCCCCGTACCCGGAAATCGTGTCGGCGGTCAGGGCCTGCGGCGTGGAGCGAGGGAAGCACCTCGCCGCTGGTGGCGCGCCTTCTGCCGCCGCATTGTTTCGCAGGGCGCGTTCAGTCTCGGCGATGCGAGCGCCGCGGCGCCGAGCCCATCTCGGTTGCTGCCGCGAAGAGCCCCTCGATATCCAGCGCCGCGGCGGGGATCGCGGGACGCGGGTGGCAGACAGGCCGCCGGAAGGCGTGGCCGACGAGGGGAGGGCGGGCGGCGCGCGCGCCGATGACGAAGAGCCCCTTGCTCGCAGAGGAGCGCGGGGCCCGGGATTCTAGAGACGGGGTGGAATGGTGACCCTGGCCCGAATGGTCCGGGCGCTTGCCAAGTGCTAGCTCGGCTTCTCCTCGCCCTTCTCGTTGGCCGGAGGGACGGGGGTATTCGCCTGCTTCAGATCCTTGGTCCCAGCGTTCTTGCGCCGATGCACGCGCGAGCCGAGCGGCGGGACCCGCTCGTCGGCCTCTTTGGGCCACATCCAGACCGCGACCCTGCGCAGGGTCTGATGGCGTTGCGAGAGCAGGGTCCAGAGGCGGTCACGGTTCTCGGCGGCCTGGCGCCTGGCCTTCGACTTGGGCTTGATGGCCGCCGAGGGCGCGACGGCCTCGCGCAAGAGGTTGCCGAGGGTCTGGGCTTCCTTGATCTGCTCCGGGGTGATGGGGTGCTTGCCCTCAAGCTGCTCGCCGTACTGGGTGAAGAGCGCCGCGGCGTCGATCAGGTCGTTGGCGGCGTTGACCTTGCCGCGCCCCTTGCGGAGCGCGTCGAGCTCCTCGCGCTTGACCAAGCCCGACTCGACGAGGATGCCGATCTGGCCGAGCAGCAGCTTGCGGAGCTGGGCGGCGCGCTTTTCGGACGCTTCCAGGTTGTGCGGCTTCGGCGCGGGGAACACCATGCGGGCGGCGCGAGCGACGGTCTCGCCGAGGCGCGGCAGGTCGAGCAGCTCGGCGATGTCTACTTCGGGAAGCTCCCGGCGGATGCGGTCGAGGATCTCGGGCTCGGAGATCGAATTGACGCCGATGCGCACGTTCACCGCCATCACGTCGGTGTTGGAGCGGCAGATGCGCACCTCCGAGGCGGGGATGGCGGCAGCGTACGGCAGGTAGTCGTCGAACTCGGCCCTGAAATCGATGGTCGGCTTTCCCCCGGGTTCGGTGGCGACATCGGCGGGCGAATCGATGGGATTGGAAGGGTCGTTCTGTCCAGGCATCGCGAGTGTCTCCTTGCCCCCCGGAACGCGAGACGCGGTCCGCAGCAGGACGCCAAGAGTTGCTGGGGAAGCGTGCGTTCGGCCAACTCCGAATGCCCGCTTGCTCAGAATGGCGGCAGAAAAGCACAACTCGACGGCAGTTGTAAAGCTGTGATAGTTGCTGCAACGCGGACTGTTTGCTGGTCGACACAAAACCGGCGTTGGGGGACGCAGAAAGGCGTCCCCACGTCGACCTGTGGACATTCGAAGGCGAGGGGAGAGCCCCGTTGTGCGCTCGCCAGACGCGCGAGGCCGCGGCGCGAAACGAGGTCTTCGCGCGGCGATGCGCGATGCGATGCGGCTCGGAAGATGAGAGCTGCGCTCGCGCGAGCAGTGATCGCTCGAAAGCTCGAGGTCTTCGGTTTCGCTTCGCGCGAGGCCAAATCGTGAGTGGGGGCCTTGCTATCGGCAAAGAAGCGCGTCGGCCGCAGGACAACGCGCCTCGGTTTTCCGAGGAATCGGTGCGCTTGGGAACAAAAAGTCTTCCGACGGGAAGAATCCTTCGTTTTCGGAAGAGGGGAACCTTGTTGCGGTACCGGAGGCCAGCCTTCGTGGGGGCGGCCAACGTCTCGGGGTACCGGATCCAAAGATTTGTCGCGAATCTCCTCCGGCGCAGCTCGAGCTTGCTTGAATTGGTAAGGAGCGTAGGCCGAGCCTGCGAGGCCGAAGTCGAAGGGGCCCTTCGACTCCGCTCTCGCCGCTCCCGCCGCTCGTCGTGCGACGCTCGAAGATTCGTAGGCCGGACAAGGCGGCGGAGGCCGGCGTTGAGGTCGCGCCTTTGAGCGTCGGGCCGGTCGCCGGGGGGCGAGGTGCTATGCGGAGCTGGCGACCAGCGGCCGCGCCTCGGGCGCGGCGTCCCCGGACTCCGAGAGCACCGACTCGAGCTCGCCGTGCGCGCACGCCATCCGGTCGACGCCGGTAAGCAGGGTCGCCGAGGCCGCATCGATCTCGGAGGCGCCGTGGTCCAGGTCGGTGAGCGCGGCCGAGACCTCGGAGACCGCCCGCGCCTGGTCGGCGGCAGCGGTGGCGATCGCCTCGACCTTGACGGCGGTCTGCTCGAAGGCCTCGACTATCCGCCCGTTGAGCGAGCTGGCCTCGGTGAGCTCGGCGAGCGAGTCGGACAGGTTCGCCGTGGCCCGCTCTGCGAGGGAGTTGATCGCCGCGACCTGATCGCGGATGTCGCCGAGCACAAGGCGGCTGCCCGACAGGTCGGCGCCCGTCTCCTCGACGAGCCGCTGGACCTCGTGCGCGACCACGGCGAATCCCGAGCCCCGGTCGCCCGCCTTGGCGGCCTCGAGCGAGGCGTTGATGGCCAGGTAGCGCAGCCGGTCGGAGATGTCGCGCAGGGCGCGGTTGATGGCCTCGGTCCTGTCGAGCGAGTCGGAGAGCAGGCCGAGCCGCGCGCCAACCCCGTCGACCCGCTCGAGCGCCTCCTGGAACTGGGCGCGCACGCTGGCGAGCTTCTCGTTGCCCGACCGGGCGTCTTCGCCAGTGCGCGCGGTCGTCTCGCGCGCCTCTCCGGCGTGAGTCGCCGTCTCGCGCACGCTCTCGACCAGCTCGGCGGTGGCCGCGCCTATCTGTCGCGAGACCGTGGCCTGGGTGTTGGCGCGTTCGGCCAAGCGGTGCGCGGTCTCTCGGATAGGGACGAGCACGGCCTGAACCACCGGCTGCACCTCGGCTACCGAGTCGAGCACGCCGCGCGCCTGTGCCTCTGAGCGCCGCAGCCCTGTGAGCAGCGCTCCCATGTGCCCGAGCAGCACGTTGACCGCGAGCGCCACGAACACGAAGAGCGAGCAGCGCAGCAGCTCCATGAGCAGGCGCACCTGCCCGACCTCAATCGCCGCCTCGACCGCCATCGTCGGCGCGACCCCGAAGAAGGCGATGCCGATGCAGATCAACAGCGCGTTGACCAGCGCTGCCGCCACGCCCGCCGCGAGGGTGAGCCTGCGGTCGGCGTAGAAGGCGCTCAGGACGACCAGCAGGAAGAAGGCATCGAAGGACATGCTGTCCTTGAGGACGCCTCCGTAGCCGAGCCGCCCGAAGAGCATGCTCAGCTTGAACAGGGAGAGGAAGAAGAGCGGCAGGAAGGTGCCGGGGTAGCGCAGCCAGGGAAGGAGCCTGCCTCGCCGGGTCTGAACGGTGACCGCGGCGCCGTAGGCGATCATCACGCCGGCGCTGAGCAGGCCGGCCGCGATCGTCGGGGCCGCCATCACCTTGAGCGCGGGCACCACGCTCAACACGCAGAACGCGCCGAGCCCGAAGGCGACGAGCGCGTTGTAGCGCTGGGCGGTGCGGTCGAACGGCGTGGTTTGGGAGGAGGCGGCCATGGACGGCGCCTATACTAACCGTACCAGCGTGCCGTCGCCTACTACTGCCACCTGCACGAGAGTTTGCAAAGCGGCCCGCTGAGGAGACGTCGAGCCATCGCGCCCGGGACCTGAGCCATCGGTCGCGGGGTTTCTCCCGGCGGCCGGCACGGAGGCCGGCCCTCGGGAAAGGGCCCCCGGCCTCGCGAGCGTGGCGGTTCGCCTCCGGGATGCTCTGGGGCGCTCTGGGTCGATTGATTCCAAAGGCAGCGCAACAGCTCTCGCGCTCCCAAGGTCTCTACTGGGGCGCGAGCCGCGGCAACCGTTCGAGGATAGGTCCGGGCGTCGCCAGGCACATGCGGCCTTGCAAGTCGGTGGCGACGAGCATGGTGCGCGCCTTCGCGCAGCGCCGGTTCTCGGTCAAATCGAAGAGCTCGTACTCGATATCGAGGCACTGCTCGACCTCGACAAACCAGGCGGTGACGCGAAAGCGGCTGCCGTAGGTGAGCGGGCGCAGATGCCGGCACCTGCTCTCGCCGACCATGAACTGATAGCCGAGCGCGACGACCTGCTCGAGGTCGAGGCCGCGCGCCCGCAGCAGGGCGCAGCGGGCGATCTCCAAGTACTTCAGATAGTGGCCGTGCCAGACGACGCGCTGCGAGTCGACGTCGTGGAAGGGGACCTCGAGCTCGACGCAGAACGCGTGGTCCGGAGGGCTCACGGCTCGCCGGCCTCGCCGACGCCGAGCGCGCCCGCGTTCCAGGCCTCGAGCACCTTGACGATGTCGAGGTCCAGGCGCCGGTCGGAGAGCAGCAGCGGGCTGACCTCGCGGACCGCGGCGTGGATCTGTCGGGTGCGCGGCCGGCAGGTCTCGGGGCCGCGGATGTCGATCGCCTGGCAGCAGGCCATCAGGGTGATGATGGCGACCCGCTCGGTCAGCTCGAGCACGCGCACCGCGTCGCGGGCGGCGATGGTGCCCATCGAGACCTTGTCTTGGTTGTGGCACTCGGTCGAGCGGCTGAAGACGCTGGCGGGCATCGTCAGCTTGAGCGCCTCGGCGGTCAGGGCCGAGGCGGTGATCTGCATCGCCTTGTAGCCCTGGTGCACCGCGAACTCCGGGCCCTTCACCGCGACCAGGTTGGCCGGCAGGCCGTTGCTGAAGCACTCGTTACACAGCAGCGCGAGCTGCCGGTCGTGCAGATCGGCCAGGTTGGCGACCGCGTTCTTCAGCCCGTCCATCGCGAAGCAGACGTGGCCGCCATAGAAGTTGCCGCTGTGGAGGATGTCGCCGGTCTCGGGGTCGATGATCGGGTTGTCGTTGACGCTGTTGATCTCGATCTCGAGCGTCTTGCGGGCCGCCGGCAGCGCGTCGACGAGCACGCCGATGACGTGGGGCGCGCAGCGGATCGAGTAGCGGTCCTGCACGCGCACCGCCTGCGGAGTCTGGCCGGGGACGAAGTCGAGCCCCTCGGCTATCCAGCGGGCGACCATCCGCTGACCGGGGTGGGGCTTGAGGGCGAAGATGCGGTCGTCGAAGTGCGCCGGCTCGCCGCGCATCGCGTCGCTGGCGAGCGCGGTGATCGCCGCGCTCAGGCGAGCCAGGCGCTTGGCCTTGTCGAAGACGAAGCAGCCGAGCGCGGTCATCACGCTGGTGCCGTTCATCAGCGCCAAGCTCTCCTTGGGGCCCAGGGCGAGCGGCTCGAGCCCGGCCTTCGCGAGCGCTTGGGCGGCCGTCATCGGCTCGCCGCGGAAGAAGACCTCGCGCTCGCCGATGATCGCCGCGGCCAGGTAGGAGAGCGGCGTCAGGTCGCCGCTGGCGCCCACCGAGCCTTCCTCGGGGATTTGCGGGGCGATGCCCAGGTTGATGAAGTCGCACAGCCGCTGCAGCAGCACCCGGCGCGCGCCCGAGTAGCCGCGCCCGAGGGCGGCCAGGCGCACCGCGGTAATCGCCGTCGCCTGCAGGGGCGCGAAGATGCGCCCGGTGCCGCAGCCGTGGTAGCGCAGCAGGTTGTGCGGCATCTGCAGCGCGAGCTCGGGCGAGACCTTGTTGGTACACGAGTCGCCAAACCCGGTGCTCACCCCGTAGATGGTGAAGCCCGCGCTCAGCTTCTTGTTGAGCACCTCGTTGCTCTGCTCGATGCGCGCGAGCAACTCGGGCGAGCTGTCGAGCGCGGCGCGGGCCCGGCCGTGCGCGAGGGCGAGCACGTCCTCGATCTTGAGGGGAACGGTTCCAACGCGGATCACCGGCAGTTTCTCGCTCATCAGTTTGCGCTCCAGAAATCGTAGAAATTGAACCAGTTGTTCGGCGCGAGTCGGCAGTAGTGCTCCAGTCGGCGCGCGTAGCTCTGCACCTGTTCGGTCAAGGCCTGGGCGCGCGTGGCGCGCGGCAGGACTATCCGCTCGGCGAACGGCTCACAGTAGAGGTCATAGCGGTTGGGCTCCGAGTAGATGCCGAAGGCGAGGTAGACCGGGCAGCCGAGCACCGCGGCGAGCAGGTACGGGCCGGTCGGGAAGGGGGCGGGTTGGCCGAGGAAGTCGGCCGCCAGCCTCTTGCCGTCCGGGCCGACGCGATCGCCCATCGTGGCGACGAGCTCGCCGGCCTCGATGCGCTCCTGCACCTTGAAGACGAAGTCGACCTCGCTGCTGATGTCGATGAGCCGCGCGTTGACGCCCGGGCCCGCCTTGCGCAGCGCCTCGTTGAGCATCCGCGCGTTGCTGAAGTTGCCGAGGATGTTGATGGCGAACTGCCGCTCGCTCGACAGCGCGTGGGCGGCCTCGAAGCTGCCGTGGTGGGCGAGCACGAGCAGCGCTCCCCTCTTCTGGTCGCGCAGCCTCTTGAGGTGCTCCTCGCCGTGGAACTCGATGTGGAAAGGCTGGGACTTGCCGGCGGCGAAGAAGAGCCGGTCGAGAGTCACTCTGGCGAAGGCGAGCACGTGCCGGTAGACGCCGGCGAACCCGGCCGGCTTGCCGTGCAGGCGCTGGAAGTAGAGCGCGGAGGCCCGGCGGACGTTGCCGTGGAAGAGGGCGTAGTAGAGCGCGAGCAGGCACAAAAACAGGCGCGCCGCGCCGCGGCCAAAGGCGGTGGCCAGCCAGACCACGAAGCGAATCCCCCAGACGCCACCCTTCTCGGCGACGTGCATCCACGACCCGCCGCTCATGCTCGCGCCTTGCGCCTCCAGCCGAAGAGCCCGAGCACCCAGCGCACCATCCCGGCGGCGACCAGGCGCGTGTGCATCCAACTGATGAGCGCGTTGTCGCGGAACATCTTGAAGTGCGAGACGCCACCCTCTTCGGCGCTCAGGTAGCGCACCTTCGTCGGCAGGTTGACCACCGGAACCCGGTCCCAGACCATGCGCACCGCGATCTCCGGGTCGAAGTCCATGCGGTCGCCGCTCGCCCCGGCGGCGAGCGCCGCCTTCAGCGGGTAGACCCGGAAGCCGCACATCGGGTCCTCGATGACCTTTCCGCCGGTCTCGAGGTTGGTCCAGAAGATGGTGATCTGCCGGGCCTTGAGCCGCGACTTGGGGACCGTGTCGTCGAAGACCGGCGCGCCGAGCACGAGCGATTCTGGCCTCTGGCGCGCCGCTTCGAGAAAGCGCGGGATGTCGTCGAGGGCGTGCTGGCCGTCGGCGTCGACCTGCAGCGCGTGCGTGAAGCCGAGCCGGTGGGCGACCTCGAAGCCGGTCTTGACTGCCGCGCCCTTGCCGCCGTTCTGCTCGCGCCGATGGGTGTGCGCCAGGCCATCGCGGGCGAGCGCCTCGACGGCCTGCCGGCCCTCGGCGGCGCTGCAGTCGTCGATGACCAGGACCTCGGCGAGATGCCGGCGGACACGCTCGACGACCGAGCGGATGGTCGCCGGATTGTTGTAGGTCGGGATGAGGATACAGGGGCGAAAGTCGGTCATCGCGGAGCGCCGGGGAAGCCGGGGAAACTAACAGGAATGTTTGGTATCGGCCAGCGTCCGTCCGGCGAGATCGCGGCCGCCTCGAGCGAGGTCGAGGGGCGGGCAAAAGGCCGAAGGGATCGCCCGGTTACCCCCGAGCTCGTCACCGGTCGCTTGGCCGGCTGTGACCTTGCACAGATCGGGCTGTTGGTTGGGAGCGAAGTCGAGGCGTTCGAGGTCTGTCGCGAAACTACTCCAACCTCGCGGCTCGCCCCGAGCTTGGTCGCCTCCCGAGAGACGAGGGAGACCGAAGTCGAGGGCCCTCGACTTCGTTTCTCGCAAGCTCCTCGGGCTGACCGGATATCGCTCGAAGGGTTCTTCCACACGCCTTCAGGCGAAGACCAAGCTGCCGGAGGCATACCCGGCCGTGCCGTCGGCCTGCTCGGAGATCTGGAAGTTGACGCGCGGCGCGCCCGAGGGCCTTTCGAGTCGCAGACAGATGAGCGTGCCGGGCTCGATGACCTTCTTGAACTTGAGCCGCATGATGCGCCGCGGCTGACCGAGGTCGGGCCACAGCCGCGAGATCTGCGTGAGCACCAGCGTATTGAGCTGCACTACGCCGGGCAGGATGGGGTGCCCGTCGAAGTGGCCGCGGAAGTAGAGCAGGTTCTCAGGGATTCGGTACTCGAGGTCCCAGACCTCGGCGCCTTCCTTCTCCACCTGCTTCTCGGCGTGGGGTTGAAGCTCGGTCACCGGCTCCTCGAGCAGGGCCTGCAGCTTGCCACGGGTCAATTTGCCGTTCTCCTCTCGGGGCAGCTCCTCGACGAGCTTGATGCGCCGCGGCAGGGTCACCGGGTCGAGCCACTGGCGAAGCTCGCTCTTGAGCTGTCCGACCGTGCGGCCGGGGGCGACGACCGCGGCCCAGATCTCCGCGCCCCGCGCGCTCTCGACCTGCACCGCCATCGCGGCCGCGTCTTTGACCCCCTCGCACGCGAGCAGGCGTCGCTCGATCTCGGCGAGGGCGATGCGTTTGCCGCCAATCTTGATGACGCCGTCGAGTCGGCCAAGGAGGCGGAACCGCCCCTCGTCTAGCATTTCGATGCGGTCATCGCACGGGAGGGGCCGCAGGGCCCCTGGCGGCGCGAAGGGCGAGTCGAGCAGCAGCCGCCCCTCGGGGTCGGCGCTCACCGCGACGCCGGGCAGCGGCTCCCAAGACCGCTCGGGTTCATCGCGCCAGGCGATGCCTCCGGTCTCCGAGGAGCCGAAGATCTCGGTGATCGCCATTCCGAACCGCCCGCGGATCATCCGCGCAGTCTCGGTCGGCAGCGGCGCCCCCGAGGAGACGATGCGCTCGAGCTTGGGCAGCGCCGAGAGCACCTCGAGCCCGCGCAGGTGGGCCGGGACGCTCGCGAGCAGGTTCGCCCCGGTCGCCGCGAGCCGGGCGGCCACCGTCTCGGCGTGAAAGGGCGTCTCGCGCACGAAGCTGCCTCCGGCGGTCAAAGGCACGAGCACGCTCCACAGCAGCCCGTAGATGTGGTGACCGGGGACGGTGGCGAGCACGCGGGTGGTCGGTCCGAGGCCGAAGGCCTTGACCTGCATGGCGGCCTCACCGAGAAGCTGCGCGGCGGTCTTGTGGCAAGGCTTGTGGGTCCCGGTGCTCCCCGAGGTGTAGAGCGTGGCGATGTGGCGCTCCGGCTCGATCGGCCGAGGCTCGACACGCGGGCCGTCGGCGCGGCCGAGCAGCGTGCGCAGGTCGAGCCCGTCGCCCTCCTCGGTGTCGTGCAACAGCATCCGCACGTTCGGCTGTGAAGAGAGCGCGCGCACCGTCTCGGGCTGCCCGTTGGGCGGAAGCGCGACCGCGTGACCGACCAGCCAGACGGCGAGCAGCGCGGCGGCGAAGTGGTAGCGGTCGTGGCAGATGATCAGGATCTCGCCCGGCGGATGGGCTGGCGGCAGCGCGGCGGCGATGGCCGCGGCGTCGCGCATCAGGTCGGCGGCGGTGCGATCGGACGCGCCGGCGACGGCGACGCGATCCTCAGGGGCGTGGGGCGGAAACAGGTAGCTCATCGGTGGAGGGCCTGGGAGGAAAGAGCCAGGCGAAGAAGCGGTCGAGGAGGTTGTCGCCATAGCGGCGAAATAGGTACTTGCGAAGCGTGAACTCGAAGGCGAAGAGCACGCCGAGGATCAGGTACGAGACGAGGCCCGTGAAGAGCGCCCAGGTCGCGCGCGTGCCGTAGATCGCGACGAGCGCGCAGGCCGCGCCGTTGAGGACGAAGAAGACCGACCAGCCGAGCGTGACGCGCCGGCAGTAGACGGTTTCGGCGTCCGACAGGTAGTCGACCTGCAGCCGCGCGAACCGCTCGACCATGCTCGTCGGCCCGCGCAGCGTCCAGGCGAACTGCAGCAGGAGCACCGCGTTGACCAGCGCCGGGTAGGCGAGCATGAAGCGCTCGTCGTCGAAGGCGATGGCGAGGGTGATCAGCGCCCCGACCGCCAGCGGCAGCGAGAGAATCTGCTTGAGCTGGCGGCGGCGCTGCCAGAGGTTGCGCAGTAGACCCGGTAGCAGCAGGGCGAGTAGCAGCAGTCCGACCCCGCGGGTGCTGAACCGGGAGAGGCCGAACCAGACGGCAAGCGGGTAGGCGACGAACAACACCGCCTGCAGGACGCCGAGGACGAGCTTCATCGTCCGCTTGCCTCAGGCCGCGCGTCGCGGGTCGACGAGCGCGAGGTCGCGGGGCAGCGAGGGCTGCCGCCCGGACGCGTCGGTCTCGCAACCGAGCATGCGCTGCTCGGGCAGGGTGTGCGGCCGGGCCCCGGGCTTGCGCCCGTAGAGCCCGCCGAGGTCCCGCTTGCTCACGCCGCGTTCTCTTTTGCCCGCTCCTGGGCGACATAGGCGGCCAGGCTCTTCACGTTCGCGAAGATCTTGCGGTTCTGGGCGTCGTCGGCTTGCGTCTTGAGCCCGTACTTCTTGCGGATGGCCATGGCGAGCTCGAGGGCGTCGATGGAGTCGAGCCCCAGGCCCTCGACGAAGAGAGGCGCCTCGCTGTCGATGCTCTCGGGAGTGGTGTCCTCGAGCTTGAGGCTGTCGACGATGAGCTGCTTGATTTCGAGTTCGAGTTCGGGAGTAGGCATCGGTACCTATGCGACCTGCTGGTGGGCTGGGGTGGTGGGTTCTCTCGCGGCGGGCGGGTCGATCTGCCCGATCGCCTCGAGGTGCGAGCGGTATCGCCGCTGCGCGTCCTGCATCAAGTCCTTCGGGGCCAGGGAGTAGGGCGGGGTGAGCACCGACATCACGCTGACCCGCAGCCGCGAGGTGCGCGGCGGGATTTCGTACCAGGCCTGGCCGCGCATCAGCGTCGGCGGGTCGCAGGTGATGACCGCCTCGACGAGCGGCACGCCCGCCCGCACGGCCATCTCGTAGGCGCCCTGGCGAAAGGTGCCCAGGCCCCGTTCCGGCGAGCGTGTCCCCTCGGGGAAGATGACCACCGAGATGCCGGCGGCGAGCCGCGCGAGCCCCTGGGTCATCACCGTGGCGCCTGAGAACAGGCCGCCGTCGCCGCCGTCGATGTGGTCGCACGAGCGCAGCAGCGGACCGAGCAGCCGGCTGTTGAACATGGTGGTCTTGGCCACGATGGAGATGTCGCTGTGGAACGAGACGAGGGCGGTCACATCGATGAGCGTGGGGTGGTTGGCCACCATCACGAAGGGCCCGTCGGGCAGCTTCGTGCCGACCTCGCGGGGGTTGTAGTCGATGAGGTGCAGCCAGCGCATGTAGTCGTGGAAGAAGACCCAGGAGCGACCGACGATGCGCCGGCACATGCGGTTCTTCTCGGCGAGCTGCACCCCGCGCAGCGTGGCGAACAGGCGCGCGAGCGGCAGCACCACCCAGGCCTGGAACGAGCCGTAGAAGAAGAAGAGCAGGAAGGCGCTGCCAGTGCCCAGGGTGCGCAGGATCCGGTCGAGTAGCATCACTGCACCACCACGAAGGCGCAGGCGAGGTTGCCCGCGTGGCTCAGGGTCACCAGGACGCGCGAGCAGCCGGCCGCCTCGAGCGCGCGGGCCGCCGTCGGGCCGAGCTCGAGCCGCGGCGCCTCGTCGCCCTCGCGCACGACCTCGATGTCCCGGAGCGCGACCCCCGAGAAGACCCCCAGGCCCAGCGCCTTGAGGAACGCCTCCTTGGCGGCAAAGCGCGCTGCGTAGTGCTGGGCCGGGCGGGCGCGCGCTTGACAGTAGGCTTGCTCGCGGTCGCCGAAGACCCCTTCGGCAAAGCGCTCGCGCTGCAGGCTGCGCTCGAGCCGGTCGATCTCGACGATGTCGGTGCCTATCCCCACAGCCGCCGTCACTCCCTGACTGCGCTCGGTCGCGTCCATGATGCCCAGCGATACGGGACAAACGCCCAACGGCGCCACCCCATGCCAAAAAGGCGCGAAAGACTAGCACACGACACTTCGGTGCTCCACCGGCGCCGTGCTCGCTTGAGGGCCGGGCGCAGCCGTGGCAGGCGAGCCCGGGAGCTCGGCTTGGTTGCCCGACGGGAGCATCACCGGGAAGCCCAGCAGCTCGGAGAGCGATGCCGGCTCGAGCCGCGCTGCACGTAGCGCCACGATTAGGTGCTCGATCTCGTCGAGCCACCGCTGCGCGGGATGACCGGGAGGCTCGCAGTCGTGGAGGAGGATCACGTCGCCGCAGCGGGCGCGCTTCTCGACCGTGCGCGCGAGCGAGTCGATCCTCCGGTTTCCGAAGTCGACGGGGCGGCAGCCAAAGCCCACGCAGGCCAGGCCCAGCTCGCGCAGCACCGGACCGAGCCGCGGGTTGGTGATTCCGACGGGCGGGCGGAAGGTGAGCGGCCGCACACCCCGCGACTCGAGGACTCGCTGGCACTCGGCGATCTCGCGCCGCAGCCTCGAGGTCGAGCGCAGCATCAAGAACGGGTCGTGCGAGTAGGAGTGGTTGCCCACTTCGTGACCGGCGCGTCGGATGGCCTCGAGCAGCCCCGGCTCGGCCTCGACGCGCCTGCCGACGACGAAGAAAGTGGCGCGCACGCCGTAGCGCGCCAGCAACTCGAGCAGCCGCGGAGTGGTCGCCGGATCGGGCCCGTCGTCGAAGGTGAGGGCCACCTTCCGGCTGTTACGCGGGCCGCGGGTCGCAGTCGGCAGGAAAAAGCGCCATTGGGGAAAGAAGGGTGCCGCGCCGCACAGCACGCAGAAGAGCAGCAAGGGGACGGCTGAGGCCGCACCGAAGGGCGCGAGCAGGCCCGCCGCGCCGAACGCGACGGCGCCGGCGAGGTGCGCCTTGGAAAACCGCCCAGGCACAGGCGCCAAGTTCCTCAAGAGACCAGGTGCTCCCACAGCGGGCCCACGTGGCCGCGCTCATGCAGGCGCGCGACGAGCCGGGCGCTCTTCTCGCCTCCCGACCCGACGATCCAGTTGTGACGCCCGGCGGCGCGGGCCGAGACCCGTTCGAGAGCCTGTTCGAAGGAGATGGACTTCGGCCGGTAGAAGACCGGCTCGAGCAGGTCCTGGCCCGGCTGAATCTGGCCCTCCTTCAGCGCGAGGTCGAAGAGCGGGGTGCGCGGGTAGATGCGCATCCCGCAGAAGAAGAAGAGCGCGGTGCGCTCGAGCCGCTCGCAGTTATCGAGCGTCTCCTCGACCGTCTCCGGGCTCTCGCCCGGTCCGCCGAGCAGCAGGAAGTGGGCGGTGTGCACCCCGGCCTCGACCGCGGCGCGATGGGCGGCGAGCGCCTCGGCGACGGTGAAGGACTTGCCGACCCGCGCGATCATCGCCTCGGACAGCACGTCGGTGCCGAACTCGGCGTGCGTCAGGCCGCAGTCCACAAGCTCGCGGTAGTAGCCCTCGGGCACCGTGCGCGGGGAGAAGTAGCCGCCCCACGGGATGGTCAGGCCGGCCTTGCGGAACTCGCGGCCGATCTCGAGGCTCTGCTCGGGGTGGGCGTTGAAGACCGAGTCGGTGATGAAGAGGTACTTCGCCCCCGCCTCCTGCAGCCGCCGGGCGGTCGCCGCCACTTCGGCCGGGGCAAACAGCCGCATTTGGCGGCCCTCGATGGCCGGGTAGGTGCAGTAGACGCAGCGAAACGGGCAGCCTCGCTTGGTCTGCAGGTTCAACATCCCGCCGCGCGACAGATAGTGATCGAGCCGGGGGTTGAGTCGGGGATCGGAGCGACGCGGCGTGCCGTCCCAGGGGACAGGCTCGGCCGCTGGCCTGCCGCGGACGGCGACGAAGGGCAGCCCTTCGACCGGGCGCTCTTCCTCGAGCGCTGCCAGCAGCTCGGCCATCCGCTCGCCTTCGCCGATGATCCCGAAGTCGGCGCCGAGCGCCTCGACGAGATCGCCCGGGAAGATGGTGTAGCCCGCCCCCCCGAGCACCACCGGCGCGTCGGTCGCCTGCTTGACCGCGGCGACCACCGCCTTCATCTCCGCGAGGAACCCGCGCAGCTCGGCGGCGTCGGTGTTGTCGATGTTGCGCAGCGAGACTCCGACCGCGTCGGGGGCAAACTCGCGCACCGCCTCGGCGATGGCCTGCCGCTCCTCGCCCTGGGGGCAGCGGCACAGGTCGAGGATGCGAGGCTGGTGGCGCGGCTCGAGTGCTCCGGCGACATGGTCCAGGCCAAGCGGATAGACGGGGTAGGGAACCGCCAGCCGGTTGAGAGAAACCAGGAGAACTTTCAAGGTCGTGCCTCGCGAAAATCGACCGCTTCATAGCAGACAATCGGCGGGGCCGCTCGTCGCCTGGGGACAGGTGACCAAGAACATCCCGCCGGTCAAGCTTCATAGCAGACAATCGGCGGGGCCGCTCGTCGCCCCGGGCCACACTCTTGAAGCGGGCGAGCAGGCGCGGCAGCTCGCCCGCCACCAGGGTCGGGCGCCGGGCGCGACTCCAGGGGCCGGGCGCATAACCTGCTGATTTCTCCCCGACTTTGGCTGCGCCTACATTGACGTACTTTGAACAACGGTGTTATGGCTTGCCGCCCCATGAGCCCGCCCCTCTCGCATCCGGTGACCGCCTATGCGCTGACCAACGCGCTGGGGGCGACGACCGCCGAGGTCATCGCGTTGCTGTCACAGGGCCAGGGCGGCCTGGCGCCGTGTAGCTGGCCGCTGCCCTTCGAGACCTTCGTGGGCGAGGTGCGCGGGGAGCTGTGCGCGCTGACCGGTGCCGAGGCGCCCTACGACAGCCGCCTTGGCCGCATCTCGGGCCGGGTGCTCGAGGAGCTGAGCCCGGCGGTCGCCCGAGCCTGCGCGCGCTGGGGGCGCGAGCGGGTCGCGGTGGTGCTCGGTACCAGCACCGGCGGGATCCATGAGACCGAGCTGGCCTTCGATGCCCATCAGCGCGAGGGCAAGCTGCCAGCGGGCTTCGATTTCGAGCGCCAGCATGCTTTCCACGCCCTCGTCGAGCTCGCCCAGCGGCGCACCGGCGCAGCCGGCCCCGCCTACGTGGTCTCGACCGCCTGCTCCTCGAGCGGCAAGGTGCTCGGCACCGCGCGCCGGTTGCTGGCCACCGGGCTTGCCGACGCGGTCCTGGTGGGCGGAGTCGACTCGCTGTGTCAGACCACCCTGCGCGGCTTTCGTAGCCTCGAGGTGCTCTCCTCGAAGCCGTGCCGGCCGTTCGCCAAGGAGCGCGACGGGCTGAACATCGGCGAAGGGGGCGCGATGCTGCTTGTCGAGCGCGAGGCCGACGCCCGAGTGCACCTGCTTGGCGTGGGCGAGAGCTCCGACGCGCACCACATGAGCCATCCGCATCCCGATGGGGTCGGGATGAAGGCCTCGATGCTCGAGGCGCTCGAGCAGGCGGCCGTAGCGCCCGCGGAGATCGACTACATCAACGCGCACGGCACCGGCACTCAGCTCAACGACCTGACCGAGGGCAAGGCCATCGCGGCGCTCTTCGGCGGCGAGGTGCCGGTCGTCTCGACCAAGGCCTACACCGGCCACATGCTCGGCGCCGGCGGGGCGACCGAGGCCATCTTCTCCATCGTCGCCATCGAACAGGGCTGGGTCCCCGCGGCGCTGCGCGCCGATCCGCTCGATCCCGAGATCCCCATCCACATCCCGCCGGCGCGGCTCGAGCCCCCGGTTCGCAAGGTGCTCAGCAACTCCTTTGCCTTCGGCGGCAGCAACGTCAGCGTGCTTTTCGGAGCGCTGCGATGAAGGCGGTCTACGCGGGCGGAATCGGACTGTGGACCGCCGGGTACCCCTGCCCCGAAGCCTGGATCGCGCGCGAGGCCGACCCGGCTGCGACCGCACCCGCGAGCGCGCTGCTGCCCGCCGCGCTCAAGCGCCGCTCGAGCTTGCTGACCCGGATGGCCATCGAGACCTTCGCGCAGGCCGCCGCTTCGGGCGGGGCCGACCTCGCCACAGTGCCGACGGTCTGGGGCTCGGCCTACGGCGAGATCGACACGACCATCGCCATGCTCGAGATGATGCGCGAGCCGGACGGCCTGCCGTCCCCGACCCGCTTCCACAACAGCGTCCACAACACCGCCGCCGGCACCGCCTCTATCGCCGGCAAGAACCGCGCGATGTCGACCTCGCTCGCCGCGGGCCGCGAGACGGTGGCGATGGGCCTTCTCGAGACGCTCGCACTGCTCGGGGAGCGCGGCGGCGACGCGGTGCTCGTGTTCTTCGACGAGCCGCCACCCGCGCCGTTTGCGCCCGTACCTGCGTGGCCCGCGCTCGCAGTCGCCTTTCACCTGAGCGCCGAGCGGCGGCCGACGAGCCGGATAGCGCTCGCCGAGTTGCGTCGCGGCAGCGCCGCGGCGCTGCCGATGGCCGGGCCTTACGCCTTCCATCCCTGCGCGCCGGCGCTCGGATTGCTCGAGGCTGTCGTGAAGCAAGAGCAACAGTCCGTGCCGCTGGGCCACCGGGCCGACGGCGGCTGGGTCGTCGAAGCGAGGCCCGTTCCCGAATCATGAGCCAGTTTCCCAGAGTCGAAGAGCTCTTACCCCACAGCGCCCCGATGATCCTCGTCGACGAGGTGCTCGCCCACGAGGGGTCGGGCGTGCGCAGCCGCGTCAAGATCCGCGAGGACTCGTTGTTTGTTAAAGACGGGCGCGTCCCCGCGGTGATCGCCATCGAGTACATGGCCCAGGGAATTGGCCTGCATGCCGGTTTCGAGGCCTGCCGCAAGGGCAACCCGGTGCGCGTCGGCTACCTGCTCGGAACCCGGGAGATGAACCTGGAGGTCGACAGCTTCGAGGTCGGCGACGAGCTCGAGATCGAGGTCGAGCGTCTCTTCGGCGAGGAGCAGCTCGGCGCCTTCCGCTGCAGCGTCTCTCGGGCCGGCAAGCAGGTGGCCGCGGCCACCTTGAGCGTCTACCAGAACAACAACGTGGAGGGAGCGAAGTGAAGCCTCGCGCTCTGGTCACCGGCGGCAGCCGCGGAATCGGCGCCGCCATCTGTGTCGCGCTCGCCAAGGCGGGCCACCCCATCGTCCTCAACTACAAGAGCAACCGGGAGGCCGCCGAGCAGGTGAAGGCGGCCATCGAGGCCGAAGGCGGCAGCGTCGAGCTGCTGCAGTTCGACGTCGCCGACCCCGCGGCGGTCGCGGCGGCAATCGAGGTGCTCGCCGCCGACGAGGAGCGCCCGATTGGCGTGCTCGTCAACAACGCCGGAGTCGCCCGCGACAACACCTTCCCGATGATGACCTGGGAGCAGTGGGAGTCGGTCACCCGCACCACGCTCGACGGCTTCTACAACGTGACCCGGCCGCTGGTGATGCCGATGGTGCGCCGGCGCTGGGGCCGCATCGTCAACATCGCCTCGGTCTCCGGGGTCGCGGGCAACCGCGGCCAGGTGAACTACTCGGCGGCCAAGGCCGGCCTCATCGGGGCCACCAAGGCGCTCGCGCAGGAGGTCGCCCGCCGCAACGTGACGGTCAACGCCGTGGCGCCGGGGCTCATCGAGACCGACATGATCAAGGACGCGCCCATCGAAGAGATCACCAAGATGATCCCCATGCGTCGCGCGGGGACCGCCGCCGAGGTCGCCGCGCTCGTCGGGTTCCTGGCGAGCGATCTCGCCGGCTACATCACCGGCCAGGTGATTGGCATCAACGGCGGGCTCGCCTGAGCGGCAGCCGCAACAAGGTCTTCTGGAGCGAGCAGATGAATACTCACCGCGTCGTCATCACGGGCATCGGCCTGACCTCGCCCATCGGCAACAGCCTCGACGAGGTCTCGAGGTCGCTGCGCGAGAATCGCGGCGGCGTCGTCGTCATGCCGGACTGGGACCAGATCGCCAACCTCTCGACCCGCCTCGGCGCGGTCTGCGACGTCGACCTCTCGGAGCTGCCGCGCAAGAGGACCCGCACCATGGGCCGCGTCGGTCTGCTCGCGGTCTGGGCGACGCAGCGCGCGCTCGCCGACGCCGGCATCGACCAGGAGACGCTCTCCTCCGGTCGCACCGGCATCTCCTACGGCTCGACCTCGGGGTCGATGCCGGCGATGGAGGAGTTTGTCACCAAGCTCTTCCTGAACAAGAGCGTGCTTGGCATCCAGTCGAGCACCTACCTGAAGTTCATGAGCCACACCGCCCCGGCCAACCTCGCCTCCTACTTCTCTATCCAGGGGCGGGTGGTGACCACCTGCTCGGCCTGCGTCTCGTCGGCCCAGGGCATCGGCTACGGCTATGAGGCCATCAAGTACGGCCTGCAGGACGTGATGGTCTGCGGGGGCGCCGAAGAGATGCACGTCTCGAACGCCTCGGTCTTCGACATCATGTTCGCGACCTCCAAGCGCTACAACGACCGCCCGGATCTCGCCCCGCGCCCCTTCGATGCCGAGCGCGACGGACTGGTCATCGGCGAGGGGGCGGGCACCTTCATCCTCGAGGACTACGAGCGGGCCAAGGCGCGCGGTGCCAAGATCTACGCGGAGATCTTGGGCTACGGCACCAACTGCGACGGCGCCCACATGACCGCGCCGGCGGTCGAGGGCATGACCAAGGTGATGAGGCTGTCGCTGAAGGACGCCGGCCTCTCCCCGGACCAGATCGACTACGTGAACGCCCACGCCACCTCGACCGACGTCGGCGACATCGCCGAGAGCCGGGCGATGGCGACGGTGTTCGGCGACAAGACTCCGGTCAGCTCGACCAAGGGCTTCACCGGCCACACGCTGGGCGCCTGCGGCGCGGTCGAGGCCTCGTTCTGCTTGGCGATGCTGCGCGATGGCTTCCTCGCGCATAGCCGCAACCTGGTGAAGCCCGACCCGGAGTGCGCGCCGCTCGACTACGTGATGGGCGGGCCGCGCGAGGCGAAGCCGCACATCATCATGAGCAACAACTTCGCCTTCGCGGGAATCAACACCTCGCTGGTTCTGAAGAAGGTATAGGGCGTTTCATCGCGACCCGTGCGCCGACCGGCGTGGCGAGACCGCTCCCGTGACCGGCGGGCCGTTGGCCTTCGACTTCGCGCGGGCCGACCGGGGCCTGCCCCGTCGGTCCGAGGCGCAGCCTCGTCAGATCTCCGTTCCGTCAGGAATGACCGCGTTCTTGGAGACCACCACGATGCCCTCGCGGATGGCCCAGCCCGGGCCGTCGGCGTTTCTCACGCCGCGCGCGTTGGAGATGCGCACGCCGCGGCCGATGCGCGCGTTCTTGTCGACGATCGCGTTCTCGACCAGCGACCCTTCGCCGATTCCCACCGGAGGCGCCCCCGGTCCGGCCTCCGGGGAGTAGGGGTCGGCGCCCATGATGAGCGAGCGCCGGATGGTCGCGCCGCGCACGCGCGCGCGGATGCCGACGATCGCCTCCTCGATGAGCGAGCTCTCGACGATCGAGCCCTCCGCGAGGATCGCGTTCTCGAACCGCGTCCCGGTCAGGCGCGCGCCCGGCAGGTAGCGGGGGTGCGAATAGAAGGGCCAAGCGCTGTCGTAGAAGTCGAACGCCGGGGTGGGCTTGAGCAGATCGAGGTGGGCATCGAAGAAGGAAGGGATGGTTCCGATGTCGCGCCAGTACCTGTCGAACAGGTACGCGTGCACCCGGCGCTCGCGGGTTGCGTTCGGGAGGATGTGGCGCCCGAAGTCGACGTCCGGGCTGTCGAGCAGCTCGATGAGGACGCGCTTGTTGAAGAGGTAGATGCCCATCGACGCGAGGTAGGGGGTGCTCTCGGTGAACCGGTAGCGGTGGAGAAGCGCGGGCGAGGCCGCGAGCCCCTCGCGCGCCGCGGCGTCTTTGGGCTTCTCGCGAAACTCGACGATGCGCCCGGTGTCGTCGAGGCGCACCGCGCCGAGATCGGCCAGCTCGCGCTCGGGGCACGGCCGCACCGCGACCGAAACCTCGGCGCCGGACTCGAGGTGGGCCGAGACCAGCTCGCGGTAGTCCATCCGATAGATGTGATCGCCGGAGAGCACGAGGACCAGCTCGCCGTGCATCTCCTCGATGAAGCGCAGGTTCTGGCGCACCGCGTCCGCGGTGCCCTGGTACCAGCGCTCGTCGGAGGCGGTCTGTTGAGCGGCGAGGATCTGGACGAAGCCGTGGTTGAACGGGTCGAACTGATAGGTCTCGCCGATGTGGCGATGCAGCGAGACCGAGTTGAACTGCGTGAGCACGAAGATGCGCAGCAGCCCGGAATTGATGGCGTTGCTGATGGGCACGTCGATGAGCCGGAACTTGCCGGCGAGCGGCACCGCCGGCTTGCTGCGCAGCCGCGTCAGGGGGTCGAGCCGCGCGCCGCGTCCGCCTCCGAGGATGACGACGAGCACGTTGTTGCCGAGCTGCGGCTGCATGGCGGGCTCCTGCTTGAGAAGAGGGGCAATACTGCCATTTGTCCGGCCGTCGGGCCTCCACCCCGGAAAACTCTCGGTTGGCTGCCCGCCGCAGGGCCGGCAGGCCGGCATCGTCGGCCGGAACCTCCCCTCGAAGGCCTTTTCCCACTAGCATCCGCTTCATGAGCGCCTCCTTCAGCTTCCAGGTCCTCGGTCCGCTTCACGCGACGGTCGGCTCGCGCGCCCTGCTCGCCCTGCGCGTGGAGGGCCCGCAGGCGGTCCCGGTCGTCATGCTCCCGATTCCCTCGGAGGTGCTCGAGGACCCTGAGCTGTTGCTGCGCGTGCGGCGTGAGACCGAGCGGGCGACAGCGCTCGAGCACCCGAGCATCCTGCGCGTCTTCGGGCTCGCCGAGACCGAGCGCGGTCTTGTGCGCGCGGTCGAGTACGCGAACGGCGAGCCGCTGCGGCGGATCCTCGAGAAGGCGCAGCGCCTGCC
>DHSB01000099.1:108683-123842 GCA_002408385.1 Myxococcales bacterium UBA5297
AGAAGGCGCAGCGCCTGCCCGACGGGCTCGCGGCGCGCGTGGTGGCCGAGGTCGCCTCGGGCGTCCACTTCGCGCACCTGGCGGGCAACGAGGACGGCCTGCCGCTCGTGCACGGGGACCTTCGGCCCGAGACCCTGATGCTCACCTTCGAGGGCGCGGCGAAGGTCTCGGGCTACGGCGCTCTCTCGGTCGCTCCGCGCGAGCCGGGTGGCAAGCGCGTGCCTGGCCGGCGCAAGTACGCCGCACCCGAGCAGATCCTCGGCGGCCGCAGCGCCATGACCCCGCAGACCGACATCTTCCTGCTCGGGCTCGTGCTCTGGGAGGCGCTCACCGGCGCGATTCCGTTCCAGGATTGCGAGGATCCGGATCAGGCGGTGCTCGAAAAGGAGCTGCCGCTCGACTCTCCCCACATCCCCGAGAAGCTGCGGGCGGTCATCGCGCGGGCGACTGCGAAGAAGGGAAACGCGCGCTTCGCTTCGGCGCTCGAGCTCAAGCTCGCGATAGAGGAGGCCGTCGAGCCCCTGCCTTCGTCGGAGGAGTTGGCGAGCTGGCTGACCGCGAGGTTTGCGGGGGACCTGTCGGTCGAAGATCGAAAGCGACGCATCGAGAAGGCGCTCGCACAGAACGCCCATCCGGCGCCCAAGACCATCGATACACCTCAGGCTCCCGTCAAGGCGCCTGCGCCGCCTGCCCAGGCACCTGTGCCGCATCCGGTTCCGGCGCCAGCGGCGCAGGCATCGGGGGCCAGCGCGCCTCGCGAGCCGAGCGTGGGGCGGCAACCGCCGTATCTGATCGCCGGCGTCGGCGCAGCGCTCATTCTCTTGGCGGTCTTCTACGCGCTTCGCGTGGCGAATACCCCGGCACCCGTGCCGCAAGTCGCGCTCGATGAGACCGAGCTTCCGGTCCTGGTCGCGCAACCGCCGCCGGTCATGACCGAGACCCCTCCTGCGCCGCCCGTGTCGGAACCTTCGCCGCAAGCCGACGGAGCGCCTGCGGCCAGCGCACCGCCGCCTGCGCTGGCGAGGAACCCGGCACCCTCGGCGCCGACGGACGAAGAATCGGCGCTCGCCCTGCCTTCGTTCGAGGATCTCACCCTGCCCACCCTGGATCTCTTCGCCATCCCCGACGTCGACGTCTGGGCCGGGGGCAAGCGCCTCGGGCATACGCCGCTTCAGGCTCGCCTTGCCTCGGGGCGCCATACGCTGACGCTGAAGAACAAGCGGCTTGCCATCGACGTGAAGCGCGAAATCGAGGTGCAGCCCCAGGGGATCACGCGGCTCGACCTTTGGGTCGGGGTTGGCAGCGTCGGAGTACACGCTCCCGAAGGCTCGTCGGTCTACGTCGACGGCAAGCTCCACGGCAAGACGCCGCTCGAGAAGCGCATCGAGCTCTACGAGGGCAGCTACCAGCTTCGCGTCGACATGAACGGCACCGAGTGGAAGCAGAGCTTCTCGCTCAAGGACGGCGACCTGCTCAACTTCGACGTGGGCATCGCGCGCAAACAGGCCGAGCGCAAGGAGGCGATCGCGACGGAGTAGGCCTGCCCCGCTCTGCGCGATCGCGGTCGACGGTCCGAGTGGAGAACGAAGCTCCTGAACCCGCGATGCGGGAGAAGCAAGTCTCAAGACCCCTCTTCCCGCACCTGCGCGGGAGCGGAGATTTCGACCGGCGCGGGCGCAGTGAGCCCCGGGGCCAATCGCGTCGGCGACCTCGAGACCCTGAGGTCGCTCATCGGCGACGCGGTGACTCGCACGCCGCCCTCGGCTTCGCTCGGGGTGCCCGGGGCCGACCTCGTCAGTCGTCGATGGTCACGCCGTCGAAGTAGCTCTCGTCGAAGACGCTCTCGAGGTTGTGCCACGGCGGCAGCGCTCGCCGCGAGCCCGGATGCGACCAGCTCGAGGGCTTCCACTTCGAGGGCGCGTAGACGATCCCGGTGTTGAGGTAGCGCTGGTCGTCGCTGTCGATGACGTTGACGTCGCGCTTGCCGGGCATCGTCGGCGAGCCGTACTGCGAGAAGACCGCGTAGCGGTAGTCGAAGCCGCCATTGGTCGAGGTGCCCTGCGACGAGTAGTACTTGAAGCCCACCACGTTCGAGCGCCAGGTCGTGTATTCGTTGCCTTGCAGGTCGATGAACGAGAGGAAGACCACGGCGTGGCCGCTGCCCGTCGTTCGGTTCAGGTTGATGAACGAGCCGGGCGTCAGCTCCTCGAACGGCACGGTCTGTCCCAGTCCGAAGTGGCGCAGCGCGTCGGCGGTGCCCCAGGTACCGATGTCGTGGTTGACCCAGATATGCGCGCGGATGTTGGCGGCGTTGAGGCTGCGCCAGCTCGCTATCGGCAGGAAGTTGAAGACCGAGTTGTCGCCCGTCTCCCGCGCGTAGATCTGCATGGCGACGAGCAGGGTCTCCATCGCCGCCGCCACGCACATCGTCAGGGGCGGCGAGGTCGCGTTGACCGTGCCGTGCGAGCCGTACTGGAGGTTGTGGGTGAGCGCGGCGCTGCCGTAGCCGAGCCGGGCCCAGTTCGCCTCGATCTCGTTGACCGCTTTCAGGATGTAGCTGTTGAAGGTCTCGTTTGCGGGCACGTTCTTCGGGCGGAAGGTCGCGTCGAGGACGTACTCGCCGTGCATGCTGCGGTAGCTGTCGAGCGAGAGGTAGTAGACGCCCGGCTGGAGCAGCGCGTAGACGCCGAGGTTGCTGCGCGCGATCAGGGTGAGCGGCTGCAGCGACGAGAGCAGGTGCACGTCGATGTCCACGCCGCTCGGCTCGGGCGCCTGGATTTCGGCGTAGAAGCGCGTCGGCGCGGTGATCTTGAAGGCGTAGATGAACTCCTTGCCGGACTCGTCGACGGTGTTGGGCGGGTAGGTATCAAAGACGTCGGAGATCGCGCTGGAGGTGTTGCGTCGGTCGGTGAAGACGAAGTGCGGGGAGGTGGTGCTGATGATGAAGGGGTTTGCGACCGTTCCGTTTTGCGTCGTGCAGGCGTCGCCCCGGCCGTCGCTGTTGTAGTCGGCCTGGTCCGCGTTGGTCGTGTCCGGGCAGTTGTCCTGGGCGTCCGGGACCCCGTCGCCGTCGCGATCGGCGGGCGGCGCGTCGCAGGCGTCGCCGACGCCGTCGCCGTCCGAGTCGGTCTGGCTCGGGTTCGGGGTGTCGGGGCAGTTGTCCTGGGCGTCCGGAATCCCGTCGCCGTCGCGGTCCGGCGGAGGCGGCTCGCAGGCGTCGCCGACGCCGTCGCCGTCCGAGTCGGTCTGGCTCGGGTTCGGGGTGTCGGGGCAGTTGTCCTGAGCGTCCGGAATCCCGTCGCCGTCGCGGTCCGGTGGGGGCTCGCAGGCGTCTCCCACCCCGTCGCGGTCGGAGTCGGCTTGGTCCGGGTTTGCCGTGTCCGGGCAGTTGTCCTGAGCGTCCGGGACCCCATCGCCGTCGCGATCCGGTGGCGCCTCCTCGCAGGCGTCGCCGACCCCGTCGCCGTCCGAGTCGGCCTGGTCGGGGTTCGCGTTGTAGGGGCAGTTGTCCTGAGCGTCCGGGACGCCGTCGCCGTCCGCGTCGGGCGGGACCTCGCAGGCGTCGCCGGTCCCATCGCCGTCCTCGTCGGCCTGGTCCGGGTTGGGGATGTCCGGGCAGTTGTCGTCGGAGTCCGGGACGCCGTCGCCGTCCGCGTCGGGCGGGACCTCGCAGGCGGCGCCGGTGCCGTCGCCGTCCGCGTCGGCCTGGTCCGGGTTGGGGATGTCGGGGCAGTTGTCCTGCGCGTCCGGGACGCCGTCGCCGTCCGCGTCGGGCGGGACTTCGCAGGCGTCGCCGGTCCCATCGCCGTCCTCGTCGGCCTGGTCCGGGTTGGGGATGTCGGGGCAGTTGTCGTCGGAGTCGGCGACCCCGTCGCCATCGCGGTCCGCTTGCGCGCCCGGGCAGGGCGGGGCCGCCCCGTCGGCAGGGCATTCGAGAGAGATGGTCGCCTCGCCGCAGGCGGCGAAGACCAGAATCAGGGCCCAGGTGAAGAGATGGCGCCTCATCATCAGCTCCGGGGATCGGGGGTGCGAAGCAACGATTGTACGCCCGACGGCCGCCAGGAGGCCGTGGGAGGACGGACCGACCCGAAGAACAGGGGCTGTGCTTCGTTGGCGGACCGCGAGACCGAGGGGCGGCGAAGCGGGCTTGGGGCGGAAACTCGGCAGCTCGAGCGTCGGGAGGGCCAGATTCGGCTGCAACTCGCGCGATCGAGCGTCGATCGACCGAGTTTTCGTTGCTTATTGGCGTTTTCGAGCGTCAATCGCCCGAGTTTCCCCGAAAACTCGCGCGATCGAGTCTCGATCGAGCCCGTATTGTCTGCGATTCGGATTTCCGAGTCTCGATCTCGAGCTGCAGGAACACTCGGGCGGTGCGCTTCTTGGGGAGAGCGGCTTTGTGGCGGCGAAAGGACCCGCTGCCGAGGCCCCTCCGAATGGGGAGGTGGTGGTCCGGGAGCAGGTCGCTCGAGCTTCAGCGCTTGCGGACCAGGGTGGGCGCCTCGTCGAAGCCCGCGTCGCCTGGTTTCGCTGCGCCGCCTTCGGCGGCCCGGGTGAGCGGCTCGGCGTCGAGATAGGCGAGGATCCGGCTCACCGTCGACTGGCTCTTTTCGCTGTGAGGAAGGCGCGCCGGGCCGAAGGTGCGCTCGACGAGGCGGCCGAGCGACAGCGAATTGGTCACCAAGCTCAGCGAGCGCTGCGCGTCCTCGAGCGCCTCAAGGAAGTCGGCGGCGGTCTGGAAGCGATCGTCCGGCCTCTTCCGCAGCGCGCGCGCCAGCAGCGCGTCGATCTGCGCGGGGAGTGCGGGATTGATCGACGAGGCCGGCGCGGGCGGCTCGGGGTTCGTCACCGCGTCGAAGACTGCCCGCATCGACTTGCCGGCGAACGGCACGCGTCCGGTGACGAGCTCGTAGAGTACGATGCCGAGCGCGAAGAGGTCGGCGCGCGAGTCTATCGGCTCGCCAAGGATTTGCTCGGGCGCCATGTAGCCGACCTTGCCCTTGATGAGGCCGATGGTCGTCGTCTTCTGTGAGCCCTTCACCTTGGCCACGCCGAAGTCGGCGAGCTTCACGGCCCCGTCGAAGCTGAGCAGCACGTTCGACGGCGAGACGTCGCGGTGGACGATGGGCTGCGGCCCGGCGCCCAGCGAGAAGGTGTGCGCGTGGTGCAGCGCGAGGCAGAGGTTGGTCGCGATGAACAGACTCGCCTCGAGCGGCAGCGTTCGCCCCGACCGGACGAGCTGCTCTTCGAGCCGCGCCAGCGATTCGCCGAACAGGTACTCCATCGCCAGGTAGTGGATCTGGCCTTCGACCCCGAGATCGAAGATCTGGACGATGTTCGGATGCGACAGGCGCGCGGCGATGCGCGCCTCGTCGAGGAACATGCGGACGAAGTGCTCGTCGCTCGCGAGGTGCGGGAGGATCTGCTTGATGGCGACCGGCTTCTCGAAGCCCTCGGGCCCCTCGTGCACCGCCAGGAAGACCTCAGCCATTCCGCCGGTGGCGATCTTGCGAAGCACCGAGTATCTGCCCAGCCGCGTTCCAGCTTCCACGAGCGCGGATGCTATGGGCGCGGCTCAGGTCCGGTCAAATCGCGGCGCGGGCTCACTGCCGGTCTTTGCTGCCGTCCCCGAAGCGGCGAAGCAGCCCGTCGGCCTGGTCGCGCAGGCCGCGGCGGAGCCGACCGGAGGCCATCTCCTGGGCGATGGCCTGGGGTGAGACGTGGAGGGACGGCTCGCGCAGGGTGCCGGTGATCGAGGCGGGCACCTCCACCGGTGAGCGCGGCTGGAGGCGATCGCCGCTGATCTGGCGCACGAAGTCAGGGGCGAAGAAGACCTCGCCGGTCAGATCGAGGCGCCAGTCGAGGCCGATGGTCCCGGAGAAGCGCGCGCTGCCGAAGTCTGAGGAGAAGGTGAGGGGGCTGATCAGGCGCATCGCGCCGTTGCGCAGGGCGAAGGAGAGCTCGAGGTTTTCGAGCGGGGTCGTCCCCGGCCCGCCCGCAGCGCCGGCGCCTCCAAACCCTTGGCCGATGATCTCGAGGGCCCGGGCGAGCGGCTCGGCGAGCACGTTTCGCATGTCGTAGCCCTGGAGCGTCCCGTCGAGCAGGGACAGCGTTCCCTCGCCGGTCATCGACTCGCGCAAGCGCTGCCAGTCGTTGCCGCGGCCGCTCAGGTTCAGAGTGGCGCCGAGCACGCCGGTCACCGGGGCGGCACCAGCGGTCTCGGAGAGCGCGCGCCCGAGGTCGGTGCCTTCGAGCCGCGTGTCGAGCTGCCATGGGGGCAGCGCCTCGCGCAGGTCGATGCTCGCGCCGCCGATGTTCAGGGTGCCGCCGTAGAGCTGCGCGCTCGCTTGCTGCACCGAGAAGACGCCTTCCCGCAGGCTGACTCGGGCCGCGACGTCGGTGGCGAGGAGCCTGCCGGAGGTGAGGCGCCCGAGGGCGAGGGCGCCCCGAAGCGTCACGCGCTCGAGCCTGCGGCGCGTCGGCTCGGGCAGCAGCTCCTCGCCTTCTTTGGCCCGCGCCGGCAGCGCGCCGAGAATCACGTCGAGCGCGAGCTGTTCGCCCTGCAGGTCGAAGTCGCCTCGTGGCGGCGTGGTCGAAAAGCTCGCCCGCCCGCCGAGCTTCGTTCCCGGGCCGTCGAGCTGGATCTCCTCGAGAGCGACCGTGAGGCCGGGAGCCTGCGGCGCCGAGCTCGCAAGGAAATTGAAGCTCGAGCGCGCCTTCCCCTCGCGAAGCGCGAGCTCTTCGAGTTGCGCGCTGCCTCGCGCGGCGTAGCCACCGCCTTCGGGCGAGAAGAGCTTGCCGGCGAGCGAGAACGTGCCTGCCTGAACCAGCTTGTCGAGACCGGCGGGGAGGAGACCAGCCAGGACGTCGAGCGCGGCGGCGTGGATTTCCAGGCTGCCCTGGACGCCTTCGGGCTGTCTGTCGAACGAGAGCGCGACGTTCTGCCGCGCCGAGGCGAGCGCGGCCGCCAGGCTGACCGTGAAGGGCTGACCTCTGCCCAGGTTCGTCGCCACTCCGTCCACTTTGGTCAGCGCCACCCCGACCTGATGCCCTGGCCCGGAGCGGTCGACGATTCGCAGGGTGCCGTGGGCCAGCCGCAGGCTCGAGACGACCACCTGTCGTTCGGTCTCGCCGCCGAAGAGGCCCTCGTAGCTCCAGGTGCCGTCGGGGGCTCGCTCGAGGTTGACGATGGGGGCCTGCAACTCGACGCTGCGCACCTGGACGTTGCGCCCGCGGCTGAAGAGCAGCGGCCAGAGCCGCAGCGTGAAGCTCGCCGAGGGCGCTTCGATGAACGCCAGCCCGCCGCCGGTGCCCCCGACGCGCAAGTCCTGAAGCTGCACGCTCGGGCGGGGAAAGAGCGAGACCTCGAAGTCTCCGATGGACACCTCGCGGCCGAGCTGAGTGGAGATGCGCGGTAGGAGCCGCTCGCGCACCTGCGAGCCGACGACCGAGGAGTTGATGGCGAGCACCGGCAAGACGAAGACGAGGACGAGCAGCGCGAGCACCGAGAGGACGACGAGAAGCAGCGCCCTTCTTTTCCGCGTGCCCTTCGTTCGAGAGCCGACGCCGTCCTGCCCTTCTTGCACCTTTGGGTTTCCTCACCCCGAAAGTGCGGGCCGGCTGCCGAGGTCGCAAGCGCCCGCGGCGAGCCGCCTCGAGAGCGCTCGGACGCCGTGGGCGCGATGTCAGGAGGGCTGATCCGACACGGCAGGCCAGCGATAGAGGGCGGCGGCGCCGCGGAGGCCGCCGGTCGAGCAACGCTGAACGGCAGGCGAGCGCCCCCGGAACCAGAACGTGAGGGCGACGACCGGTGTGCCGGGCCTCAAGGCGCGATCGAGCACGGCCGCCAGCCGCGTCATCGGGCGCTGCATCAGGTAGCAGGTGCCGGCGTCGGCTCCGGAGAGGTCCTGGTGGAAGAAGTCCCCGCGGACGACGCGCAGATTGGGCAGCTTGCGCGCGCGCAGGCGCGCGAAGGCCCAGGGAACCGGGGAGACCTCGAACGCGATTATCGAGGCCTGCGGAAACGCGCGCGCCAGCGCCACCGCGAGCGCACCCCAGCCGCAGCCGAGCTCGAAGATGCGCGCGTGTGCGGGAAGGCCCGCCTGGCGAAGCAGCGAGACGACGTCGGCGATCTCCGCGCGCTTCGACGAGAGGGGGACGACCCCGGTGCAGGCATGGAAGCCGAGGATCGAGGCCGAGACGGCAGCGACGAGGCCAAGCAGGGCAAGGGCGAGGATGTCGATCATCGGAGCGGGCCTCTCGGGTACGGCCGACATTCCAAGGGCTCTCGAGGCCGCGCTGCAACCTTGCCGACGTTGCGACGCAAGGCGCGCTGCGCGATAGATGCCTTCATGCGGATACTCGAACAGCTTCTCGGGGGCAGGGACTTCGCGCGGACTCATCCGGCGGCGGGCCAGATGGCCAACTTCGCCTACCTCCTCGGCGACGCCGCCGCCGGCGAGTGCTTGCTCGTCGATCCGGCCTGGGACATCCGGGGACTCCTTCAGATCGTCGAGGATCGCGGCCTGCGCCTGAGGGGGGCCATCGCCACGCACGCGCACGCCGATCACGTGGGCGGACGGCTCTTCGGAATCGGCATTGAAGGGCTCTCGCGCCTGCTCGAGCTCGCGCCCGAGGCGAGGGTCTGGGTCCACGACGCCGACGCGGAGGAGTTGGTGAAGCTCACCGGCGTCGACCCGAACCGACTCGAGCGGGTGCACCACCGAGACACGCTCTCGATGGGCGAGACGCAGCTCGAGTTTCTCCACACCCCGGGACACACGCCCGGCGCGATGTGCGTAAAGGCGGGCGACGCGCTGTTGACCGGCGACACGCTCTTCGTCGGCGAGTGCGGGCGGATAGACCTGCCGCGCTCCGAGCCGCTGAAGATGTGGGAGAGCCTCAACCGCACGCTCGCGTTGCTACCCGACGAGACCGTGGTCTATCCGGGCCATCTCTATGGCCCCGCGCCGACCTCGACGATCGGTCAGGAGAAGCGGTCGAACCCCAACCTGAACGTCAGCTTCGACGAGTGGCGCTCGGTCCTCGGTGCTTAGGCGCCGCAAGCGCGAGACGCATGCTGACCCTTATCGGACCGGGCTCGCACCAGCTCGAGATCAAGAAGAGCCGCTTCATAGCCCACGCCGCGCCGGTCACCACCGCGGAGGCAGCGCTCGAATTCGTCGAGCGCAACGGCGACCCAGCGGCGAGCCACAACTGCTGGGCCTACAGGATCGGCCAGGAGTACCGCTTCCATGACGACGGCGAACCGAAGGGCACGGCGGGAAAGCCCATCCTCGCTGCGATAGAGCGCCAGGGGCTCGACGGGGTCGCGGTGCTCGTCACCCGCTTCTTCGGCGGCATCAAGCTCGGCGCGGGAGGCCTCGCGCGCGCCTATGGCGGGGCCGCGGCCGAGTGCCTTCGGGTGGCCGGGAAGCACGAGCTCAAGCCCATGGTGCAGGCGCGGCTACCTGTGCCCTTCGAGCTGCTCGGGATGATCCATCCGGTGCTCGAGCGACACGGCGCCCGCAAACGTGGCGAGAGCTTCACAGGCGAGGGCGCGGTGCTCGTCCTCGAAGTTGCGAGCGACGCTCTGCAGGCGCTGCGCGACGAGCTGCGCGACCTCTCCGCGGGCCGGCTCGTGCTCGAGGACGAGGCGCACTGAGCTCTGGCGCGAACGATTCCGAGGGCGAGCGCCGCGCCTTGCCCCTGATCCGCGGCCGCAGCTAGCATGCCAGCCTTCAGCGTCGAAGACCGGAGGGTGTGCGCATGCTGCCGATCACGCGGGTGGCGCTGTTCAAGCACGGGGTGGGCTTTTTCCAGCGGACAGGCGAGGTCGATGGCGGCGAGCTCATCGAGCTGTCGTTCAAGGCGACGCAGATGAACGACGTGCTCAAGAGCCTGACCGCGCTCGACTACGACGGCGGGAGTTTCGCCGCGCTCAGCTACGACAGCGAGGAGCCCATCGAGCGCAAGCTCGCCGAGCTCAACATCGAGATCCCGGAGAAGGGCGCGGTCTCGGCCTTCCTCGACAGGCTCAAGGGGGCGCGCGTCTCGCTGCCGCGCGGAGCGCAGAGGCTTCAGGGCGCGGTCGTCGGCATCGAAGAGGTGCGGCGCCAGCACGGCGAGACGATAGTCACCGAGCCGCACCTGGTGGTCTTCGCCGACGAAGGGCGCCTGGTGCGCGTGCCGCTGCTCGAGGTCGACCAGCTCGAGTTCCTCGACGAGACGGTCCGCCGCGATCTGCGCACGCTGCTCGACGTGCTCTTCTCGGGTCTGCGCAAGGACCGCAAGCGGCTCTCCATTCAAGCGGTCGGCGAGGGCACGCGGCGCGTCTCGCTGGGCTACGTGGTCGAGGCGCCGGTCTGGAAGACCTCCTACCGCATCGTTCTCCCCGAGACGAAGGACGACAAGCCGCTGCTGCAGGGCTGGGCCCTGGTCGACAACACCACCGAGGACGACTGGAAGGGCGTCTCGCTCAGCCTGGTCGCGGGCCTGCCCATCTCGTTCGTCCACGACCTCTACACGCCCCGCTACCGCAAGCGTCCAATCGTCGAGGTTCAAGAGGAGGCGGGCGTGGCGCCGCCGGTCGTCGAGGCGGGGGTGATGCTCGAGGAGGAGGCGGCGCCGGACTACGAGGTGGAGCTCGAGTCGGCGCTGCCCTCGCGGATGCGGATGCTCGCTAAGGCCGCGGCGCCGATGCCGCCCCCGGCGCCCGCGCCGGGCGCGATGGGCGGGGCGGCGCGCGCCTCGGTACAGGTGCAGACGCGCACCCAGGAGGTCGGGGACCTCTTCGCCTACGAGATCACGCAGCCGGTAGACGTGGGTCGCGGCCGCTCGGCGCTCGTGCCCATCCTGCAGGCCGAGGTCGACGTGGAGCGGGTCGCGCTCTACAACCCCTCGGTTCGCGAGAAGAACCCGATGACGGCCTTCCGCATCAAGAACTCGACCGGCCTGACGCTCGAGGGCGGGCCGGTGACGGTCTTCGAAGGCGACTCGTACGTCGGCGAGGCGATGCTCGACACGCTGCGCGCGGGCGACGAGCGGATCACGCCGTACTCGGTCGAGCTGGGGGTGACGGTGAAGCACGACTCTTTCGAGAGGCGCGAGGATTTCACGCGGGCGACGCGCCACGGGCAGTACCTCTACAAGCACTACCGGCGACTGCTGATCACCCGCTACGACCTGAGCTCGCGGCTCGACAGGGAGCTGACCGCCTACCTCGACCACCGCTTCAGCCACCCGGTGCGCGAGGAGACCCCGGAGCCGGTGGAGGTCACCGACAACTTCTGGCGCTTCCGACGGAAGCTCGAGCCGAAGGAGACGACGCACTTCGAGGTGAAGGAGGTGGCCGAGGAGAGCGAGGCCATCTACGTGCCGGGCATCGCCCTGCACGCGGTGAAGCGGCTCTTCGCCGAGAAGCTGATTCCCGAGTCGGCGCGCGAGCAACTCGAGGAAATCGCGCGACACGCCGAGACCATCTCCCGGCTGCAGCAGCAGAGCTCCGAGGACGAGCAGGCGGTTGGCAAGCTCGAGAAGGGTCAGGCGCGCGTGCGCGAAAACCTCAAGGCGCTCGGCTCGAGCTCGGAGGAGGCGCGCCTGCGCGGCAAGTACGTCGCCAAGCTCGCCGACGAGGAGGAGCAGATCGAGAGGCTGCGGGCGGAGATCGCCGAGCTCAAGGCGCAGATCGAGAGCGAGAAGGAGGCGATCGCCAAGCTGATCGAGAAGCTGCAGCTCCCGTCGTGAAGCGGCACGACGAGGCGCCGCTTCTCGGCGGGAGAGGGCGGCGCCGCTGCGCTCGAGAGGTGTCGCGAAAACACCCTGACCGGCGGTCCGTCTCGCTCGAACCTGCGCATAGCCTCCCCAAAGACGAGGGAGGCGCAGTCGAAGGGGCCCTCGACTGCGCCTGCCCCGAGCTTACCGAGGGGCTCGGGTGACCGGTTTTCGCTCAAGGATTCTTCGACACGTATTCAGTCGACGGTGATCGACTTGCTCACGTTCTTCGGCACGTCCGGGTGCACGCCGTGGTCTTTGAGGCCGAGCCGGTCGAGGTACTGCGCCTTGAGCAGGCTCATGCGCAACGCGAGCCGCTGCAGCACGACGGTGGACGAGAAGACGGTCAGCAGCGTGTCGTTGGTTCGCGGCAGGGCGATGAACACCGAGCGGTAGTGCGGGTTGTCGGCAGGGGGCTTGGTACAGGTCGAGCGCAGCGCCGCGTTCTCTTCGGCGATCACCACGGTGCTCGCCCCGCGGATCTTGTGGGTGTTGATCTGCGAGATGGTCAGGGCGACGTCACGCTCCTCGGGGCCGGTCACGTAGATGAGCGGATAGTCGGCGTAGAGGGAGCCGAGAAGCTCCTCGCGCTTCACCGCGCTCTCGAAGAGAGCCTGCTCCTCGGGATCGAGCGAGAAGGCCGGGGCCGCCGACAGCACCGAGTCGGTCGCGGCCTGGACGAGCCGCCGTAGCGAGGTCGACTCGAGCCGCATCGCCGCGGCTCGCTCGAGCAGTGTGTCGAGGGCGACCCCCAGGCTCTTGAGCAGCGCGTCGACCTGCAGCGGGCCGAAGACGGTGTTCACCCCGAGGATGGTGTTCGGCCCATGCTTGAACTCCGAGCCCTCGAAGCCCTCGGAGTGGTTGAGCACCACTTCGCGGATCTTGAGCGCGCCCTCCTTGGCGACCGCGGAGATGCGGGTGGCGAGGATCTGGATGCTGGGGGCGAGGTAGAGAAGCTGGGCGGCCTTCTCGATCTCCATGGCGGTGCCGTCGACCGTCGCGCGGATCAGCGCCGGGAGTGTCGGCAGCCTCTCCCAGCGCAGGGCGAGCTCGCGCTCCTTGGCGGCGAGCTCGGGCTCCTGCAGTCGCCTGCTCGCCAGCTTGAGCGCGAGCCCGTAGAAGATGGCGACCTGGTTCATGAAGCTCTTGGTCGCCGGAACGGCAATCTCCGGCCCGCAGCGCAGCGGGATGACCAGCTCGCTCTTCTCCTGGGCGAGGGTGGAGTTGACGTTGTTGACGATCGCCACCCGGCAGATGTCCTTGCCCGAGGCGATGACGTCGTTCATCACGTCGATGAGGTCCTTGGTCTCGCCGCTCTGGCTGACGGCGATGAACAGGTCGCCGTCCTTGAGCGAGCGCCCGTACTGGCCGCGAAACTCGCCGGGCAACACGGGGATGAGCTCGGTGCGCGCCAGCTCATTGAAGAAGAGCGTCGCCGCCTTGGCGGCGTGGAACGAGGTGCCGGAGCAGGTGACGAAGATGCGCCCGCCACGCGAGAGCGCCTCGCCGCAGAGCATCGTGAAGCGATCGGTCGCGGCGGCGAACTCGGCCTCCTCTTCGCGTTCGAGCAGCACGTCGAGAAGCCGCACCGCGAACAGATCGCGAGGGCCGCGCGCCATCTTGAGCAGATCGGCGAGGAAGCCCGCCTCCGACGAGGCCAGCCGCTCGGAGAGCAGCTCGGCAGGCGCGTCGATACCCTCCTCGCGCACGGCGGGTGGGACCGAGTCGATGAGCTTCTCGAACGCGGGCAGATCGACGAGCTGGTGGAAGTGCTGGCCGATGGCCTCGTCGCTGAACTGGTCGCGCAGGGCCTCGATCCCCGGGGCGAGCTCGCGCAGCTCGGCCGGATGGGACTCGAGGCAGGGCCGCAGCACCTTCGAGGCCTCCGTGCCGCCGAGAAAGAGGCTGACCACGTTGCGGACCGTCGCCTCCTGGGCGGCGATCTCCTGGTCCATGAAGGTTTCGAAGGGCGGCAGCAACCCGGTGTCCTCGGCCCGAAGGCGGCTGCGCACCGGTTGGCGCTCGCGGAGCGTCGGCTCCTGGCCGCGGGCGCGGCTCAGTCCATAGACGGCATAGCCGGAGGGCGCGAACTCGACGAACTCGCCTTCGGAGACGGGAACGAGGACCCGCGTAAGCTTGAGGACCGAGGAGAGGTCCGAGGAGGCGAGCCCAAAGGCCCCTCCTTTCTCGTCGCGCCCGAAGCCGAAGTAGAGGCTGGATCCGAGCTTGATCGCCCACAGCACGCGACTGACCGGATCGACGATGACCGCGGCGAACGAGCCTTCGAGCCTGGCAGCGGCCGCGCCGATTGCCGAGCGCATGCAGCGACGCCTGACCTCTGGCGTACGTCGTGCCTCGGGGGGCTGGGAGGCAAGAGCCTGGGCGAAGTAGTGCTCGACGGTGTGGACCACCATCTCGCCGTCGTTGTCGGAGAGGACTTCATGACCCTCGGACAGCAGCCAGGCCTTGAGCGCATCGCAGTTGGTGACGTTGCCGTTGTGCGCCCCGTAGAGATGGCACTTGCAGACGACTTCGTGCGGCTGCGAATTGGTGTCGTTGACCGCCCCGAAGGTCGCCCAGCGCACCTGACCGCAGAGAACCTGCCCGGTCATGTCGACGATGCCGAGCTTGTGGACCATCAGCGATGGCGCGCCGACGCCCTTGACGAGTTGGATCGCCTCGCCGTCGCCCTGGATCGCTGCTCCCGTCGAGTCGTAGCCGCGGTATTCGAGCGTCTTGAGCAGTTCGGCGGCGATGCGCCCGAGATCGTCACGCGACCTCTCGAAGACCAGTCCGATCACTCCACACATGGCGCTCTTCCTCGCGTCGGGGCCCTATTCGGCGTCCGGGGGCGCGCAGACTAGCGCGTTCTGAGTGTCGTTTCGTCGACTAATTCGACCGAGCGCGGGCACGGGGTGCCGGGCACCAAAGGGCGGCTCGGATACGGTGCCGGGCACCGCGACTGGCTCGAGGCCTGCCGGTGGGGCCGACCGGCGCATGCCCGTTTGGATTTGGAGGGATCGACTAAGGCAGCACGCGGAAGGTCGTGCTCGCAGGGGAATGTGTAGCCGCCGCCTCGAGTGGTCGCGGCGAATTCGCTCCCGCAATGGACGCAGGACGGCCGCTATCCCCTCGCGCCCGGCCAAGCGAGGAGGGTGCAAGTCTGAAACTGATTGCGAATTCCATTACGCCGCCTTCGCGAATGCAGGCTGCTCGTAGCACTTGAATCGGCCGTGATCGAACGCGACGAGCGGGGTTTCCTGGAAGCTGGCCGCAACTAGGCGCCAGCCTCGCTCCCAGCGGTCGCTCTGCTGGAGGCTGCGGATCGTGAGGATGGGCTGCTTGCCGTCGCCCCAACTCATCCCCGACCTCTTCATCCGCTGCGTCGCG
>DHSB01000095.1:0-2272 GCA_002408385.1 Myxococcales bacterium UBA5297
CTCCTCGAGCACTCGGGATCCCGAGTGCACGAACCCCGGCTCGTCCGGGCCCGCGGCCCCCCGCAACACGAGCTGTTCGATCCATCGCCGGTGGACGCCGCGGACCCCATCTACCCGGACGACTGAAACCCCAAGCCTCGTGCGCGGTGAACGGCTGGCAACGGGTTGCCCGCCGGATCGAGGCAGGTGTAGCCTCCGCGGGACTTCGCGGCCGATTCGAGGAGCGCCGGTCTACAGCGGCGGGCGCCTCCGCAGAGCAGCGGCGCTCCGCTACCCGGGCGTTCCAGGGATATTGCAGTTCAAACGGCTTAGCCCCCTCATCCCCAGGGGCGTGGGGAACGCGTGCCTCGGCTTGCGCGCATCGCCCTTGCGAGTCGGTTCATCCCCACGGGCGTGGGGAACGCTGCTCGACAGAGACCGGTGGTCGCCGAGACTGGCGCTTTGGCGCAGGGCCGGCCGTCTTTTGTAGATTTCGCAGCCATGCGGCCGCGACTACGTCAGTTGGACATGTCCGTGGCCCGTTGTAGCGTCAGCGGTGTCTCGTGCCGGACGCTAATCAGACCAGAACACTGGAGGAAGCCATGCCGAAGAAGGCTCGCAGAACCGCTCCGGCGTCCTCGACGCCGAAGGGCACCTACCAGCTCACAAAGTTCGGGGAGGGGCGCGCAGACTGCAACTTCAAGTCATGGTCGTCTGATCCCAAGGCCCGCGTACTCTCCGAGCCCGAGATGACCGCAGCTTGGGCCACGCTCAAAGCACATCTCGCTCGTGGAAAAGAGCTGAGCGTCGCCGACGACTTCGCGCAGGTCCTCGGCTGGACGCCCATCGATGACGTGCACCGCGCAACCGCCGAGAGCGTGGCGAAGACGCTTTCGAGGAGTGCCTACCTCCAGTGGGTGTCGAACGAGACGAAGCCCGACGAGATGGACATGACTGTGGCTGGCATCTGCGGCTACGTCGACGACGCCATCGCTCGTGCACGGAAGACCGGGGGTGACTACTCCGCCGCGGTGAAGCACTTAGACGCAATAGACAGCTACGTGCTCTTCGAGTGCATGGCCGACGTGCAGGCCGGCCTCCGCATGTGCCTCGCCTACTTCTTCACCGGCTATACCTTTGCTCGATTCGAGCGAGAGAACTACGAGCGTGAGCTGGTGGCCCTCGAGAAGCTATCGCTCGACAACCTCCTCGCCGTCCGGCAGCACGTTCTGCAGGTCGCTGTCGCCGCGACCGCCCACAACACCGAGTGCAGGGCCAAGGTGGACCGACTAGCGAGGCAGGCAGACTAGCCGACCGTGGTGTACGGGAAGTTCGGGTGGTCTGGCGGCGTCAGGGTCAGGGTCGTCTTCCCTTCGGGCGTGATCCACAGCGAGCGTCTTCGGTCCAAGACGAGGCACAAGCGTGCGCCCTTCTTCGCCGTGCTTACCGCGAAGTCCACGGCCTGCGCCTCAGTAAGCCCCTCGGGCAAGGCCACCTCGATGGTGATCCCGACCACCATTTGGAGCAGCTTCATGGGCTGCGGCTCTTGCACCCACTTCTCGAAGGCCGTCTTGCGGGCCACCTCGTCGCGGGAGCGAAGTTCGGCTGCGCGGGCGACATCGAGCCCGAGAGCACCGATTACGCGCGTGACCAAGTCGTCCGCCTCCCTGCCCGACTGCTCAAGGCGTTCGATGCGGCGCGCCCCCTTGTCGCGGTTCCGGTATCCGATCTCCCGCGCCAGCGCCTGGAGCGTCAGCGCCCGCTGCTTGCGCTCGCGCTGGATGAACTCACCGAGCTCGGTCTTCATGGAGCGCCCTTTCAGCCCACCGTTCTAGTCCCAAATCCCTTTGGGGATGCACTGAAGAGCCTTCCCGCATCGTGGGCACGGCACCGACTCGATCGAGAGCGCCGGCGTCAGCGGATGACGGCACTTCTTGCACTTGGGCAGGGTTCCATCGGGGTGGAAGTTGACGACCCGCTTGCACGTCTCGCAGATCCCGATCTCCGGCGCCGGCCCTCTCGGAGCTGGACCAGCCATCAGGTCCTTCTTCTTGTAGCCGCACTCGCCGCACCTCAGTGAGTAGAGCAAGCCCATGGGCTGCCTCCTATGGACAGGCTGCCACCTGGGGCGGACATGAAGCACCGGACGCGTTCAGGCGCATCAAAGTTTAGGGTCCCCTCGCTTCGACAGGCGAAGCGCCTTGTGTTCGCCCGAGGCGGCAATCGATTTCCTCGGACACACCCCATCCCCTCGAGAGCCTGGCCCGCACCACGCTCAGGCCGCCGGTGGCCA
>DHSB01000095.1:2563-66814 GCA_002408385.1 Myxococcales bacterium UBA5297
ACCAGATCCACTACTTCGGTGCCCTCGCGGGCCATGCCGGGCTGCGGGCGCGGATCGTGCCGAGGAGCCCGAGGCGGGCGAGTTGGTGCTCGTGTCCAGAGGAGCCGGCCGCCGGCCAGCTCGAGCTGCCGCTGAAGCCGCGACCGGTGGCGGTGCCGGCGTTGGCAGGTGACGCCCACGAGGTCGTGAAGGCGCCGGCGCCGCGCCAGCGGGTCCTCGAACTCCTCGAATGAGCCAGGCTCCGCTCGGCTCTTCTCGATGAACGCCTGGAGCTTCGAATACACGTCGAATTGCGTCAGATCAGTCCCGCGGTACGTTGGCATCGGCGGTTTCCTGTTGGTCAGTTCGCAGCCTAGACAGCCACGAACCCTAGCAGGAGACCGCCGTCTCCATCTGCCTCGGAAATGCCCACTCATGACAAATCCGTGAGGGCATTGGCCGGATACTACGAAACAACCAAGTAACGTCGATCAATCAGAGATCGGCACCCATGGCCCATCACGCTTGAACCATGAGGGACCTGCCTTCGTGGCCGGTGTCCGTGCCAGGTGCGAAGCTTCGAGGTGGCGCGACGAGGCTTCACTGTCGAGACCACGAAGCGCTCCAGCCCTACGGCCACGGCAGAGCCATTCCCCTCTCGAGGAGCGTAACGATGGCGTTCTGGTCGGGATTCTTCGGAAATGACGAGCGGCGATACCACCCCTGGTCCGGGGAATTCTGCCGGAAGCTGGAGGCCCGCCAGGCCGCGTTGCTGAGCAGCCCGCCGCTCCGGGGCTTCGAGGCGCCAGCGGGCTTTTCAGCGGTCGAGCGGCGTGACGGACTTCACCACTCCTGGTTCACGCTGCGGAAGCCCAAGGAAGAGGGCGTGCTGCTGATGTTGAAGACGGCCCGGGCCGGCCGCGGCCCGGCAGCCGTGCAACGGCTGATGGAGGAGGTCTCCCTCCTCGTCGGCCTCAGCACCAGCCACCATCTGCCTCCGCTCGACGTGCTCAACGGTCCCGACATCGAGGGCGGGCGCGGGGTCACCTATTTCTACTGCGGCGGCGATCTCGAGCAGCGCGTGGCGGCGGGCACGGTTCCGGCGGCGGAGGTGGCCCACTACGGCCTACAGCTGGCGGCCGAGCTGGTCGACATCCACGAGGCGGGCCTGCTCCACCTGGCGATAGCGCCGGCGAGCGTCTTCTTCGAGCGCGTCCCCAAGGACTCCGATCTCTGCCGATGGCGCCTGCTGCTCGCGAACTTCGATCTTCGCGGCGTGCGCCAAGGCGAACCGGCCGTTCCCCGCGTCGAGCCCGACGGTTTCTGCGCTCCCGAGCAACTCGCCGGCGCCCCAGTCGACATCCGGACGGATCTCTGGGGACTCGGCGCGACCCTCTACTTCCTCTGCGCTGGCCAGCCACCCGCGGTTCCATCCCTAGGTACGGAGCCGTGCCTGGACGCGCTCGTTGGGCAGTACCCCGACTGGTTGGTCGCGGTCATCGGCTCGTGCCTCGCGCTCGCTCCCGAGCGCCGTCCACCCAGTGCAGCCGCCCTGTTCGACGCGTTGCTCACCTGCGTGCGAATCGAATCCGACGTGAAGGGAAAGGGCCGCGCCGCCAACGGCCATGCCGGGCCTGCGGAGAGCACGGCGAAGGCCGTGGTTGCCGACCGCTATCTGCTCGCCTGCGCCAACCGGCTGAACCGGGTCGAGGGCGGGCGGGCGTCGACGATGATCGATCTGGGGCCTGCAACCCGGTTCAAGGAGGCCGACCGCTTGTTCAAAGCCGGCACCGTCTCGTCGCTGCGCCGCGCCGTCGCCGTCCTGGACGACGTATTCGGGAGCTGGAGCGACCCTGCCGCTCCGCTGGCGCAGTTTGCCGCAAAACCGCAGGGGCCCTCCTTCATCCCTCTCAGACGACCTGAGAAATGGGTCGGCAAGGAATGCTGGGCCACGATCAGCTCCCCCATTCCCATCGGCGTGCTCTGGGCAATGCTCGACCTGCAGTGCAGGTGCTACGTCGCGCTCATCGAGGCAGAGGGACGCCGGGAGGATGTCGAGCGGGCGCTGCGCCTCTGCGAGAACTGGCTGAAGAAGGGCACCTGCGGCACCCCCTCCTCCGCGCCTCCTTCGCCCACCACCTTTCCGGCGTCGAAGTGCCTGACGCACGTAGCACAGTGCCTGCGGTATGCGGGGCTCTTCGAGAAAGCCAAACGCGCCATCAGCATGGCGCTGGACGAGGAGCCGGCCGGGTTCGAGGTGCTGTTCACGGCGTTCATGGTCGGCCGCGACGACGCCGACTACGAGGCGGCCACGTCGCTGATGGACCAGATCGCCGAGGCGGCGATGGCGGCCCACAACCTCCAGGTCTATGCGCAAATCTTCGTGCTCGGCGCGGACCTGGCGTTCCGGATGGGCGACTACGCCACAGCAACGCAGCGCTACGCGGTCCTCATGGAGAAGATCCCCTCGCCGGAGCTGGAGAACCTCTCGCGCCAGGTGCGCTGCCGGGTGCAGGGCAAGGCGACGGCGGCCGATCTCGAGAGCGCCTTGAAGGTGGCCGAGCCCGCCTTCAAGCTCGAGCAGTGGTTCGCCGCCGCCGACCTCGCCGTCCTCGCCGGCGAGACGCAGACGGCGAAGCAGCTCATCGAGCGGATCCGGAAGGAGCCTCGCTTCAGGCTCGCGCCCGACTGGTGGTACCACCGCGAGCTGAAGAAGCTCGAGGCGAGGATGGACGCTGCGGCCTCGTCGGGCGCAGTCGATGGCGGCGCGGGAGCGTCGGCGACCGTCACGCCCGCCGCCGCTCCGAGCACGCCTTCGGCCTCGTCGCCGTCCAGGCCGACGAGAGCCGGTGAGCTCACGGACCGGGAGATGTTCGAGGAGGTTCACTACCACCGGGAGACAGGCCTGTGGAGCGACTACGCCTTTCGCCAGATCCAGGAGCTGACTCCGAAGAAGTGGACGCTGGCCATCAACCTCGGCTTCCTCGTCGACGACGAGGCGAGCGACGCGCTGGGACAGGACGTGGCAAACGAGGGCGTGTGGCTGCTCGGCGCCGTGCTCCAGCGAAACCGCGGCGCCGAGACGGAGGCGGCGCTTCCGTATCCAGACCAACTGACCGCCTGCAGCGACGACCGCGAGCACCTCGAGGATCTCGCCGAGGGGATCAAGGCCGTCGCGGAGAAGGTGGCGTTCTACGTGGCGCGCGCGAACGGCGGCGGCGCGATTCAGCAGGGCTTCGGCTTCAAGTACGCCATCGGCGCGGATTACCAGGAGGCGGACGGCGCCGCGACGCGCGCCGGCAAGCGCGGCGTGCTGACCCTTTGCCCAGCCAGCCAGTTGTCCGAGGCGCTGGAGGCGGCCCGGGACGCCGGGTTCCTGCTGCTCGACGGGGCGGCGCTCGAGTCCGAGCGTCGACAACGCCGAGCCACGCAATCGACCGGCCCGGGCACGCCGATCAGCCATCCCGGCACCGAGCCCGCCGCGCAGCCGGGCCGAGCCGGCGGCGTCCCCGCTTGGCCCGCGGATGCGAGGTCGACCTTGGAGGCCGCGGCGAGGACCGGGACCTATTTCGAGACGGCCCTCAGACTGATGAGTCGCGCCGCCGCCCAGGCGATCGCGAGCCATCGGGCGCGTAGGGCCCGCGGGTAGGAAGCGAGCCGGTGCCACACATCGGCCTCGCCACGCGCTCGATTCGTAGGCAATGAGGCAATGGGGCCCGGCAATGGGGCCGCCCTTTACGCTTACATGCACCACGCCGCGGACCTCCCATACGCAGCCGGCCGCTCGAACGCCAATTTCCCCTCCTCGCCCGGCAGCAACTTCAGCTGCATGGATTCCCGCACCTCCGGCTTGCCATCCAACGCCATTCTCCGGAGCAGCCGGCAGATCGCCGCCTCCTCGCGTCCAAGCCCGCGGTCGATCTCGTGCAGCCGATAACCCAGCGCCCGCAATCGCGCGTGCACCTCGACCCCGAGCCTCGCCACCTCCTCCGCGAGCGCCTCTTCCAACGGTTTCCTCGGCGCTCTTGCCAACCATGGCCCGCGGTCGAAGCGATGCGCCCCGATCAGCGCCAGGTCGCCGACCTCCTTCGGCGGCCTCAGCAAACCTGGCTTCTCGAACAGCTCCCGCTCCTCCTTCGCCTGCCTCTGCCGAATCAACTCCAGGTAGGCCTCGCGACCGCCCAGACGCGCCAGCACGTCGTCGACCTCCACCCAGGGAAAGGCCTCGCCGAGGTAGGCCAGGTGCGAGCGGTATTTCCACTCCTCGGGGCTCGTCGCCAGCCGCGCCCGCACCGGGTTCTGGTGGAACTGTCGGCAGCCTGCAGCCGGCCCTCGGATGTCGAGGTGATCGCCGACGCCGCCCCGGAGATCGCCGAGGCCTGCAGGCTGCTCAAGCAGCTCTCGCCCGAAGGGCTCGCGCGCCTCGAGAAGCCTCCTCGGGTCGGCGACGAGAAGGGCTTCAAGCGGCTCCTCGACAGGGAGCCAGAGGGCGAGGCCGAGCGGCCGCACACGCTCGAGGGCCGCTTCCGCGCCCCTTTCGCGGTCCCGGCAGAGCGGGGCGAGGTGACGATGGAGGGCCGGTTCAGGCTGCGCCGGCAGTAGGGACGCGCCCCGCGGCCTTCGCCGGGTGGCGCGAAGGTGTCGGCTCGGGCGATGCTCAGGCTCTCTGGCGCGGGTTCCGGGAGCCGATCTTCGGCCGCTCGGGCGCCTGCCAGTGGAGGGCCGATGTTCCCCACACTCTGCGCGCTCGCCGCGGCGATCTGCTGTCAGGCCGAGCCGGGGGCGCTCGCGCCGGACGGCACGGGACGGCCCGATCAAGCGGTGGGCGCGGAAGCCGAGGCGGCCCGCGAGGAGGCGGCAGTGGAACGTGAGCCGAAGAGGGAGGGCGAGACCGCGAGGCACGCCGCGGCCCGGGCGAGCCTGGAAGCCTTCCTGCGGGGGCGGGGGGAGGAGCCTGCGAAGCACCGGATCGAGCTGGCGGGCATCCCGATTCCCGGGTGGACCTTCTTCACGGTGACGCGCATCTCCGAGCATCCCGCCTACGACCGCTCCGAGCGCGCCTGGCCGGTAGTGGTGCGCGGCGACGGGACTGTCGTCGAGGGCCCGCCGGAGCCCGAGATCGCCCGGCTGCTGGCGAGCGTGGGCCTTCCGGCCGCTGCTCCGCGGGTCTCCCTGAAGGCGCTCTCGCGGGCGGTTCTCTTCCTCGCGGGCGGAGCCGGAGAGGTGCTGGGCGAGGAGGAGGCGGCCGATTGGCGACGCCATCGGGAGGGCGCGAAGCTCGCCGGCCCGAGCCTTGAGCGGACGGCTACAGGTTCGGTCGTGCTCAGCTTCTGGTCCAAGGCCCCCTCCGGAGGCCGGGAGCCCCCTGCCTTCACGCGGACTGCGGTGCGGCTCACCCGGGAAGGGAAGGTCTTCCTGAGCGAGTCGAGAGCCTCGACCCGCGCGCGATAGCCGCTGCGCCCGGGCCTTGAGCGCGCTCCTCCGCTCCCGGTCGGCGGCCTCGAGTCGCCGGTCGCCTGGGTGCCCATCGTTCGCGGCTGGCAGGAGGTCGACGCGAGGATCGGCCTTCGCACCTTCCGGTTCGTCAACACGCACCTCGAGCCCGCAGTGCTTCCGCAGGTCGGCGCTATCCAGCTCGCGCAGGCCAAGCAGCTCCTCATCGAGCTGGCCGACGAGCGCTTGCCGGTGGTCCTCGTCGGCGACTTCAACTCGGCCGCCGACGGCAGCACGACCAAGACCTACGCGCTGCTCACGCACTCCGGGTTCATGGACGCCTGGCGCTCGCCCGCGAGGACGACCCCGGCTACACCTGCTGCCAGGCTCCGGATCTACAAAACCCCGAATCGCTGCTCAGCCGGCGGATCGACTTCGTCTTCGTGCGCGACTGGTACGACTTCTGGCTCGACTGGAAGCAGGGTGGGGTCTCGGCCGAGGTGGTCAGCGACGAGAGGATGGCCGGCGACATCCTCTGGCCGTCCGATCACGCAGGCGCAGTAGCGAGCTTCCGCATCTTCGCGAGGCCGCTCCTCGTCCATCGATAGACCTGCGAGGCAGCCCGCCCTGTGGACCATCGCGCGCTGGGGCCTTCCGCGCGCGATGACCATGCTCGCCCGGTCGCCCAAGCAGTCCTCGGCGTCGGCTGGAATGCGTCTTCCCGTTTACAATCCCCGCCCGATGAACCTCGCGCCCCTCTCCCACGAGAGCTGCCCAGTCCCCGGCTCGCTGCTCGACGCACTGCGGGCCGAGCGGGAGGCGCTGCGCCAATCCCTCGGCGCGCTCGCGGTCCAGCCAGCGGTGGCGCTCGTCGGAGGGGTGCGCCTCTTCGCCGAGCCCGGCGCCTGCGTCTACCGCTTCGAGACCGACCTTGAGCTCCTCCTGCCCGACGGCACCGGCGTCACCATCGAAGCCAAGGGGCTGCGGGCCGGCGGCGAGGTGACCGATCACGACCCGGGCCTGGGGATCCTCGAGTGCGTGCTGCGCGAGAACCTGGGCGACTCCCTTCCCGAGGCGCGCCTCGAGTTCGGCTCGACGGCGCTGCTCGACCTGCTGCTCGCCCGCCTCGAGGAGCTCGCCCGAGGGGTCTCGCCCGACCTCGGCCGCGCCTGCCCCGAGCGGCGCCGCTTGGAGCAGGCGTTCGCCTTTCTCTCCGGAGACGCGCGGGCCGGAGCGCCGGTCGAGCTCTCGCGCGCCGGGCTCTCCGAGTCGCAGGCGGCCGCGGTTGGCTTCCTGCTCGGCCAGCGCGTCGGCTACCTCTGGGGTCCGCCGGGCACCGGCAAGACGCGCACCGTCGCCCACCTCGTTCACGCGCTCGTCGACCGCGGCGAGCGGGTCCTGCTCACCGCGCACACCAACATCGCCACCGACACCGCGCTCTTGCGCTTCCTCGACGAGGGGCTGCTCGAGCCCGGCCAAGTCGTGCGGGTCGGCTACCGCTGCGAGGCGCTCGAGCGCTTCGGGGTCGGGCTCGACGAGGTCGTCCACCGGCAGGTGCGCGCCGAGCAGCCCTCGCTCGCCCTCGACATCCGCGAGCTCTGCCTGGAGCTCGCCGGCGTGGCGCAAAGGCCCCTGCCCGACCTCCTCTCGCCGCGGACGCCGCTCGGGCAAATGCTGCGGATGGCCAAGGAGGCGGCCCGGGGCGCCGACGGGCTCGACCCCGCGCTCGCGTGGCGGCTCGGCGAGCTGCTCGAGGCGGTCGAAAAGGCCGAGCAGCGCGCCGTCGAGGGGGCCGCGGTCGTCGCCTCCACGCTGACCGGCCTCTACACCAAGCGCGTGCTGCGCGGGCTGCGCACCGACGCGCTCGTGCTCGACGAGGCGAGCATCGCCTCGCTCGCGCTCTGCCTGGTCGCCGCCTACGCGGCCGACACGCGCGCCATCGCCGTCGGCGACTTCATGCAGCTCCCGGCCATCGTGCGCGCCGAGCAGCCCGCGGCTCGCAAGTGGCTCGGCAGCCACGTCTTCGCCAGCGCCGGCTGCGACCGGCCAGACTCCGAGCACCCGCTGCGGGTGATGCTCGACGAGCAGCACCGCATGGCCCCGCAGATCTCGGCGACGGTGAGCCAGGTCTTCTACGGCGGCAGGCTGTGCGACGCGGACTCGGTCAGGGCCCGCGCCGAGCCCGGCCCCGCGGTGCTCCTGCTCGACACCAGCCGCCTGGGCGCGCGCACCGAGCTGAGCCCATCGAGCTCGAAGCGAAACCCCGGCCACGCCGAGCTCGTCGCCCGGCTCGTCGAGACCGCGAGCAGCCGGGAGATCGCGGTGATCGCCCCCTACCGCGCCCAGGTGCGCGCCGTGCGCGACCGGCTCCGCGAGCGCGCGCCGAAGCTGCTCTCGAGCGGGCGGGTCGAGGTCTTCACCGTCCACCGCTTCCAGGGCCGCGACAAGGAGCTGGTCTTCTTCGACACCACCGAAGGCCCCGGCAGCCCGTGCCGCTTCCTCGACGAGAACCACAACCCCGACGCGCCCAACCTCGTCAACGTGGCACTCAGTCGGGCGCGCAGGCGGCTGGTGGTGGTCGCCAACCTCGCACACCTGACCGCCCGCCTCGGGCGCAACTCGATGCTCGGGCGCGTGCTCGCCAGCCTCAGGCTCGGCGGCTGCCTCGAGCTGGAGGCCGGGGACCCGCGCGACGAGGAGGCGCTGCGGCGTTTTCTCGAATCGAAGGAAGGCCCGGCGGATACTGAGCTTTCCCGCTCATCCTGAGCGCGGAGCCGAGCCCCGACCTGCCGAATGGAGCTGCTGCTCACCGACCAATTTCTCGACCAGGCCCGCCGCTCGCCCGAGAGGCTGAGCCAGCCGGTGCACCAGATCGTCGCGCGCGCCTCGGAAGGCGAGCCCTGCGGAGTCGAGCCGGCCGGCGAGTCGGCCCTCGTCGGCTGGACGCGCGAGGAGGAGCAGCGGGTCGGGCTCTGGTATCTGGCCGGCCCGCAGCTCGAGAGGCTCGAGGCGGGGTCGGCGCCGCTCGCCACCACCTCGCGCGCCGAGCTGCGTGAGCTTGGCGTCGACGACGCCCGCATCCCCGAGGTCCAGCGGGCGACGAGCCTCGCGGCGCTGCGCGCGCTCGAGCTGCCGGCGCGCATAGAGCGGCGCCTCGAGTTCGTCTTCCTTCAGCAGATCTTGGGGGCGCCCGCCACCCGCGAGGCGCTGCGGCGCCGGGCGACGAGCGCGGCGCACCTCGACCGCTTCCTCCACGGCGACCTCACCGAGCTGCTGCTCAACCTCGACGCCGGGCAGCGGCGCATCGTCGAGCTCGCGGACCACGGGACCATCGTCGTGCGAGGGGTCGCCGGGTCGGGCAAGACCGCGGTGATCCTGCACCGCATCTTTCGGCTGCTCGCCCAGCGCAGCCTGCTCGAGCGGCCGCGGGTGCTGCTGCTCACCTTCAACCGCGCGCTCGCGACCGCGGCGAAGGAGCTGCTCATCGCCCTGGGCTTGAGGCGCGGCGAGCTCGAGGTCTCGACCTTCCACAAGTGGTGCATGGACCACGCGGGGCTGCGCGCGCGCGTGCTCGAGCCGAAGGAGCGGCGCGAGCTGATCTGGGCCTCGCGCGAGAGGGTGCGCTCGCGGACGCGACCGTCGACGATCTGGCGGCTGCCGAGCGAGTTCTGGGAGGAGGAGGTCCACCGGATCAAGGGGCGCAATATCACCAGCCCCGCCGAGTACGCGAGCCTGCAGCGAATCGGCGCCGGGCGCGCGCTCGACCAGGGCGGACGAGAGCTCCTCTGGCAGGTCGTCGAGGAGTATCGGGCGCGCTGCGAGCGCGAGCGGCGCTTCGACTGGGACGACGTCGCCCGGCTCGCGGCGGGGCGGCTCGAAGCGCTGGGCGAGGCTCGCCCGAGCTACGACCACGTCTTCGTCGACGAGGCCCAGGACCTGACCGTCGTCGGCCTGCGGCTTATCGCCTCCTTGCCGCGTTCGACCGGCAGCCTCTGCGTCGCCTACGACGCCGCGCAGAGCATCTACGAGCGGGGATTTCGCTGGCGCGACTGCGGCATCGCCGTCAGCTCGCGGCGCAGCTTCGAGCTGCGGCTCAACCACCGCAACACCCGGGAGATCCTCGATGCAGCCGAGCCGCTGCTCGTCCCGCTGCGCCGGACGCAGGCCGGAGCGAGAGAAGAAGACCTGCTCGAGCCCGAGCGCACGAGCCGCACCGGCCCGAAACCCCGGTTGATCGAGTCGGGCCGAGGCGAGGAGTGCCGCGCGGTCGCCCGGGACATCCGCCGCCTCATCGAGACCGAGGCCGTGCCGCCGCAGAACATCGCGGTGCTCTGCTACCCGAACCGGATGCGCGAGCAGATGATCGCGGCGCTCGGCGCCGAGTCGATCGCCTGTCAGAAGCACGCCTCGGACAGCGGCATCCGGCTCGCCGACCCCAGCGTCAAGGTGCTGCCGGTCAAGTCGGCGAAGGGGCTCGAGTTCCCGGTGGTCTACCTGATCGCCTCGAGCTCGGCGTTCCGACGGTTCGGCGCCGGTGCCGAGGGCTCCGACGAGGAGCTTCGCCGCGTGCTCTACATGGCGATGACCCGCGCGATGAGCGCGCTCGTCATCGTGCACGAGCGTGGCGGGCTGCTGCCGGCTTTGCGGCACCTCAGCGGCTCGTGAGCGAGGACAGCCGCGTTGTTTGCCGATGGAGGCCGATGCGGCTCGCTCGCCCTAACCGAGGAAGGGCTCCGGCTCGGGATCCGGTTCCAGGCTCTTGAGCGCCGAGTCCTTGGTCCAGATATGGACCCGGTAGTCACCGAAGGAGCGGTACTTGGCCTTGAGTCCGCGCGCGAGGCGTGCGGTGGCGCAGTCGACCAGGCCGACGCCAGACGCCGCACGCGCGAGGAGCTCGGTGATGAGCTGGGGAGCCTCCTCGACATCGACCGCGGGCTTGATGACCCACGGTCCCCACTGCTGCTCCACCGAAGAGGCAACGTCGTCCGCCAGTTTCTTCGCGAACCGGTGGCGGTCTGAGCCATCCACAAGCTTCGCGATGTGATTGCCCAGCTCGAGGATGCATCCGAGAGGAACGACAAAACTGGCGTCGCTCTTGCCAGCCTCTCCGACCCGGCGACGTATCTCGGCGGAGGCGCGCTCACTCGAGTGCGTCGGAACGCCGTAGATCTCAAGGAGGTAGCTCGTGTCGATGACAAAGAAGACAGTCACGGCAGGCTCTCGAGCCACTCGGCAAACTTTCGGCGCCGTTCCTCTTCCATCTTCGGGGAGAGGTATTGCTCGAGCACCCGGCGAGTCACCAAATCCCCCAGTCGCCCGCGCTCGAGCAATTCGTCGGCTCGTGGCATCTCAGTCAGGCCTACGAGACGCGTGGCATTGACAGCCTGATCCCAGAAGCAGACTTGAACTCCGTTGAGCTGTTTAGGGCTGAGTGAATCCAGGGTAGCCGGGTTGTGAGTGGTAGCCAGAACGTTGAGCTCGCGCCGCGCGCAGACTTCCTCAATGGCAGTAGTGAGAATTCGCACGCGGCTCGGGTGCAGACCGTTGTCGAGCTCCTCGATGACCACCCGCGAAGCCGGACCCGCGGTCTCCATTGCCGTGAGTACCGCGAGGATTCGCAACGTGCCATCGGAGAGCACTCGCGCATCCACCAGCGCCCCGTCGGAGGAACGCACGAGCCCGAAGATCACGTCGTTGAGATCAGTGGTCACAAAGCGGAAGCCTGAATACGGCTCTTCGGGAATCTGCTGAATCGACGCGAGAATGCGCCCCAGCGCTTCCTGCTCCTTCGCCGTGCCCTGTTGGAGCGCATAGAGCACGGCCGAAAGATTGGCCCCGTCGCGCGAGAGCGTGCGGTTCCCGATGCGCTCGTACGAGCGCATCAGCTTGGGACTGGGGTCGAACACAAAAGAGCGAGGCAAATGGGCCTGGATCTCCTGCACCGCTGCCGTGCAGGCGTCCCGCTTCCGATTCTTGACGGCGAAAACCGGGTACTGCGAGAGCACCGAGCGATTACCAGTGACGGTAACCTTGGGCTTGTGCGGGCCTCGCTCGAAGTTGTCGTACTGGACGTCGAGGAGATCGGCCGACTGGTCGGATTCCGAAGCCGAGAAGATAAAGCGGTTCTCGTCGGTGAGGCTGAGTGTCTCCGCAACGATTCGTGGGGAGGGAACGGAGCGAACGACGATTTCGTAGGCGAAAGGCCGAGGGATACCTTCGAAATCGATGCCTGCCCGGAATCCGAGCGAGAACCGATCGCTTCCTTGGCGAGCGCACGCCTGGAGACCGCCGCGAATCTCCACCGCGGCCCAGGTCGCTTATCTCATGGAGCGAGCTGCCTCCAGCGAGCACGGCGAGCAATTCAAGTCCCTCGATGAGGTTGCTCTTGCCCGAGCCGTTGCGTCCGATGAGCACGGTCAAGGGACGGAAGAGACTAATGGAGGCAGACTCGAAGCTCTTGAAGTCCTTCAGGTGATGCACGGCAGGCTCGTTCTTGTCTGCGTCGGGAAAGGATGGCCGCATGCGAGCACGATGGCCATCTGCGCCCGGTCAGACGAATCTTGCCTGTCCTTAGCCTGGCCCCAACAGCCGGCCGCCCATCAGGCGTGCATCCCGAGCCTCGAGTCGGCGGGCCGCCGCGAGGCTTGCCGGCGATCCACGCCCCCTTCGTCCACCGCCTGGCTTCACTCCCTCCCGTCCATCGCCTCGCGGACCTTCCCCATCAGCTCCCGCGACCGCAGCTCCGGGATGCCAAAGGCCTGGCGCAGCCCGCCGATGAGGTTGACCTCCTCGGGGTCGAGGTGCTTGTCGGCGAAGACGATGGCCGCGCACATCTCGAAGACCCTCTCGCGCATCGTCAGCGAGCCGAGCCGCTCGGCGATGGAGACGACGAAGGCGTGGGCCTCGTCCGGATCGGAGAGCGTCTCGACGCGTTCGCGGGCCTTGGTCAGGACCCGTTCCCGCTCGCGCTCGTCGTTCGCCCAGCGCCACGGCAACTTCTGGAGCTGACGCTCGAACTCCTTGATCTCCTCTTCGGCCATGTGCCCGTCGACGAAGACGACCCCCACCAGCGCGTCGACGACCGCGTGGCTCTGCTCGTCGCCGAGCTGCTTGAATTCAGGATCGGTGCGAAGTGCGCTCCAGAAGGTGTCGAGCAGTCCCATGGCATGTCCTTTCCCATCGAGGTCGGGGGACGATAGCCGTTCGGGCGACGGCGGGCGACTTCGAGCGATGAAGGATGCGGTCGACAGCCGACCGGAGGCCGGCCGGCAAACGCAGCGCCCAAAGCTGGGCACCTGACGCCCGGCGGCCAGCCGGAGTCGACCGAGATGTTGGGATTGGGCTGCTCGCCTTCCTCGGAACGCTCGGCCTTCGCCGTCGCCTCGCGCATCATCGCGTAGGCGGTCTCGAGCTCGCACACCGTCATCTCGGTCACCGGTGTGGTGCCGTCCTCGGCCAGCGGCAGTTGCAGCGCCATCGCCTGCTCCGGGGTCTCGTCGACCATCGTGAGCGCGGTGACCTTCTTGAGCAGCGAAACGCGCTCGATGCCCAGAAGCTCGCTGCACCAGTAGGGGAAGCTGGCCGCGTCCATGGCGCGGTAGTCGGCAATCGGGCTCGGGGAGAGGCCGCGGCTCAGGTAGTCGGTCCAGTCCTTGAGGAGCGCCTCGGGCACGGTGAGCCGCTGCCAGTCGAAGCTGGCGCGGAAGCGCGGCAGCCGCACGCCGAGCATCCACAGGGCGAGGGCCGCGCTCTGGCGGTCTGCTTGATGCGCTGGTGCTCGTCGTTCGGGGTGGCGCTGAAGTCGGTCTGCGGATCGGGGTTCGGGACATCGCGCCTGCGCCTTGGCGTGGGGTTGAGCGGACGCGCAGCGGGGGAAGGGGTTTTCCTGCGCGTGCGCGATGTCAGCCTTCCGGCAGCAACGGGCGGGGTGATCATGGGGAAAAACGTGCGAGCGGGAGCTTGCGAGGCCAAAGTCGGGCCCTTCGACTCCGCTCCCGCCGCTTGCGCGTCGGGAGCTGGCTACACTCGGGGTGAGCGGAATCGGATGGAGTCGACGGAGACTTGGTTGACGGATCTCCAGCCCGCCCTCTTTCGCCGGCGAAAGACGCAGCTCCTCGACCCCCCCCCGACCTCGAAGGGACGGCCGAATGACAAGACCGCCCGCCTCCTCATCGGAAGCGGGCGGTCGGGTCGAGGACTTGGGCGCCGTCGCTAGGGAGCCAAGTAGCGGACGGCGAGGCTGTAGGTCGAAGCTCGGTAGCCGTGGACCATCAGGTACGCGTTGCCCTGACCCGCGGGGACCCGCACCGAGCAGGTCTCGGCCGCGCCGTCGAGGTAGGGGCGGCAGTCGAAGGCGCTGCGCGTGGGCTGCGCGCCGAAGCGCACGTAGAGGTCGGGGTCGCCCGAGCCGCTCATCGTCACCGTGAAGGTCGAGCCGGGGACGACCGGCAGCGGCCCGTGGCGGGCGCTCTGGTTGCGGTTGAGCGTGCCGCCGAAGGTGGCGCTCAGCGGGGTGGGGGCGTCGTCGACCGGGGCGGTGCGCGTGTAGACGACCTGCAGCTCGAAGGAGGCCGCGGAGTAGCCGCGCACCATCACGTAAGCGGTGGTCTTGCCGACGGGCACCGACAGCGAGCAGGTCTCGTTGGCGCCGGCCAGGTAGGGGCGGCAATCGTAGGTCGAGGTGCTCGGCTCGCTGCCGAAGCGCACGTAGAGATCGGGGTCGCCCGAGCCGGTCATCGCCACGTCGAACAGCGTCCCGGGCTCGACCTCGAAGGGGCCGAAGCTCTTCGACTCGCGCTTGGCGACGCTGCCGCTGAGCTGCTCGACGACCCGCTCGCTCTCGCCGGTGTCGCCGGTCTCCCCGCCGCCCGAGGGCGGCTCGGCCGGAGCGTCAGGGCTCGGGGCGCCGTAGAGCGAGGCCGCGCCGGAGGCGTCGCGCTCGGTCAGGGTCAGGCTCCAGTCGCCGGTGCCGTTGCACTGCGGGTAGTGCATCACCGACTCGGAGTCGTAGGTGGTCAGCGGGCGCCAGTCCCGGTCCTCGAAGCAGGTGCCGGACTCGGGGCGGGTGTGCTCGTGGCGAAAGCCGAGGGTGTGTCCGAGCTCGTGGCGCAGGATGCCGGTCAGGCTCGGGTTGCTCGAGCCGAAAGCGGTCGAGTCGATGAGCACGTTGCGGGTCGAGCGGGTCTGGTCGGGGAAGAAGGCGCGGGCGAGGTACTGGCCGCTGACGTTGACCGGGTTGACGTCGAAGACGACGTTGGAGTTGCTCGAGGTGCAGCCGCTGTCCTGGTCGGCTCTGTGGACGAACTTGACGTCGGCGACCGCCTCCCAGGCGCCGGTCGCGGCGGCCATCGCCTGGACGACCTGGTCGTAGCGGTTCCCGAAGCCGTAGCTCACGCAGTAGGTCAGGTTCTTCTTCTGTGAGTCGTTCCACTTGGCATCCAGGCCGCCGTTCTGGTGGATGATGAGCTGGCCCTGCTTGACGTGCAGCTCGTAGAACTCGCGCAGCTTCTTCTCGTTGGCTATCGGGGTGTCGCCGTCGACGATGTAAACCCCGGTCTCGGGCTCTTGGTAGATGTGCGTCAAGAACTCGTCCCAGGTCATTCCCTGCCGGACCGTGTCGAGCTCCTCGACCTCGTCCTGCACGACCAGCGCTTCGCCACCGCAGGCGACCAGAGCCAGGGAGAACATCGCGACCAGGATGGACCGGCTGAGCTTGTTCATGGCCTCTCCGACGACCGAGGGTTGACCAACGCGCGGACAGCCCGTGTCAAACCGCGTGCCAATCGGTCAAGTGGTTGATCTCGTAGATGTTTATCGGAAGATGCGGACGGAGGCCGCTGAGACGGCCCTCTGGAGCGGGGTGTTAAGTCCATTAACACGGCCGGCCGCGCGAAAGCCTGAAACCCCGGTGATCGCGAGTGGTTGGGAGGTTGCTCTGTTGGGTGTCCCAGGATCGGACAAAGCTGACCGAGCTCGCTACAGATTGGTCGACGCTCGTCCGAAGCGCGGTCGCACCTGTCGCATCTTTGGTCGCTCGGTCAGCTTGGCGGTGCGCTTGGGTCTGCCGCGTATCGGTCGACTACAGCCCCGAGCCGGCCGGCTCGCGGACCCTCCGCGGGCATCGACACCCTGCCTGCGCGAGGCCAACTTACCGGCTGCCGAAAGGTCCGTCCGACTTGCCGACACCGCAGCCCCGCCGCCGACCGCCGCGCCCGACGCCGCCCGGCCCGCGCGTTCTCATCGTCAACACGCGCGCACGCCACGGGGGGCGTCAGCTCGAAATCGTCCGCCGCGAGCTCGAGAGCCGCGGCGTGCGGCTCGCGGCGGTCTTTCCCGTCGATGCGCCCGAGCGGCTCGCGCGGGTCGTCGCCGAAGCGGTTCGCTCGGGAGCGCGCACCCTCATCGTCGGCGGCGGCGACGGCACCTTCTCCACGGTCGCCAACGCGCTCGCGGGCAGCGACACGATTCTCGGCGCGCTGCCGCTGGGGACCGGGAACGACTTCGCGCGCAGCCTCGGCGTTCCCTTCCGGCTCGGCGAGGCCTGCGCCGTGGTCGCGCGGGGCAGGCTCGCCAAGGTCGATCTCGGTCGAGCCGGCGAGCGCTTCTTCATCAACGCCGCGAGTATCGGGGTCACCTCGGAGATGACCGTCTCGCTGCGCCAAAGACCGGGGCTGAAGAAGGGGCTCGGCCGGCTCGCGTATCCGACGGTGGCCTTGGGCAAGGCGCTCGCCAAGCGGGCTTTCACCGTCGGGCTGGAGACCGACGGCGCGCGCCTGACGCTCCAAGCGCTCGAGGTCGTCGTCGGCAACGGGCGCTATCACGGTGCCGGCCTGATCATCGCGCCCGAGGCGAACCTTCGGGATCACGTCCTCGACCTCTACGCGATCCTCTCGGGTCACGAGCCGGGACAGCTCTGGCGCGACCTGCTGGTGCTCGCGCGGGTCGCGAAGGGGCTGCGCGCCGGCCGCCACGTCGCCGATCCGTTGGTGCTCCACATGAGAACGCGGCAGGTGCGGCTGGAGGCGAGCCCCGGTCAGGCGCTCGACCTCGACGGCGAGCTTCGCGGCCGCACCCCCGTGCTTCTCGAGTGCGTACCCGACGCGCTGCGGGTGATCTTGCCGGCGTGACTCGGCCGGCGGCCGGGCCGCGCGTTGATGGTTTGGACGCGGGCGCCGCACGAGGCGGCAGGGCGCTTCGGCGTCGACGAGCGGCTGTCGATCGAGAACGCGACGTCCGCCGCGGCCCGCGCGAGCCTTACGCACGGCCTGGCGTCGAATCGCCTTCGCCTATCGAAGCCGCGCGCCCTGTGCGCCCGTGCGTCGGGCGGACGGCGAGCGCGACCCCGGCGCTATTCCTCGAGAAGCGGGCTCATGCCGCTTCACGGCCCACCGACGGCCCCCAGGAGCGAGGAGCGCCGCCGGGCTTGCTCTAATAGCCGCGAGCAGTCCGACGAGCCGTACGGGCCCTTGTAGGCCCTGCAGCGGGCGATCACCTCCGCGAAAGGCGCGGGATCCGGCCCCGACGCGCGCTCCGCGAGCCGGGCCTCGGTCCGCTCGCCCGAAGCGGGTCTGTCGGCGTCCCGATACGCGGGCGCACCTCACCCCAGCGCGTCGGCCTCGGAGGGGGACCGGTGGAGCATGCCTTCGCGTAGCGCACCGGAAGGCTCAAGAGGTGTCGGGAAAGCCTCTGCGGCGTGTCGTCGCGAGGCGCGAGGCGGGTAGCGCCGCCGTCGCGGCGGCCTGCGTGCGCGCATGAAGAAGAGGGGACCCTTCGACTCCGCTCCCGCCGCTCGCGCGTCGGGAGCTGCGCTCAGGGTGAGCGGAACGGGAGGGGGGGCGAAGAAGCTCCCCTCAACGCCTGTGTCAGTGCCCGCTCACTTCGGCTTGCGCAGGCGCGCGACGTACGAGCCGAAGCTGAACTCGGCGAGCATGTCGAGCTTCACGCGCTTGATGCGCTCCCCGCGAAGAAAGGTGCCGTTGCGGCTCTCGAGATCCTCGAGGAAGAACGCGCCTTCCGCGAAGACGACCGCGGCGTGCTGGCGGCTGACCTGACCGTCGTCGGGGACGGCGACGTCGGCGACACCTTGCGCGCGCCCGATGACCGTGACCGTCTTGGTCAGCCGCGTGGCGGCCGGGCCGCTCTTGAACTCCAGCACGACCTTGATCTCCGGGGGCAGCGGCTCGATCTGCGCGCCGGCAAGCGAGCCGCTCGGCGGCGCGGCGGGCTTGGTGGGGAGGCCAAAGTCGGCGAGCGAGACGACGCTGGTCTCCTGCGAAGGCGCGTCGCCCTCGAAAGGCTGGAGTGCGTCGATCTCGTCGAGATCGCCGTCGCTACCGAGCAGCGGCTCGGCATCGGCGGCCGGGGGCGGGTTGCGATTGGTCTTCTTGTCGTCGGGGCGCATAGGTGAAGGGATCTTACCCCGCCGTCGGTCCCCGCTGGCAAGCCGCGCCGCGTTGGCCGGCCACCCGGTCCCGGTTCGGGCCAGTGACGGGCACGCGAGCGCGCGGCCTGCTCTCCGCCCGAGGAATCGGCTGCCGCACGCCGCGCACTGCGGCCTGCCGCACAGGCGACCTTCGAGGTCGGCATCCACGCGACCGTGCCCCGGCGGCACCCTCGCCAACGTCGGCTACTTCGGCAAAGGCGGCGACGTGGTGCTCCCGCGCCTCGGGTGGGCCGTCGGGATGGCGGAGAAGGACATCCGGACTTCTCGCTCTGCCCCGGGGGCAGCGAGCGGATGCTGCGGCTCATCGAGACCAAGCGGGTCGACCCCACGCCGCTGACGCCCCACCGCTTCAAGCTCGACCAGCTCGAGCGCGCTTTCGAGATGATGAAGACCAAAGAGGACGACATCCTCAAGCCGCTCGTCGACTTCACCTGGTGGCTGAGCCGCCGCGCGACCCCGGGCCTGCTGCACGGCCGGCATCCGTGGCCACCGCGGCAAGCCCGCGAGCGCGCAGCCTGCCTGTTGTAGCGGGCGCTCGAGTTGCACGGCCAGAGCGCGGCGGGCATCCTCGCGGCCATGCCCTCGAACGGAAGCTGGATCCTCATCCCCACTCCTGGCGAGGTCCGGGTCGTCTCGGTCCTCGTCGCTGGCGCTGACGTCTTCGCCCTCGGCTCTCGTCCCGGGGGGGGCTCGGTCATCTTGAAGAGGCCGGGCGTGCGCTTCAGCGTCGTCGCCGAGCACCCGGCGCATTTCGACGGGCTGTGCAGCGTGCCGGGCGGCTGCTTCTTGGCCTTGGGGCCCGACGGGTCGGCCTGCTTCGACGGGACGGGCTGGACCGAGCACCCGCTGCCAACGCGCGTCGAAGGGCTGCGCCGGATCTGGGAGTGCTCGACCACCGAGCTCTATGCGGTCGCCGGGCAGCAGCTTCTCTTCTTCGACGGCACGGCCTGGCAGGCGGTCGAGGTCGCCGGCACCCGCGGGCGAGCCATCACTTGGACGGACGGCGACGGGGGCTCAGACTCTGGCGGATGGCTCGTCGGTCAGGACGCGGCCGGCTCGGTCTTCGCCAGCGGGTCGAAGCTGTCGTGGGCGCTCGGGAGTAGCTCTCCGGATCCCGCGCTCGGGCTGGTGCGGGTCTTCGGCAGGGGTCACGCGGTGGCGATGGGACGCGGCCTCTGGCACCTGGAGGAGGCAGGCTGGAGGGAGCAGGTCGCGCCCTCGCCTCGTGGGCCGCCGCTGTTCGCAGAGCACAGCCGCGGACGGCTCGTGCTCGGCCACCTGCGCCCGGAGGACCGGGCCGTCGAGATCTCGTGTTGCTGCACGCTGGCGTCGGTGTCACTCGAGGGCGTGGAGGGCGAGCTGGCCGACATCTCCTTGAGCCCGCTGCCGACCGGCCACCTTGTCCTCAAGGATGGAGCCGGCCGGATGTTCCAGTCGCGCGCTCCGATCCTCTGCCCGCCGGCGTAGCCTTCCGCGCCGCCCTGGCCATTCGCCGCGCGCATCGTGAGCCGCTCGAGCGGGGCGGGCCGGCGCGCCGCGAGCTGCCGGCTGCGCCACGCCTTGGGCAAGCCAGCCGGGACGAGGAGGAGAACGGGTCTCCTCATCCGAGCCAGTGTCGACCTCGCCACGCCCGTTGCTAGGCTGTCGGAACGATGGCTTCGAGCCCGCGCCCACTCCCCGAGCCCCAAGCGGTCCGCGCCGGCGGAGAGACGCTGCGCGTGCGCCGGCTCGGAGCCGGAGACCGCCTGCTGCTGTTGCACGGCGGCCCCGGGCTCGATCACAACCTGCTGGTGCCGCTCGCGCTGGAGCTCGCCGACGCCTGGGAGGTCTGGCTGCCGGACCTGCCCGGACACGGCGGCAGCGGGGCGCATCCACTCTCGCTCCGGCAGACGCTCGAGCGGCTCGCGCGCTGGTGCGCCGCCTGCGAGCCGCGCATCTTCGGAGGCCACTCGCTCGGAGCGTGGCTTGCCCGAGAGCTGCTCAGGACGCGGGCGGTCCATCCCGCGGCTGCGGTCCTGCTGTGCCCGCCGGGTGCCGCCCGAGGGCGCTTGGCGCGAGCGGCACGCCCGGAGCTCGGCGACGAATCGGAGGGGGCGCAGCGCGCGAGCCTGATAGCCGATCTCGAGGCCGACGGCCCGGTCGACCCGGCCGTGCGCGAATCGGTCGAGCAGACCGCCTTTCGCAGCCCATCGCGCTACGGGCGCCTCCAGGCAGAGCTGTTGCCCCTGCTGCGCGCGGCCGTGCCGCCGTTCGATCCTCACTGCCCGGTGCTGGTCGTCGCGGGCGAACGCGATCGCGTCTCGCCGCCGGGCGCCGCCCGGGCCGTCGCCGCGGCGACCAGGAGCGCGCAGCTTCGCGTGCTCCCCGGAGCAGGCCACGTGCTGTGGTCCGTCTCTCCAGGCGCGACCGCAGAGGCCCTCCGCGACTTCTTGGCGGAGAACGAGCTGTGAGGAAGTGAGTTGTGAGTTGGGAGGGCCCGAGTTCTGCCCAGAGGCGGGGGCGCTGGCGATGCTCCCTGCCCTCGGTTCGCCCCCTCCGGTCGCCTCGAGCGGAGTCGAGAGGCTCGTGCGTAGCCTCTTGAGCAACGAGGGAAGCGGGCTCGAGGAAGCCTTCGGCTCCGCTCCTAGCTCACAGCCCCATCTGTGCAAGGTCACAGCCGGGCAAGGGACCGGTGACGAGCTCCGGGTGACCGGGGGCGGATTCTGCGACTCATTCTCTCCCTCTCGCCCGCCGAGACGGCCTGCCCTCCGGTTCTAGCGGCGCCTGAGCCGAAGGAAGAGCCAGGCGACCTCGACCCGCTCGCGCGGATCGGCGGCGCCCCGGGCGCGATCGAGCACCTTTCGCGTCGCCACCTCGTCGAGGTCCTCGGTCAAGGGCGCGATCAGCGCGGGGATCTCCATCAGGTCCATGAACTCGATCTGCCGGCCCTCGTAGATGCGCTCCTCCATCCGCTCGAGCTCCAGGCCGAAGCCCGCGGCCTCGGCCTCAAAGGCCTCGGGACGAAAAGGCGGGGTCGAACGCGCGAACGGCTGCTGTGACACGTCGGCTATCGCCCGCGCGAGCGCGACCTGGAAGACGTGGAAAGGGGCGGCTCCGGCTCGCTCCGAAGGGACGTTGAAGACAAAGAGCCCGCCGGGCGAGAGGAGCTTGCCGATGGCCTCGAGCACCCGCGCGCGCGCCGGGAACTGCCAGAACGCCGCGTTGGAGACGACCCGGTCGAACGGAGGCGCGACCGCCTCGCCGACCGCGTCGGCCGGGGCGACGACGAAGCGGGCGCGAGGGTCGAAGACGCGAGCCTCGGCGACCCCGACCATCTCGGCCGAGGAGTCGAGCCCGACCACCTCGGCGTCGACAGGCAGCCGGCCGAGACAGGCCCGGGTCGTCGCGCCGGTGCCGCAGCCGAGGTCGAGGACCCGGTGCGCCGAGCCGAGCGAGGCCAGCTCGACCAACTGGCTGTTGAGCCAGCCGTAGATGCGGTGTTCGCGGACGAACCGGTCGTAGATCTCTGCGTTGTCCCAGCCACGCCAGCGGTCTTCCATGCTCCGTAAATGCGCCCTTCGCCCGCTCATGGCCAGTCGCGCTCGACGGGTTGACGGCCCGGAGCGCGGCCGCGTTCCTATTCGGCCAGCGATGGCTCAGCCCTCCCGCGCACGTCGAAGAGCAGCACCTGGCATCCCTGCTCCTCACGACGCTGCACGAGCTGCAGCCCGACCGGCGCTTCGACCGCGTCGAACAGCCGTCTGCCCGACCTGCCCGTCACCGTGGGCACGATGATCAGGCTGAGCTGATCGACGAGGCCGCGGGAGAGCAGGGCGCTCACGAGGCTTGGGCCGGAGTCGACCAGCAGCCTCTCGACCCCGTACCTCTCCGCGACGAGCTCCACGCCCCTCGCCAGGTCGACGCGGTCCTGTCCGAGGCAGTGGTGCGCGTAGCCCCGCGACTCCAGGTAGTCGAGATACCCGGCGGGCGTCCGCTCGCTGACGAGCACCACGCAGTCGCGGCACTCCTCGAAGCGCCGAAAGGCATGCAGGCGCCCGTACAAGCTCCCGCCCGAGTCGGGGATGAACCAGAGCGGCTTGCCCTCGCGCCCGGCCGGCGGACGGCGATCGGCCTCCGTCTCTTCCGGCGCGAGGCCGAAGAGCTCGAAGCTCTTGCGCGCCGAGCCCGAGCCGACCAGCGTCGCCTGCGTGGCGAGCTCGGCGGCGAGGCCGTAGTGCAGGCCGAGGTCCACCTCGAAGCCGTCGATCGAGCCGTCCAGGCTCACGGTGTTGTGGACGATGACGTGCGGGCGCATCGTTCCTCCCTCGAAAGCGGCGTCGCCGGCCCTCTGCGGCCGGTCGCTCCTCCGCGGCGGGCTGCGAACGTCTTCAGTCGGCAGCGGGCTCGTCGAGCTCGTCGGTGTCCGGCCCGTTCAGGAAGCACTCGGGGTTGTCGCACGAGGGCTGCTCGCGGGCCAGCTTCTGGCCGCACTCCGAGCACCAGAGCCAGCCGCAGCGCGGGCAGAGGCCCACGGTGAGGTCCTCGATGCCCGGCTCCTCGTCGCAGTTGCGCGTTTTCTCAAACCCGCACGACGGGCAGGGGCCGATGAAGACCGAGTCGGCGAGCTCCTCGCCGGTCTCCGCGTCGGCGGACATCTCGGCGAGCGAATCGAAGAGGCTCGGATCGAGCTTGGGCAGGCCGAGCACCTCGAAGACGGCCTGCATCTGCTCGCTCACCGAGCCGCCCTGGGCGCGAATGGCCCCGAGGCGCTCGAGCTTCTCGTCGTCGAGCTCGACCCCGAAACCCGCGAGCATCTGGCGCAGGGCGTCCTTTTCGTTCGAGTCGGTCATCGGTCTCCTCGACAGCCAGCGTTCACGCCGGTCTTCGCGCTCAAGCGCACGCCGTCCTGGCGAGCGGCCTCTTGCGTACTTCCAATCTCAACGCCGGCAGCTCGAAGCGCTCCCACTTGCGCTGGTAGCGCGACTTGATCGGTGGCTCGAAGCCCATCAAGAACCGCTCGGCGTGCGCCTTCTCCCACCCCGGCGTCCCCTCGACCAGCTCGAGCACCTCGTCGAAGAGCTCGGGCTTGTCCGAGACGATGCTGAGCAGCCCGCCGGCGCGCATCGCGGCGTGCATCCGCGCGAGGAAGGTCGGGTTGAGCACCTTGTGCTGGCCGCGCGCGCGTACGAACGGATCGGGAAAGTGCACGTAGACCGCGGCGACGGTCTCGTCGAGCAGGTGCGGATAGAGCGCGTCGACGGGCGCGCGCAGGAAGCGGATGTTGCGCAGGTCCATCGATTCGGCGAGGCGCACCGCGTGGAAGAGCGACTTGGTCGAGGGGTCGACGCCGACGAACCCGTTCTCCGGCCGTTCGGCGGCCAGGCCGCAGAGCACCTCGCCCGTGCCGCAGCCGACCTCCAGCTCGTAGGCCTGGCGGCCGTCGAACAGCGCCGCCGGATCGAGCCGGGGCACGTCGAGGGCGGGGTCGGCCTTGGCCTCTTCGTAGCGCCAGAGCTGCAGATACCTGGCCAGCGCCTGCGGCGAAGGTGGAATGCGCTTGATGCTTCGGCTGAGCCCTCTGCGTCCCATGACTGCCGTGTCCCTCGAAGGAAGAAACCCGCGGGCGGCCTGGGCGCCTTCCGGGGACCGGAAAAAGGTCCCGACGCCCGGTCGCCACCGCAAGCGAGCCGCTCGGATGCGGGCCGCCTCGTAGCAAGGAACCGCGGGTCCAGCAACCTCGGCGCCTGGTCCGGGCGAGGTCGCCGCGCCGGGAGGGCGAGCAGGCCCCGTCCTACCAGCCGAGCAGGCCGCGCCCCTGCTGTGCGAGCGAGGCGGCGAACTCCGCGGCCGCCGCCGGCTCGACCTTCCGGCCCTGACGCTCGCACCACGCGAGCAGCTCCTCGACGTCGACGACCACGCGGCTGACGGCGATCTTCTGGGCGCGCAGCTCCTGGAGCTGCCCCTTCGCGTCGACGAGCCACTCGTCGTAGGTCGCCGCGAGCCGGTCCGGCTCGGCGCTCATCTCGCGGAGCCTCGGCCACTGGTTGCGCTTGTACCAGGCCAGGTAGACCCGGGTTTGACCGGACAGATCGATCATGTGCCCTCTCTCCGCGCGAGGTGGACCGGCGCTTCGGGACGCCGGCAGATCCGTCGAGAAATCCTTCTGAAGCCTTGCCTTTGGCGCCTCTTCAATCCGGGCACGCGAGGCCGCCGAGACGGCGGTCCCCGCCTCGCGCGATACGCCGCAGAAGAGCTCCCCGCACCTCTCGAGCTCCCGCCGAGTCGACGCGCCCTCTCGGAAAAAGCCGCTACCCGTCTTCTCCGTCCACCCGAGTCGCCAGCGCGGCGACCGCCCCCACGGCCACCACGCCGATGGTCAGCACCGCCCCGAGCCTGACGACGAGCAGGGCGCCGGAGCCGAGCAGGCAGGCTCCCGCCGCGCCTACGGCCGCCAGCGCGAACAGGCTCCACTGTTCGCGGCCGGTGCGCGAGCTGCTGACGACCGCCAACAACGCCGGCGCCAGATAGAGGGCGGTCGAGAGGGGATCGGCGTCCAGCCCGGCGAGCGAGCCGGCGGCGAAGGTGAGGCCGCTCGCCAGCGCCGCCGCGAGCAGCGCGCCAAGAGCTCGACCCGGCCGGCGCTCGAGCGCCAGCGAGACGAGCGCCATCGTGCCTATCAACAGGGCGAGCGCCTGCCAAAGCCGCTTCACCTGGCGCGCCTCGACCAGCTCGGTGACCACCGGCAGACCGCTCACCCGGAACGTGGTGCGCCCCTGGTCTGAGGCGACCGGATCGAGCAGGTCGGCGAACACCCCCTGCGCCCGGGCGAGGAAGGGCTCGGGGACCGCCTCGCCCGCGAGCTTCTCGGCGAGCCTGCGGCTGTGCCTCGCGAGCAGCAGGTCGCGTTGCCGCTCGAGCAGCGTGTCGGCGAGCTGGACGGCCGTCGCCTCGTCGAAGTCGGCCAGGCCTCGGGCGACCGTGATCAGCCGGTCGCGCGCCGTCTCACCCGAGGCGAGCGCCGGCTCGAGCCGGCTCCACTCCGCGTCCGAGGGCGCGTAGGGCGACTCGTCGGAGATGAGCCAGCGGTGGAGCCGCTCGTGGACGTCGCGCGAGAGGTTCTCGGCCAGGGTGCCGGCCGGCTGCTTCGTCGCCTCGGTGATGAGGGCTTCGAGGCGCCTCTCGGGCAGCGCGACGGAGTAGCGGCGGGCGAGCGCGGTCAGCCGCGCGGCTACCGAGCGCGAATCGGTCCCCTCGGACTCCGCGATGGCGCGCTCGATCGTCGCGACCAGCTCGCGCATCGGGCGCTTGGGCTGAGTCGGCACCCGCAGCATCACCATCCCCTCGTCGCGCCCGTCGCCGACCAGGCTGCGAACGTCGGGGCTGCCTTCGAGGAAGAACCACAGGCCGCCCAAGGACTCGCGCGACGGCGGAATCCGGTGGATCCCGGCGAAGCCGCCGCCCAGGTAGCCGAGCACCTGCGACACCGACTGCACGCTCGAGAAGGCGCCGGTCCCCTCGAGCAGATCGCTCAGGCGCATCACGCGCGCGGCGACGGCCGGATCGCGGAAGTCGCCGCGGACGTGGAGCTGCACGAAGTCCGGGCCTCCGAAGCGCCTGTCGAAGAACGCGAGCGCCTCTCCGACCGGCTCCTCCTTGCCGAACATCGCCTGCGGCGTGGTCCGCAGTTGCAGACCGGAGGCCGGCCAGGCGCAGAGCAGCAGGACCGCCGCGGCGAGCGCCAGGCCGTACTTGCGGGGCAGGCGGAGCGGCTCGTCGTCGGTCGCCGCGGGGATGGGCTCGAGGCACGCGGCCGACGGCGCGACGAAGAAGCAGCCGACGAAGAGGATCGCGACACAGCCGAGCGCCAGGCTCGCGCCGATGTGCGAGAAGACCCCGGGGACGACCAGCCAGACCGCCGCCGCGCCGACCGCGCCGGCCATCAGGGCGGCCGCGGTGCTGGATGGCAGCAGGCTGTCCGGGGCGGGCTCGGCGCCGGCGAGGCGCGCCTCCAGCCCGCGCGAGAAGGCCACCAGGCCGAGAGTGAGGACGATCAGCGCGACGGCGACGCTGCCCTGGGTGAGCCCCAGCCCGGTCCACTGCAACATGCCCAGCCAGACGACGAGGCTGGCGAGCGCGCCGGCGAGCACGATGGCCATGGCCGAGACGCGCTTGATCCCCAGGGCGAGCACGCCGAGGAGCAAGGCGATCATCGACGGGACGAGCCAGGGGAGCCGGCCGCCCACCTGCTGGCCTACCGAGGCGGTGAAGAAGGGGGCGCCGAAGAGGTAGGCCACGAGCGAGCCTCGCTCCTCGTCGACCACCTGCTGGATCCGTCGAGCGGCGGCCGCGGCGTCGGCCTTCGGGTCGAGCGCGAGCATGAGCGCGTAGGCCCGTTGGTCGCGGCTGACGAAGGTGCCGGGGACCTGCTGGTCGGCCTCTATCCGGCGCGCGAGGGCCGCCAGGCCCTCCTCATCGTCCGGGACCTCGGACAGGAAGAGGTGGTTGTTGATCGCGCCGTCCTCGCCCTCGCTCATCGAGTCGAGGTTGGCGATGCTGCGCACCCAAACGACTCCGTCGGACTTGAGCTCGGCGAGCCGCCCGGTGATGCGCTGCAGGCGCCGCAGCCCCTCCGGCGTCAACGCCGCGCCGGGCTCCTCGAGCCCCACGATGAGCGTGTCGAAGGCGCCAAAGCGCTCTGAGCTCTCGACCCAGAAGCGCACCGACTCCTCGTCGATGGGCAGGTGCTCGGTCGCCGAGGGGCTGAAGGTGATGCGCGAGGCGGCCAGCCCCGAGGCGACGAGCGCGACGGCGGTGAGCGCCAGCGCCACCGGTTTGCGGCGCGCAACGAACCCGAGAAAGCGGTTCCATGCGGTCATGGATTACCTCGCGACAAGTTGAGAGTCGGTAGGGGCGCATGGCAATGCGCCCGGCCTCAAATCGAGCACTCGCTTCGTCTCGCCACCGCGCGGACGGGGTTCGGCGGCAGGGCGCACCGACCCGGACGCATCGCCTGGTGGGCCGCATCGCAACGCGCCGGGCACGCAGTCGGTAGGGGCGCATGGCAATGCGCCAAATCGAGCACGCGCCTCGTCTCGCCACCGCGCGGGATGGCCTTCGAGAAAGCCGCCTTCCCGCCAGCAACGGGAAGGGGTTCGGGAGTAGGGCCCATCGCCTACTTCGGTGCCCCGGCGAACAGGTCGAGGAAGTCTGCCGCCAGCTCTTCGCAGCCGTAGCTCGGCCCGACGCAGCGCAGCTCGTACTTGTTGCAGTCCTCGCCCGAGGTGATGGGCGCCACCATCTTGAGCAGCGGGTTGTTCGCGTCGAGCGCCTCTTCGTGGATGGTGAAACCGAGCTCGCCCTGGATCCAGACGCTGTCCTCCGACAGCCGGCTCTTGCCGAGCTCCCAGATCGCCCGGCGCACCATGTAGCGCTCGCCCTCGGGCGAGACGATGAACATGGTGACGCCCGGGTGGCCGTCGCCGTCATCGTCGCGCACCCGCGAATCGACGGGGTCGCCCGGCTTCTGCGGCGCCTTGGGCAGCGGGTCGTTCAGCGGGTCTGCCAGCGCGCCGAGCCCCCAGAGCCAGACGACGTCCTTGGCCGCCAGGCCCCCGTCGACTATCGGCAGGCGGACCGGCCTGTCGTGGAGGACCTTCTTGAGCTTGGCGGGAACCCGCGTCTCGCCCAGCTCGATGGCGCCGCTGCCGGTGATGATGGAGGTCACCTGCTCGCAGAAGCGCAGCTCGAGTGCGCTCTTGTCCTCCGACAGCTCGGCGATGAAGAGGTCGGTCAGGTTGAAGTCCCAGTCCTCGCCCAACGGCGCGATGCTGCCGCGCTGCACCAAGCGCACGGCCCACCGGCCTTGCAGCAGTCCCATGCACGAGGCGTCGCCGACGTCGATCTGGCGGCCGGTCGGCTCGCCGTCCTGCTTCTCGCGGGCGGCGCAGGTCGCCGGCGGCGGGGTCGGCGGCGGGGACGGGTAGAGCTCTTCGAGACGGGCCGCGCCGTCCGACTGCCAGCCGCAGCCGGGCACGAGCAGCGCCGCCGAAAGCACGGCGAGGATGGCTCTCTTCATCGGTTCCTCCGTCGGAGCAGGCCCTCGACCGCACCGCGACCCGAGCGCGGGCGAGGAGGGGCGTCGCTCGCCTGCTGTCACCAGTTCACGCGGGTCTTGAAGAAGGCCACGCTGCGCCCGGCGGCCTTCTGGCCGAACTTGCTGCGCGAGGCGTAGTCGAGCGGGTCTTCGGGCCGGGTGCTGCCGCCAAAGACGAAGGCCCCGAGCGTCACCTCGACCGCGGGCACGGCGACCCAGGTCAGCGTCGGGTTGAGCGCCGAGGAGCCGTCGGTCAGGTCGTAGACGGACGACAGCCGCAGCCTCAGCTCGTCCTTCAGGAACTTCAGCTCCGGGGCCACCACCGCGTAGTCGTGCAGGCCAAAGACGTCGTTGAACTCGTCGAAGAAGCCGTGCACCCACATCGCGTTGAGGTACAGCCAGGAGGTGAAGGTGTAGTCGAACCCCAGGGTGGCCTTGATGAAGGGCTCGCTCGGCACGTTGACGCTCGCCATCTCGAGCAGCCTGTTGCCGCCCTGGTAGGCGCGCAGCCCGAAGACGATCTCCTCGGGGAAGATGAGCGCGAACTCGCCGACGATGCCCAGGCCGAAGAGCCAGTCGGCGTTGTAGCTGAAGTCGAGGCCGGCCACCTGCATCCGCGGGTAGGTCACCTCGGCGACGTAGCGCACGTCCATCTTGCCCGGCTCCTGCGAGGACTCGACGAAGGCCGCCGCGGTGTAGGCGACCGGGAAGCCGAAGCGCCCGTAGTAGTAGCTGAGCGTCAGGTCGAGGTTGCCGAGCTGCAGCTTGGCGCGCAGCGCGGCCTGGGACTCGGCGATGCCGCGGCCGACGCCGAAGGTGCGCACCTCCGGGTCCCCGAAGTTGAGGGCGCAGGGGTTGACCGCGCCGAAAAGATCGGCGAGCGCCTGGGCATCGGCCCGGTCGCGCAGCGGGGGCGCGGGCGCGGCGATCAGGCAGCCGGCCGCGTCGCGCTCGACCCCGAAGCCGAGCGGCGCCGAGTCGGGGAGCTGCGAGGGCTTGAAGACCGGGACCCAGACCGCGGTGAGCGTCAGCCAGTCCGACGGGTAGACGTCGACCTGGAGCATCTGGTTGGGCACCTTGCGCGAGTAGTCGACCGGATCGGAGAAGTCGCGCGAGCTCAGGTTGTCGGTCGGGTTGAACATGTCCGCCGAGCCCCAGGTCTGGACCATCCGCCCGATTTTCAGATCGATCGCCGGGTGCGGCACCCCGCGCACGGCGACGAAGGCCTCGTCGACCTGGACGCTGAAGGGGTCGAGCCGGTCGCGGCTGGTCGTCTCGGAGAGCCGGGTCGCCTCGTTGAAGCCGAAGTAGCGCAGCCGCGCGTCGAGCACCGCGATGGCCTTCTCGGACGGCGTCACCTCGAGCCGCAGGTCGAGGTCGTTGCGGTTCATCGCGAAGTTGTAGCCGTCGCCCGGCGCCGCGCCCCGGTAGTCCTCGACGTTGAAGCGCACGTCGGCCGAGGCCGCGCCCGACAGGCTCACCTGGTCCTGCCACCCCGCGGCGAAGGCGGGCGAGGCGAGGGCGCAGAGGGCGCCCAGCAGCAGGATCTCCCGCGCGTTTCGAGTCATGGTTGCTCCGTCGGGCCGACGGCGCGCGCAGGCGCGGTCAGCCATCAAGCGGTTGCGGAATGGGCGGGCGCGCCGGGCGCACAGGCGCCGCTATTTGCCCCACTGGAGCTGGCGGACCGTGAAGAGCTTGTCGGAGAGGCCCTGATTGACCTTGAAGGTGCGCACCAGCAGCTCGGTGCGGTGCCCGGTGCGCGGGTCGCTGACGATGACGTTCTTGTAGCGCGTCGCCCCGGCGCCGAAGTCGGTCAGCTCGCTGTTGAGGAACTGCTTCACCTTCTCGCCGGCGCGGTTGTAGTAGTGCGACTCCTGCTGTGAGAAGTGCCCCTTGGCGACGCGGTGGACGACCTTCGCGTAGTCGGTCTCCTGACCGGCCTTGGGCGTCAGCGCGAGCCACCACGAGGAGTCGTCCTCCTTCTCGAGCACGACCTGCCAGCCCTTCACCCAGCTCACGTTGGCCATGTCCTCGCTGCTCAGGTCCGACCCGGCGAGGCTCTGGTTCATGTTCGCCGCGGCGACCCGGCGCACCTTCTTGTAGCCGGGCAGGTAGACGTAGACGCTGCTGGCGCTCTCGACGAGGGTAGACATCCCCTTCAGCTCGCCCGAGGTGAACTCGACCAGGCGCTTCATGTCGCCCTTCTGATGGATGGTGAAGTCGTAGGACTTGCGGGAGCCCGCTGAGTCGACGACGGTCAGGGTCAGCTCCATCAGTTGGTCGGCATAGCCGTTGTTGCGCTCCTCCATGCGCGCGAGGATCTCGCTCGCGGTCAGCTTCGCGGCGGGAGCGGCTGCCGGTGCAGCGGCCGGAGCCGGTGCAGCGGCCGGAGCCGGCGTCGGAGCAGCGGCGGGAGCCGGCGTCGGTTCTGCCGCGGCGGGCGCGCTCTCCTCGGCAAACGCGGGCGCGCCCAGGCCGAAGAGGGTGAGGGCTGGGACGAAGAGTGCTCGGGCCCAGAAAGTCATCTGTTGTCTCCTGTCGGCCAGTGATCGAACGGGTCCCGTTCTATCCGAAAACAGAGCAGGCGAGCAGATACTGTTTCGTCGGCCCGGCGACCGGGCAGGCAAAGGCAGCTCTGCGGGGGTCGATTCGGCGCCGCGAGCCCCGGTGTGCGCCCGGTCCCCGAGCGCACGTGTGGACCGGCCTCGGGCGGGAGGGGCGCATCGCAACGAATCGCCTGCGGGGCCGTAGCGCGAGCTCGAGGGACACCGCAGGCCGAAGTCTGTGAGCAAAGCCGAAGGCGAGCCGGAGCGGGATACCGGTGTCTTGCTCCACTTGGTGCGCGGAGGAAGTGGGCAACGGAGAGGCCGCGGAGTGCGGTGGCCCCGCCCCCTCCCCTCCCAGACAGCGCGCTGGCCAGAGCGCTCTTGTCGATCACCGAGGGCGCGCTCGGGAGGGCGACCGCGTGTGCCGGGGCGGGGTCTCTTGTCGCTTGTTCAGCACCGCTCGCAAGCCGCCGACGCGCCCTGCGGTTCCGCCCTTCCCACAGCGCAGAAGCTTGTCGGACGCAGCCAAGACCTTGTCGGACGGCCGCGACACCTTGTCCGACGAAAAAATGCCCTTGCTAGGCGGCTTTGCGGGCTTGTCCGAGACAACTCATAGGCTAATCGGACGGCGACGAGGGCATGGCGGACAAGAAGATGGCGTTATTACGCATGGTTGGCGGCTTGCCGGGCGGTCCGACAAGGTATCGCCGTGCTCCGACAAGCCCTTGCCGAGCTCCGACAAGCCCTCGCCATGCTCCGACAAGCCCTCGCCGAGCTTTGACAAGCCCTTGCCGAGCTTTGACAAGCCCTCGCCGAGCTTTGACAAGCCCTCGCCGCACTCCGACAAGCTCGCGGGGTCACGCGGCAAATGCAGCGCCAGTGCTTCCTTAGATAAGTCAACGGGTTGTGGGGCGAGCATCCCGCCCTCAAACCCCCCTTCCGCTTTGCGTGAGGGGGGCTTTCCTGCTCCCGGCGCTGAAGGAGGTGTCGGAAAATCTCCTGCGTATCGCGCGAGGGGGGGAGGGCCGCCGTCCCGGCGGCCTGCGTGCGCGGACGAAGAAGAGGCGCTCAAAGCAAGGCTTCAGCAAGGAGCTCTCGACGAATCTTGAGACGCAGCAGGGCAGCTCAGCGGTGCGAATGACGCGGGCCTGTGCCGGGAGGGCGGCGGTCCCGTTTCGACCTTCCACCGCAACGAGGCTCACAGCGCGTCGCCGAGGACCGAGTCCGCTCCTGCGCCCTGCGCGATCCCGAGCTCGGGGACCACGATGCCCGACGGCTTCTTGCCGCCACCCAGCCGGAGCGCTACGCGCTCGTCCTCGCCCGTCGCGTCGCGCGCGATTCGCTGCAGCTTGGCGACGACGCGGTCGGCGAGGGTCTTCGTCGCCTCGTCGGCCGACTTGCGCAGCAGCTCTTCGTAGGCGCCCGAGGCGCCGATGGGCAGGTGCTTGCGCGTGAAGCCGACCCGCTCCTGGACGGTGAAGAGGATGGTTCCGGTGCGCACGTCGAAGAGCGAAGCCTGCAGCAGGCCCTCGGCGGCCAAGGTACGCGACGGCGACAGCAGCCCGCCGATCACCGTGATCCACAAGGTCGACCAGCCGTTGGCATGCGAGCGGTCCTCGAAGTCCTCGGTGTAGAGCAGCAGGTACGGGGTCCGATACCGCGCGGCGAGCTCGCGCAGGCCCTCGATGCCCGCGCCCGAGGGCATGCGGGTGACGACGTCGGTCGTGACCGAGACGAGCTTCGTTCCCTCGAGCGCCTCGCCGAGGGCGCGGGTGGCGGCGAAGCCTGTCTCGATGCGCGCCGGCGCGTGCGGCTGGAAGGGTTCGGCGAGCGCGGCGACGCCGACACGCGCCGGCAACTCGAGCGCTATCGGCGCGTCGAGGATGCGGGCGATGTCCGCCTCGGTCAGCCCGCTGCTGCCGCGCGGGGCGAACAGGGACCGATCGAGCGGCTGCGGCGCGGCCCCCTCCGCGGTCGGCTCATAGGAGGGGTGCGGCGCCATGCTGCGGCCCGCGGCGCAGGCGGTGGCGAAGAGGGCGAGAGCGGCAATCGACAGGTGGCGGATCATGGTTCCTCCCGGCAGTCGGCGAAGGGCCCGGCGCGCCTTCGCCCATCTGCCAGAACCACGATCGAGTGCGTCGCTACTTACAGTCGCCGCATCCCTCGCGCGCCGAGCGGCAGTCGTCCTTCGCCGCGAGGCAGCGGTTCGCGTAGTCGGAGCTGCCCTCGTGCCTCTGGGCGATGGCGCAGATCCGGGCGCCGGCCGCGCAGATGAGCTTGGAGAGCCGGCAGACCTCCTCGCAGGCCTCCAGGCCCTGAAGCTGGGCGAGCTCTGCCTTGCGCAGCTCGAGCTCGGTGGCCGCCTCCCACATTTCGCGGTCGGCGACCGGGCCCGTGATCTGCTCGGGGCCCGGACCCGGGGCGGGCGCGGTGCGCGCGGCGCAGGCCGCGAGCGCCGAGAGGCACGCCACCGCGAGGGCAAATCGGACGGCTCGAGCCGCGTTCATCTCTTCTCCCTGCTGCGCTCGGCGAGCAGGCGCTTGCCGAGGGCGATGACCTCTTCATAGGCGGCCATGGCCGCGTCGTCCTCTCCGGTCGCCTCGAGCGCCTCGCCCTCGCGAAGCCGCAGCATCGCGGTGAGCGCGGTCGGCTTGAGGCCCTGCTCCTCGGCGAGTCCGGCGCGCGCAGCCTTCAGCGAGCCCGGGGCGGCGCCGGCCTTCAGCAGCAGCTCGGCGAGCCGCGCGTGCAGATCCGCGCGCAGCATCCGCGAGCTCTCGTGGCGCGGCAGCTCGAGCCCGAGCGCGGCGCGCAGCTCAGCGGCGGCCGCGCGCGGATCCTTCTCCGCGAGCAGGTCGGCCCGGCGGTGCGCGGCGGCCACCGCGGTCGCGCCGGCGAGCAGCGCCTGATCCTCGGGGCAGGGACAGGGGCAGGGTTCCGCGGCCGCGGAGGTGGCGACGAGCGCCAGCGCTATCGAAAGGGCGAAGAGCGAGCGCCTCATCGCGAACCTCCTTCCGGCGAACCGCGAAGTCGCAGCGCCGCTTCGCGGGCAAGCTGCTCGGCGCGCCCGGCGGGTGAGCCGCCTGGCGGCATCAGCGCGGCGAGCAGCACCTTCGCCTCCTCGCGCAGCAGGTCGGCCTCGGACGGGTCAACCTCAAAGGTCGCCTCCGCCTCGAGGCCCGCGGGCCGGTTCGCGAGCTGCACCGAGACGGCGAGCAGCGCGCAGGCAGCAGCCGCGCCCGCGGAGATGGCCAGCCAGGGGCGGCGCCGGCGCGGCTCGCCGAAGAGCCTGTCGGCGATGCGCGCCTTCGCTTCGGAATCGAGCGCGACCTCGCGCGCCGCCTCGACCGTCGCCGCGGCGCGCAGCCTCTCGAGCAGCTCGGGATCGCCGCCGGGCTCTGCGCCTTCGAGCGCCTCGGCGAGCGCGCGCGCGGCCCGCACCTCGGCCAGGTCGATGAGATCGGATTCGGCTCGATCCTCCAGCCGCCTCTCTTCGCGTTCGTCGCTCACGTCAGACCTCCGCCCGTTCCCCGAACTCTTCCACGTACAAGGCCCGGAACTGCTTACACGCCCGAAAGAAGAGGACGTCGAAGTTGCCCACCTTGATCTGCAGCCGCGCCGCGCACCCCTCTCTCGGCAGCTCCTGGAGCAGCCGCAGCCGCATCGCCTCGGCGTAGCGCGGGCTCATCCGCGCGAGCACCGCCTCGACCCGCGCTCGCGCCTGCCCCCGAGCCTCGAGCGCCGCCAGGGCGCTCTCCGGATCATCGGACTGGCCCTCGCCGAGCTCGGCCGCGAGGATCGAGCGGTAGCGCCCCTCGGTGCTCATCCGCCGGCGGCGGTCGAGCGCCTTGTTGCGGGCGATGGCGGCCAGCCAGGGCAGCACCTCGCCGTTCGCGAGCGCCGGGAGTCTCTCGAGCGCGGAGACGAAGGTCTCCTTGAGCGCGTCCTCGCAGGCTGCCCGCTCGACGAGGATGGGGCCTATCACCCGGCGGGTCAGCCCATCGGCGGTGCGCTCGTAGATCTCGCGCATCGCCTGCCGGTCTCCGCGCGCCGCGCGGGCCGCGAGCTGCTCGAGGGTGAGCGGGCTGCCGAACATGGGGCCGCAGAGCATACCGCGCGCGATCCCCAGCGACGGGGACAGCCGGGGTGGTGGTCCTAGCGCTCAGTCGCTCGTCGTGCAGGCCGCCCCCTCGCGCGTGGAGCAGGGCGCGAGTGTCTGGTATCGGAATGCGTCAGCCGCGCACTAAGATGCGTTTCGCCATGCCGACCGAATTCGAGCTGATTGACCGCTTCCTCAAACCCTTCGCGCGCAAGGGCGCCGGCGTCGTCATCGGTCCCGGCGACGACTGCGCGGTGCTGCGCCCGTCGCCCGGCGCCGACTTGTGCGTGACGACCGACGCCGTCGTCGAGGGCGTGCACTTCACCTCCGCCTTCTTCTCGGACGCGGACATCGGGCACAAAGCCCTGGCGGTGAACCTCTCGGACTTGGCGGCGATGGGGGCGCGGCCCCGCTGGTTCGTCTGCAGCGTCGCCTGCCCGCCGGAGGCGCTCGCGCGGCTCCCGGCCATCGCGCGGGGAATGGCCCGGCTCGCGGCGAAGTCGGCCATCATGCTCGCGGGCGGCAACTTCGCGCGGGCCGACGCGCTGTCGCTCCACATCACCGCCTTCGGCGAGGTGGCTCGCGGAGAGGCGCTGACGCGGTCGCGGGCCCGGCCGAAGGACCGGATCTACGTGACCGGCACCTTCGGCGACGCTGCGCTCGGGCTCGCGTTGCGCAGCATCGGGCGCAAGCCTGGCGCCGCGGTCGCGGCGCGCCAACTTCGGCCGGAGCCGCGATTGAAGATGGGCCTGCTCGCCCGCGGCTTTGCTCGGGCGGCGATCGACGTCTCCGACGGGCTTGTTCAGGACCTCGGGCACGTCGCCGAGGCGAGCGGGGTCGGCATCCGCATCGACGCCCAGAAGGTGCCGACGAGCCGCACCTTCGGGGATCTCGCCGCCAACAGGGACCTCGCCCTCACCGGCGGCGAGGACTACGAGCTCGTGCTGTTCGTGCCCCCGGCCCGCGCTGTGGCGTTCGAGCGGGCGTGCAAGCAGGCACGTGAACAGGTGACGCTCATCGGCGAGGCGACCAAGAAGCCTGGGATCGAGCTGCTCAACGCGCCGCAGCTCGCCCATACCGGCTTCGACCATTTCGGCGGCCCCGCATCGAGGCCTCGAGGCAGGGCGAGGAGGCCAAAGGGCTGACCGGATCGACCGGAGCGCCGACCTTTGTGTCGGCGTCAGGCCGCCCCAGGCCCTCACCCTCCGAGGCCAGCACGAGGGTTGGCGCTTTGGCAACGAGGGAGCGTCTGGACGGTCGCATTGCCGGTAGGTGAGCCCGGTCGCTCATTTCGGGAGCGCTCGCAAGCCGCCGGGGCCCCCTTTCGCGAGGAGCCCGGGCAGGTTGAGCGGCCCTTCGCCTCGGTTCGCGCCACTGGCGCGGCGGGGCCTGCGCTCAGGCTGACCGGGCGAGCGCGCGACTGGCGGCGCCAGCGGGCCGGTCGATTCGCCTGCAGCCGACATGGTCGGCCAATTGACTTCGGATCCCCCCCCGCTAAGATTCGGGCGTGCTGCGTCCCTTGAGAGATGACGCTCCGGCCGCCTCCGGCCGGAATCGAGCTGAGCTCCCGTCTGTCACGCGCAGCGGCGCTGAGACCCGCCGGCCGCGCGAGGGCAGGCCGACCCTCTCCCTGCACGCCAAGATCTTCATCGGCTACCTCGTGCTGGGCGGGGTTCTCTTTGCAACCTCGCGCCTGCTTGCGACCTACGGCGTGACGCAGCTTTGGCTCGAGGCCACCATCACGCTCGCGGTCGCCGGGCTCTTCGGGGTCCTGCTGCCCTCGAGCCTGGCGAGGGTGAGCCGCGTGCGGATGCTCAACCGCTCGGCGCTCGAGATCAGCCGCGGCGACCTCTCCAAGCCGGTGCAGATGGAGGAGGCGGGGCTGGGGCGAGACGAGATAGACGAGCTGGCGCTGGCCATCGCGCACATGCAGGAGAACCTGCGCGAGCTCGTCGGGCACGTCCAACGCACCTCGCGCAGCGTCGCCGACAGCGCCAACGACCTGCAGCACTCGGCCGAGAACGTCAACGGGTCGACCGAGGAGGTGGCCGGGTCGATGGAGAAGATCAACCGCGGCGCCGACGAGCAGTCGCGGCTCGTCGAGCGCGCCTCGGGGGTGATCACCGGGATAGCGAGCTCCATCGAGCGCGCGAGCCGCAGCGCCGAGGAAGCCGCCCGCTCCGCCGGAGACACCTCGGGCGCCGCGGAGTTCTCGGGCAACGCCGCGCGGCTGGCCGGCGAGAAGGTCAAGAAGGTCTTCTCGCGCATCGAGAGCGCCTCCGAGGAGGTCTTCGCCTTCGGCGAGAAGACCCAGGAGATCTCCAAGATCGTCGACGCGATCACCAACGTCGCCCAGCAGACCAACCTGCTCGCGCTCAACGCGACCATCGAGGCCGCGCGCGCCGGCGAGTACGGCCGGGGCTTCGCGGTCGTCGCCGAAGAGGTGCGCAAGCTGGCCGAGACCGCCGGGCGCTCGGCCGAGGGCATCTCCCGCATCTCCCGGGAGATCGCCGCACAGGCGAGCGCGGTCGTCGGCGCGATGAAGGAAGGCATCGAGGAGCTCGGCGACGGGCGCGAGGACCTCAACAACATCATCCGCGCCCTCGAGGCCATCACCGACACTGCGCGCAAGGCCGCCGAGAGGGTCAACAACATCTCCGAGCTCTCGCGCGACCAGCTCGACGGCTCGGCCGAGATGGTGAAGGCCATCGAGCACATCTCGGGCGTCGCGCGCTCGAACGCTTCGCTCACCGAGGCGGTCCACGCCGTCATCCAGGAGCAGACCGCGGCGGTCGCCCAGATGACCAGCTCGGCCCAGGAGTTGACCAACCTGTCGCTCGAGCTGCAGACGGTCGTGACGCGCTTCCGCCTGTAGGCGAGCTGGCGCTCCCGTCCACGAATCGGGCACCAGGCGCGGGCGATCCCGGCGGCCGGCACGAAGGCCGGCAACGCGATCGGTCGCAGGTTGGTATGGGTGCATTGGGGATGCGGGAGCTCCGCCGCCCACTCGCACGCAAACCGCAACGCCGCTCTCCTGCGCGGCTCTCCTTCCCGCAAACACGAAGGCCCTCTCCTTGGGCGGAGAGGGCCTCGTGATTTCGAGAGCCTGGCTGTGCGGCGGCTAGCGGACCGCGACGCCCTCGGCGTGCGCGTAGGGGAAGCCGATAATGGCGCCGGTGAGCCGGAAGATGCCGTGGCGCGGGGTGGTCATGAAGCCCTTGAGCTCGACGCGGTTGGCACCCATGGCCTTGGCCTCGGAGACCATCAGCTTGTTGACCACGGTGTCGAGGTCGGCCTGGACGATGTCGACCAGGTAGAAGATGAGGCTCGAGCCGATGGCGTCTGCCTGGATGACGGCGACCGCGTCGCCGTTGCCGATGATTTCGTTGCTCGAGACGGTCGCGGTCTCGACGCTGGTGCAGGCGGTGAACGCGAAGGCCGCGAACAGCGCTGCGAGGGTCCTCTTCATTCGATTCTCCGGTCGGTTGGAAAGGGTGGTCTTCGCGGCACGAAACGCCGTTGGTCTATTGCCTGCTCTCTTGCATGTCAAGCGGGCGAGCGCCCGCTCGAGAGTTGAAAAGAGCGCGATTCCCGGCGGTTAACCCGACCGCGCTGGCCCTCCGGCGACCGCGTGGGCGGCGAGTCGCGACGGCGACCGCGTGGGGTGGACGGCGAGGGCCCTGTGCTATCGTGGCGCCGCTTTCCGATGCCGCCATGAAATACGTCTGCGACGCATGTAGCCGGTTGGTGACCGCCGGCAGTTTCTCGGTCGAGGGTGACAAGGTCGCGCTCGTGTGCCCGGCCTGCGGTGAGGCGAGCGAAGTCGGGCCCGAGCAGGAGCGCCACGCGCCGGTCCTCGAGCTGGCCCGCCCCAGGCCCGCGCCTCAGGGGCCGCGGTGTCCGAAGTGCGGCGCGGCGCGGTCCGCGGGGGACGAGGCGTGCGGGCGCTGCGGCCTGGTCTATGCGCTCTTCAAGCCCGAAAACCTCGCGCTCCCCGCGGTCGTCGAGGAGCTCTGGTCCCAGCTCGAGTCCGACTGGAACAACCCGGCCAGGCACGAGGCCTTCATCGACGCGTGCTCTCGTGCCGGGGCGCTGGTCGAAGCTGCCCGTCGCTACCGGATCAAGGCCGAGCAGACCCCTGGCGACACGCTGGCGGTACGCCACCGCGACGAGCTCGTCAACCGCCTGATGGCCGTCAGCACCATTCCGGTGGCGACCGATCGGCCGGCCTCTTCGCATCCGCTGCTCACCGTGTTCGTCGTCGCCGGTTTCGGGGCCTTCCTGCTCTTTCTCATCTATTACGCAATCGCGCGAATGCCGGCCGCGACAGCCTGGCCCTGACCTCTCGTGGCGCCTCGGGATCCCATCAGCGCAATCCTCGGCCCCGGCGGCCTCTTCGCGCGCGCCGCCGAGGGCTACGAGCACCGGCCGCAGCAGATCGAGATGGCCAGGCTCGTGCGCCGGGTGCTCGCCGAGCGGCGCTTTGCGCTCATCGAGGCGGGCACCGGCACGGGAAAGACGCTCGCGTACCTGATCCCCGCCATCCTCTCGGGCCGGCGCGTCGTGATCTCCACGGCGACCAAGACCCTGCAGGAGCAGATCGTCGGCAAGGACCTGCCGCGCCTGCGCGAGGTGGTCGACCTCGACTTTCGCGCGACGGTGATGAAGGGACGCTCGAACTACCTGTGCCTCTGGCGGCTCGAGCGCGCCGACGACGATCCGCGCTTCACCCTCGCCTCGCGCCACGAGGCCCGGGCCTTCCAGCTCATCCGCGACTGGTCGCGCGAGACCGAGACCGGCGACAAGGCCGAGCTCGACCTGCCCGAGAACGTGCTCGTCTGGAGGGCGCTCTCGGCGACCTCCGAGACCTGCGCCGGGCAGCGCTGCCCGCGCCACGCGCAGTGCTTCGTCACCCGGATGCGCCAGCAGGCGGTCGACTCCGACCTGCTCATCGTCAACCACCATCTGCTCTTCGCGGACCTCGCGCTGAAGACTACCCGCGCCAACGCCGGCGCCGAGGTCATCCCGCGCTACGAGGCGGTCGTCTTCGACGAGGCGCACGCGGTCGAGGACGTGGCCACCGAGTACTTCGGCTGCGGGGCCTCGGACTATCGCCTCGAGGATCTGCTCCACGACGCGCGCAGCGCCCTGGCCGGCGACAAGGAGCAGCTCGGCGCCGGGCCCCTGATGCTGAAGATCGAGGCCGTCTCCGAGAACCTGTTCCACACCGTCAACCGGATGCTGCCGCGAGGCTCGGACCAGCCCCGCCGGTTCACCCGCGCCGATGCGCCCGCGCTGCAGGAGGCGACCGGGGAGCTGTGTGACGTGCTGATGGCCTTCGCGAGCCGGATCGCGCGCTCGGAGGATCCGGACGTCCAGGGGATCGGCCGGCGAGCCAAGGAGATCTCCGGGGACCTCGAGTTCCTCTCGGGGATGGAGAACCCGACCTTCGTCTACTGGGCCGAGGCGCGGGCGCGGGCCACCTTCCTGCGGGCCGCGCCCATCGACGTCGCCAACGAGCTGCGCGAGCGGCTCTACCAGGTCGCCAACACGGTCGTCTTCACCTCGGCGACCCTGGCGGCGCAGGGCCGGCTCGACTTCGCCAAGCGGCGCCTGGGCCTCGCCGATCCCGAGACGGGGGAAGACCTCTATGCCGTCGAGGCGCTCGTCGTCAGCTCGCCGTTCGACTTTTTGACCCAGGCGGCGCTCTACGCCCCGACCGCGCTGCCCGAGCCGGCCGACCCGCGCTTCGTCGAGCAGGTCGCCGAGGAGATCTACGCGCTCTGCGAGCTGACCGGCGGCCGGGCCTTTGCGCTCTTCACGAGCCTGCGCAACATGACCGAGGCGCACCGGCTGCTCAAGGACCGGTTGCCCTATCGCGTCCTGCTGCAAGGCGAGCGGCCGAAGCAGGCCTTGCTCGCCGAGTTCAAGGAGCGCCCCGCGGTGCTCTTTGCCGCCCACAGCTTCTGGGAGGGCGTCGACGTGGTCGGGGACGCTCTCTCGCTGGTGATCATCGACAAGCTGCCGTTCGCCTCCCCGGCCGATCCGGTGGTCGCGGCCCGAGTCGAGCTGCTCAAAGCGCGCGGCCACGACGCCTTCGGCGAGTATCAGGTGCCTCAGGCCGCGCTCGCCCTGCGACAGGGCTTCGGGCGGCTCATCCGCAGCCGGCGCGACCGGGGCATCGTCGCCGTCCTCGACCGGCGCCTGACCACCAAGTCGTACGGCCGCGCCTTCCTGGCGAGCCTGCCGCGCTGCCCGAGGACCGCCGACCGGCGGGTCATCGCGCAGTGGTGGGAGCGCGGGCGGGCGGCGAGCTGTGAGCCGGGATAGTGGCCGGAGGAGGCTCCGGCTTCGGCACCGAACTGCCTGCCTCGAGACCTCGGCGGCGCGCGTGGTTGCGCAGGGTGCGCCTTGCGTGCCCGCCGCCGGGATCGCCCGCGCATTTGCTCGATTTCTCGACGGGCGCATTGCCATGTGCCCCTACCAACCTGCGACCGATCGCTTGGGTTCCGGGCGAAGCCCGCGCTGTGGGGAGTCGAAGGGCCTCTCGACTACGCTCGAGGTGACCGGAGGGGCCGGGCCGAGCTCGAGAAGATTTCCGCCTGCGCCTCTTTCGCCAACGAGCCCACCGCTCGTGAGCCCTGCCGTTGCCCGATTCGGAGAGCGCGCGGTCTGTTGGCCCGCGCATCTTCGCCGGCAACCCGAGTAAGATTTCTCACCCTTCAACGCGAGGCCCGCGCGGCTCTCGAACCGGCTCTGAACCGAGCTTGGGGAACACATGCTCGCCAAGTGTGCCAAGTGCCAACACGTCTTCTCGACGGACCATTACGGCCAGAACCTGTGCCCAGCCTGCGGCACCGAGCTGATGCTCGCGCAGTCCGGCGGCTCGGGTGGGCAGCCACCGTCAGCCCCGGGTGGTGACGCCCGCCAGGCGAGCGAAGGCGAGACAAGCGGAGAGTGGCAGAGCGCGCCCGACAGGTTCGGTCCGGCCAGCACTCCCTTCGGCCAGGCTGGCGCGCTGCCGGGAGCGGTCGCCGGCCCGTGGCAGGCCGCCGAGGCGCCGCTGGGGCCCACGCCCTGGGAAGAGCGGGCGACGCGCGGCCTCTTTGCGGCCTACGCCGAGACGCTCAAGCGCTCGTTCGCCGATCCGGTCAAGTTCTTCGGGTCGATGCGCGTCGACAACATGGACGGCGCCATATCGTTCTATTGGATCAACGCGGCCATCGGGGCGATCGTCGGCTACTTCTGGCAGGCGCTCTTCGCCGTCGTCAGCTCCGGCTCCAACGCGAACCTGCCCGCCGAGCACCCGCTCGCGCAGTACGCCGATTTCCAGCCGGGTCCGCTGCTCTACCTGGGGTTGGGCGTGGCGGTCGCGGTGTTCGCGCCGGTCGCCCTCTTCCTCTCGGCGGGCATCTATCACCTCGGCGCGATGCTCTTCAAAACCGCGAACAACGGCTTCAACGCCACGGTGCGCTCGGTCGCGTACGCCTCCGGGCCCGCGCTGCTGGCCATCGTCCCCTTCTGCGGTTCGGCGATAGGCGGGGTCTGGACGCTGGCGCTGGTGGTCATCGGGCTTTGGAAGACGCAGCGGGGCTCGGTGGGCGGCGCGGTCGGAGCCGTGCTGGTCCCCATCGCGGTCGCCGCCTGCTGCATGTGCGCCAGCGTCGGCGCGGCCGCCGCGGTCGGTGGCTTTGCCGCCGCGTCGGCGATGGGGGCGGCGGGCAACTAGATGGAGGCGACCAAGCCGTCGCAGGCCGCGGGCGCGAGCGGGCCAGTGCTGCCGACTCGTCTGGCGCCGCCGCGGCGCACGGTCATCCGGTTCTACCGGCCCAAGCAGCGCACGTGGGGGCCGTTCGAGGCCTACGGAGCCATCGTCATCTTCCTCGTCCTCGTGGCGAGGTTCGTGCCTCTTGCCCGGTGGTTGCCGTTCTGGGGCTGCGCGATGCGCGAGCACCTCGGTATCCCCTGCCTGTCCTGCGGGATGACGCGCGCGCTCGATTGGTTCGCGCAGGGGCGGCTGATCGACTCGTTGCTGATCAATCCGCTCGGCTTCGCGCTCGCGGCCTCGGCGCTCGTCGGGTGCGTCTACCTGGTCGCCCTCCCCTTGAGGCTGCCGCGCCTCGAGCTGCGGCTCTCCGAGCGGGCGGGCACGGTCGCGCGCTACCTGGTCCTGGTCGGCCTGGCGGCGAACTGGGGCTATCTGATCACGCGCTCGCTGCTGACCGGCGCGCCGTAGCGCGGCGGCCGGCTTACGGCAGCGTGAGGATCTCGAAACCGGAGTCGGTCACCACGAGCGTGTGCTCGAACTGGGCGGTCAGGCTGCGGTCTGCGGTCACCGCGGTCCAGCCGTCGCGCCACAGGTCGTAGTCGTAACTGCCCAGGGTGATCATCGGCTCGACGGTGAAGATCATCCCCGGTCGCATCACGGTGTTCGCCTCGCGCTCGAAGTAGTGGGGAATTTGCAGGCCGGTATGGAAGCACTCGCCGACGCCGTGGCCGCAGTAGGCGCGCACCACCCCGTAGCCGTGCTTGTCGGAGTGCGCCTCGATGGCGCGACCGATGTCGCTGATCGGCCGGCCAGGCTTGACCGCCTCGATGCCCTTCATCATGCACTCGTGCGTCACGCGAACGAGCTTTTGGGCCCTCGCGTCGACCTCGCCGACGAGGAAGGTGGCCGAGCAGTCGCCGTGCATGCCCTCGAGGAAGAGGGTGATGTCGACGTTGATGAGCTCGCCCTCCTCAAGGGGTCGATCGTCGGGGATGCCGTGACAGATGACCTCGTTGACCGAGGTGCAGATGGACTTGGGGAAGCCGTGGTAGTTGAGCGGGCTCGGATAGGCGTTGCGCTCGAGCGCCGCCTCGTGGGCGAGGGCGTCGAGCTGGTCGGTGGTGATACCGGGGCGAACGGCCTTGCCGGTCAGCTCCAACACCTGAGCGGCGGCCCTGGCCGCGCGGCGCATGCGCTCGATCTGCTCGGGAGTGTTGATCTCGCTGCCGTCCCAGTCGCCGGGCTTGCCGGTTCGAGCGTAGTCGGGCCTGGCGATGTGCGCTGGAACGAGGCGCCCTTGGCCGACCTTGCCGGGGCGCACCAAGCGCCGGGCGGGCGCGGGCTGAGTCGCGCCGGCTCGATCGGACTGCTGGTGGCAGCGCTTGTACTTCTGGCCGCTCCCACACCAGCAGCGGTCATTGGGCTTGGGGCGAGGGCCGCCCGGTGGGTCGGAGAGCAAGATCATCGTCACGTTCTCGGGAGTGTTCAGAAGGCTTCTCACTATAACGCTCCGGTGAGGCGGAACCTGCGCGAAGAGCACGGGAATCGAACGGCCGAGGCTCTGTGGCCTCGATTGCGTGGCAGCGCAGCGGCGGGGAGGGGCGCCGCAGTCTCGGCGGTCAGCGAACGTCCGAGCACCGGCCTCCCTCGTGCCGGCCATCGGAGGCGCGCACTCGGCGAGAAGGGAGCGGCGCCTCCGCCCGAGGCGCTTTCTACGCCGCGCCGGCCACCCGAGTCGGCCAGGGACTGCCCGCCAAGCTCATGAGCTCCCAACTCCCCCTCATCCCTCCGTCGCCCGCCCGAAGATGAGCTGGACGAACGGCCGGTCCTCCGGCGGGCAGAACAGATAGACGAAGTCGCCGGGCTGCAGGACGGTCGGGCCCCTGGGCGCGATGAGCTTCTCGCCGCGGATGATGAGCATCACCGCGGTGTCGGGAGGGAAGGGGAGCTGCGAGATGCGGCTGCCGGAGACGGCCGTGGCCGGATCGATGAAGAACGAGAGCACCTCGCCTTCGAGCAGCTTGGTCGAGGTGATCTCCAGCACCGCGTGCGGCGGAGGCGGCTCTCCGCTCTCGAGACCGAGCTTCCGGGTCGCCCAGCGCACGGTGCCGCCGGGCAGCAGGGCGCTGATCGCCACGATGAAGAAGATGACGTCGAAGATGCGCAGCGCGTTCGGCACCCCGGCGAGCACGGGAAAGGTCGCCAGGACGATAGGCACCGCGCCGCGCAGGCCTATCCAGCAGAGGTAGACCACCTCGCGCAGCGGGTAGCGAAACGGCGGCATGAGCAGGAAGACGACGAGCGGGCGACAGACGAACGCGAGCAGCAGCGCGAGCGCCAGGCCGACGAGCGCGACATCGATCAGCCGGGTGGGCACCGACAGCAGGCCGAGCATCAGGAACATGACGACTTGGCTGAGCCAGGCGCTCGCGCCGTGCACGCGCAGCAGGCCGTTCTTGTAGGGGAGCGAGGCGTTGCCGAAGACGATCCCCGCGAGATAGACGGCCATGAAGCCGCTGCCCTGCAGCAGGGTGGTGATGCCGAAGATGAGGGCGGCTATCGCCGTCGTGAGCACCGGATAAAGACCGGCCTCGGGCAGGTGGGCGTGGCGCAGCAGCGGGCGGGCGAGGTAGCCGAAGCCGATCCCGAGCGCCGTGCCGATGGCGAGCTGTTGGACGACCATGAGCGCGAGGCCCCAGGAGACCGTCGTGCCGCTCAGGGCCGCCTCGGTGAAGCCGAGCGTGAGGATGACCGCCATCGGGTCGTTCAACCCGGACTCGAGCTCGAGCGTGTAGCGGACTCGCCGCTGGAGCTGCAGGCCGCTGCCCCGAAGCACTGCGAAGACCGCCGCCGCGTCGGTCGAGGAGACGATGGAGCCGACGATCAACGCCTCGGACCAGGCGAATCCGAGCAGCCGCGCGAAGGCGGCGAGCGCCAGGGCCGTGCCCGCGACGCCGACCGTGGCGAGCATCCCGGCCGGCGCGAGCCCGCGCGCGAGGCTGGAGATGGGGGTGTTGAGCCCGCCGTCGAAGAGGATGAGCACCAGGGCGGCGACTCCGAGGCGGAAGGCGAGCTTGTAGTCGTAGAAGCGCACGAAGCCGAAGGCCTCGTTGCCGGCGAACATGCCGATGGCGAGAAAGAGCAGGAACAGCGGGATTCCCGCGCGGTCGGAGGTGCGGCTGAAGAGCGCGCTGAAGCCGGCGAGCGCACCGAAGATGGTGAGCATCACGGCGGTGGTCAGCGGTTCGTCGAGCGGCGGCACGCCTCGGACCTCCGGCGATGACGAGGTTGGCGCAGAAGCTCGGCCAACAAGAGCAGCCGACGGCTAGCACCACGGCCTTGGGCGCGAGAAGCGCGCTGAGGCCGCGTCCGGGCGAAGGGATGAATCCCGTTCAATTGCCTGGCGCGGGTCAATCCGGCGGCCGGAATGTTCAGACCGCTGGCGAGCCGCCGCCCGCGTCCTGCTCCACTCGAGCCGAAACGATTGCTGGCTGCGAGCGAGCCGAGAACCAGCAAGAAGAGCAAAGGCGATCGCCCCTCCCTGGCCCGCCCCACCAAGTCCCCGACGAGCACGCTGGTACTGCGAGCCGTTGGGAGGGGAGGGCGCGGGCAGACGGTGGGCGAGCCGACTGCAGCTCTCCTGATCTCCGGCAGCAGTTGCCCTTGACGTTCGCGGTTCGGTCTCGGCCGGGTTACCAAAGAACCGCCCAGACCCGCGAGACGCTCGACGTGGAGCATCCGGCCGGCGCGCAAGGCTTGACCTGGGAGCTGGAGCGGGCCGCCGGCGTTTCTTTTCCGGCTCGAGCGCCTTGGAAACGAGCTGTTGGGCCGATGACCGGTAACGCGCCTCTTCGGCCGGAGGCAGATCCTTTAGATCACGCTCTTGAGCGCGCTCACTATCAGCCGGGTCGCCGGCGACTTGTTGAGGGTGAAGAAGTGGATGTGTCGCACGCCGCGGTTGAGCAGCTCCATGCACTGGACCGTCGCGTGGGCGACGCCAAGCTGCAGGATGGCCGACGGGTCGTTCTGCCTGCGTTCGAGCTCGAGGCGCAGGCGCATGGGCACCGTCGCGCCGCAGAAGCGAGTGAACCTGTCGAGCTGGGCCAGGTTCGTGATCGGCATGATCCCCGGGACGATGGGGACGCCGATGCCGACGCGGCGGGCGCGCTCGACGAAGTCGAAATAGAACGCGTTGTCGAAGAAGAGCTGCGTGATGAGGAACTCGGCCCCCGCGTCCACCTTGCGCTTGAGGTTGCGCAGATCGACCTGGCGCGAGGCGCACTCGAGATGTCCCTCGGGATAGGCGGCCCCGCCCACGCAGAAGCAGAACCCGCGGTCGCGGATGAGACCGACGAGATCGCTCGCGTGGGAGAGCCCCTCCTCCAGCGTGCTCGACGGGTCATCGGGCCGCTTGTCGCCGCGGAGGGCGAGGAGGTTCTCGAGCCCCTCGTCGCGCAGCCGTTCGAGCAGTCCGACGAGCTCTGCGCGCGTGTGGCCGGCGCAGGTGAGGTGGGCCATCACCTCGACGCCGAGGATGCGCCGGATCCGGGTGATGACCTCGACCGTCAGGTCGCGATTGCCGCCGCCCGCGCCGTAGGTGACCGAGACGAAGCCGGGGGCAAGCGGGGCGAGGTCGGTGACCGTCTGGAACAGCTCGTCCATCGCCAGGTCGGACTTGGGCGGAAAGAACTCGAACGAGAAGCAGGGCCTGGACTGCTCTAGCCGGTCGCGGATGCGCATGGCGACCTCCCTTAGCACAGCAGCGCGCGCATGGCCGCGAGCGAGATCGGCCGCCGAGGGGGCGCGCGAGCGGCGAGAGCCAAGCAGGCCTGCCCGGAGTCCGGGCGCCCCGGCGGCCCGGATTGCCCCGTTCGGAAGCGGCGTGCTATCGAGAGGCGACTCCCGGGAGGAGACGATGCGACGCGTGACCCTGATAGCAGCGTTGGCGCTTGGCGCGGTGGCCTGCCAGAAGCCCGAGTACCTCGAGATGCAGCCCAAGGAGCACGTCTTCAAGGGAATCGGCGACGAGATGTGGTGGAAGGCGATCCCCAAGTCGCGCCGGGGCAAGTCGTTTCAGAAACAGCAGGGCCAGGTGAGCTGGAAGACGAGCGACGCGAAGGTCGCGATCGTCGACGAGGTCGGCAAAGTCCACTCCGTCGGGCCTGGCCAGGCGACGGTGACCGCGACGCTCGGCGAGCTGAAGGCCGAAGCACGGGTCGAGGTGGTGACCGTGGGCAAGCTGGCCGTCACGCCGACCGAGCTGAGCCTCGAGGCGCGCGGTGAGCCGCAGCCTTTGACCATCACCGTCTTCGACTATCTCGGTCGCGAGTTGAAGGACCGCATGCCGCTGGTGCGCTGCGAGGACGAGGACGTCTGCCGCATCTCCAACCTCGGCGTTCACCCGGTCGATCCGGGCGAGACCGTGGTGGCCGTCAGCGCCGAGGGCCAGAGGGCGGAGGTGAAAATCACCGTGGTGCCTGCCGAGGGGAAGTAGGGAATAGAGCCCCGTTGACAGCCGCGCCCCTCGCTGCTACCTACCGCGCGCAACTCGCGCCGTTAGCTCAGTCGGTAGAGCACCGGCCTTTTAAGCCGAGGGCCGCCGGTTCAATTCCGGCACGGCGCACATCGGGCGGCGCTCGCCAACCACAGAAAGAGAACGTCCCCATCGTCCAGAGGTCAGGACGCTGGCCTTTCAAGCCGGTAACAGGGGTTCGAATCCCCTTGGGGACACTAGCTAAGCCCCCGGATTCCTCAGAGGATTTCGGGGGCTTGTTGCTTGTTGCCGTCAGGTTGCCGCGCGGGCTCCCAGCAGCACCCGGCCGAGGCTGCCTGCGCTTCTCTCGTTCGTGGGTGCCGGCCGGCGCCTGCCTTCCAGACGGCCTCACCTGCCGCCAGCCACCCCCTCGCCAGCCGAGCGATATACCGCTTTCCTAAGCGCGACCTCCCGCGGATCCTCCAGGTGCGTTCCCATTTGATTGGGGATGTAGGCGTAGCCGATTCCCGCCTGCGGATCGGCAAATCCAAAGGAGCCTCCCGTGCCCGGCGAGCCGAAGGCGCTCGGATGGGCGAAGGGATTCCTCGCGCCCGGCTTCATGAAGCCCAAGGAGAATCGGACTTCGACCTTCAAGCAGGCGTCGCGAAAACCGCGAGCCGGCGCGACCGCGGGCGCCATGAGCTGCCGCAGGGTCTCTTCACGCAGCCCAAGCTCTGACCCGCCGGTCGCAAACACGCTGTAGGCCCGAGCCATGGCGCGAGCGGTCCCGACGCCTCCGCCGGCAGGCACCTCGAGGTTGCGGGCGTAGATGCGGTCGCTCTGCTCCGGCAGCTCCGAGCCCAACAGCGCCCGGCGGAAGCGAGAGCGCGGATACATCGCCGCGAGCGTCAACGCGAGCGGCATCGTGAAGAGCATCGTCGCCATATGGCGGGGACGGCTGAGCGGCGCCAGTCTCGAATCCGGGATCTCCTCCGGAAGCCGGAGGTAGAAGTCGAGCCCCAGCGGCGTCGCGAGCTCCTCCTGAAAGAAGCGGCCCAGGGTTCGATGAGCCGGATCGACCCGACGCAGCAATTCGCTCTCGTAAAAGCCCAGGGTAATCGCGTGGTAGGCCTGCCGCGTCCCCGGCGGCCAGGCGGGTTGTTGACGGGCGAGCACAATCGCCAGCCGGTCGGGATCGGCGACGAGGCTCATCACCGGTCGTTCGTCGAGGGCGAACAGCCCGGCCTGGTGCGAGAGCAATTGCCGCACGGTGATCTGCGCTTTGCCGTGCTGCGCGAATTCGGGCCAATAGGTGCTGACGCGCTCGTCGTACTCGAACAACCCTCGGGAATGAGCGAGCGCCATCGCCAGGCCGGCCAGGCCCTTGGTCGTGGAATAGACCAGGGCCATCGTCTCCTCTTGCCACGGCTCGCCGGTCGCCCGGTTTTGGATGCCGCCCCAGAGATCGACCACCTTCTCTCCGCGATGGTAGGCGCAGCACGCGGCGCCGAGCTCCCCGCGGCGATCGAAGTTCTCGACGAAGGCTTCGCGCACCGCCTCGAAGCCCGGCTTGACGAATCCCGCGACGGCCGGGCCGCCTGCCGGCCGGCCTTCGCTCCTCGAACCGATCATGGCTTCCCCCGCTTCTTGATCTCCCGCTTCACTCGCGTCTCGGCCGCGACTCCACTCGATGTGAGCACTCGAAGAATCCGCGACGCCTCTTCATCCCTTCGGCCGCGCCAGTCCCAGAGAGCCGGTCAGGGCCATCAGGAACATTACCGGCGTCGAGGAACACGAGCAGCCTGCCCCCGTGACGTTCCACTCTTCGAGGCGAGGAGGCTCCGCGTCCTGCTCGGGTTGAGCGGCGTCTGAGCCTTCGTGGCCTCCATCCGCCTGCTCGGTCCCGGAGTCGGTCGGGCCCGTCCCCGAATCGACCAGGCCGGTCCCCGCATCGGTCTCGGGGGGAGTGAAGACGCATTCGAGGCTCTGAGAATCGATCTCGTCGCCGTACTGGTCGACGACCCGGAAACCGATGCTGTTGTCGCCTCTCTTCAAGCCGGGGGTGACGTCTGCGGAGGTGCCGGCGGCGGGCACGTCAATCGTCCACTCGCTGTTCACCGAGACGATGATGCGCTCGATCTCCTCGACGACCAGGTTGTTCTCCCACCTCAACAGCACGGCTTGCCCAGCCTCCTCGATGCGCAGGTTTCCGCACGATCCCGAGGGAAGCTTATTGAGCAGGTGGGCATCGACCTCGCGGCTGCTCCCGTCCTTGAGCGCGACGCGGATCGACAGATCGTAGGTGTCGCCCGGAACCAGCGTGCCGAAGAGCGCCTCGGTCATCCCTGCGCTCGGGGCGAAGGAGGCATAGGTGGCGCCGCTGTTCGAATCGACCACCGCGATGGTCCGGACCCGATCATGGCCGTGGTCGGTGAAGAGCAGCCTGCCGTAGGTCAAATCCGGCGGGTTGACGCTCACCAAAAACGAATTCGCGTAGACGTCCTTGTCGAAATCATCGACCGGTGCGGTGCGGCGCGCGGGGATCGTATAGCTGTCGCGAATCGTCCCGTTCGCCTCGAACATCTTTCCGCTGATAGCCGTGTCGCTGATGGTGATGACCGAGGCCGAGCTGGTGGTGGTGAGGCCGTAGACCGCAGCGCCGTAGGTGCCGAGGTCGGTCGTGGCATCCACTCCCCGGTCGCCGATTTGATTCGCGGTGATGTAGACGGTGCCTCGACCGGTGGTCGCCACCGCGCCGCCGCGAATCTGCTTGGTTCTCACATAGACGTGGCTGTGGCCGGACAGCACCAGGTCGGCGCCGAGCTCCTCGAGGAGCTGGCCGTAGTTCGGATAGGTGGTCGTGCTCTTCCTGACGGCGCCGCCGGTGCTTCCATTGAAGAAGGCTCGGTGGGAGAAGGCGATGATGTATTGGGCGGGGTTGTTCTCGATTACGTTTCTTATCCAGGTCTTCTGCGCGTTGACCTGAGTCGTCGAGGTGGCCTCCGAGCTGATGGAGATGAAGAGCGCGTTGTTGTACTTGAACCAGTAGCTTGTATTGACGACTCCGGTCGCGCCGTTGGCCGGGTACCGCAGCACCGAATTGAAGAACCGGTCGTCGATGGTGACCGCCGAGGTGTTGTAGAAGTCGTGGTTGCCCGGCGTCCCCGCGAAGACGTACGCGGGGGCGAACGACGTGTCGGCGAACTCCTGCCAGTGCGAATAGTTCGCCCCGTGGGCGGTGATGTCCCCGGTCTCGAGGATGAAGGAGAGACCGCTCTGAAGCTGTTCGGCCCGCGCGACGAGCGCTTGTGCTTTGTCCATCCGGCTCGGAATCGGCGGGTAGGCGTGGGTGTCGCTCAAGAAGATGAAGCTGAACTCACCTCGGCCTTCGGCGGTCTTGAACGCGTGGGTGGTCGAATCGCCGCTAATCCGGAAGAGGTACTCGCTGCCTGTGTCGAGCCGGTCGAGCAGGGTGTAGCTGCGGTAGAAGCTGTTCGAGTCGAAGGTCGTCGAGTCGTAGGTTTGTGAGACTGCGCTCGCGGGCACGACGGTGGCGTGGGCAAACCCCGGGTCGCTCTTCTTCGTGTACTCGAGCCGAGTATCGGCAGCACCGGCGTGCCAACTGATTTGGATTTGCTCGCTCGCGTTCGCTCCCGGCGTCGCGAAGACCACCTTTGCGGCTGTCGTCGCCCTGGGGAGAACCAGCAGGAGGGCGGAGGCGAAAACCGAGGGCAACAGGAAGCGCTGTTTCATGAGGGGACTCCGTAGGAGCCGGCGTTTGGCTCGACCTTCCCGCCCCTTGCGCCCCAGCGCGAACCGGCCGCCGACGTGCCTTCGGGGCATCTTTGCCGAGTCGAGGGAGGATGCCAAGCTGTGCGGCCGACAGCGCTTGGAGGCGTTCGCCTGGGAATCCAGAACTTTTGACCCTGCTCACCCTGGTGACGAAACACCCGATGCCCCTGTCGGCGGCACGGCTGCTGGAACGCCGGGCGAAGCGCGGTACCAGCGGACGGAACGCCGCGACCACGTTTCATCGATTCTTGCGCCCTGCTGCCGCCGGTCGCTGGGAAGGTCAGGAGTTCTACAGCCGTGGATCTCGCACGGGCTCGCCTCGGCGCAACGGCTGCCATGCGCTCAAGAGGTGCCCGGAAATCTTCTTGAGCTTGGCCCGCCTCCTCCGGTCACCTCGAGCGAAGTCGAAGGGGCCCTTCGACTCCGCTCCCGCCGCTCAACGGCGTCGGGAGCTACGCTCACGGTGAGCGGCAACTGGTTCGAGTCGAAGAGAGATTTCTCGACGCCTCTTCAGGCAGCCGGCAGGTGACCTTTCCCCGCGTCGGGCGACCGCTCATCGCTTCGCGAGCGCCTCGAGCCTCTCGACTGCCACCCCGGTCCCGTCCTCGCGAGACACCCGGGACGCCAGCTCCGCCGCGCGCTGGCGCAGCGCCTCAGACCCGAGCGCTTGGCGAATCTGCGAACCGAGCGTCTGCGGCGTCGCTTTCCAGAATGACATCGGCCGCGTCGCCGTCCCCGCCCGATGGAGAAGCCTTCCCCAGAGCTTCTGCTCGAAGATGAAGGGGAGGACGACCGCGGGGAGCCCGGCGCGCAGGGCCGCATGCGTCGTCCCCGCGCCGCCGTGAATCACCATCGCCGAGCACCTCGGGGCGAGGTGCCGATGCGGCGCCCAGTGGACGAAGAACGTGTCGCCCTCCCTCCCGCTCTCTTGCGCGCTGCGCATCTGCACGACGGCCCGCACCTTGGCCTGCTTGATGGCGCCGAGGACAAGCTCCCTGGAACGTTCTGGGGCGAGGTGGGCCATGGTGCCAAACGAGAAGAGCACCGGCTTCTCCCCGTCTTCGAGGAATCGAGCGAGCGCGGGCTCGGGCTCCCACGGTTGCTCCTCGCCAGGAAGGACGAAGTCACCGCAGACGACGTTGAGCCCGCCCCAGTCCGCGGGCGCCGGGAAGAGGGTCGGGCTCGCACCTATCAAGTTGAGCCGGTCGGAGAGCAGGACGTCGGTGAGGGCGCGGCGCACCTTGGGCAGCCCTTTCGAGGCGAAGAACTGCTTGGTCGCCGAACCGAAGCCAAGATCGATCACCCTCGAAAACAGCTCCCAGGCGACCGGGTTGAGCCACTTCCACGCCGGAAACCCGATCGGCGGGACCGTGCGAGAGGGGACCATGCCCGGGTAGTAGTGGACGCACACGAACGGCACGCCCGTCGCCAGGCAAGCCGCCTTCAGGTACCAGGACGAGAAGAGGCCGACGACGACCTCGCTCTGTGCGCACAGCTCGTGGGCCGCCGCGTACATCGCCTCGAGCTGCGGGAAGAACGCCAAGTCCAGCAGGGCGCGGGAGACTTTGGACGGATCCGCGCTTTGGGACGCCTTACAGATTTCCTGGAGGGAGTGCTCGGTCAGCTCCGGGACAAGGCGCATGGGGACTTGAAGCGCGCTGCAGGTCGCGCCCCAGTCGATCTCGTCGACGGGGCTGAGCAGCAGCGAGGGCTCATGTCCCGCCCGACGCAGCCTGCCGGCGAGCGCGACGAGCGGTCGCAGATCGCCCTCCGACCCCCAGCCAGCGATACCGATTCGCATCTCTTTTCCTTTTCCTCGGGGCCAAGTAGCAGATCGCGCGGTGGGTCCTCGGTTCGGGGCCCGCGCTCGGATGCGCAATGTGATTGCGACCGAAGCACTGAAAATTACAACGCCAAACGCCCGACAGTCGGCTTGAAACTCCTCGGGGTTGAACTATAGTCCGCCCCTTCCGGAGGTCATTCCATGGCACGCCGCACCCCGCTGTACGAAGCGCATCTGCAGGCCGGTGGGAAGATCGTCGAGTTCGCAGGCTGGGAGCTCCCGGTCCAATACAAGGGAATCATCGAGGAGCACACCGCGGTGCGCACCGCGGTCGGCCTCTTCGACGTCTCGCACATGGGCGAGGTCTTCGTGACCGGGCCCAAGGCGCTCGAGGCGACCCAGCAGCTCCTCACCAACGACCTCGCCAAGTGCAAGGACGGCCAGGCGCTCTACGCGGGCCTGCTCAACGACAAGGGTGGCTTCGTCGACGACGTCCTCTGCTACCGCTACAACGAGCAGAAGTTCCTCCTCGTGGTCAACGCCGCCAACGCCGCCAAGGACGTCGCCTGGATCAAGGCCCACAGCTTCGGCGCGCAGATCGACGACCGCAGCGACGAGTACGCGCAGATCGCCGTGCAGGGGCCCAAGTCGCGCGAGCTCGTCCAGCGGCTGACGAAGGTCGACCTCTCGCCCCTCGGCTACTACCGCTTCACCGAGGGCGAGGTCGCCGGCGGGCAGTGCATCATCGCGCGCACCGGCTACACGGGCGAGCTCGGCTTCGAGCTCTACACCTCCAGCGGCAACGCGATGAAGCTGTGGGGCGCGCTGCTCGAGGCCGGCAAGGACTTGGGCGTGATGCCCGCGGCCCTCGGCGCGCGCGACTCGCTGCGCCTGGAGATGAAGTTCGCCCTTTACGGCAACGACATCGACGACGAGCACACCCCGCTCGAGGCCGACCTCGGCTGGATCGTCAAGCTCAACAAGGGCGAGTTCATCGGCCGCCAGGTCCTGGTCGATCAGAAGGAGAAGGGGCTGGGCCGCAAGCTCGTCGGGTTCACCATGACCGACAAGGGAATCCCGCGGCACGGCTACCCCATCCTCAAGGACGGCAAGCAGGTCGGCGTCGTGACCAGTGGCACGCAGTCGCCCACGCTCAAGAAGCCGATAGGCATGGGCTACGTGCCCCTCGAGCTCTCGGCCATCGACTCGACCTTCGACGTCGAGATCCGCGGCCGGCCGGCGGCCGCCGTCGTGGTCAAGACGCCGTTCGTCGAGACTTCCAACAGGTAACCCCACGGGCCCACGGGCCCGGCTCACCACTACTTTCTTCAGCACACTTTCCGGGAGGTCGCATGGCCAGCGTTCCGACGAGCCTCAAGTACACGAAGGACCACGAGTGGGTGAAGGTCGAGGGCAACATCGCGACCATCGGCGTGACCGCCTTTGCCGCCGAGCAGCTCGGCGACGTCGTCTACGTCGAGCTGCCCAAGGTCGGCGCCCAGGCCAAGGCCGGGGCGACGATGGGCGTCGTCGAGAGCACCAAGGCGGTCTCCGACGTCTTCTTCCCGGTCAGCGGCACGATCAAGGAGGCCAACGAGCCGCTCGCCGACGCGCCCGAGACCATCAACCAGGACCCGTACGAGAAGGGCTGGTTCATCAAGGTCGAGATGTCCGACGCCTCCGAGCTCGAGAAGCTGTGGGACGCCCCGAAGTACGAAGAGCACGTGAAGGCCTCGGCGCACTGAAGTCAAAGCGCTCGCTTCCGTGTCTCCAAGGCCCGCCCCGCTGCTTTCCGGGGGCGGACCGGCACGCACCTGCTTCCTCCTCGATTGACCTGGTTGAGGAAGGCCCGAGGCTTCTCTCATGCGCTATCACCCGCACAGTCCCGAAGACATCCAGGCGATGCTCGCGGCGATTGGGGCGCCGTCCGTCGACGCCCTCTTCGACTCCATCCCTCACGAGCTGCAGCTCGACCGGCCTCTCGACGTGCCAGCGGCGCTCGACGAGCGCGCCCTTCTCGTTCACCTCGAGCAGCTCGCCGCCCGCAACGCCTGCACGCCGCCGTTCCTGGGCGCCGGGGCCTATCCGCACCACGTCCCTTCGGCGGTCGATCAGCTCCTGATGCGCAGCGAGCTCTACACCGCCTATACGCCCTACCAACCCGAGATCAGCCAGGGCACGCTGCAGGCGATCTTCGAATACCAGACCTACGTCTGCCTCCTGACCGGCCTCGAGGTGGCCAACGCCTCGATGTACGACGGCGCGACGGCCGCCGCCGAGGCGGCCCTGATGGCCGCCCGCCTCAGGCCCGACCGCAAGGCGATCGCCGTCTCCCGGGCGCTCCATCCGGCCTACCGGGCGGTGATCCGCACCTATCTCGAGCCGACCGGGCTCGAGGTGCGCGAGATCGCCTTCGGCAAGGACGGGCGCACCGATCTCGACGCGGCGCGAAAGGCTGCCGAGGGCGCGGCAGGCTTGATCGTCGGCTACCCCAACTACTTCGGCGTCGTCGAACCGCTCCGAGAGCTCTCGCAGGTCGCTCACGACGCCGGGGCGCTGTCGATCGCGGCGACCTCCGAGGCGCTCGCCTTCGGCCTGCTCGCTTCGCCCGGGGCGCTGGGCGCCGACCTCGCCGTCGGCTCGCTGCAGAGCTTTGGCAACCCGCTCAACTTCGGGGGCCCGGGCCTCGGCTTCTTCGCCGCCCGAGAGAGCACGCTGCGCCAGATGCCCGGGCGCCTGGTCGGCGAGACGACCGACCGCAAGGGCCGCCGCGGCTTTGTCCTCACGCTGGCGACGCGCGAGCAACACATCAAGCGCGAGCGGGCGACCTCGAACATCTGCAGCAACCACGGCCTCGACGCCCTGGCCGCGACCATCCACCTGTCGCTGCTCGGCAAGAGCGGCCTGCACCGCCTCGCGCGCCTCAACTACCAGCGCGCCCGCTACGCCCGCGAGCAGCTCGCCGCGGCGGGGATAACGGCGCTGTTGAGCGGGCCGGTCTTTAACGAGTTCACCGTCGCGGGCGACCCCGCGACGCTGCAGGGCAAGATGAGCGCCGCCGGCATCGACGGCGGCTACCCGCTCGGCCGCGACTACCCGGAGCTGACCGGGCTCTTGCTGTGCGTGACCGAGCTTCACGACAAGACCTCAATCGACCGCCTCGTCGCGGCCGTACGCTAGGGAGGGCACATGGCAGCCAAGAAGACCACCGGCAAGAAGCCGGCCGCGAAGAAGGCGGCCACCAAGAAGACCGCCGCGAAGAAGCCGGCCGCGAAGAAGGCTTCCGCCAAGAAGGCCGCGGGCGCGCAAGCCAAGGCCAAAGCCGAGCAGCCCGAGCTGAAGGGTGCGGCCCGCCGCGCCGCCGAGTTCCTCGGAATGGACCCGAACGAGGTCGCGGTGACCGCGGAGAAGATCCGCGAGCAGAGCAAGGTCGCTCGCAAGCGCATCCTCGAGGAGATGGCGCGCCTCAACAAGAACACCGACAAGGTGACCGCCCGCCTGGACGCCGGGATCAAGGACGGCATGAAGAAGGTCGAGCGGGCCGCCGACGAGATGGCCAAGGGCCTGGGCATCGAGCCCGAGGATCTCGCCAAGAAGGTCGAGGCCGGCTTCGATCGCGCCAGCAAGGAGGCGTTGCGCATGGCCGACGAGGCCAGCGTGGAGATGAAGAAGATGTACGAGCAGGCGCGCGTGCGGCTCAAGGAGATCCTCGAGAAGCAGCGCAACAAGCCCTGAACCTTCTTGGACCCGAGACCGACGTGAGATGCGCCGGTCGTCCCGCGCGTGGAGGCGAGGTGCCGCTCGCCTTACACCGTCCCGAGCAGCGCTCGACTTTCCACGCGGGTTGACCGGAAGAAGCGAAACGGGCCCGGCTCCTGGCCGGTGCCTCGACGAACGGGACCGCCGGCAGCTCGCCGCGACCTCCCGGAGCGATCACCCAATGAGCTTTCCAGAATCCTCGCGCGCGACCCAGGGGTTGGTTATCGACGAACAGCTCATCTTCGAGCGTCCCCCCGGGGCCTGCAGCGGCGCCTCGTTGCCGGAGGCCGGCGTTCCCGAGTCGGACCCGGCGGGCGAGATTCCCGAGGAGTACCTGCGCGGTGAGATAGAGGGGATGCCGTGCCTCTACGAGCCGGAGGTCGTCCGTCACTTCGTGCGCCTCTCGCAGCTCAACTGGAGCCTGGACACCGGCTTCTATCCGCTCGGCTCCTGCACGATGAAGTACAACCCGAAGAGCTCCGAGGCGGCCGCGCGGCTGCCGGGCTTCGCGCACGTCCACCCGCTGCTCGCCGAGGAGAAGACCCAAGGGGCCCTCGAGCTGATGTGGCGGCTCGAGCGCGCGCTCGCCGAGATAACCGGCTTTGAAGCGGTCACGCTGCAGCCGGCCGCCGGCGCCCACGGAGAGCTGACGGGGATGCTGATCATCCGCGCCGCGCACGTGGCCAAGGGCAAGCCGCGCCACAAGGTCCTCGTTCCGGACAGCGCCCACGGCACCAACCCGGCGACGAGCGCCTTTGCAGGCTTCTCGGTCGTCGAGCTCAAGAGCGGGCCCCACGGCTACCTCGAGCCGGAGACCGTCGCCGCGGCGATGGACGAGGACGTCGCGGGCATCATGCTCACCAACCCGAACACGCTGGGGATCTTCGAGAGCAACATCGCGAAGATCGCAAAGATCGTCCACGCCAAGGGCGGCTACGTCTATGGCGACGGCGCCAACCTGAACGCCCTGCTCGGCAGGGCCCGGCCCGGCGATCTGGGCGTGGACGTGATGCACATGAACCTGCACAAGACCTTCGCCACCCCGCACGGCGGCGGAGGCCCGGGCGCAGGCCCTGTGGGCGTGGTCAAGGAGCTCGAGCCGTTCCTGCCAGCGCCGGTCGTCATCAAGGATGGCGAGCGCTATCGCCTGCAGTTCGACAGGCCGCAATCGATTGGCCGCATGCGCACCTTCTGGGGCAACTTCGGCGTCCTGGTTCGGGCCTGGGCGTACATCCGCGAGCTGGGGCCGCAGGGGCTCAAGGCCGTCTCCGACCTCGCCGTGCTCAACGCCAACTACGTGCGCGCCCTGCTCGAGGAGGCCTACCACCTGCCCTACGAGACGGCTTCGCTGCACGAGGTCGTGCTCTCCGACAAGAAGCAGAAGGAGCACGGCGTCACCACGATGGACATCGCCAAGCGGCTTATCGACCACGGCTTCCATCCACCGACGATCTACTTCCCGCTCATCGTCGGCGGCGCCCTGATGATCGAGCCGACCGAGACCGAGTCGAAGGCGAACGTCGAGGCCTTCGCGGCCGCGATGAAGTCGATCGCCCAGGAGGCCAAGGAGGCGCCCGAGGCCGTCAAGGCGGCGCCGACGCGCGCCTATCGTGAGCGGCTCGACGAGGTGAAGGCGGCGCGCAAGCCCGTCCTGCGGTGGAAGCCGCTAGGCGAGGTGTGAACTCTGAGTTCTGAGTTTTGAGTAGGGAGTCAATGGCCTGGGCTTCGGCCCAGGAAGGCTCGGAGCGGCAGCCTTCGTGCTGGCGTTCGCTGGAATCGCCACGCCGCAAAGGCGTATTCTCTTCGGACCGTCGCCTCCCAACTCCCAACTCCCAACTCATAACTCCCAACTCTCCATGAACCCCGTGTCCGACGCCCGCGAGCTCATCACCATCGAGGAGTTCCTCACCCTCTCGGCCAAGATCAATTACCAGCTCAGCGCGCGCGCCCTGAAGGCGCCGGTGCTTCTCTCGCTGGTTCTCGGCCCCGCCCGCTTCGGCCCTCGCGACCAGGAGATCCTGCTCGAGGCCTTCAGCGCCCTACGCGCCGGCTACGACCAAGATCGCCGCCGGCTCGGCACCCCGGGCATCCTCCACCCGCTGCGCGCCGCCGCGATCCTCGCGCGGACCACCGGGGGGCCCTCGCTGCCCGCTTTGCTCGCGGCCCTCTTCCATGACAAGGACGAGGACCTGACCGAGAAGGACGTCGGCCCCGAGCGCTTCTCGCGCATGCAGTGCCACTTCGGCGCCGTTCTCGAGATGCTCGGGGAGCAGCGGGCTCGGGTCGAGGAGAGCATCTGCTGCCTGTGCAACGGCTGTGGCACCTACTCCGAATACGTCGGTCAGCTCGTCGAAAAGGCGCGCCAGATGCCTGAGCTGCTGCAGGTGAAGCTGGCCGACCGCATCGACAACACCTTCGACGTCCACCTGCAGCACCCGGGGGTGACCCGCTACAACTTCTACCGGGCCGTCTTCGACATCCTCTTCCTGCCCACCTTCCGCGGCGTGAGCATGGGCGACTTCCACTTCATGCCCGATACCTCGGAGGGCGTGATGCTGCTCAGCCAGCTCTTCAAGGACACGCTGCTGCTGGCGATGGTGCGCAACGCCGGCCTCGACGCGCAGGATGAGACGACCCGCAGGCTCTTCGTCGGCCTGGCGGTCGCCGGAATCCGCGAGGCGCAGTGGCTGGCGCTCGAGATGTTCCATACGGTCTACCGGGACGTGGCCCGTCAGCGCGAGCTGCTGCTCGAGGTGATGGGCTACTGCGCCAACGGCGGCATCGAGTCGGTGCGCGCCAAGTGCGCCGGCAACGAGCTCGACGGGGTCTTCGTCGCCTTCACCTCGGGGACCAAGGCACAACAGAAGCAAATGCTCGTCGACCTCTTCGAGGATCACGAGCGGCTCGCGCGCCTCACGCTCGCCTTCATCGTCGTCTTCGCCGCGTTCATCAACGACCCGCACTACACGCTTCGCGGCGTCAGCCCGCGCGGCGCCAGGCCGCCCGAGAGCGCGTGACGACGGTCGAGAGGCGACATCCCAGCCCGACGCAGGTCGGGGCATAGCCGATGCGCCCGTCCGCGGATCGAGCAAGCAGCAGCGCTGGCCGACACGAAGGTCGGCCCTCCAAAAACGCGCCGCATCAGCACAGTCGAGAGGCAACAGCAGGAAGGCTTGAGAATCCTTCGAGCCAGAACCGGTCGCCCCCGAGCCGTAGGCCGAGCTTGCGAGGCCGAAGTCGAGAGATCCTCGACTCCGCTCGAGGTGACCGGAGGTGGCGAGCCGAGGGCGGGGTGATTTCGCGACAGCCCCGGAGGCCTCGTTCGTTCCGGCTCGGCCGGCTTAGGGCGCACAGGCCGGAAACTCGTCGGTCGAGACACGGCCCGACGGGCCTCGCGCCTCAGGCCTCTCTCTCGCCTCGGCCTGCGCCGGTAACCAGACCGTGAAGCGAGAGCCCTCGCCCACGGCGCTCTCGACTTGGATGGTTCCGCCCATCTTCTCGACGAGCGCGCGCGAGATCCACAGGCCCAGGCCCGCCCCTGGGTATTCTCTGAACGCGTGAAGGCGCTCGAAGCGCTGGAAGAGCCGGCCGAGCTCCTGGGGCGTGATGCCCGTTCCGCGATCGGAGACCGTAACCCGGGCAACCCCTCGCTCCATGCCCGTAGACACCAGCACCGGCTTGCCGGCGCCGTACTTGACCGCGTTCGAAAGCAGGTTGGTGAGCACCAGGTCGAGCCGAGAGCGATCCCATCGTCCGTGTGCCGGCACCCCCGCCTCGACTCGCACCGCGCAGCCAGCGGCCCTGGCTTCGTGCTCACACCGTAGCGCGACCTGTGCGGCAAGCTTGCCGAGCTCCAACGGCTCGGGAGCCAACTCAATCCTCCCGCCCTCGATCCTCGACAGGTCGAGCAGGCCGTTGACGAGCAAGGTGAGGCGCCTTGCCTGGCGCTGCAGCGTGCCGACCCGCGTCGAGAGCCATTCGGCGTCCATGCACTCGGGGTGTCGCTGGGAGGAGCGGATCATGTTGTCGAGCTGAAGAGCGAGCGCGGTGAGCGGAGTGCGCAGCTCGTGGGAGGCGACCGACAGGAATTCCTCCCTGGCGTTGAGCGCGGCCTGGAGCTGTGCCTGCGCCTTCTTCAGACCGGTCACGTCGAGGAACACGACGAGCACCGTCGCGTCCCGGCCGTAGAGCTGTGGCAGCAGTCGGGCGCTGCAGAGCGCGGTCACCCGGTCGCCGCTCCGGGTCGTCAAGGCCCGCTCTTCGCTCTCGCATCGTTCGCCGCCGGCGACGCGCTCGATGATGGAGGCGAAGACCGCGTTGGCGCTCGTCGCTTGCTCGCTCGCCGCCCCCGGTTCTCCCAAGTCGAGGAGGCGTTCTCCCTCGGCGCTGGCGAGCACGACGCTGCGCGTGCGCAGGTCCGCGATGACCAGCGGCACCGGCAGCGCGCGAATCCCCGCCTCAAGCCAATGCTGGTGGCGCGCGAGGGCCTGATACGGCAGGTTGTTGAGCTCGTTGCGCCAGTGGAGAACGTAGAAAACGACCGGCAGCGCCACCCCGAGGATGCTCAAGTCCAGGAAGATCCCGAGATAGGGCGACGGCGCGGCGGATGGCAGCCATCCCAAGTGCTCGATAACCCGCAAGACCCCCAGCGAGGAAGCGGTGAAGAGCGCGACGTGCGGAACCAAGCGCGGCGCCAGCGCCCAGCAGTAGACCGAGATGGATACCGTCGCGACGGTCGCCGCGAAGAAGGTGTCCTGGCGCACCGTCACCGCGAACACGTCAAAGCTGAGCGCGGCGTAGACGGTCAGCCCGACCGACCCGACGAGGTGACCTCGCCGATTCAGCACGAAGGCCACCCCCCACAGAAGCCCGAGGAGCACAGCGGCCGCGGTGAGGGCCTCGAATTGCCAAATGGGCTGGCGAAGCGCCTGGTACCCGAGGTTGAGCAGCACCAAGGGCGCCACCACGAAGGCAGTGACGAACGTGACTCGGCCGTTCAGGGCGAACAGCCGCTCACGCTCCATGCTGCGCGTCGCAGCGTCAACCATGGGTCCGCCCACTCCAGCGTCGGCTTTGCTGGCAGCCCGGTAATCCGACATCCGTCCGCTCCTCTTCCCGTCTATTACCTGGGAGTTCGCGGCGGACAAAGAAAGATGCCTGGATTCTTGGGGATTACTGCGCCTTGCGCGGGCTGATCGATCTGAGCGAGCGATTCGCTAGGCCGACTTCGCTGGAGCCGCCTCCTCGGGTGAAGCGGGCTCGGGCTGGTCTGCGCACCAGGCGCCGGCCACCACGCGCGGACCACCGGGCCGAGCCTTCGCCCCGCGGGGGCCAAAGGCGTTGACCACCTCGGCCATTCTCTCCGCAGTCGGCGGCTCGGGCAGCTCGCGCGCGGCGCCGGGGGCCGCGACGTAGTCGTGCAGCAGCGTCCTCGTCGGCATGGCGAAGGCGACCCCGAGCTCCTTCGCGAGGCGCAGGATCTCCATGTAGACGTTCGCCCTCTCGCGCAGCTCGATGGTCCAGCTCGGGCACTCGAAGAAGAAGTAGAGCATCACCTCGAGCGCGTGCGCCCCGTAGCCGCTGAAGTGGATCTCGTAGTAGTCCTTCCGGGAGAACGGGTTGGCGCGGATGATCGCGCGGATGCCCTCGACGAAGGCCTGCATCTGCTCGGGCGTGGTGCTGTAGGTCAGGTTCAGGGTCGCGTAGACCCGCCGGTACTTGCGCGCGCCATAGTTGTCGATCTTGGCGTCGGCGATCTTCGAGTTGGGGACCGTCACCAGCGAGTTGTAGAAGGTCCGGATTCGGGTCGAGCGGAAGCCGACCTCCTCGATGATGCCCTCGACGCCGTCGACGACGACCCAGTCGCCGACCTGGAAAGGCTTGTCGGCGAAGATGACGATGCTCCCGAAGAAGTTGGCCAACGTGTCCTTGGCCGCCATCGCCAGCGCCAGACCGCCGATGCCCAGGCCGGCGAGCAACGAGCCGACGTCCACGCTGAGGTTCTGGAGGATGAAGAGCACGCCGACGACCGCAGTGAGCACCTTGAGCGAGCGGCGCACCAGGGGCACGAGCTGATCGTCGAGCTTCGACTGGGTGCGCGAGGCGCGGATGGCGAGCGCGTCCGCCAGGACATCGACCAGCCGGTAGGCCGCCCAGATGATCGAGATGACGACCAGCATGTGGACCGCCACCGAGAGCGCGGCCGCGGCGCGGATGGGCAAACGGAGCTGCGGATAGGCAGCGGCGAGGATCCCCGCCATCACCAGGGTGGCCCCCGGCGAGTCGACCGCGGCCACGAGCTTGGCGGTCCACGCCTTGCCAAAGCGCGCGACCAGGCTCTGGAGGCGGTTCGCGGCGATGTACTGCAGCACCTTGCGCACGGCCAGCCCGACCACGAAGACCAGGATCAGCGCCAGGTATTGCCACAGCGCGATGCCGAAGGCCGTGCCCTTGAACGACGCGGGAATCTTGCCGATGAGCCGGTCGCCGAAGGCCGAATAGGTCTCGGCGTAGATGGCCTCGATGCTGTCGAGCGACGACTTCGACCAGAGCCACTGGCCGTTGGCGTTCCGCTCCACGAAGACCTCGGGCAGCTCCGCATGCAGAATCACCCGCGCCTCGCCCCTCTCGTTCTTGAAGTCGGGGGCGGCGGGGAGGTCCTCCGTCTTCACGTAGAGCACCCGCCCGTCGAAGACCGCTTTCGCTTCGACCGCCAGGCGCTTGAGCTGCTCGGGCGTGCGCCCGGCCGGCTCGAGACAGCGCGCGGCGTTCGCCGGACTCATCGAGTCGGACTGCAGCCAGCCGAACAGGCTGTCGGCCGCATTCCTGGGCGTGGAACAATCGAGGGGAGGCGCGGCGAGCGTCGCCGCGGGAACGGCCAGGAAGGCAACCAGAAGTCCGAGCACCAGACGGGCTTGCACGGCATCTCTCCTTTTTGATCGTGAAAGGCTGGCGACTGTATCCGCAGGGCTCGCTCGATCCAACCCGCGTTGAGAAGCTCGCCACCGGTCGCCGCGGTCCCCAGGCATCGCCCGGAACCCAAGCGATCGGTCGGCCGTTTGGTAGGGCGCATGGCAATGCGCCCGTCGAGGAATCGGGCAGAGGCGGG
>DHSB01000095.1:66918-75471 GCA_002408385.1 Myxococcales bacterium UBA5297
TCGAGGAATCGGGCAGAGGCGGGGGCTATCCCGGCGGCCGGCCCCGAGAGCGCGCCCTCTGCCTCCGGGTCTCTGCGAAGCGACCGTCTGCCGAGCGACACTCGTGCGAGAATGCGGCCGCCAACCGACAAGCCCAGACACCGGAGGTCCGGATGCGGCATCTGCTCGGGAGCCTCGCGCTCCTTGTCACCTTTTCAGCCTGCGAGCCGCTCTTCACCAACTGGGACGAGCTCGAGGAGTTCCCCATCCTCGTCAAGGACGGCGCGGTCGCCCCTGCAGCGCCCGAACCGCTCAGGCTCAAGGTGATGACCTGGAACGTGAAGTACGGCGCCGGCCGAATCGACTTCTGGTTCGACCTCTGGGGCGATCGCACCGAGATGAGCCTGGCCGAGGTCGAGGGGAACATGGAGGGGCTCTACCGTCTCATCAACGAGGTGCAGCCCGACGTGCTGGTCACCAACGAGATCGAGATCAACTCGAAGCGCTCGGCCTACTTCAACATGGTCAAGGGCATCCTCGAGAACACCGATCTGCGCTGGGCCGCCTACACGCCGGTCTGGCAGTCCAAGTTCGTCCCCACCGAAGGCCTGGGCCGCGTCGACATGGGCAACTGCATCTTCTCGCGCTACCCCATCGTCAAGAACGAGCGCCACGCCCAGGTCGATCGCACCGATCAGGACCCGGCGACCCGTTCGTTCTACCTGCACCGGGCGGTCGGGCGCGCGGTCGTCGAGGTCGGCGGCAAGAGGCTCGCGGTCTTCGCGGTGCACACCGAGGCCTACGACCAGGACAAGACCAACTCGCGCCAGCAGAAGCACATCCTCGACTTGGTGCGCGCCGAGCCCCTTCCGTTCCTGCTCGGCGGAGACTTGAACGCGCTGCCCCCCACCTCGATCAAGTTCGACGACTTCCCCGACGAGGCCGCCGAGTCCATCGGCACCGACTTCGAGCAGCCGCCCTACACGCTCACCGACCTGCAGCCGTTCTACGACGAGCTGTTGCCGGCCATCACCCTCGAACGCTATGGCACCACGGTCGAGCAGCAGAGCCGCTACTACACGCACAGCGTCATCGGCGAGGAGACGATCGGCCTCGACGGCAAGCCCGGGTTCTGGAACCGCACGCTCGACTACCTCTTCATCGAAGCCCCGGACGCCTGGGGCGCCACCGACGTGCTGCAGCGGCCCGGCGACGGCGCGGGTCTCGCCGGCCCGGACGGCATCGCGAGCAAGCCGATGGACTTGAGCGACCACTGCCCCACCGTCGGCATCTGGGAGATCAACCGATGACCCGCGCCCTCCTCGTCGCCCTCTCCCTGCTCTTCGTCACCGGCCCGGCCGCAGCACAGGGCCTTCGCGCCCGGGAGACCGCCGAGGTCGGGCCGAAAGGCTCCTACTCGGTCGGCGTCTTCAACCCGCTGCGCTATGCGCTCTCCGACGGCTTCGAGCTGCAGGCCCACCCGCTGCTCTTCTTCGTCTCGCCCAATCTGCTCGCCCGCGTCGGCCACGGCTCGCTGGCGGGCTTTCGGCTCGCCGGCGAATACGGCGTGTCGATTCCCACTCCGGCGATGCGGCTGAGCCAGGGCTTCCTCTTTCCCACCTGGGACAAGTCCGACCGCCAGGTCGGCTGGTTTCTCGTCCCGCGGGCGGGCCTCGTCGCCAGCCGCGCGGCGCGTGCCTCCGACGTCCTCACGCTGCGCCTCGAAGGCGCGGCCGGGATCCCACTGACCAGGAACGACGCGACGGCTTTCGAGAGCGTCGCGCCTCTGAACGTGCTCTTCGCCCCGGTGCTCACCGGCTGGCGCGCCCGCATCGGCGCGGTCTACGACGCAAGTCTGAGCCCGAGCTGGAGGCTGCGCGGCTATGCCGATCTCTGGCTGCACGGTCGCCAGCCCTCGCTCTTCACCGTCGACGCGGGCCTCGGCCTCGACTTCGCCGTCGGCGAGTCGAGTCGGGTCAGCTTCGGCGCAATGTGGTGGAACGCGGACGAGCACGAGATCGACCCGGCGACGCACGAGCCGGTGCGCTCCAACCTCTTCGTGCCCACGCTCGATTTCATCTGGGCCGGCTGACCGACGACTGTCACGAAGGCGCGCTGCGAGGGCACGGCCGGCGGAGATGGGAGACAGCAGGGTGAAGTGCAACGTACCGGTCGCGAACAATCTGCGCCGCAGACGGAGCTTCCCGTTCCACTTCGCCTGCGGCTCTGCAGCGCCTTGCTTCGCCTCTTCTCCGATAGGCCCGACCAATCTCCGGCGAACCGCGAGCAGAGCGCGCATTGCAGCCGCTCGAGCGCCGTCGCCAGGATCGCCCGGCGCGGCATGGATCAGTCTCATGGCAACCCTGCGAACGTTGATGGCCAGAGTGCTTCGACCAACCAACCTCTCCGGTAGCCTCGCTGCCGCCACGCTTGTCTGTGCGCTCGCTCCTTCGCTGACCGCATGCGTCGAGCCGCACTGCTTCGATGCCTCCGACTGCGAGAGCCCGCAGGTCTGCGGCGCGGACGGCCTCTGCGCCTTCGAGTGCTCGTCTGCCCCGGACTGCCCGGAAGGCTTCGTCTGCGAGGGCCACCGCTGCGCGCCGCGCCCGGTTCATCCGGTCGTCTGCCCCGACGAGATGACCGCGGTCGCCGAAACCTTCTGCGTCGACCTCTACGAGGCCTCGCGCCCCGACGCCACCGAGCAGGCCGAGGGCAGCGACGAGTCGTCGGCCCGCTCGCTCAAGGGCGTGATGCCGTGGAGGGTCGCGAGCAACGCGGTCGCCGAGGCGGCCTGCGCCGCCGCGGGCAAGCGGCTCTGCTCGGCCGCCGAGTGGGAGCTCGCCTGTCGCGGGCCCGAGGGCACCGTCTACGGCTACGGCGATCGCTACGAGCCCGAAACCTGCAACGGCATCGACGCCTTCGGGCGCTCGGCCTTCCACCTCGAGCCGACCGGCGCCTTTCCCGACTGCACCAACGGCTGGGGCGTCTTCGACATGAACGGCAATCTCTGGGAGCACGTCGCGAACGGCTCGGACATGCTCGTGCGCGGCGGCGCTTTCAACTGCGGAGACTCGGCGACGCTCCATCGCTGCGACTACGTCCCCGGCTCCTGGGTGCCTTCAGCCCGCGGCTTTCGCTGCTGCCTGAGCCCCTCGGCCTCCGACGCCGGCCTGCCGCCCGACGCGGGCTCGACGGCGGACGCGGGGACCGATGGAGGGGGCAGGGCCGATCCCGACGCGGGTCTGCCGCTCGACGCAGGCCTGCCGCCCGATGCCGGAGCCGACGGTGGGGGCTGCATCGACCCGGACGCAGGAACCGATGACGGAGGCGTCGAACCCGATGCGGGAGTCGACGATGCCGGAATCGAGGACGCGGGAATCGCAGATTCCGGCCCTGCGAACGACGCGGGCGAGGTCGACGCGGGTAGGGCAGACGCCGGCGACGAGCCCGACGCGGGCTCCGAAGACGCGGGCTCCGAAGACGCGGGCGCCGAAGACGCGGGCGCCGAAGACGCGGGCGCCGAAGACGCGGGCACCGAGGCCGACGCCGGGACCGAGGACGCCGGCTCGCCCGACGCCTCGGAGCCGGCGGACGCGGGCACAGCGGACGGCGGGCGCTGTCCGCCGGAGATGGCCCTGGTCGGCGGCTTCTGCATCGATCGCTGGGAGGCCTCGCGGGAGGACGCGACCGACACCTTGGCCGGTGTCTCGGAGATCCCGACGAGCCGCCCCGGCGCTCGGCCCTGGTTCTCCTCCTCGCTCGACATGGCGACCGCCCGCGAGGCCTGCGCGCGCGCCGGCAAGCGCCTGTGCCGCAGCGACGAGTGGTTCAACACCTGCGGCGGGCCCGCCGGAGCGGTCTACTCGTACGGCGACGCCTACGATCCGGTCGCCTGCAACGGTATCGACGCCTTCTGCAACTGCTCTTCGACGAGCTGCAGCGCGGTGCCGGCCTGTCCCTACCCCCATTGCTACAACCAGGCCTCGCCCGACGGCACCGGCGGGCCTTGCGGCGCCGGGTTCCACGTCATGCCCACCGGCAGCTTCCCCGACTGCACCAACGCCTTCGGCGTCTTCGACATCAACGGCAACGTCTGGGAGGCGGTCGAGCCGGCGGTGCCCGACGGGCTCGAGCACTTCCGTGGCGGGGCCTACAACTGCGGCGACTCGGAGGCCCTCCACCGCTGCGACTACGACGCGACCTGGTCGCCCTCGGCCCGCGGCTTTCGCTGCTGCACGGAGGCGAGATGAACCTGCTGCTCGCGCTCCTGTTCTCGGCCGCCGCAGGCTCGCCCGCTATCGACTGCGGCGCGCCGTCCGATCCGGCCTGCCTCGAGTCCCACGCGCGGCGGCTGCTCGCGCAGGGCGAGGCGCGTCCGGCCATCGCGCTGCTCAAGAAGGAGCGCGGCGGGGTGGCCGCCTCGCGCGAGCTGACGCTGCTGCTCGCCCGCGCCTATCTCGCCGAGAAGAACGAGTTCTGGGCGCTGCGCACGCTGTCGGCCTTCGAGCGGGCGCATCCGGGCGACTGCGAGGCGCTCTCGTGGATGGCGCTGACGCAGACGGGCCAGGGCACCTTCGACGACGCGCGGGCCTCGCTCGCCCGCGCCGGGTGCCCGGAGAGCGGGCCGCTGCGCTCGCGCCGCCACCTCGTCGAGGCGCTCGTCGCGGTCACCGCGGGCGAGGCCGCCGCCGCGCGCGAGCCGTATGCCCTCGCGCTCGCCGAGCCGCTCGCCTTCCCCGAGGACGCCCGGCTCGCCGAGCACCTCGCGCCGCTCGTGACCCCGGGCTACGAGCCGCCCATCTCCGGGCGCCTCGAGGCCCAGGCCGGCTACACCTCCAACGCGCTGGCCGGCTCGCCCACCGACGCCTCCGGAAGCGGCGAGCGCGTGCCCAGTCCCATGGCCCAGCTCCACGCGCAGCTTCGGTTCGGACTGCCTTCCTTCGCCTTCGCGCGGCCGGCGGTCGAGGGCGAGCTGCGCGGTTTGGGCTATTCGGAAGAGGACGGGCGGGACTTCAGCTACCTGCTTGCCTCGGCGAGCCCGGGCTTGAGCTTCGGCGACGGGCGCGTCTCGGCGGCCTACCGCTTCGAGGCCCTGCTCATCGCCGGCGGCGACCGCTATGACGAGGGGCCGCTCTGGTTCTCCAACGCCCACCGCGGCGAATTCGAGGTGAGCCTGCCGGCCCGGATGGCCGCCTTCGGCGGCGCGGGGCGGCGCGAGTTTCGCGAGGCCGGCCGCAGCCGCTGGGAGGCGGACCTGGGCGTGGGCGGCGCCTGGCGGCTCTCGTCGAAAGCGGGCCTGACCGCGGCGCTCACCGCGCGACGCTACGCGGCGATGAAGCCGGCCTACGACGCCTGGGGCGGCTCGGCGCTGTTGTCGGCCGACTGGCGTCTGCCCGGCGGCGCGTCACTGCGCTTCGGGCTGCTCGCGAGCGGCGACACCTACCCGGACTCGGCCGGCTACTTCGATCCCGAGGAAGCCCGGCGCGAGCTGCTGCTCAAGGCCTCGGCGAGCGGCTGGGTGCCGGTGGGCGGCGGCGCCCGCGCCGGGCTCACCTACGAGTACTCGCGCCGCGTCGGCACTGCGCGGGCCTACGAGTTCGACGACCACCGGGTGCTGCTCAAGCTCGCCTGGTCCTTCGATCACGACCCGGGTCTGCCGGGCGAAACCTCGCCGCCTCGTCACGTCGAGCTCGACTACGGGCTCGAAGCGCGCGAGGCGGCCCAGGAATCGGTGCGCGAGATGCTGCGTCAGGACGAGGCGATGCAGCGCGGCTCCTCCTGCATCGAGCGGTGATGCCCATGAAGCTCCTCGAAAACCCGACCGTGAAGGCGACGGTGCGCGACGCGGTGCTGATCGTCGTCGGCTGCGCCGCCTTCGGGCTCGCCTTCAACGGGCTGCGCCCGAGCGGCGGCATCCCGGTCGTCCAGCGCGAGGAGTACGACCTGCTCGTGCCCTGCCCGGACATCAGCGCCGAGGTCGACCCGCTCGAGCCGACCGACCCGAGGCTGGGCGCGGAGCGGACGCTGGTCATCGACGCGCGCGAGGCCGAGGCCTTCGCCGCCTGGCACCACGCCTCGGCGCGCAACGCGGTCTACGACTTCCTCGATCCGCTCCCCGAGGAAACGGTGCGCGAGATCGCGCGCTCGGGCGCGGCGATGGTCGCGGTCTACGGCGACGGCGCCGACCCGGACACCGGGCGCGAGCTCGCCAAGGAGATAGCGAGCAAGGGGATCCGCAACGTCTACTTCGTGCGCGGCGGCGCCCCGGCGCTGCGCGAGAGGAGCACGGCGCGATGAAGCGATTTGCGTCCTGGCCCGGACATGCGTGGATCGCGCTGCCGGTGCGCGTCTACCTCGCGGCGATCTTCCTGCTCGCCTGCTACCACAAGATCCTCGACCCGCACGCCTTCGCGCTCGACGTGGCGACCTACCAGATCCTGCCGCTCGCGCTGGTCAACCTGATGGCCATCGTCCTGCCGTGGATCGAGCTGGCCACCGGGGTGATGCTGCTCGTCGGCCTGCGCACCCGGCCGGCCGCGCTGCTCATCGCCGGGATGATGGTGGTCTTCACGATGGCGCTCTCGATAGCGCTGGCGAAGGGCCTGGACATGAGCTGCGGCTGCTTTGCCTCGCAGGGCGCGGACGAGGACCCCATCTCCTGGACGACGCTGGTGCGCGACGCGGTCTGGCTCGCGATGGCCGCCTACGTGCTCTTCTTCGACAAGCGCCCCCTGGGCCTCGACCGCCTGCTCGAACGCCGCGGGCCGCCGGTGGCCGCCCAGCCGAACCCCTGACACCGAGGAGACCTTCCGATGCGCCCGTTCGCCCTCGCCCTCACCTTCGCCCTGCTCGCGGCGCTGCCGGCCGCTGCGCAGACCCCGCGCTGCGACGCGCTCGCCGAGCCCCAGAGAGCGCTCGCCCAAGAGCTGTTCAAGGCGGTCCACCCCTACGACTGCTGCGACGAGACGCTCGATGCCTGCTTGAAGGCCGAAGAGCGCTGCAGGCTCGCCGAGCGGCTCGCCGACGACGTCTGCCGGATGGTCAAGGCGGGCAAGGACCGGAGCTTCGTCGAGCGGGCGCTCGACAAGCGGGCGCAGAGCATGATCGACCTCGGCGCGAGGGCCTCGTTCGCGCTCGACGACGCGATGAGCACCGGCGCCCCCGACGCCCCGGTGCAGCTCGTCGTCTACGCCTGCGCGCGCTGCCCGTTCTGCTCGGTGCTCCTGCCGCAGCTCTACCGCGAGGTGACCGAGGGCAGCCTCAAGGGCAAGGTGCGGCTCTACTTCCGGCCCTATCCGATAAAGAGCCACCCGGGCTCGACCGAGGGCGCGCTCGGGCTGATCACCGCGGCCCGGCTCGGCAAGTTCTGGCCGTTCCTGCTCGAGCTGTACGGCAACTTCGACCAGTTCGACTGCCAGAAGATGGTCGGGTGGGCGAAGGCGGTCGGGATGGACCCGGAGGCGTTCGACAAGGCCAGGCAGGAGCCGGCGCTGCGCGAGGTGCTGGTCGAGAGCAAGAAGGAGGGGCTGCGCAACAAGGTGGCCGCGACGCCAACGCTCTACGTCAACGGCCGGCTCTACTCCTACGAGCTCGACATCGAGGTGCTCAAGGACGTGCTCGCGGAGGAGTCGGAGAAGCAGAAGTAGGCAAGCCCGGTCCGCATCGCTGCCGAGACAGGGCCAGCGATCGTCTTCGGTCTTCGAGTGAGAGTCGCACAGTGCGGGCCGGCCCCCGCACGATGCTCAGGGCACTTCGATCCGATTGGTTGCCGCCGCCCGCGGAAGCGATCACTTCGCCGACGCCCGGCCTGCACCTCGCTGCGGCCGGGAGGTGGGCCCCGTGCCGTCGGCCCGCAGCGGCGGAAATGCGTTCGACCGCTGCTACTCGGCGCGGACGAGGTCGAGCAAGAGACGGAGGCTTGTCTGGACAAGATTTCCGCCTGGACAGTTGCTCAACGCGAGGTCGGGCGCCTGCCCCACCGCGCCCTGGCCCAACCCCCTCCCCGTCGGCGTGCTGAGCTTTCCGCGACAAGCGCTGGGATCGCCGGCGAGGAGGGGGTTTGGGGGGCAAGAGGCCCTGTCGCGCCGCGCTCGAGGCCCTCTGGCGCGTCCAGAGCCGTTGTCGTGCCACGACAGCGCCACCTTCCGCTGTCCAGAGGCGTTGTCGTGCGAGGAAGGCACCTGGTTGACGCTTCCGGAGCCGTTGTCGTGCCGCGAAGGCGCCTCTTTCGCCTGTCCAGAGGCGTCGTCGTGCCACGACAACGCCTCGTTCCAGCGGAGATACCTGTTGTCGTGCCACGACAACGGCTCGAGACGCGCCAAGCGGCGCCTGACGGGCGCCGAAGGCCGTAGTCGGACCGCTTCAGTCTCGATTGGCGGTCCAGGACGATCGCTCCCGCCGGTCCTCATGTCTGACAGCGCACCCAAGTCCGGCGCTTCGACCACGGTCCGGAAGAATCCCGTGTCTGAGCGCGCGCACCCCGAGGAAGCCCCCTCCCTTTCGGCGCGCTGAGGGGCTCGCGGCAAGCAACCCAGCGCAATGCGCGCCGAAAGGGAGGGGGTTTGGGGACCTACT
>DHSB01000095.1:75695-84814 GCA_002408385.1 Myxococcales bacterium UBA5297
GCTCGGCCGGCTTGGGGGTAGGTCGCGTTGGGGCAGGCACTCAACCTCGCGGCCAGCGCGGGACCGCGCTCTCCTTGAAGTTGAACGTGTCCCTGCCCTCACCCCCCTCCGGGTGCGCGCGGTAGCGCACAAGTTCTTCTGCGTGATCGAAGGGCCGGAGACCAGCACGGGTGCTTCCGCTCTTCACCGCCATCCTCGACGCCGACGAGCAGCGTGCCGCCCGCCAAGCCTGCCCGAATCCGCCCGACATCAGCCCTAACTTACGCTGTAACTACGCACAGTTGCGGGCCGTTCTCGATGCCTCAGGAAGGCACCGCTGGAGCCCCAGGATGGCCCAGGAGCGGCCGTTCGGCGCCGGCCTTGATTTGGTCCACCTTCGGTGGTGAGGAGGGATCCGGTTGCAGTGCGGCAACGCAGTCCTTCGTCCCCACAACTTCGCCTGTTCGCTGGCGAAGGCGTCCTTCCGGGGGCCGAAGGACTGATGGGAAAGTGGGTCTGGTTTGCCGCCGAAAGTGGGTCTCTCCGAAACGGCGCCAGGGTGGCGATCAAAATCGCTCTACCGGCCAGCCAGGGCCCTTCTCGGGCCGCTCATGAGCGCCTCCGCAGACCCTTCGCTCGGGGGCCGAACGCGTCCTCTGGCGCGAGCCGCGCATAGAGCTCGTGAAGCTTCGAACGCAGCACCTCCTTAGGCGGCAGGAACGTCTGGTACTCCGCGACGAGCGTGGGCGAGGTCGTTCGCGCGAGCGCATACTCGACGACTTGGTCGTCCTTCGTCGCGCAGAGCAGTACGCCGATCGAGGGCCGCTCGTGCTGCTTCCTTACATCGCGATCGAGCGCCTCGACGTAGAACGAGAGCTGTCCGAGATCGGCGGGCTTGAACTCGTCAACCTTCAGCTCGAAGGCGACAAGGCACTGCAGTCCCCGGTGGAAGAACACGAGGTCGACCGTGAAATCCTGGGTACCGACCTGCAGGTGGTACTGCGAGCCGACGAAGCAGAAGTCGCGGCCGAGCTCGGTGAGAAAACGGCCGAGGTTTCGAAGAAGCGCGCCATGGAGGTCGGCCTCGGAGTGTTCGGCTGCCAAGCCAAGAAACTCGACGTTGTAGGCGTTCTTGAACTCGTCGCGCGCCGCCGGATGAATTCGTGTCACCGCTGGTGACACTCTCTTCGGAAGGGGCCTGGACCTCAGCACAGCGCCCGAGCGGATTTGCCGCTCGAGCTCCCGCTTGGGCCAGCGCTCCTTGATGGCGGCGAGGATGTAGAACTCGCGCGTCTCCACGGGCTTCGCCTGGCTGAGGATGATCAGGTGGTGCGTCCACGGCAATTGTCTCACCAGCGGTGAGACTTTTCGGTTCAGGCGGTACGCCTCGTAGAACTGCCGCATCCGGAAGAGGTTCGGGCGCGTGTAGCCGCGGATGCCGGGGTAGCGCCTCGCGAGATCGGTGGCGAGCTCCTCGACGACACCGTCTCCCCACTCGGCGCTGGCGATCTTCCGGCTGATGTACTCGCCGAGCTCCCAGTAGTGCTCGACGAGGACGGTGTTCACGACTTGGTAGCCACGAGCGCGGGCTGCCTCGATGAGCGCGATGACCTCGGCGAAGCGCGAGCTCCCTCCGATGACGACCGCCCGCTTTGCACGAGGTGCAGCGAGCGCCGTTGTCTTGGCGGCGGGCTTCGCGCGCGAGGTGCGCTTCTTCGACGAGATCTTCGCGGTCATGGGAGTGAGAACACCTTCCGGCGGGCTCCGCGATTTCGCAAGCGGCGCTGGCGGCAGAGGATGGACAAGAAGGTGGTGCGCGCTGCCGAAGGAGCGAACTGGGCGCATCTGCCCGGTCGGCTCCCTCCGCGGTCACCACCGTGGAGCCAGGCGGAGAAGTGGCTGGCGCTCACGGCGCCGCTCGCGCACCCCTGGGCCACAACCAACCGCGGGCTCTCGGGAGGCCGTCCCCGACCTGCATCTACCGGAAGAGCTGCAGCCCGCCGCGATTGACCTCGAAGAGGAAGCCGAAGGTGAAGCGGATCTCCCCGCGCTCGTCCTGCAGCGCCGGCGGCGGGTTGGGGAAGGGCTGGGCGCGCCGGAAGGCCTCGATGGCCTCGGTGTCGAGGAAGTCGACGCCGCTCGAGCGGTCGACCGACGCCGTCTTCACCCGCCCCTCGCTGTCGAGGGTGACCGAGAGGACCGTGTAGCGGTCCTTGTAGAGGTAGAGCTCGCCGGTCGGGTCGCGGCGGCGCACCAGGGTGTTGGGATCCCAGTGCATGCCGACGTTCTGCTTCACCCGGTTGAAGAAGGACGAGTGCTTCCACTCCCGGGTGTTCAGGAAGGTCCCGTCGCCCTCCTCGATGTCGTCGCGCGAGCTCACGTCGGAGGCCGGAGCGCCGATGATCCGGTCGAGCACCGCGGCCGAGGGCATCAGGGTGCGCAGCTCGCGCGTGCCCGCCTTGCCGAGTGAGCCGGTCAGCTCGCCGCCCTCCTCGCCTCCGGCCTGGATGCGCAACCGGTGCGAGTTGCCGAAGATCTCGTCCTGCGCCTCCTGGTTCATCAGGTTGCCGCCGAGGCCGTCGAGCTTGAGCGCCAACCTGTCGCGCCGCTGCGTGCTCGGGATCTCGAGCATCGCCTTGCCCCTGCCCTCGGACGGCTCCTTGGGGTCGTTGCCGGTGCCCTCGTTGCCGGCGAGCACCGGCTTCTCGACCGCGTCGTGCCCCTTGGCCGTCTCGTTGGCCTTGACCGTGGTCGTCGGGCGCGGCGCGGCGTTGCGGTAGTTGAGGGTGCGGTCCCTGGAGATGGTCTCCTTGTCCACCCGGTTGTTCGTCTCGGCGAGGAACTTCGCGTCGTCGTCGGGCTTCTGCCCGTTGCCCGGCGCCACGTCGACGACGCGCCCGTCGGGCTTCCTCTCGGGCTCCTTCTTCTTCTCGAGCTCGGGCTTGAGCGGCTCGGCGGCGGCGAGCGGGTCGGACGCGGGCGCCTTGCGGCCCGCGCTCCGGTTCTGCTCCCAGGCCGAGCGGGGCACGGCGCGCAGCGCCACCGGGCTGAGCTTCGTCTCGGGCGGAGGCTCGATCTTCCCGAGCAGGCCGCCGAAGCCGGTCAGGGAGACGAAGAGCGCGAACAGGCCGTGGGCGGCGAGCGCGACGAGCGCCGCTATCGTCCATCGGAGCGCCGCGCCGGGGCGCTGTCGTCTTCGCGGGTGGCTCTTCAAAGGCTTCCTCGGCCGGGCCGTCGTCCCGTCGGAGAGCGGCCCGCCAATACGGATGATAACGCCGCGCCGACGAGGTTGTTTCTCCCTCGCCCGGCCTGCCTTCGAGGCCTCTGCCGCCCGGCCGCACGGGCGGCCGTGGGTCTGGGCTTCGCCTTCGGCCTGGAGATCCGTCGAAAAATCCTTCGGCTCACCCGTGAGCGTCTCTCCCGACGCGCTCCGCGGCGGGAGCGGAGTCGAAGGGCCTCGACTTCGCCTCCCTCGCTGCTCGGGAGGCTACGCTCGAGGTGACCGGCGGGGCCGCCAGCACGAAGGCTGGCGCTCCGGCCCTCCTGGCGTCTGACCGCGTCATCACGGGAATGGCCGGACGTCTAGTAGACCTTGGCCGGCTCGGCGCCATTGAAGTAGTGGCGCAAGATCTCCCGGTAGCTCTGGCCGTGCTCGGCGCGGCCGATGGCTCCGGTCTGGCACATCCCGACCCCGTGCCCCCAGCCCCCGCCGTGGAAGATCCAGTCGGGCTGGCTCTTGCTCGGCGGCTCGATCTGGAACATCGAGCTGTTGAGGTTCTTGAAGAGCCGGCGGATGTTGAGCTCGCCGCGCACCTGCGTCGCGCCGTCGTCGCCGCTGATGCAGAGGACGCTGCCGCGCCCCGAGGAGCCGCGCCCGGTGAGCGAGAGGACGCGCACGTGCCCGACGCCGAGGTGCCGGGTGATCTCGTCGACTTCGGCCTGGCTGAAGCGCCGCTCCCAACGGTACTTGCTCGCTTTCGAGAACGACGAGATGGCGCAGTAGGACTTGGCCGGCGTGCCCAAGAACGCGCCCAGGCGCTTGTCGCCGACCCGGTCGAACCTCTCGCCGCCTTCGACGAGGTCCGGCCGGCCGCGCAGGGAGAGGTTGGGCAGGCCGCCCCAGACGATCTCGTTGTCCTCGGTGTGCCCGCCGCAGACCGCGCTGTAGACCGAGTCGACGAGCCTGCCGTCGGGCGAGAAGAGGATCTCGCCGGAGGTGTCGGCGATGGCCTTGTCGGTGGTCGCCGCCTCGCCGCTCAGGCCCGTGTAGACCTGGCAGTGCTGCTCGGCGCACAGCAGGTAGGGATCGGTCAGGTGCCGGGTGCCGATCTTCGCGAGCACCTCACCGCGCGCGGTGACCGACTGCGCCTTGAGCGCCTCGGGGTGGGCGCGCGCGAAGATCTCCGAGGGGACGATGCCGCGCACGTAGCTCTCGAGCGGCAGCGCGTTGACGACGGAGATGCCGCCCAACCTGTCGACGACCAGCTCCAAATCGCCGCGGTAGGTGCGGTCCTGACGCCCGTGCCAGCTATAGCCGATGCCGTGCTCGACCGACTTGACTTGAAACGGGCCGCCGTCCGGCGAGCTGATGCTCACCAGGTCTTCGGCCATCGCCATGACGATGCCGTTCTCGTCGAGGACCTCGAGCAGCCCGTGCGGTCGGCGCTCGAGCGAGGGGACGAGGCTGCCCTGGAAGCCGTAGCGCTGGTGCAGGTCCTTGAGCGTCTCCTTGGCCTGCTCCTCGGGCAGCTTCTGGCCGATGAAGAGGAGGTAGCGCCGGTTGTCGAGCACCTTGCCGGCGATGCCGTACCGGCTGCCGGCGACGGAGGAGCGCACCTCGAAGCCGCGGCCGGTCCACAGCGCCTTCGCCTCGGCGAGGCCCGCCTTGTCGTCGTGGCGCAGCTCGGCGACCTGCACCGACCAGACGACCACGCCGGGCTCGAAGCTCTTGAGCCGTACGGTCCAAGCCGAGCCGGCGGGCGCCTCGAGCACCTTGTTGAGCCCGCCGCGAGCCTGCAGGCGCATGCGGCCCTTGGGGACGAAGGTCACCGCCTGCTGCGCCTCCATCAGGCGCACGGTGACGTAGGGGACCCCGCCCTCGAAGCTGAGCTGCTTGCGGCCGTAGAGCCGCTCGAGCGGATCGTTGGGATCAGGCAGGTCGAGAGCAGAGTCCCCGTCGTCTGGAGCGCTCGCCGCGGACGCCGCCGGCAGGGCCACAGACGGCTCGGGAGCCGGCCGGGCCTCCTCCTGACCTGGCGGGTTGCCTGCCTTCGGCGCGGCGGGCATCGCCGCGGCACAAGAGAGGAGGGCGATGCCGAGCGCGGCAGCAGACAAGCTCAACGATGGGGCTCGGGGGAGGGCTCGGTGAACCATGTGCGGGATCTGCCGCTCAATTAACACACGGGAGACCACCTCACCAAGGAACGCGCGGCCAAGGCGTGAGGCAAGCGGCCCTCCGAGCCGAAAGCCGCCTGACGGAAACTCCCTCCACCGTCGAGGCCGCAGGCGACGCGGCCGACCGCCAGCGCGGAGAGAAGTGCCTCCTCTTCGGTCGGAACGGCGAATCCTCTCGGAGCGCGCGCCGAATCGTCCCGCCTTCGGGAAGCAGCCCGCCCGGACCTGGAAGCGTCGCGGCGAGACACCGACGTGTCACCCGAGCGGCCGACAGGTTTGGCGTCAGCGCACTACGAGCTCGCCGCCGGCCCCGACCCCTGTTCGGTCGCGGGCCCTCGCCGCGCCAAGACCTTGAACGAGAGCCCGGCGAGCACCAGCGCCACCCCGAGCAGGAGCACGGCGACCGCGCCGAGAACGTAGCTGGGGTTCGCGCCGAAGAGATGGTCGCGCGCGAGCGCGCCGAGTGAGGTGAGGGTGACCGCGAACATGAACACCATCGGGATCTTCACGAAGGCGTTCTCCCGGGCCCGATGCGCGAGCCAGGCGGTGACCGCCAGCAGCGCGAGCGCGGCGAGGAGCTGATTGGCCGAACCGAAGATGGGCCAGATCTGCTTCCACGTCCCCGAGTAGGCGAGCGCGCCGGCGAGCACGACCGAGATTGTGGTTCCGACGTAGCGGTTGCGCGCGAGGAACGGACTGGGCCGCGCGGGCTCGCCGGCGACGCGCCGGGGCTCGAAGAACTCCTGGAAGGCGAAGCGAGAGAGGCGGGTCGCGGTGTCGAGCGAGGTCAGCGCGAAGGCGCTGACCGCGAGGGCGACGAAGTTGCTCATCGTCTGCGCGGGCAGGCCGAGCGCCGCGATCAGCTCGCCGAGCCCGACGCTGAAGGCGGCGACCGGGCCCGCGCCGCCCTTGGCCATGAAGGACTGGTAGCGATCGCCGGTGAGGCTGGCGACGGCGATGAGCGCGACCACCGCGAGCAGCGACTCGATGAGCATCGCCCCGTAGCCGACGGTCCGGGCGTCGGTCTCGCGGTCGAGCTGCTTGGCGGTGGTGCCCGACGAGACGAGCGAGTGGAAGCCGCTGATCGCCCCGCAGGCGACGGTGACGAAGAGCACCGGGAACAGGTAGCCGAGACCCTCGACATGCACCGAGGTGAACGCCGGCGCCTGCACCGTGGGGTTGGCGGCGACGATGCCCACCAGGCCAAGGGCCATCATCGCGTAGAGCAGGAAGCTGTTCAGGTAGTCGCGCGGCTGCAGGAGGACCCAGACCGGGGCCACCGAGGCGACGAAGACGTAGGCGAGCAGGAGGGCGACCCAGGCGTTGAAGGACAGCCTCAACGGGAAGAGGTTGCCGAGGACCAGGCAGCCGAACAGCAGTGCGACGCCGACGATGGTGGCGATGAGCAGCGGCGCCTTGAACCGGTAGAGCGCCAGGCCGAACCCGACCGCGAGCAGTATGAAGAGAACCGACGAGGTCGCCGCCTGCGGCACGTCGACGAAGGTCTGGGCGACGACGATGGTGAAGACGGCGACCACGAGGATGAGCGTGGAGTACGAAAAGACGAGAAACAGCGTCTTGCCGGTGTGGCCGACGTACGCCTCGACCACCTCGCCGATGCTCTTGCCCTGGTGGCGGATGGAGGCCATCAACGACGCGAAGTCGTGGACGGCGCCGATGAAGACGCCGCCGATCAGGATCCAGAGGTAGACGGGCATCCAGCCGAAGGCGAGGGCGGTGGCCGGCCCGATGATCGGCGCGGCCCCGGCGATGCTCGCGAAGTGGTGCCCGAGCAGGACCGCCGGTTTCGCGGGGACGTAGTCGACCCCGTCGTTCAGCTCGTGCGCCGGGGTCTTGCGCTCCTCCGCCATGCCCAGCCACCCGGCGACGGTCCTGCCGTAGGTCAGGTGGGCGACGACGAAGCCGATCAGGGCGAGCAGAAGCAGCCAGATCCCACTCATGGCACTCCTCGGTGTAAGGCGCCGACCGCATCGGCGAAGAGGCGGAGGATAGACCTGCGGGGCCAGCCGGTCGACAGGCGACGGCTTCCTGTCGTCGACATCGAGGAGCTTGGCGCGTCGTCCGGTGCGGCGGCGGCAATCCGGCGAAGCGACGCTCCGGCCGAGAGCTGGAGAGGGGCTCCGCGGGGCCGCGGGCACGAAGGGCCATCGGCAGAGCGGACAGCGACCCGGAAGCCCGGTCTCAGCCGCCACCTCGAAGCGCGCCAGGCCCGCTGGACCAAGCGCGGGCGCCGACCCGCGCCTCGCGACCCCTGCGCCCGCGCGAGCGAGAGCGCTCCTCGCGCGCCGTTCTTCCGGTTCGCCCCGAGCGTCGACAGGCACCTCGACGGCGTCCCGGGGCGAGGAGCTCGATCGCCTCATTCCTCCCGATTCCTACTCGCGTTGACTGTCGCCTACTCGAAACCTACAGTCGGCCGCCCTCCCGCCAGCCCGGGGAGCTCACCTACGGAAGGAATCCGGATGAGCCGCATCCTCACGCTTCGCCTCGCCGCCGCGCTCGCCGGCCTCGCCGCGCTCCTCGCCTGCTCCGGCTCCTCCGAAGACCCCGCTCCCGACAAGGAGCTCGTCTCTTCGCGCTCGTACAAGGGCCACGAGAACGACGCCGACTCGAACAACTTCGTCAACGCCTACCGCGCGACGGTGGGAACCCGGCTCGACGACTGCCAGACCTGCCACCGAGGGGGCGAGTTCACTGCGGGCGGCAGGAAGCTCACCAAGAACTCCTGCGACTACTGCCACCTCATCATCCACCCCGCCTCAGGCTTCGAGGAGAAGCAGCCCACCGCCTACGCCGAGACGCTCAACCCCTACGGCGCCGCCTACCGCGACGCCGGCCGCTCCAAGCAGGCGCTGCTCGACGTCGACGGGCAGGACAGCGACGGCGACGGGGCGGCCAACGGCGTGGAGATCGCCGACCTGAAGTACCCGGGCGACCCGACGAGCAAGCCCGGCCAGCCGAACGCCCCGCAGAAGACCTTCACCCTGGCCGAGCTCGAGGCGCTCGCGGCCCACGACCAGTTCCAGCTCAACAACTCGACGAAGCAGGAGTTCGACGACTACGCGAGCTACAAGGGGGTGAAGCTGCGCGACCTGCTCGTCGCCGCCGGGGTCGACCCCGCGGACCCGAAGATCACCGGCGTCACGGTCATCGCCCCCGACGGCTACCTCAAGGACTTCTCCATCGAGCAGGTGAACAAGGCCTATCCCAAGGGCCTGTTCTACGCCGGCCTCGACACCGCGACCCTGGGCCCGGCCTGTGGCTTCGTCACCTATCCCGAGGAGCTGCCCGAGGGCCTGGTAGACGGCGGCGAGATCCCCGGGGAGCAGTGGCTGCTGCTCGCCTACGAGCGCGACGGCCGCCCGCTCGACCCCTGCAACCTCGACGTGACCGAGGGCAAGATCAACGGCGAGGGCCCGCTGCGCATCGTCGTCCCGCAGAGGAACCCGGGCCATCCCGACCGCGGCACCAAGTACTCGCCCTCCTCCTGCAACGACGGCCATGACTTCGACGCCGAGGCCGACCACAACGCCGGCGAGATGGTCCGCGGCGCGGTCGCCCTGCGCATCAACCCGCTGCCGGCCGGGGTCGAGGACTTCGACGCGCGCAACGGCGGCTGGTCCTTCATCGCCAACTCGAGCCTGCTCGTCTACGGCTACGGAATCGAGTAGCCGATGGCGAGGCTCGCCTCCTTCGCCGGCGCGCTCGCCCTGCTCTTCGCGAGCGGC
>DHSB01000095.1:84940-105278 GCA_002408385.1 Myxococcales bacterium UBA5297
CCCTGCTCTTCGCGAGCGCGCCGGCCGCCGCCCTCGAGCCGGCCGAGAACGTCGAGGTCTACGGGTACGCCCAGCTCTGGGTCACCCTCCTCGAGCAGATGGAGACCGCGCGCGGGCTCTATCAGCACCCGAGCGGCGACGAGGCGACCGACACGACGACCGGCTTCAGCATCCACCGCGCGCGGCTCGGCCTGCGGCTGGCCGCGCCCGGGGTGCCGCTGCGCCTCGCGGTCCAGGTCAAGCTCGAGCGCAGCTTCGAGCTGCTCGACCTCTCGGTGCGCTGGGCGCCTCGTCCCTGGTTCGAGCTCGAGGTCGGCCAGTTCAAGGTGCCGGGCACCTTCGAGGCGCTCACCGACAACCGCGAGCTCGACTTCATCGCGCGCTCGCAGATCACCACGAGCCTGGCCGACTACTCGCTCTCGCGCTCGGCCCACACCGCCTCGCTGCTCTACGGCAGCGCCTCGAACCTGCGCGACCTCGGCTTGGCGCTGCGCGGGGCGATGCCGCTCGGCGGGCTCGCGGAGCTGCGCCTCTTCGGCATGCTCGGCAACGGCCTGGGGGCGAACCTCTTCTTCGGCGGGGCGACGAACAAGGGGTACTTCATCACCAACGGCCCGCAGCTCTTCGCGGGCGGGCGCCTGGAGGCCGGGGACCGGCGCGGCATCGTCGTGCTCGGCGGCCACGCGGGCCGCAACCAGCACGACAACATCGTCTTCAACAGCGGCCGGGCGGTCTACGACCTGTCGCGCCGCGCCGCCTCGGGCGATCTGCGCCTGAGCGTTCCGGGCACGGGCCTGCGTGCCTGGGGGCTCTACGGCCAGGGCGAGATCAGCGACGACTTCAACGGCGACGGGCGCCCGGACCTGCGCTACTCGGGCTGGGCCGCGAGCGCGCTGTGGGACTTGGTCCCCGCGCTGGCCGCCCTCGGGCTCACCCCGCCCTACACCCGGGCGATCGAGCTGGGGTTTCGCTTCGACACCTACGGCTCGGAAATCGACGAGTCGGGCGTAGAGGTTCGCCGAAGCGACTACACTGTCGGCCTCAACTACCGCTTCGAGGAGCACCTCAAGCTGCAGCTCAACTACGTCATCCGGCGCACCGAAGACCCCTCGTTCCCCGACCTGGCGGACGACGCGCTCATCGCGAACCTCCAGGGCGCCTTCTGACGACCGACCGCCTTCGGCCGAGCGCCTCCCCATGCCCGACGATCTGCTCAACACCAAGGAAGTCGCCGCGTTTCTCGGCGTCCACGAGAAGCAGGTCTACGCGCTGATCAAGGAGAGGCGCCTGCCGGCGACGCGGCTGACGGGCAAGTGGCTCTTCTCGCGCAAGCTGCTCGAGGAGTGGCTCGAGGCCGACGCGCGCGCGGCCGCCAAGCCCCCGCGCGGCACGCGGCGCCCCCGCCTCGACGGCGCGCTGCTCGCCTCGGGCAGCGACGACCCTTCGGTCGGCCTGCTCGCGGGCCTGCTGAGCCAGCAGAGCGCGGGCGTGCTGCTCTTCTCGGCGAGCATCGGCAGCAGCGCCGGGCTGCGCGCCCTCAACCGCGGCGCCTCGGACCTGGCCTGGTCGCACCTGCTGGATCCTGAGACCGGCGAGTACAACCTGCCGTTCCTCGACACCCTGGCGCCGGACATCGCCCCGGCGGTCGTCAACCTGTTCTACCGCGACCTCGGCCTCGTCGTGGCGCCCGGCAACCCTCTCGGCCTGCGCGACTGGGCGGATCTGGGCCGTGACGGCCTGCGGCTGGTCAATCGCCAGGCTGGCTCCGGAACCCGCCTGCTCACCGAGGCGCGCCTCGCGAAGGCAGGCGTCGAGAAAGAGCGCATCGCCGGCTGGCAGCGCGAGGTCTGCACGCACCTCGAGGTCGGCCTCGCGGTGCGCTCCGGGGAGGCGGACGCGGGGCTGGCGACCGGCACCGTGGCCCAGGTGCTCGGGCTGGGCTTCGTGCCGTTGCTCGAGGAGCGCTTCGACATGGTGCTCGACCAGTCGACCTTCTTCGACGAGAGCTTCCGCGCGCTGATGGACGTCGTCACCTCGGCCAGCTTCCGCGAACGCGTCGCCAGGCTGGGCCACTACGAACTGCGCGACTCCGGAAAGCTGCTCTCGAAGCGGCGGGCCGCAGGCGCCGCTGAAGAGGCGTCGAGAGGACCTTCTTCGACTCGGCCCGGTTCCCGCTCCCCCCGGAACTACTGACCTCGAGCCTCGTCGCGCGCCAGCACGAAGGCTGGCATTTCCGGGCCTCGACGGGGGCGTTGCTATGCGCCCCTTCCAACCTGAGACCGATCGCTTGGGCTCCGGGCGATGCCCGGGCTGCGCGGTGTCGAAGGGCCCCTCAGCCAGCCGCCGGTCGGCTCCAAGCTTCTCTAGGCCTTCGAGCTCGCGCTCGTCTCCTCGACGTAGCTCTGACCGTATTTGTAGTAGTAGCCGATCTTGTAGCGGTACCGCTGGTCGTCGCCGTCGAGGGCGTTGAGGACCGCGCCGAGCAGCTTCGCGTTGGCGTCGCGCAGCGACTTGACGGTGCGCTCGGCGACCTCGCGGTCGGTGAAGAAGGCCTTGGTCACCACCAGCGTCCCGTCGAGCACGTTGGCGAGCACCAGGGGATCGGCCACCGCGGTCACCGGCGGCGAGTCGAAGATGACCTTGTCGAACTTGGCGCTGAGCGCCTGCACCAGGGTCCTGAACCGCTCGGAGTGCAGCAGCTCGGCCGGGTTCGGCGGCACCGGGCCGGCGGGCAGGACGAAGAGCCCCGGCACTTCGGACGACTTGACCGCGTCGTCGATCTCCCCGCCCTTGGCGATGAGCCCCGAGAGCCCAAGCTCGTTGGGCAGCCCGAAGACCTTGTGCAGGCGGCTGCGGCGCATGTCGCTGTCGACGAGCAGGACGCGGTTGCCGCCCTGCGCGAGCGCGATGCCCAGGTTGGCGAGCACGGTCGTCTTGCCCTCCTGAGGCCCGGCGCTGGTGACGACCATCGTGCGCCACGGCGTGTCCGGGTTGAGGAAGAGCAGGTTGCTGCGGATGGTGCGGCAGCACTCGGCCACCGCGCTCTTGGGCTCGATGTAGACCATCGTCTCCTTGGCGCCCGGCTCCTCGCCCCTCTTCGGCTTGATGGGCGGGACGACGCCGAGGAAGTTGAGCCCGAGCGCCTCGAGGTCGAGGTGGCTCTTGACCGAGCGGTCCTGGAACTCGAGCAGGAAGGCGAGCCCGATGCCGGCGAACAGCCCGAGGATCGCGCCGAGGGCGAGGTTGCTGCGGGTGCGCGGCTTGATGGGCCAGGGGTTCGGCTCGGCCTCGTCGAGCAGGCGCACGTTGTTCGCCTGGAGCATCGCCGAGAGGTCGACCTCCTTGACCCGCTTGAGGACGAGGTCGTGGATGCGCTGGTTGTTCTCCTCCTCGCGCGCGAGCCGCCGGTACTCGATCTCCTTCTCGTTGACCTTGAGCGCCTCGCGCTTGGCGGTCTCGAGAAGCCCCTTGAGCTTGCGCTCGGTGGCGACCAGCTCGTCGTACTCGGCGATCTGCGCGCCGAGGATCCGGTCGATCTCGCGCAGCAGGTTCTCGCGCGCGTGGGCCAGCTTCTCCTCGGCCGCCTTCAGCTTGGGGTGCTCGGGGCCGTAGCGGTTGCGCAGGTCGCCGGCCTCGTTGGTCACGGCGAGGAAGCTCATCTTGAGCTGGCTGACGAAGCCGCTCTCGGCGACCGGGCCAAGCTCCATCAGCCGGTCGATGTCCGCGCTCTTGCGCTCGGCGCGGATGGTCTCGACCCGCGCCTCGACCTCGGCCTTGCGCGCGAGGACCCGGGTCAGGTTGTCGTTGAGCGCGAGCACCCGCTGATTGGTGACCGTCTGGCGGTTCTCGAAGGAGGTCTGGATGAGGTCGTTCTGCTTCTTGAACTCGTGCAGCGCGACCTCGCTCTGCACGAGGCTGCCCTTGAGGTCCGCGAGCTGCTTCTGCAACCAGACCGAGGCGTCGCGCGAGCCCTCGACCCGCCTCTCGAGGTTCGACTGCATGTAGGCGCGGGCCAGCTCGTTGGCGATCGCCGCGGCGCGCCCCGGGTCCTCGTCCTCGACGCGGATGCGCACCACCCGCGAGTCCTTGACCGGCTCGACCGAGGTCCGCCCCTGAATCGCCGAGGCCGCGGCCTTCAGGGTCAAGAACTGGGCCTGCTGGTCGGCCGGCAGGTGCGTCAGGCCGAGGAACCCGGAGTCCTTGTCGAGCCCGAGCTTCTCGGCGGCGAGCTCGGCGGTGCGGCGCGAGGCGATGATCTTGTACTGCGTCTCGAAGAAGTCTTTGGTGTTCGAGTAGTAGTAGCCCGCGCCGATGTCGACCGCCTCGCGCACCCCTTCGCCAAGCACCTGCGGGGGCTCGAGGTCGATGACCACCGTGGCGCCGGCCGCGTAGATGGGCGTCTGGCGCAGCGTGTAGAGCGCCGTCGCCGCCAGCGTCGCCACGAAGACCACCGCGATGATCCACTTGCGCTTGAGCAGGATCGCCAAGTACGCGCGCAGATCGATGGGCGCCTCGTCGGGCCCGTACCAGGGCTCTGACTGTAGCTGCTTGCCTTCCATCGTCCGTCTTCCTCTTGGCGCCCCGGTCAGGGTCCGCGGCCCGACCCCCGAGTGCTCTTGAGGACACAGTTAACCCCAAAGTCGCACGCAGGCCCAATCTTCGACCCGGGGCTGACGAGGCAGAGAGGTCGCCTGGCGCTGCGCTATCGGACCGTCGGTGTCGACGAGTCGGCTTGGAGCAACTCCTCGAGGTGTTGGCAGGCCTCCTCGACACCTCGGGTCACCAAGGCGGCGGCCCGAACGCGCCTGACCACCTCGAGCGCGATGCCCCACGCGCCCTTGCCCGGCCGAATAGAGTGCGCCCACAGGAGCTGGAGAGCCTCGCCCGGCGACAGCTCGCGGACCTCCGGGGCGCGCTGCGGCGCGTGGCTGAGCAGCACCAACCTCCGCAGCGGCAGCGCCCCCGGCTCACGGCGGTCGGCCGGAGGGTGGACCAGGCGCGATGAGCGGCGCTCGGCTCTCGCAGCCGGGTAGTCGAAGAGCCTCGCGCCGCGGGGAAGGCGCGCGACCGAGTCGGGGTCGATGCCTATCGGGCGCAGCAGCCCTCGGACCTGCAGGGAAGGGGCGATGAGCGCCCGCTCGTCGCTCAAGTAGCGCATCCCGCGCGCGACCAGGCTCTGGGCCAGAGTGCTCTTTCCCGCGCCCGAGTCTCCGGCGAGGACGAGCGCGCCGCGGTCGTCACCGACGACCGCCGCGTGCAGGCACCATCCCGAGCTTCGCTCGAGGAGCCGCTCGAGAAGATCGCCCTCGAGGCAGGCGACCAGCTCGAGAGGCTCGACGGAGAAGGTGACCAGCGCCTCGCCGCGCCACAGGCGCCACTCCCCGCCGCCGCAGGCGATCAGGTAGTCGAGCGATGGCGGGCCGCTCGCCTCGGCAAAGGTGCCAAAGACCTCCTGCAGCGGGCCGGCCAAAGACGCGTCGGCTTCGATGCGTACCGCCGTTCCTAGGGCGTCGAAGAGCGTGGTCCACACGTCTCGCTCTCCTCGACGAGGCCGCGCTCCTTGAGCTGCCGGGCCAGCGCGTCGACGTCGTCGCGGGCCTTCGCGCCGTCGGCGCCCTCGACGTTGCGGCAGATGAAGTCGGCGATCTCGCCCGCGCTGCGCCGGCCGTCGCATAGCGCCCAGACGACGCCGCCCATCGGGTTGAGGACCACGGCGACGCCGGTCTCCGGGTGCAGCACGACCGTCTCCCCGCTCGGAAGCTCCTCGGTCTCCAACCCGTCGACTCGCCTCAAAGTCTGTCGCGAAATCACCCCAAACCTCGCCACCCGCTCACCCCGAGCGTAGCCTCCCGAGGAACGAGGGAGGCGCCAGTCGAGGGGCTCGACTTCAGTCTGTTCCGAGGCCGCCGAGGGGCTCGGGCTGCGCGGCTCTCGCTCGGAAGGATTCTTGGACACCTCTTCAGTCCCATGGAGCGCTCTCGTTCTCCTTCGCGGCCCGAAGCGCCCAGGCGGTGCACTGGCAGCTTGCGCACTGCAGCCGGCGCCGCACCTCGCGCAGGAACTCGGCGGCCTCGACCTGCCCTGCTTGCAGCTCGGGCGCGGCCACGATGTCGCGAAGGCGCCGGTCGGGGACCCGGCCCAGCCTGTCTTCGCGATTGAACACGCAGGGAAAGACCGACCCGTCCCCGGCGACGCAAAGAACGCCGTAGTTCCCGGCGCCCTCGCGGGCGCACCCGTGCTGCCCCTCGGGCTCTTGCGGCTCGACATCCTGCCCTATTGGCACCTGAGCGCGTGGCTCCAAGAAGCTGCCGCGCCCGACCGCGTGGCTCGCGCCCGCTCGCGACACCTCTGCACCGAGCGAGCGGGCGAGCGCCATCGCGGCCTCCACCTGGCCGGCGTTCTGTTCGAGCTCCACGACGGCGGCTCGCACCTCGAGCCCCCGGGCGCAAGCGCGGCGAATAGCGTCGCAGGTGCGCGCGTGGCTGCCTGGCACGCGAGTAATCGCGTCGTGGATCGCCGGTTCGGCAGCGTAGAGCGAGAAGGCGAACGAGGCGCCGTGCTCGGCCAGCGAGGAGAGGCGCGCCTCGTCGAGGAGCTGTCCGTTCGTAAAGACCTCGCGCATCTCGAAGCCGAGCCTCTGCCCGGTCTCCAGCAGCCTTTCGAGGTAGGGGACGAGCAGCGCATCGCCGCCGGTGAACTGGACGCGCCGAAAGCCCAGCGCCGCCGCGTCCTCGAGCAGCTCGAGACAGGTCTCGCGCGACAACCGCTCGCGCCGCTCGGGACCGGCCGCCGCGTAGCAGTGGACGCAGCGCTCGGTGCATTGGAGGGTGAGCTCGAGGAAGAGCGTGTCGAACCCCTGCAGGCGCAGCGCAGCCTGCGCGGTCAGCGGCGAGGAGGCCGTTCCGCGCGCCCGCACGATCGAGCCGCCCAGCCTGCCGAGGGAGGCGAGCAGCGGCCCCGGCTCGCCGCCGTCGAGCGCGGCGAGCAACTCGCGGGCGAGCACCCCGTCGGCGAAGAGGACCCGGCGGTCGAGGAAGTCGACCAAGCGCACGCGCGAGCCCTCGGCTTCAGTCAAGACCGCCAGGGTTTCGGGGAAGAGGAGCGCTCGTCGCGACTTCATCGAAGAGGGGCTGGTCACCCGTGTGCCTTCGGCCCTACCGCCTGCGCTGCGGGCTTTTCGGCCGGTTCCTCGGCTTGCATTCGTTCGGCTTGCAGCCCACCGGTGGGTTGCAGGGGTTCGCGTTGGGAGCGCAGCTCGCCTGCTGGCCGGCGGCGTCCTCGGAGATGAGCAGCGTGCCGATGATCGCCGGCGCGACGTAGGCCATCTTCAGCAGCTTGCGCCGGGCGATCCGCTCGGTGCCGGCCGCCTCGGCCGCGGGGCTGTCGGCCTGCTCGCCGCGCTTGTCGTCTCTCGTCGTCATCGTCGCCCTGCTCGCCGTCCGGCCCCTGAAGCTTGTGCCCGCGCCGTCGACCTCCGTCGCGGGCAGGTGTCGTGTTTCGTGAAGTCAATGCTAACGGAACTGCAGCGTCCCCCGCTACGAACGGGCCAGCGACCCCTCGGATCCCGAATCAGCAGGCGCCTTCCAAGCCGCTCGCGCTCGAGCCTGCCGGAGCTGTCACCGGCGCGTCGAGAGCCTCTGCGCCCTGTCGCGAAACTCGCCGAGCAGCCGCCTCGTCAGTGGCCCTGGCGCGCCCGAGCCTATCGGCCGCTCGAGCTCGCCCTGCCACACCGCGACGACCGGCACGAGCTCGCGGGTCGTGCTGGTGATGAACGCCTCGTCGGCCGAGAACAGGTCGTCCAGAACGAGGTCGCGCTCGTGCACCGGGAGGCCCAGGCCCCGCGCGAGCGCGATGACCACGCGGCGCGTGACGCCTTCGAGGATGCCGGCCGCGAGCGGTGGAGTGCAGAGCGCGCCCGCTTGGACGAGGAAGACGTTCGCGCTGGCGGCCTCGGTGATGCGCCCGTGCGTGTTGAGCATCAGCGCCTCGTAGGCGCCGCGGGCCTTCGCCTGCTCCATAGCGAGGACGTTGTTGAGGTAGTTGCCCGTCTTGGCCTGCAGGTCGAGCGCCTCGTTGCGGCGGCGCTCGACGAGGGCGAGCCGCACCCCGCGCTCGTAGGCCTCGGGCGGCGGGGGGACCAGCTCCTTGGCGATGACGATGAGCCTGCCGTCGTGCGCGAGGCCGGGTTCGAGCCCGAGCTCGCGCGAGCCGCGGGTCGCGATGATGCGCGCGTACGATTCGGGGTTGCCGGTGGCGTCCCCGGTGTGCTGCACCTCGGCGCCAATCCGCTCGAGCGGCATCGGCAGCCCGAGCCCGATGAGGCGGGCCGAGCGCTCGAGGCGCGCGAGGTGGGCGCCGAGCTCGAAGGGAACCCCGCGATAGCTGCGCACGACCTCGTAGACCGAGTCTCCAGAGAGAAAGCCGCGGTCGAAGACGCTGACGACGGCCTGCTCGGACGGCACGAGCCTGCCGTCGGTGTTCACGATGCGGCCACCTGAGACTCCTCCTCGTCGAGGCGCGCGACGATAGGCCTGCCTTCCGGCTGGGTCAGAAGCCCCCACGGCCGCTCTCCTTGGCTGGAAGAGCCGTCGAGAAATCCTTCTTCTTCTCCGTCCGGCTCCGCGGTGCCGCTCACCCTGAGCGGAGTCGAGGGGCCCCGGCTTCGCTCCAAATTGACCGCCCTCCGCGAAACCCTGTTGGTTCAAATTCACGGCCGGCCAGGGGACCGGTAACAAGCCCGGGCCTCTCGACTTCGCTCGAGGTGACCGGCGGGGGAGAGCCGAGGTGAGGGTGATTTCGCGACGGACCTTGAGAGCGGACGCCCGGCCGAATAATTGACCCGCTCAAAATGCGCTCCAATATGTCCAATCGGAAGCTGGACGGGCACACAAGGAGCCTCATGATTCGCTGTCGTCTCCTCGAGCTGATGGGCAAGCGCGGGATCCGGTTCATCAGCCGGCTCTCGGACGAGACCGGCATCAACCGGCGCACGCTCTCCATGCTCGCGGAGAACCGGATGCTTCGGTACGACGCGGACGTGCTCGAGCGCCTGTGCGCCTACTTTGCCTGCCAGCCGGGCGATTTGCTGGAGCTCATGGAGGAGGAGGCCCCGCTCATCGCGGGTGGTGCCCGAGAGGGTCGCGCTCCGAGTCCGAACGCAGTTCATCCATGACCGAGACGACCACGCTGCTTTGCGAGCTTTGTGAGACGCCGATGACTGCCCAAGGTCCTTCGGGCAGCACGGTTCGCTACTACTTCTGCGCGGGCTGCGGCCGCTGGGTCGCCTCGACGTATGGCGACGATCTGGTGCGCGCGCGCACCGCGCGCGTCGACAAGCCCGAGCAGCGCCGGGCGACGACGACCGACGACTTCGACAGGATCAAGGAGCGGCTCACGCGCTGGATCGCCGAGCTCGACGAGAGCGACCCCTTCCAGACCCTCGGCCTGCCGCCTTCGGCCCCCGAAGAGACCGTGCGCGCGCGCTTCCACGAGCTCGCCCTTCGCCACCATCCAGACCGCGGAGGCGACGCCGCGCAGATGAGGCGGGTCATCGCCGCCTACGACCGGATCCGCAACGGCAAGCGGGCCTCGGCGCACGAGGTGGTCGTGGACGCGACCGCGGCGCGCAAGTACCGGGCACGCTAGAGGCCTCGGAAGAGCCGTCGAAGAATCCTTCTTCGACTCCGTCCCGTTCCGCTCACCCTGAGCGTGGCTCCCGAGGCGCGAGCGGCGGGAGCGGAGTCGAAGGGCCCTCGACCGTCGCTCGAGGTGAGCGGAGGGGGCGGGCCGGGTTCAAGGAGATTTCCCGACACCTCTGGACTCCAAGGCCGCTGCGGCCGACGAACGCGCTCCGGTCCGCCCGAGCAAGGGCCACCGACGTCGCGAGCTCTCGATGCATCGGGCCCGCTGGCAACAGGCCGGCGGTCCCTTCCCACCGCCGCTTCGGCCGGCGGTGAGAGCCCGAGCGCAATCGACGGCGGCCCGGAGATCAGGCGTCGTCGTCGACCGCCGCGGCGCGCCCGAGCTTGATCAGGTAGGCGAACAGCAGCGCCGCCAGCGTCATGCCGAGCGCGAGCTTGAGCGGGCCTGGAAAGAGCCGACCGGGCGAGACGAAGCCCTCGACCATCCCGATAGCGAAGAAGAGCGGCAGCGTCCCGAGCACGAGCCGCAGGGCCCTTCGGCCGCGCAGGCGCAGCGCGTCGCCGCGCGTCAGCTCGCCGGGCGCGACGATCGCCGCGCCGAGGATGAGCCCGGCCTGCCCGGCGATGAGGATGGAGGCGATCTCCACGAAGCCGTGCGCCACCATGAAGCCCAGCAGCCCAAACCCGAGATCCGCCTTGAAGCACAGGGTCAGGATGGCGCCGATGTGCAGCCCGTTGAAGAGCAGCACCACGCCGGTGCCGAGGCCGGCGGTCAGGCCCATCCCGAAGGCGGTCAGCGCCACCGCCATGTTGTTGACCAGGATCTGAGAGCCGACCACGAGCGGAGTCGCCGACAACAGCACCGTGTCGGTCCACAGCGTGCCCTGATTGATGTGCGCGCGAAGCTCGGCAGGGACCACGGCGTCGACCGAGGCGGGCTCGGCGAGCGCGGCGACCATCCCCGTCAGCGCGCCCGCGAGCAGCAGCCCGAGCGCCATCCAGAAGAAGCGGATCTCGGCGACGAAGGTGCCGGGAAAGTCGTGGAGGACAAAGCGCCTGAGCGCGCGCGCCTTCGAGGGGCGCCGGCGGTAGATCGCCCCATAAGCTCGCGCACAGAGCTGGTTGAGGAAGACGTACGCGTCCGAGCCCGGGAAGAACGCCCGCGCCAGGGCGAGGTCGCTGGTCGCGCGGCGATAGAGGCGATCGAGCCGGGCGAGGTCGTCCAGCCCGAGCCTGTCGCGACCCACCCTCTCGACGAGCTGCCCGAGCTCCTCCCAGGCGGGCCGACGTCTGCGTACGAAGCGCGGCAGGTCCTCAGCCATGCGCGTCCAACAGCGTGCGCAGGAAGCTCTCGGCTGCCCTGCCGTCGCGCAGGTGCTCGGCCTTGTTCTCGCCTCCAAGCCGCTCGGCAAAGGGCTCGGCAATTTTCAGCGCCACCCGCTCGCGCGCTTCGGGCTCGAGCTGCTCGGCGCGCTCGAGAAAGCGAGTGACAAGCTCGTACTCTGCCGCCGTGAGCGAGGCTGAGCTGGCCACAGGACCTGCGGCGGCCTGCTCGTAGCGCGACAGATCGACCTTGTGCTCCCTCACAATGAGCGTCCCCGCGAGCAGATCGCCCAAACGCCGGCTGCGCGGGTTGGCGACCATCGTCACCAGCCCCAGGGCATAGAACCCGGGAAGGAAGTCGGCCACACGGCCCAGGTTGCGCAGCGCCACATCCGTAAAGCCCACCGGCGAGCCGTCGACCTTGACGACTCGGATGCGCAGCGCGCGTTTGCCGAGCGAGCGCCCCTCCCAGACCGTCTCGAAGAGAGTCCAGTAGCCCCACTGCACCAGAAACGCCCCGATGACGATCGCCGCCTGCACGAAGGCGTCGAGCGCCTGGAAGTCCTCGAAGCTGACGCCCTGCTTGAACAGCGAGAAGACGAAGGCGGCGGTCACCCAGAACAGGAAGAGCGCCAGCGCATCGACCAGGTAGGCGAGCGCCCGGGTCCCGAGACCGGCGACATCGAGCGACAGCTCGACGCGCTCGGGCGTCTCGACCGTCAGCGAAGGATCTGCAGCGTTCGGGGCGAGCATGAGTGGCCCGAGAATACCGCAAGGCAGCAAGCGGCCACCCTCGCCGGTTTTGAGCCTCTTCGTGCTCGCCCCTCTGCCGCAGCGGAGCGCCCATGCCGCAGGGCTCGCTCGTCGGGAGCCACGCTCAGGGTGAGCAGAAGGGGACGGCGGAAGATTTCCCGGCGGCTTTTCAGTCCTGCCAGGGCTGCTGGCCTCCCGGCAGATCCTCCCAGCGCGGCTCCGGGTCCTCCAGAGTCGGCAGCAGGAGCAGGAAGCCCGCATCGCGCCCCGGTCCCAGCTCCACGAGCCTGCCACCGTGCAGGTCGGTCAGTCGTGCGGCGATCTCCAGGGCCGCGAGCGAGGATGAGGCTTCGTCCTCCTTCGGCTCGCGCAGGAGGCTGCCGTTGCGGTCGTCGCCGACCTCGGCGCTCTGGCGGACGACGAAGATGCCAATCTCCCGGTCGCGCCGTTGGAAAGAGACCGAGAGGTTGCCCGAGGCGCTCGAACCGTCGGCGACCCGCGTGAGCAGCTCGACGAGGATGCGTTCGAGATGCCTCGGGTCCGCGGCGATGCGCGGCGGGTCCTCGGGCAGGTCCAGGGCGACCGGCTCGCCCAGGGTCTCGGCGAGCCGTTCCTTCAATCCGAGGGCGAACTCGCGCACCTCGACAGGCTGGAGCGTGACCTTCAGCTCGCCAACATCGAGTCGCAACCGGTCGAGGAAGGTGTCGAGCCTGCGGCTGATACGCCCGACCCCGGCGCGGACGAGCGCCGCCGGGCTCGGCGAGTCTTCCGCGGAGCTCAGGCCGCGCGCCTGCTCCTGCAGCTCGAGCAGCGGGCCTCTCAAACCCGTCGCGAGTCCGCGCAGCAGCCGCTCGCGCTCGTCCTCGAGGCCTTGCCGGTTCGTAATGTCCTCGAACAGCGATACCGCCCCGACAATCTGCCCGTCGCCGGCGAAGACCGGACACGAGCTCGCGCTCACCAAGATCTTTCCGCCGGAGAGGGTCGGAAAGGCCATCGGCACGCCCCGTACCGACTCGCCCCGGAGCGCCCGCGCCGCCGGAGTCTGATCGGCCGGGAAGGGCTCGCCCTCCGGGGTCTGCGCATAGGCGAGCCCGACGCGGGCCCAGTCCGGCAGTCGCCGCGCGGCGGCACCGAATCCGAGAACCCGCTCGGCGGCTCCGTTCATGCGCTCGATCGCGCCGGACGGCGCGTAGAGCACCACCGCCTCGCTCACCAGCTCGATGAGGGCATCGAGCAGCGCGGCATTGGCGGCGGCCTGCTCGATGACCGCCTCGAGCTCGTGCTCGTTCGCCCCGCGCCCGGTCAGGTCCTCGTACACCGAGACCGCGCCAACGAGGGAGCCGTCGTGGGCGCGCACCGGAGCCCCGTGCGCGCGCATCGTCGTTTCCCATCCGCGCCCGCGCACCAAGAGCTCCAGGTCGCGCGAGGGCTCGCCTCGCTCGATGGCCTTGGCGAGCGGCAGCTCCTCGAACGGCAGCAGCTCGCCATCGGGCCTGTGCAGCGTGACCGCGCCGGTGAGGCCGAACCGGTCACCGGCCTGCGTTCCCAGCATCGCCTGGGCCGCGGCGTTCGCCCCGGTGATCTCGCCCTTCTCGTCGGCGACCAGCACGACCGCCGGGACCACCTCGGAGAGCGTCAGCAGCGCCGCCTCCGCGCGCTCGGCCCGCTCGCGCAGCGACTCGACGAGCGCGCCGAGCCGCTCGGCCTCGCGCTCGGCGCTGGCGCGGGCAGTCACGTCCTCGGCCCAGAGCAGCACGCCCTCGCCGACCGGCACCAGGCGGCCGCTCCACCAGGTCTCGGCGCGGGGACCGCCCACCGGTCGCGGACCGAAGTCGATGCGCTCCCCGGCCTGGGCCCGCTCGAGCACCGGGTCGCCCAGACCGAGCACCTTGAACAGGCGCTCAGCGCTGCGGCCTTCGACCTCGTCGCCGACCAGGCCTGCGAGCTCGAGCAGCGCGGCGTTGGCGCGCAGCACGGTGCCGTCCGCGCCGATGAGGCACAAGCCGGCGGCCGCGTGCTCGAACGCCGCGGCGAGCAGCGCCTCGGTCTTCGCGGCGCCTGCGCGGCGGGTCCCTTTGCCCATCGCCTCGCGGAACTTGTTCGCCACCCGCCCCCCTCACGCGCCGACTGCCGCGCCTCACCTAAGTGTGAAGACGCACAGTCGCGCCGACTACACACGCTCGCTCGCCGGCAAGCGGGGCTGCACGCTCGCCCGCGGAGCAACGAGCGACGGTCGAGAGTGGAAGGTCCCGGCTTCGCTGGCCCGCGCGCCTCCGGCGCCGTCGGGAGGCCCTGCGACCGTTCGTACGGATTCAAACCGAAGGTCCGTCTACCCTCTTCGACGCCGTCCGGTACCGCGAGACGCCAGCACGAAGGCTGGCGCTCCGGGCCCCAACAGCCCTGACAGTTCAAGGTCACAGCCGGGCAAGGGCCCGGTGCCAAAGCCCGGGCTTCTCGACTTCGCTCGAGGTGATCGGAGGAGGGGCCGAGTCTAGGAGGCCTCTCGACACCTCTCGAGGCTGCGCACGCCAACCTTCGCCGAGCTCAACGCTCCAGGCGCGCGGCGACCGAATTCATCTTCTTCGCGAGCCTGTCGTTCACGCCGGCCGCGGCCTCGCGCAGAGCAGGCGCCGCCTTGCGGTTGCCGAGCCGCATCAACGCGTCGATGGCGTTCTTCACCACCTTGTCGTCCGAATCGCGCAGCGCCATGCACAGCGGATCGAGCGACGAGCGGTCAGGATGGCGCTCGAGAACCCAGCTCGCCTCGCGCCTCATCTCGACCGACGGATCCTTGAGTAGCGTGTGGTGCACGATCTCGTAGCTGCGCTTGTCGCCCATGACCACGAGCGCCTTGAGAGACTCCCGACGCAGATCGAGGGGCTCGTCGCCCTTGATCGTCCTCGCGAGCGCGTCGGCCCCCGACCGCCAGCGCTTGTCCCCAAGGACATTGGCAGCGGTGCGCCGCACCCGCACCGAGGCGTCGTCGTCGAGCACGATCTTTCCGAGCGTGGCCCCCCCGTCCTCGTCGCGGTCGAGCCGCTTGATCACCTCAATGGCCGTGACGCGCACCCCGTCGTTCTCGTCGGCCAGAGCAGCCTTGCGTGCGACCTTCAGCCCGTCCTCGCCGCCAATCTCCTCGAGCGCCTCCAGACACTGCTCGCGGACCTTCGCCGAGCCGTCCTCGAGCGCCGTCTTGCCGATGGGCTGCACCGCCGAGCGGCTCCGACGCTTGCCGAGCCGGTGGCAAGCCTCGGCGCGCGCCTGCTCGCCGCCGTCGGAGAGGTACTCGACGAGCTGCGCCTCGTTCAGGTTCTTGGGCAACCCGCGGGCGTGCGCTGTGTCCGGCAGGACGAGCGAGAACACAGCCGCGGCGGCAAGAGCGAGGGCAGGCCGTTCATGGCTGGCGTGGAAAGCATCGACGGAGCGCTTCGGCATCTTCGACCTCCTCAGAAATGAGGAGGCCGAAGCTAGCAGGCGTGGCGCCGACGTTCCAATCCCTCGGACGGCGACGCTCGGCGCCGATAAACAGGCGCTGCAAGAGCGCCTTCGTTCGCCTACAGCGCGCTCGAGTCGTACTCCTCGGGGATCTCCACGGCAAAGTGCAGCTCGAGCTCGCGCTTCTCGCCCGGCGCGAGCTTCACCTTCCAGGTGACGATGCCGTCGGCGGGCGCGAGCTCGTAGCCGGAGGACGTCTTTTCGCCCAGCACCACCTTCACGTCGTCGAGCTGAGAGACCGGCACGTGCTCCTGCACCTTGAGCTCGACCGGGCCCGCCGCGTGCGAGGCGAGCTCGAAGCGGTAGCCATAGTTGAGCCTGCGCGTAGACCCGAGGAACCCGGGATCCTTCGCCTGCTCGGTCAGGATGACCCGCCGCACCTTGACCGGCTCCTCTATCCCGAAAGCGAGCTCGAGCCTGTCGCCGTTCGGCACGTGCCCGAGCTGGCTGTGACCGAGGTAGCTGCCGCCGGCGAAGAGCTCGACCCGGCCCGGCAGCAGAGGGTGAGCGGTGCGGTTGATGACCTCGGCGCTCCGGAAGGCAAAGGGCGCCATCTTCGGGACAGTCAGCAGGCCGAAGGTCGCCGGGAGTGAATGACGGGAGACGAGCAGGCGCATGGGGCGACCGTCGCCCGGGAGGTCGACCTTGCCCGGCACCTCGAAGCGCACCGAGAGGCCTGCTTCCTCTGTCTGCGCCTGGCCTTCGGACCCCGCGCTCGCCGTCGTCAGGGACGAGAGGTGCGCGACCTCCTCGTAGCGCTTGACCAAGACCTTCTTCTTCTTGTCCTCGGGCGTCGCCCCGACGTAGAGGCGCTTGGGCTCCGGGGGCGTCGCGTCGCGCCGGGTGGTCGCGGTCGAGAGGGTGAGCTGCACACCGTCCCACGGCTCACCGGTCGCCTGGACGAGCTGCGCGAGCATCGCGAGCTCGACCTTCTCTCGCGCTCGAGCCGCCCGCGCTTCGTAGACCGGCTGCCAGCTTACGCCGCCCGCCATGTAGGAGAGCTCGACGCGCGCCGCGCCGGCGCGGCTGCAGCGCACGAGGACCTCCGCCTCCATCGCGCGCGCGGGGCCGTCCGAAGCGAGGGTGCCGCGCTGGCTCAGCAGCTCCTGCAGGTCGCGGTTGAGCTCGCGCAGGCTCGCGTCGGCCTTGCGCAGCCCGTCGTCGGCCGCCTCGATGATCCGCCGCGAGGACTCGAGCGCCGCAGCCCAGGCCTTCGTCTGCGGTTTGGGCTCGGCGGCCGCTTCGCGCGCTACGAACTCGGGGACCGTGGCCCGCAGGCTCTCGCCCTGGGCGCGGGAGGAGGCCGCCTGCGCGCGCTGGAGCTCCACCTCGCGGATGCGAGCGCGCAACGCCTCGAGCCTCTGGTCGAGCGCGTGGACTTGGGCGAGATGCGCGTCCTGGAGGACCCGCTGTCGCAGGCTCAGGCCCTCTATCCGGCCGCCGGCTCCGCTCGCGGTCGCCTTGAGCGTCGTCTCGTCGAGGCCCCAGGGCAGCCCGGCAAAGGTCGCTCCGCTCGGCGTCTTGCCACATGGGACCTCGAGCGAGCGGGTGACCAGCGCGCGGTCGGGATAGACGACCGCGCGCACGACGGGCGCCCGGTCGTCCGGGTTCGCGCGGGCGGAAGCGCAGGGGAGCAGCACAGAGGCTGCGAGCAGGGCGAAGAGGCTGGAAAAGCGCTGAAGAACCGTCGATGAGAACTCCTTTTTCAGCTCGGTCCGGTTCCGCTCACCCTGAGCGCAGAGGCGCGAGCGCAGTCGAAGGGCCCCTCGGCTTCGGCCTCGCAGGCTCTTCCTAAGCTCGGGCCTCTCGACTTCGCTCGAGGTGACCGGAGGGGGCGGGCCGAGTTCGAGGAGATTTCCCGATACCTCTTGCGTCGACATGGCGGTCTCTCCGAGGAGCATCGTCGGCCTCACCACTGCTGGAGTCGGGCGCCGCGCGGGCGCGTAATCGTGAAGACGAAGCGCAGCACGCGCTTTTCGCGCGGCGCGAGCTGTACCCGCCACTCGAGCGTGCCCTCGGCCCTGTCGTGGATCGCCCACGGCTCCATCCGCTCGAGCTCGACCTTCACGTGCTGGTTGCCGGCCAACGGGATCTGGTCGATCACCCGCGCCTCCATCGCCGCCGCACGCGGGTTGAGCAGCTCGACGACCACCTCGTACCGAGTCACGTCGTCCTTGGAGAAGACGCCCTTCTCCCCGGCGAGCAGATTGACGTTGCGCTCGATCCCGATGGCCTCGTCGACCCCCAGGGGAAGCGAGATCTGCTCGCCCACTGCCGTGGTCTTCAGCATCGCCTGACCTTGCAGGTCCGAGCCGACGTAGAGGTTCGCCTGGCCCCGCAGCAGCGGCCTGTCCGAGCCGTTGGTCACGTCGGCGACCAGGTAGGCCTCCTTGCCGAGGCCCGGGGTCGCGGTGACGAGGACCTTGGCCGGCAAGCGCACGGAGTGCAGCGCGACGCGCCGCTCCTCGCCACCTGAGCGAACCGACTCCGGCCTCGCGGAGCTGAACGTGTAGTCGTAGCCGCCGGCGAGCGAGGCGGGCAGGTCGGCCCCGAGGATCGGCGCGCTCCAGCCCCGCGGCGCCCCGAGGGTCACCGGCGCGACCGAAGCGGCGCGCGAAGCCGCTCTCTGGCCGAAAGCCGCGCTCTCGACCGTCACCCTGGCGGCCTCTGCCTCCACCGAGTCGAAGCCGTAGTCGGTCCGCCGGCTCCAGGCGGCCGGCGGCGGAGACGGCGGCGGGCGCTCGGCGCGGGCAGGCTGCGAGGGCATCTCCAGGGACTCCTCCGCCGCGTCGGCGTCGCCCATCAGGTTCTCGAAGACGGGCGCGGGCGCGGGCTCGGACGCCGCGTGCGCCGCTTGCGAAAGCGCCCGCCGCAGCTCTTCGTCCCCAGAAGCCGCGTCCTCTGCGCTCTGCCGGGCGACCGGTGGGGCCGGGCGCGCCGGGCCGGGTCGCGGCTTGGGCTGCGGCTTCGGGAGAAACTGGTCCCTGTCGCCGATCTTCCAGGCAGCCAGCTTGGGGAGGTCGGCCTTGGTCGCGGGCACGGCGGTCGAGAGCACCAGCTTCGCGTCCACCCAGTCCTCGCCGCTCGCCTGCGAGACCAGGCCGGCAAAGTGGACCTCCACCTCCGGGCTGCCCGGCGCATAGCGCACGTCGTAGGCTGGCAGCCATCGAGCGCCCTTGACGAGATAGACCAGCTCGAATCGCGCGCTCGGCCCCCGCGGCTCGACCACGGCCTCGACGAGGTAGCCCGGTTCGCCGGCGCCGGCCCGCAAGAGCTCGGCGGCCTGAAGCTGGAGCCCGCGCATCCGCTTCGCGTGCTCGCGCAGCTTCGCTTCCAGGGCGACGATCTCTGCCGCGGTCGCCGCCGCGAGGGTGTCGAAGAAGCTGGCCGCGGCGGCCCAACCCGCCGGCTCGAGCAGCCGGGGTAGCCCCTCCGGGCTCGGCAGCGGGGTCGACCGCGGGCGCAGCCCCTGCAGCAGCGCGAGCTGCTCGTCGAGGACGCGCTTGCGGTCGAGCAGGGCCCGCCCCTCGTCGCCGGCCGTCTCGAGATCGCGCAGCAGGCGCTTGGCCTCGTCCTTGGGAAGCTCTCCGCGCCGGGCCCGTCGCACCTCGACCGAGCGCACCGCCGCACCGCGGGCCTCGAGGCGGACCGAGTCGGGATCCAGGCTCGCCGGCAGCGAGGGCAGGCGCAGGCGCTGCTCGCCCTTCCCGAGCTTGAGCTCGCCTCGACGCTCGACGCGGGCGCGGTCGCTGAAGACGGTCACCTGCACGATAGGCAGCGCGCTCTGGACCGGGTCGGCGTCGCGAGCCTGCGGCGCACCTGCCGAGGCGCCGGACGCTTTGCCTGCGCTCCCAGTTTCCACCTTGATGCCCGAGGGAACCTCTACCGAGGCGCCAGGCGTGGCAGCGAGGAGCACCAGCGGGAGCGCAATACTGGCCAAGAGCATGAGGCCTCCAAGGCGAATGAGCCCAGCGTCGTCGACGGCTCGACACTATCTGCGCTCGGACCGGGTGCTGTCATACCCGACCGGCCGGCGAGTTGCCGATCAACGAACGGCCGGGCAGCAGGGTCCGCGAGCGCGGTGCGGCTCGGGCGATTCGCCCGCCGACGCACTAATATGTCCGCCTTCTCACCGAGTCGAAGAGACGACGGAGCCCTGCCATGAAGATGAAGCTGATGATCCCGATTGCCGCGCTCGCGCTCGCGGGGTGCAAAGACAATCCCCAGCAGGTCACCCCGGTCGCCGTGCCCGCCGCACAAGCGGTGGCCGCGCCCGAGAAGAAGACCGAGCCGGCCGCGGTCCAGGAGGGCCACGCGGGCCACGAAGGCTGCACCCACCAGCCCGCCGAGCCTGCAGCGGACGGCCACGCGGGCCACGAAGGCTGCACCGGGAACCACGGAGGCGAGGCCCACCAGCCCGCCGAGCCTGCAGAGGACGGCCACGCGGGCCACGAAGGCTGCGCCGGGGCTCACGAGGCCGAGGCGGGCCAGGGCATCGAGCCCGGGCAGAACACCGAGGCCGTGGCCGTCACCGACCCGGCGACCGGGGCCGCCATCCTCGCCGCGGGCGCCAAGCTCGCCGGCGCGACGCCCGTCACCATTGATGACCTGATCGCCAAGCCCGAGAGGTACGCGGGCAAGACCGTGCGGGTCGCAGGCAACATCTCGGCGATGTGTTACCACCGGCGCGGCTGGTTCGCGGTTCAGGCCGAAGGGCGCAGCGGCGCGGTCGTCCGCGTCGTCACCACGCCGTCCTTCAAAGTGCCTGAGAACTCGATCGGCAAGAAGGCGCGCGCCGAAGGCGTCGTCAGCATCGTCGAGGTGCCCTCCGGCGCCGCCCGGCACTACGCCGCAGACCACAAGGTCGGCGATCCGGCAGCCGTGAAGGACGACAAGCCGGTCCAGGCGGTCATCATCCGGGCGACCGGCGCGGAGTTCCTATAAGCACCTCGGGCCCACGACTTGGGGCCCAGCGGGAGTAGCGAAATGGCGTGGCGCCGGGTGCTCGTCGGCCTCCACCGAGATATTGGCTTCCTGATCCTCGGGCTCACGCTCGTCTACGGAGTCTCCGGGATCGCGGTGAACCATCGGCACCACTGGAACCCCAACCCGACTTTGACACGGCT
>DHSB01000126.1:0-18265 GCA_002408385.1 Myxococcales bacterium UBA5297
GAGCGGCTCGCGCAGCTCCGGGCAATCTGGGACGTCGCGCGGGGGCGGGCCGGTTGAGCCCGGCGGCGCGCGCGGCCGCCTGCGAGGCGGCGTCGAGGGGCCCTGTGGCGCACCCGCCGCGCCGAGCGCGGCCGCCTCGGGATTTCTCGGCGGGCCGCTTGTCGTTCTAGGCTCTGCCCATGGAAGCGCTCATCCTGCTGATCGTTGCTGCCGTGGCCGCGCTGGTCGCCGTCGGCGCGCGCCTGAGCCAGAAGGAGCTGCGCGCGTGCCGGCGCAGCACCTGCGCCGCGGCGAGCCCGGGAGAGAAGAAGATCAAGCTGTCCGGGACGGCGCGCGCCGAGCAGCCGCTGGTGTCGCCGCTGCGCGAAATCCCCTGCATCTTCTACGCGCTGACCATCCGCCGCCTTGGGGGCGAGAGGAACGGGCGGGGGTTCGGCGACAGCGCTCACGCACACGGCGACATTACCGTCAGCAGCCGGGTCTGGACGAATTGGTGGCTCGAGGACGACAGCGGGCTGCTCGAGGTCGACGGGGAGGGCGCCGAGGTCGTCACCGGCGGCGCTGTCGGCGAACGGACCGGCGGCCGCGCCAGCTCTCGGCGCTTCCAACAGGTCCTGCGCGAATACGGCGTGGCGGACAGCTATCTGTTCGACTACGCGATCCTGGAAGAGGTCCTCCCGGTCGACAGCGAGGTCTTTGTCTGCGGACCCGTCAAGGGAACCCCCCAGGGCAGCCTGCTGTGCGGGGGCAGCGAGCTGCTCGTGAGCACGCGCTCCGAGAAGGCTCTGCTCGCGCGCAACGCGGCCGTGACCATCGTGGCGGCGGCCGTGGCGGGCGCGGCCCTGGGCGGCGCCCTCGTCGCCGGCAAGGAGCTCCTCGACACTCAAGCGAAGGGCGAGCCGCAGCTACAGCAGTACCAGCCCGAAGGCTTCGGGATGCAACCGCTCGAGCGCACCCGCCCCAGCCCTTGAGCGGCCGCGGGCTGCGCTTGCGCTGACGGTGCCGGGCGGCTCCCGACAGCAGCCAGAAACCGCGGCCGGACAGCGGTCGTGGCTCGACAGTGCCTCGCTTCGGGCATCCGGGCGCTCGCCTTGGTTCCCAGTGGCCGGTTCGGTACACTCCCCGCCTTTCGTGACGAGAGCAAGGAGCGAACATGTCGCAACAGGTCAAGCCGAAGGGTCCGTTCTACGTCGTCCTCGCCTTGGTGGTCATTGGGCTGGTCGGCTTCGCCCTCTACCGCGCGGGCATCCTCGCCCCCGAGGGCACGGATGAGTCGAAGATCTCCGTACAGATCTCCAAGGATGATCTGGACCAGGCCAAGAGCCCGGGCGCCGGGCCCGCCAAGGACGCGGTCGAGGCCGCCGACTCGAACGCGCCGACGACGGTCAAGGAGTACAACTTCGTCCCCGAGGAGCGCCTGCCCGCGGTCCAGGGCGTGGCCGGCTACAAGCCGCTCGAGAACGACACGGTCAAGATGGCCCTCAACGTCTGGGCCGGTTGGGCCCCGGTCATCTTCGCCAACGGCGGCTTCAAGCCGAGCAAGGTTTGGACGACCCCCGACGGCAAGCGCAAGTTCAAGCTCGAGCTGGTGCTCATCGACGACCCGGTCGCGATGCGCGACGCCTACGCCTCGGGCAACATCCACATCGGCTGGGCCACCGTCGACATGCTCCCGCTCTTCATGGAGGAGCTGAAGAAGGACTCGCGCACCATGCCGCGCATCTTCCAGCAGGTCGACTGGTCGAACGGCGGCGACGGCCTCGTCGCCCGCGGCGGGGTCGAGTCGATTGGCGGGCTGCGCGGCAAGACGGTGGTGCTCGCGCAGAACTCGCCCTCGCAGTACTTCGTGCTCAACGCCCTGATCAACGGCGGGGTGCAGCCGGCCGAGGTCACTTTCAAGTACACCGGCGACGCCTTCCAGGCCGCGGCCGCCTTCGCCGCCGACAAGTCGATAGCCGCCGCGGTGAGCTGGGCGCCGGACATCTACAACCTGGCCAAGGTGCAGGGCAACAAGCTCATCGTCACCACCGCCGACGCCAACCGGATGATCGCCGACGTCTGGTTCGCCCGCGCCGACTTCGCCAAGGAGAACCTGCCCGTCGTCGAGGCCCTGGTACGCGGCTTCCTCGAGGCGGCCGACGCGCTCGACCTGCAGGAGAACAAGATCCAGGTCTCGAAGTGGATGGCCGAGGGCTACAACCTGCCTGCCGACGAGACGCTCGGCATGCTCGGCGACGCCCACTGGACCAACTACGCCGAGAACCGCGAGTTCTTCCTCAACCAGAACAACCCGACCAACTTCGAGCGCACCTGGGAGACCGCCTACTACCTCTACAAGCGCATCGGCAAGGTCGGCGACAAGGTGCCCTGGCACCAGGTGGTCGACTTCTCGATCATCCAGAAGCTCGGCGCCGAGCCCAAGTTCGCCAAGGCTCAGAACAAGTACCTGGTCAACTTCGCGGCCCGCTCGGTCTCCGAGATCAAGGCCGAGTCCGGCGAGATCCTCACCAAGACCATCGTCGTCCACTTCTTCCCGAACAGCTCCAACCTCAAGCACAAGATCCTCAAGACCATCGGCGCCAAGGCGGTCGAGGAACTCTACGACCCCAACGTCGACTTCGTCGTCGAAGAGGTGGGCAAGATGACCGGGCAGTACGGCGCCGCGCGCATCGTGGTCGAGGGGCACACCGACTCCTCGATGAAGGGCAAGGTTCCCTTCGAGGCCGTCCAGACGCTCTCCGACGAGCGCGCACAGTCGGTGCGCCAGGCCATCCTCGAGAAGTTCGACACCATCCACCCGAACCAGATCTCGGCCGAGGGCATGGGCTGGAACAGCCCGGTCGACCCGAGCGATCCGGACAACCACGCCAAGAACCGCCGCGTCGAGGTGAAGGTCTACCCGCTCGAGGCGCAGCAGTAGCCACCTGTGTCCGCGGGTCCCGGGCCTTCGACGCTTCGGGACCCCGCTTTGGCCTCCATGAGCGAAACCGCCACCAGCCCCAAGCCCGAGGCCCAGGGCGCTGTGCCGCCCGAGGCGAACCCGAGCAGCGCTCCCGCCCTCAGCGTCGAGGCCACAAGACCCGAGACGCTCGAGACGCCCGCCGACAGCGCCGCGCCCCGACACAAGCTCAACCCCTGGCGCCTGCGCGCCGAGCCGACGGCCTTCGGTCGCCTGTTGGCCGGCGTCGCCTGCATCGGCCTGCTCGTCGCCGTCTGGACGCTGGTCACCTGGGGCCAGGTCGAGGAGCGCATCGTCTCCCCGGCGGTCATCGGCAGCCCGGCCGAGATCCTCGGGTCCTTCAAGTCGCTCTGGTTCGACCGCGCGCTCACCCGCAACCTCGCCGCCTCTATCTGGCGGGTGATTCAGGGCTTCGGCCTCGCCGCCCTGGTCGGCGTGCCGCTCGGCATCGCCTGCGGCGCCTGGCCGAAGTTCGGCGCCTTCGTCGCGCCGATCTCCATCTTCGGCCGCAACGTGCCCATCTCCGCCCTCGTGCCCCTGACCTTGCTCTGGTTCGGCATCGAAGAGCTGCAGAAGGTGATGTTCCTTTTCCTCGCCTGCGTGATGTTCGTCGTCTTCGACTCGGCGCGGGCGGTCGCGAGCGTCGACGAGCGCTACGTCAACACCGCGCTGACGCTGGGCGCCCGGCCGCACCAGGTGCTCTTCAAGGTGCTCGTGCCGCTCGCCCTGCCGGACATCTTCGGCTCGGCGCGGCTGCTGTTCGGGCTCGCCTTCGGCTACATCATCCTCGCGGAGATGGTGAACCAGACGAGCGGAATCGGCGCCCTCATCCTCACCTCCCAGCGGCGCGGCCCGATGGAGCATGTCTACCTGGCCCTGGTGGCGATAACCCTGGTCGCCTACGGCATCGACCGGCTGCTGCTCTTCGCGCAGCGCCGGCTCTTCCCGTACCGGGAGGAGGGGTGATGAGCAACGAGGCCCTCGCACCGAACCCTCCGACGGACGCGCCGCAGGAGCTGCCCAAGGTCGTCGAGTTCAAGAACGTCACCAAGACCTACTCGCCCGGCACCCCGCGCGCCTACACCGCGATCAAGGACGTCTCCTTCACCGTGGACGACCTGCCCGGGGTCGGCGAGCTCATCGCCGTGCTCGGTCCCTCCGGCTGCGGCAAGAGCACCGTGCTCCGCCTGATAGCCGGGCTCGAGCCGCAACACCCGGCGACCAGCGGCGAGGTGCTCGTGCAGGGCAAGCCCGTCACCGGGCCGGGCGCCGACCGCGGCATGGTCTTCCAGGAGTACACCGCGTTCGACAACCGCACCGTGCTCGACAACATCGCCTTCGGCCTCGAGTGCCTCGGCGTGCCCAAGCCGGTGCGCCACCAGCGCGCGCTCGAGTGGATAGGCAAGGTCGGGCTGTGCCCGGAGCGCGACGCCTTCAAGTACCCGCATCAGCTCTCGGGCGGCATGCGCCAGCGGGTCGCCATCGCCCGGACGCTCATCCTCAAGCCGCGCATCCTCTTGATGGACGAGCCGTTCGGCGCTCTCGATCCGATGACCCGCCTGCGCATGCAGGACCTGCTCATCGACCTGTGGAAGTGCGCCGAGGCGACCGTCTTCTTCGTCACCCACTCGATCGAAGAGGCCGTCTTCCTCGGCGACCGCATCTACATCTTCTCGTCGGCCCCCGGGACGATCATCGAGGAGATTCACGCCCCACGACAGAAGCTGCCCGCGGTCGAGGCGCAGGCCCTGCCCGAGTTCGCCGAGCGCGTCCGCTACATCCGAGAGAAGATCGCCAAGATGGAGTCGGACGCGGGGGTACTGTAAGCCCATGGCCAGCCGGCAGAGTCTCGGCAGCTACCTGAAGGCTGCCTTCACCAATCGGTGGAACCTCCTGGCGTTCATCGGCGCCGGGGTCGCCGGGGCCATCTCGCCCATCCCCGACGTCGTGCTGCCGCTGGTCATCGCGGCCGAGATGCTCTTTCTCGGGGTCGTCGCCACCAACCCGCGCTTTCACCGCGCCATCGACGCCGCTCAAGGCGCGGCCGACGCCGCCGCGGGCGCCGAGACGATGCGGACGCGCTTCGATCAGCTCTACCGCGGGCTCGACCCCAAGCTGCGCCGCCAGTTCGAGGAGCTGCGCACCCGCTGCTTCGTGCTCGCCGACCTGGCCGGAAAGGACCCCGAGGCCGCCGCGCTCGGCATCGATCACGTCGCCAAGACCCAGCTCGTCGGGGTCAACAAGCTGCTCTGGGTCTACCTGAAGCTGCTGCACACCCGGATGACCCTCGAGCGCTTCTTCGCCTCCATCAACACCGACGAGCTCGACCGCGTCGAGCGCGAGGCGCTGCGCCGGCTCGGGGAGTTGCCCAAGGACGCTGTCGATCCGCTCTCGGACAAGAAGCGCAAGAGCGTCGAGGACACCCTGGCGACCGTGCGGGCCCGCCGCGAGAACATCCAGCGCGCCCGCGAGAACCACGACTTCGTCACCCTCGAGCTCGAGCGCATCGGCGCCAAGCTCTCGGGCCTGGCCGAGCTCGCCGTCAATCGCCAGGACCCGGGGTTGCTGACGCACGACGTCGACGACGTCGCCCGCAGCGTCGAGGCGACCGAAGAGGCGATAAGCGAGCTGCAGGTCTACACCGGCCTGACCGCGGCGGACTTCGAGGCGCCGGAGATCCTCTCTGCGCCCCAGCAGCAGCAAAGGGTGCGGGCCTAGGGCTCTCGCGCGGCCCCGGCTCGACGCGGACGGGTTCGGACGCGGCGAGCTGACGCTGTTGGCCGCGAGCCGGTCGATCTCAAGCGGTTCGAGCGAGCGGTCCCGGCGCGAGAGTCCGGTGGGCTGGGCCTCGCGCTCGACATCGCCCGCGAGAGCGTCGAGGTGCACCGGGGGCAGCGTCGCGCTCGAGAGTCGGCCGGGGGCCGGGAGCCAGGTCAGCGGCGTCCTCCCGCTCTGCGCCGCGCTGCTCGCCTGCACCCTGAGCCCACGGCAAGCGACTACTCGGTCTGGGGCGCCCGCGGGGCCTCGAACACGAGCTGGCTGCCGCCCGAGAGCTGCTCGCGGGTCACCGTGGGCCGGCCGAAGACGCGCACGACCGAGCCTCCGCTCGCCTCCACTGCGAGCTGCCCGGCCACCGAGAGCGCGACTGTCGAGCCGCCGCTCGTGGTCAGCTCGGCGACCGACGCGCGCAGGCTCGCGCCCTCGAGCGTCGAGCCACCGGAGACCTCGGCGACGACGCGCAACGACTGCCCGGCCAGCTCGACCAGGCTGCCACCGCTGGCGCCGACAAGGACCTCGTCGTTCGCCGCGACCCCTGCGGCGCTCACCGCGGCGCCGCCGCCGGCGACGAGCGCCCTGAGCACCGGCACCGTGACGAGAAGCTCGACGTCGGAGCCGAGCAGCGGCTCGTCGGCCAGCACGAGCAGCCGGCCGCTGACCAGCTCGGTGCGAACCTTGGCGAGGAGCTCGCTCGGCCCGCGCAGGCGCACCGACTGCACGCCCGGAGTCACCGTCGCGCCGATGCCGCTGCCGACCTCCAGCTCGCTGAAGGCATCGACCGGGCGCACCTCGTCAGCAGGCGCCCCGCTGCCTCCGCTGGACAGGTTGCAGGCCAGAGCGCAGGCGAGCAGGACAGGGCTCGCATGCACGAGCCGACGCGCGCGTCTTCGGCCTGCGCGCTTCGCTGTGGCTAAATGGCGCCCATGCGAACCACCCAGCGCCTCGTTCCCAACGGTGACGGTTGGCATCTGTCGCTGAACCAGACCTACGACCCCGACCGTCTGCGGCCCCGACGCCGGCCGGTTCTGATCATTCCCGGCTACGGTATGAATTCGTTTATCTACAGCTACCACCCGAACGGCCCGTCACTCGAAGGCTATCTGGCCGAGGCCGGGCTCGAGGTCTGGCGGGCAGATCTGCGCGGGCAGGGCGGCTCCATCCGCGCAGGCGGCGGTGACGAGCACGGGCTCGCGGACCTGGCCCTGACCGACGTGCGAGCGCTCGTCGACGCGGTCCTCGATGGCACGCGCACCGGCGCCGATCGCGTCGACGTCATCGGCGGCTCGCTCGGCGGCTCGCTCATGTTCGCGCACGCCGCGCTCGTTCCCGAGAACCGGATGGCGTCGCTCGTCTGTATCGGGACCCCGGTGCGCTGGGAGAAGCTCCACCCGCTGCTGCGGGCCTTGTTCGCCTCGCCGCGCGTCGCGGGGGCGATCCGCTTTCGCGGCAGCCGCCCGCTCGCCGAGGTTCTGCTGCCGCTGCTGGCGCGCTTCGCGCCGTCGCTGCTGTCCATCTATCTCAACGCCGAGATCACCGACCTGAGCGCGGCCCGCGAGATGGTGCGCACGGTCGAGGACCCCAACCGCTTCATGAACCGGGAGATCGCCGTCTGGATCCGACAGCGCGACCTGGTCATCGACGGCACGAACATCGCCGAAGCGCTCGAGCGACTGACGAATCCCCTGCTGTGCGTGCTCGCGCGCGGCGACGGCATCGTCCCACCCGAGACCGCGTCGTTCGCCTTCCACCGCATCGGCTCGCGGGTGAAGAAGCTCGTCGAAGTCGGCTCCGACGCGATGAGCGTGGCGCACGCGGATCTTTTCGTCTCCCGCGAAGCCCAGGCCCGCGTCTTCGCGCCGATCTGCGAGTTTTTGCTCGAGCAAGGGATCGAGCGCGTGGAGGCGCGCAGGTCGAACACGGCTGGCTGAGCAACGACTCGCCCGCTCAGCCGGGGATCGCCCTGGTTGCGCACGGTTCGGACTTTCGGCGCTGCGGTCCGACTTGGGCTCCGAGCGGTGCCCACCTACGATTGCTCTATCGACCGCAGTCGATTCGACAGCCAACGAGCCGAGGAGAGGCCCGCCCGTGCGCAGACACCTCGCCCCCGACGTGAGCATCAACCTCAACGTCCGCGGCCTCTCCGTCTCGGCGACCCTGGCGATCCAGGAGCTGTCGAACAAGCTGCGCGCCGAAGGCCGGCAGGTCTTCCGGCTCGGACTCGGCCAGTCGCCGTTTCCGGTCCCGCGTTCGGTCGTCGAGGCACTCCAGGTGAACGCCTGGCAGAAGGACTACCTGCCGGTGCGCGGCCTGGCAGCGCTGCGCGAGGCGATCGCCGAGTACCAGCGGCGCCGCAACCAGCTTGGCTGCAGTGCCGACGACGTCCTCGTCGGGCCCGGCAGCAAGGAGCTGATGTTCATCCTGCAGCTCGTCTACTACGGCGACCTGTTGATCCCATCGCCGAGCTGGGTCTCGTACGCGCCGCAGGCGCAGATCGTCGGGCGCCCCGTCCACTGGGTCCACACCCGCGCCTGTGACGACTGGAAACTGACCCCCGACGAGCTCGAAGAGATCTGCGCGGCCGATCCCGACCGGCCGCGCGTCGTCGTCTTCAACTATCCCAACAACCCGACCGGCTGCACGTACACCGCCGACGAGCTCCAGGCGATCGCGCGGGTTGCGCGCGCCCACCGGGTCATCGCGCTCTCGGACGAGATCTACGGCGAGCTGCACTTCCGCGGGCAGCACGTCTCGATCTCGCGTTTCTACCCCGAGGGCACCATCATCAGCGGCGGCCTGAGCAAGTGGTGCGGTGCCGGCGGTTGGCGCCTCGGCTCGTTCACCTTCCCCAAGGAGCTGCGCTGGCTGCTCGACAAGGCCGCGGTCGTCGCGAGCGAGACCTACACCTCGACCTCCGCACCCATCCAGTACGCCGCGGTGCGAGCCTTCCGCGGCGGCATGGAGATGGAGAGCTACCTCTGGCAGTCACGGCGCGTCCTGCGGTCGCTCGCGCGCTACGTCGTCGCCCGGCTCGAAGAGGCCGGCGCGCAGGTCGCGCACCCGCATGGCGGCTTCTACGCCTTCCCCGACTTTTCGCCGCTGCGCGAGAGGCTGGCCGCGCGCGGCATCCACGACGGCGTCGAGCTGAGCAGGCGGCTGCTCGAGGAGACGGGCGTCGCGGCGTTGCCCGGCAAGGACTTCGGACAGCCCGCCGCGGAGCTGACGCTGCGCCTCGCCTTCGTCGACTTCGACGGCGCCCGCGCGCTCTCGGCCGCCGAGCACCTGCCGAAGGAGGAGCCCATCGACGACGAGTTCCTCCGCACCTATTGCGGCAACATCACCTTGGCGATGCAGCGGCTGGGCGAGTGGCTCACTGCGAAGTGACGACGGCGGGCGCCTCCGATCGCCGAAAGCCAACTCTCATCGAGCCGGAGCTCTCACCAAGGTCCCCTCTCCCCCAAACTCCCCTCTTCCCGCGCAAGCGCGGGAGAGAGGACTTCCACGCGCTCGCGCACCGGTCCCGGAGCGACGCCGGGCAACCCTCATCACACGGGCTCGCGCGCCGATCTTGAGAGAAGCCGGGCAACCCGCGTCGCACGGGGTCCGCGCTCCGGTCTCGAGCGAAGCTCGGGCCTCCGAACCTGCCCTCTTCGGCGTCAGACGCAGGGAGACACAGCAACCGAGCCTGTGCTCGATTTCCGGCCGGGCGCATTGCCATGCGTCCCTACCATCCCCGGCGAAGCGAGGGGCCACCCACTCCCAACTCAAAACTCACAACTCCCAACTAGAAGTAATACCATATCCCCACGTACCGTCCGGGGTCCTCGCCGAGGGCCGCGAGCCGCTCCAGGTAGTCGAGGATCGGCGCGTCGAAGGCGACGTAGGGGTCGCGCTCGACGATGTTCTTCTCCCAGGGGTGAAACTCGTAGACCCGCGCCCCGTCGCCGCGGATGGCGAGCAGATCGCGGTGCTGCATCGCGCGGATGTGGTTCTTGCCGAGTCTGGGGACGTTGTAGACCGGCTCGTCGGTGCGCCGCATGCCCGGTATCAGGCGCGCCTCCTCCTTGCGCTCCTGCAGGATGCGCGCGATAGGCACCCGGTAGTCGGACAGCTCCTCCTTACCCTTGGGCACGAACGTGTAGTACGGGTCGATGCCCACCCGCCGCAGCAGCATGCGCAGCGCGACCGACTCGAAGCGGCGCGAGACGAAGAAGTTGTAGACGTGCTGGTTGTAGACCGAGAGGCCGTTGCGCTTGAGCCGGTCGACGGCGGCGACCGCCTCGTCGGTGATCTCGTAGACGTGCTCGAAGTGCGTCACTACCGCCACGTCGCGCCGGCCCGGCTCGCGCAGGCGGCCCAGCATCGCCGCGAGCGGCTCGGTGATGCGCATCGGCATCGTCACCGGGGTGCGGGTCCCGATGCGGATGAGGTCGAGGTGCGGGATCTTCGCCAGGCGGCCGAGGAGGCGCTCGAGGTCATCGTCCCCGAGCGAGAGGGGATCGCCCCCGGTGACGAGCACGTCGTGGATGGCCGGGTGGTCCTCTATCCAGGCGATCGCCTTGTCGAGGTTCTCTTCGGGCGTCGCCTCGTGGCAGCTCGAGGCGTCGTCGATCTCCCAGTTGCGCTGGCAGTAGGTGCAGATTTGCGGACAGGAGTTGAAGGGCTTGAGGATGACGATGGCCGGGTAGCGCCGGGTGATGAGGTCGATCGGCGAGGTGTCGTGCTCGCCCATGAAGTCAAAGGCCTCGCCACGCTGCTCGCGGTTCTCGACCATCGCCTCGACATAGCGCGCGGTCGGCAGCACCTGGGCGCGGATGGCACGGTCGCGCCCGGCCTCGGGGTCGTCGTCCATCAGCGACGCGTAGTAGGGCGTCACGCCGAACGGCAGGTGGCCCTGGCGCGCCCGCTCGACGAGCCCGAGCGCCTCCGGCGAGAGCTTCACGGCCTTGGCGAGCCGCGGGACGCTCTGCAGCACGGCGGCCCGCTGCCAGCGCCAGTCCGACCAGTCCTTCTCGGTGCCGCCGAGCGCTTCGAGCACCCTGCGCTTGCGCTCGGCGCGCCGGGCGCGCGCGGTCTCGCTCAGCCCGCTCTCGAACCGGGCGGCGTGGCGCTCGACACGCTCCCAGAGTGCGTCGAGGTCGGCCGAGCGCTGGATGGCCGCCTCGCGCCCGGTCAGCTCGTCGAAGATGTCGTCCTCCTCGATAGGCGCGCTCGGCGCGCGGCCGAACAGGCCTTCGACAAGGTGGGTAACGTCAGCCCAGAACCCCGGCTGCAGGTCGTCGCGGGCCGCCCCGCGCTGCACGTCCCAGAGCGCCTGGGCCATGTCGAAGCCGGCGACCTTGGCCGAGCGCGGCAACAGCATGCCCCGAAGCACGTTGGCGCAGTCCCGGGCGCGAATCTGCTGGGTCTGCGAGAGCGAGGCGGGCGTGTCGAAGAGCCCGTACTGGATGCGGCCGACGGCCTCGTAGAGCGCGCGGCGGGCCGACTCGAGGTCGCCGACGCCCTCGAGCACGCCCAGCAGCGCGCGGGCTTCGTTGTGGAGCTCTTCGCGCGTGTAGCGCCCGGAAAGAGGCGAGCGGTTCGTCACGGGTTCTCCTCCTGTCTGGTGCTGCGACCGCCGGACGCACAAGGAGAGCCGTCCCGCGCGAGCGGGTTCGCGACTGCTTGCTTGTTTGTCGAGTGACCGGGGCGACCGGGACGATGCCAGCCCCGAACAATCAGGTCGTTCACCCCGAGTGATACTCGCGACCCCGGCTTGCGCGCAAGCGCCTGCTCGGCGATGGCCACCGGCCGGCTGTCCTGGCGCCCGACGGTTCCCGGGATTTGTTTCGAGGACAAACGACCCCGAAGGCGCACGCCTGCACGTGAGGCCGGTGGACGCGCGGCGTGATTCCCTCTCGTCGAGCGGATGAGCGCCCGCTCGCCCTTGGGGAGCGCGCGTCGCGTCCGTGAAGACAGGCCTCAAGGGCGCGGGAGGCAGACGACCGTTGATCTGCCGCGGGGAGTGGCCTACACCCGGACTCGTGCGAAATCCCCTGGCCTTCCTCGACCCCACACCGAGCCTGCTGCAGGCGCGTCAAATTGGCCGGCTCTTCGCCATCTGCGCCCTCGTCGGCGTCGTCGCCGGGCTCGGTGCCGCCGGCTTCTACACTCTCCTCGAGTTGGCGAAGCGCTACCTGCTCGACGGGATCGCGGGCTACCGGCCGGCCGGCGCGGCCGGCGAGGCGCTGCTCTTCCCGCACAGCACGCAGGAGTTCTCCCGCTGGCTGCTCTTTCTGCTGCCGGCCGCCGGCGGTCTGGTGAGCGGCCTGCTCGTCTTCTACTTCGCCCCCGAGGCCGAGGGCCATGGGACCGACGCGGCGATCGACGCCTACCACCACAAGGACGGGAAGATCCGCGCGCGCGTCCCGCTGATCAAGAGCGTCGCCTCGGCGCTCACCATCGGCAGCGGCGGCTCTGCCGGCAGCGAAGGCCCGATAAGCCAAATCGGCGCGGGCTTCGGCTCGCTGCTCGCCGACCTGCTCAAGCTCTCGGTGCGCGACCGGCGCATCCTGCTCGCCGCGGGGATGGGCGCGGGCATCGGGGCCATCTTCCGCACGCCGCTGGCCGGCGCCCTGTTCGCCGCCGAGGTGCTCTATCGGGAGATGGAGCTCGAGTTCGAGGTGATCGCCCCGTCGATCCTCTCGTCGGTGGTCGCCTACTCGGTCTTCGCGCTCTTCTTCGGCTGGGAGCCGCTCTTCAGCACTCCCGACTTCACCTTCCGCGACCCGCGCGAGCTGGCCCCCTACTTCGTGCTGGCGGTCGTCGTGGCCCTCGGGGCGCGCATCTTCGTCCACGTCTTCTACGGGTTTCGCGACGCCTTCGCGCGCCTGAAGATCCCCAAGGCCCTCAAGCCCGCACTCGGCGGCCTGCTCGTCGGCACCCTCGGCCTCTACCTGCCCGAGGCGCTGGTGACCAGCTACGGCGTCGTCCAGGACGCCTTCCTCGGCAACGCCACCGTGGGCATGCTCGTTGTCTTTGCGGCCGCCAAGATGCTCGCGACCACCTTCACCGTCTCCTCGGGCGGCAGCGGCGGAGTCTTTGGCCCCGCGGTCGTGCTCGGCGGCGCGCTCGGCGGCGCGGTCGGCCTGCTGCTCCACGGCTGGGTCCCGGAGCTGGTGAGCGCGCCGGGCTCGTTCGCGATGGTGGGGATGGCCGGATTCTTCGCCGCGGCGGCGAACACGCCGATCACCGCGGTGATCATGGTCAGCGAGATGACCGGCAACTATCAGCTCCTCGTCCCCACGATGTGGGTCTGCATGATCGCCTTCTTGCTGGTGCGCGACTGCACGCTCTACGAGAAGCAGATCGAGCGCCGCGCCGACTCGCCGACGCACCTGCGCGAGATGCTCCGCTCGGTGCTCGAGCGGGTACACGTCGTCGATGCTCTGCTCCTGCGGCCCCCGAGCCCGCTCACCCCGATCCCCGAAAGCACTCACCTGCACGAGGTGCTCGAACGGTTCTCCGACACGACGCTGCCTTGCCTGCCGGTCGTCAACGCCCAGGGCAGGTTGGTCGGCACCATCAACCTCGAGGCCGTGCAGCAGACCCTGGGGGCTACCCGCCTCGACTCGATAGTGGTCGCCAAGGACCTCGCCGTACCGGCGCTCACCGTCGACAAGAACAACACCCTGTTCGCCGCGCTTCGCGCGATGGCGGAGGAGAACCGCAAGGAGCTGCTCGTCGTCGACGGCAACGGCAAGGTCGTCGACGTCTTCACCCAAGCCGACGTCAACGCGGTCTACGAACGCCACATCATCGATAGCGTGCCCGAAGGCGACCAGCCGTTTGCGCGTTCGGTTTTCCAACGCTGGTTCGACCGCATGCTTGGAGTCCAGACGCACGAGCCGACGCAGCCCCCGGCGGCCACGGCAGCGAGCGCTGAAGACCCCTCGAAGAAACCCTCGAGCGATGACCGCCCAGCCCGATCGTAGGCCAAGCTTGCGGGGGGCCAAGGCGAGGGTCCCTCGGCTCCGCCTCCCTCGTTCCTCGGGAGGCTTCGCTCAGGGTGAAGGGGGTGGCGAACCGAGGTTGGGGTGATTTCGCGACAGACCTCGAGGTCTTGGCCCCCGCGCCCAGAGACTGTCTTCAGGGAACAATCTCACCCGCAGCGCTCGCCGCCGGACCCGGTAGCGAAGAGGGCTCCTCATCACGACGGCCTCGCCGTCCTGCGCGACCTGAACCCATGGTCTCGAGGGCTCGACCACCAGTTCGCGGGCGGTGAAGCGCTCGAGGTCTCGCGCCTGCTCGAGCCGGCCCGCAACGGCGCGCTGAGCGAGCAACAGAACGCCGGCGCGCGAGCGAGGGCCGGCGACGTAAACGCAGAGCAGCCCCTCGTCGAGCGAGGCGCGCCGCGGCATCAGCAGCGCGAAGTCCTAGCGGTTGTTGCCGACGAAGACGAACGGCGTGGTGCGCCCCGCTCTTTCTCGCAAGTCGCACGTGCGTCAGGAGGTAGCGCAAAGAGGCGCCGGCGCTCGCGGCGGCCATCGCGACCCATTTGTTGGAGGCCTCGCGCCCGGCGCTCCTCGCGCAGCTTCAGCGCTCGCGGGTAGAGGCCGATGGAGGAGTTGTTCACGAAGACGCGGCCGTTCACCTCGCCCACCTCGACCTGGCGCACTTTTCCGTGCGCGATAGCGTGCACCGAAGACTCGAGACCGGAGGGCATGCCGAGCTCGCGCCCGAAGTGGTTGAGGGTCCCGAGAGGCAGCACGCCCAGCGCCTTGTCTCGGTCGGCGAGCGCACGGGCGACACTGCCGTCGCCTCCGCCGCGGCATCCGACGCGAGCGCAACACTCGCGAGCCGAGCGCGCTGGAGCCCGGGGACGGTCCGCACCTGGGCCTCGACGCACTCAGCCGCGAAGAGCGCCCGCACCCGCTGCCCGAGCCCGGGCTCCCGGCTCGCGAGCTTTGTGCTGGAATTGAGCAGCGCCACATTCTTCATCTTTGCGCTCCGCATGCCCCCGACGGCCGGCCCTCTTCCCCGAATCGTCGCGCCTCCGCTGAGACAAACTTCCAAATCGCTCTTGAGCCCCCCGGCAGGCTCGGGTACCAGTGAACGACTTGCGCGGTCGCCGACCTGGCTGCGCCCTCTATCCAGCGAAAGGCGAGAATTCGGGATGAAGACCCCAGCCGTCTCCTATTCGATCAATTCGACTACCTCCGCTTTCGTCGTCGAGAACTACAACTGGGCGAAGGCCTTCTCGAACTTCTTCCCCGGCATCGCCGGCAAGTGGGGCATCCCGCTCTGGATCTACTACGTGAACCAGGGCCAGGCGCTCTGCTCGATGGGAGTGCGCGACAAGGACGGCCAGATCCTCGAGTTCCAGTCCTTCAACAAGGCCATCATGCGCGTCGCGCGCGAGGGCTTTCGCACCTTCCTCAAGCTCGACGGCGGCCCGGTGTACGAGCCGTTTCTCAAGACGGCCAACCCGTCGATCCAGCAGACGATGGAGATAACGCCGGCCGAGCTGGTGCTGCGCGAGCGCAACGAGGAGCTCGGGCTGCAGATCGAGGTCGCCTACTTCCCGCTGCCGAACCTGCCCATCGCCGCGCTCGCGCGCGAGGTTCGCATCCGCAACCTGGGCAAGAAGCTGCGCCGCATCGAGTGGATCGACGGCGCGGCGAGGATCCTGCCGTTCGGCCTCGACCAGAAGCGCATCAAGTTCATCCCGCGCCACATCGAAGGCATGTTCGGCGTCGCCGAGTACCAGGGGGTGCCGCTCTTCCGCCTCAAGCAGACGCCGGACGACAGCGAGCGGGTCGGCAAGCTGAGCGGCGGCAACTTCTACCTGGCCGTCGGCGAGGGCAACGGCCTCGTGGTCGATCCCGAGGTCGTCTTCGGCGAGCGACCGAACCTCGACTTCCCCTGGGCGTTCGAGTCGGGCGGGCTGCGCAAGGTCCTCGGGGCCGAGCAGTTCGGCGAGAACAAGACGCCCTGCGCCTTCACCGCGCGAAAGGACAGGCTGCGCGGGGGCGCCGAGCTCTCGCTGACGAGCGTGCTCGGCAACGTGCGCCGCGACGAGGACCTCGACACGCTGCTCGCCGCAATCAAGGACGAGAGCTTCTTCTCCGACAAGCGCGTCGAGAACGCCCGCGTGGTCGGCGAGATAGCCGACCACGCCTTCACCGCGTCGTCCTCGGCGCTCTTCGACGCCTACTCGCGCCAGACCTTCCTCGACAACGTGGTGCGCGGCGGCATGCCCATCACCTTCCCGACCCGGCGGGGCACGAGCGCGTTCTATGCCTACTCGCGCCAGAACGGCGACCTCGAGCGCGACTACCACTTCTTCGTGCTCGAGCCGACCTACCTGTCGCAGGGTACGGGCCACTACCGCAGCGTGCTGCAGAACCGGCGCACCGACACCTGGTTCTTCCCACAGGTCAAGGACGCCAACCTGCGCACCTTCCTCAACCTCATCCAGCTCGACGGCTACAACCCGCTCGAGGTCAACCAGCTCAGCTACCGCGCCGAGGACCTCGAAGGGCTCGGCAAGGTCCTCGCCTCGCAGGTGCGCGCCAAGCGCCAGCGCGAGGAGCTGCTCGCGTGGATGCAGGAGGGTTTCACGCCAGGCGAGCTGCTGATGCGCCTTGAGCAGAGCGGCACCGGCGTGCTGCCCAAGCTTCGCGAGGGCTTCCTGGGCCGGGTGCTCTCGTGCTGCCGCGAGAACGAGATCGGCGGGCTGCACGAGGGCTTCTGGGCCGACCACTGGCACTACAACCTCGACGTGCTCGACGTCTACTTGATGGTCTACCCGGAGCAGCTCAAGGAGCTGCTGCTCGGGCGGCGCGACTACACGTTCTTCGACGACCCGGACGTCGTGCTGCCGCGCAGCGAGCGCTGCGTCGACGCGGGCGGCGGGCGAGTCCGCAACTACGGCCCGGTGGTGCGCGACGCCGAGAAGCTCAAGCGCATCCAGGCGCGCAAGGAGGACCCGTACACGGTGCGCACCCGCTATGGCGCGGGCGCGGTCTATCGCACCAACCTGCTCGTCAAGCTGCTGTGCCTGGTGACCAACCGCCTCGCGACGCTCGATGCCGCGGGCACCGGGATGGAGATGGAGGCGGGCAAGCCGGGCTGGAACGACTCGATGAACGGCCTGCCCGGCCTGTTCGGCTCGGGCCTTTCGGAGACCATCGAGCTGCACAAGGCGGTGCGGGTCCTGCTCGACGCCCTCGGCAAGCTCGGCCCGGTGAAGGCGCCGGTGCCCGTCTACGAGGAGCTCGCCGACTTCATGGCCAAGCTGCGCAAGGCCATCGGCGCCCGCCTCGGCGACCGGACCAAGGCGGCGGCGTTCGGGTACTGGGACGAGTCGAACAACCTCAAGGAGGCCTACCGCGAACGCACCAAGTTCGGCGTCTCCGGCAAGGAGGCCAAGATCGCCCTCGCGGAGATCCAGGAGTTCCTGCAGGACGGCAAGTCGCTGCTCGATCGCATCTTCAGCTCCGACCGCGACCGCGTCGTCTCCTCCGAGGGCGTGCCCTACACCTACTTCGTCAACGACGTCACCAAGAGCGAGCCGCTCGGCCGCACGAATCACCTCGGCTATCCGCTGGTCAAGCCGCTCGCGTTCAAGCAGCGCCCGGTCAAGCTCTTCCTCGAAGGCGCGGTGCATTGGATGAAGGCTCGGCCGGGCGAGGCGAAGGGCGTCTATGACGCGGTTCGCAGCTCGGACCTCTTCGACGCCAAGCTCGGCATGTACAAGGCCTGCGAGAACCTCGAGGGCGAGAGCTACGAGCTCGGCCGCGCCGTGGGCGCCTATCCGCGCGGATGGATCGAGAACGAGTCGATCTACCTGCACATGGAATACAAGTACCTGCTCGAGATCCTGCGAAGTGGCATGGGACCGAAGTTCTGGGAGGATGCCAAGACGGCGCTGGTGCCCTTCCTCGATCCTCAGGTCTATGGCCGCAGCGTGCTCGAGGGCGCCTCGTTCATCGTCTCGAGCGCCTACGCTGATCCGAGTCGCCACGGGCAGGCCTTCCAGCCGCGGCTCTCGGGGATCACCTGCGAGTTTCTGCAGATGTGGATCATCGCGATGGGCGGCACCGAGCCCTTCCGCATCGGCGCCAACGGCAAGCTCGAGCTCGCGCTCGAGCCGCGGCTGCCCGGGTGGCTCTTCACGAAGGAGGCGAGCACCCGCCCCTACTACGACCCGGTCGAAGGCTGGCAGCAGGTCGAGATCCCCGCCAACAGCCTGGCCTTCAAGGCTCTCGGCGGCACGCTGGTCGTCTACGAGAACCCGACGCGCAAACAGACCTGCGGCGCCGCGGGGGCGAAGCCCGGCTTCTACCAGCTCGAGTACCGCAACGGCGCGGTCGCCGAGATCGTCGGCCCCGTCCTGCTCTCCCCGCACGCCGAGGCGATACGCAACGGCGAGGTCAAGCGCATCGACGTGCTGCTGCAGTAGCCGGCCTCGGGCAGATCAGGAGGACAGGCCGCCTCCGCCTCAACTCCCGCGGCCGCGCGGCAAGGGCGCACTGCTGTGCGCCCCTA
>DHSB01000126.1:18439-18655 GCA_002408385.1 Myxococcales bacterium UBA5297
CGGCTCCACCCCGGGCGCACTGCTGTGCGCCCCTACCGCCTCGCGACCGCGAGCTTCGGGGCGGCTTCACCCCGGGCACGCTGCCGTGCGCCTCTACCGCCTCTCGACCGCGAGCTTCGGGGCGGCTCCACCCCGGGCACGCTGCCGTGCGCCTCTACCGCCTCGCGACCGCGAGCTTCGGGGCGGCTTCACCCCGGGCGCACTGCTGTGCGCCCC
>DHSB01000126.1:18827-28125 GCA_002408385.1 Myxococcales bacterium UBA5297
CGGCTCCACCCCGGGCGCACTGCCGTGCGCCCTACCTACCCGCCGGCCCGGCCATGAGCCACTCGGCGACGCGCCCGACGTCCTCCTCGCCGTGCCAGCCGTGCAGAGCGATGCGCAGATAGCCCTCGCGCACCGAGGAGTAGACGCCGCGCTCGAAGCCCGCCTGCAACAGCGCCTGGAGGCTCTCGGCCCCGCGGCCCTGGTGGTGGAGGGCGAGAATCGACCCGATGCGCGCGCGCTCGCGCAGCCCCCTCAGGCGCTCGGCCTCGGCCCCCCAGGCGCCGGAGCACGACAGCCGCTCGAGCAGCGTGGCCTGCAGCGCGCCGACGTGCTCGGCGATTCGCGCCGGGCCCGCGTCGCAGAGAAGCTGCAGAGAAACCGCCAGCGCCGAGAGCGACAGGCTGTTCGGCGTGGAGTGCTCGAGCTTGCGGCCATCGGTCACCCACTTGCGGTTGAGGTCGGAAAAACCGGCGCCGGCTTCGACCGAGAGCCAGGAGCCCATGGGGTTGAGCCGCTCGCGCAGCTCGGGCGAGGTCCACAACAGGCCCAGCCCCTGCGGCGCCATCAACCCTTTGTGGACGCCGGTGGCGAAGGCGGCGACCCCGCTCAAATCGACAGGCAGCGTGCCGGCGCCCTGAATCCCGTCGACCACGAGCCAGACGCCTCGCCCGGCGCAGCCGCGCGCGAGCTTCTGGAGGTCGAGCCGCAACCCGTCCTGGAAGCGCACCCAGGAGACGGTCAGGACCCTCGTCCTCGGGCCGAGCGCCTCGAGCAGGCGCGCCTCGGGCTGCGAGTCGACGGTCGGGGGCGCGGACGAGAGCGCCTCGACGCCCGAGCGGTGGCCGTCCCAGAGCGCGACCTCTCGGAACCCGACCCCGCGCGCCGCGAGCGCCTTCCAAGGCCAGACGTTGCTCGGGAACTCGCCGAGCGGCGCGACCACCTCGTCGCCCGCCTGCCAGGGAAAGCTCTGCGCGAGCGTCGTGAGGCCAGCGGAGGTGCCCGCGGTCAGCGTCACGTCGCTCGCCTCGGCGCCCAGGAGCCGGGCGGCCACGCTGCGCGCCTGCTGCAGCGGCTCCAGCCAGTCCTGCGGCGAGAGCTTCCAGGGCCGCAGCTCCTTCTCCAGGAAGCTGCGCGAGGCCTCTACCGCAGGCTTCGGCACCGGCGCCTCGGCGCAGTGCATTATCCAGAGGACTTCGGGATCGAGGCTGAAAAGGGCGCGATCGAGCGGTGTGGACATGCGGCAACCTCCGGGCGGGAAGGCCGCACAGTACCGGAACCGCGGCGCGCTCCCAATCGGCCCGATCGCGGCGAGGACATTGCCTTCCCGCGCGGGCTCGCTCTACGGTGGCCGCCTCGCACCCGACGAGCCCAACGCATGCCCTACCAGTCCCTCACGCTCCACGTCTTCAGCGGCACCGGCAACAGCCTTCGAGCCGCGCACTGGGCCGCCGAGCGGGCGAACGCATCGGGGCTGCCGGCCTGCGTGCGCCCCGTCGAAGAGGGCCCGCCGCACTCCTCGCCGACCGGCCCCGAGCAGCTCGTCGGCCTTCTGCTCCCCACCCACGGCTTCACCGCGCCCTGGGCGATGACCCGGCACGCGCTGCGCCTGCCGCGCGGCCACGGCGCCCACGCGTTCGTCTGCGCCACCCGCGCCGGAGTGAAGCTCGGCCCGCTGTTCGTCCCCGGGATGGAGGGAACCGCGGGCTATCTGCTCGCGCTGGTGCTGTGGGCCAAGGGCTACCGGGTGCGCGGAGTCACCGGCCTGGACATGCCCTCGAACTGGACCGCGCTCCACTCGGCGCAGAAGCCCGAGAGCGTCGCGGCGATCATCGAGCGTGCGAAGCCGGTCGCCGACCGCTTCTTCTCCACGATCATCGGGGGCGGCCGCCGCTTTCGTGGCTTCGGCTGCCTGCTGCTCGGGCTCGCGCTGGCCCCGTTGTCGGCGGCCTACCTCCTCGCCGGCCGTTTCCTGCTCGCCAAGCTCTTCTTCGCCAACCGACGCTGCAACGGCTGCGGCCTGTGCGCGCAAAGGTGCCCCATCGGCGCGGTACGGATGTGGCGCGGGCGGCCGTACTGGCGCTTCTCCTGCGAGAGCTGCATGCGCTGCATGGGCTTCTGCCCCCACCGCGCGGTCGAGGTGGGCCAGGCCTGGGGCGCGGTCCTCTGGATGCTTGGGAGCGCCTCCTTCTCCGCCTGGCTCTTCGGGCGCTTCGCGCCGGGCGTGCCGCTGCTCGAGACGATCGACTCGGCGCCGCTGCGCGCGGTGCTCGACTACGCCTGCATGCTCCTGACGTTCCTCGTCGGCTACCTCGGCTTCTGGTCTCTCGCCCGGATCCCGGCGTTCAACGCCCTCTTCACCTGGACCACGCTCACCCGCCTCTACCGCCGGTATCGCGAGCCGGGGACCAAGCCGAGCAGTTTGCATGGGCGGCCGGCCGCTCGCCCGCCTGCCGAGCGTCCGGAGTGACCGGGCCTCGAGCCCGAGAGGAATCGCCAGGTCGGTAGCTCGACCTCGCTCAGGTCGAGCGGAGCCGGCCCTTCGCCCCGGCTGGCCGGACCTGGCGCTCTCGACCTGCGAGGCGGTCGCTCGGCCTGGAGAGAGTCAGCGAACCGACCAGCCACTCCTCGACCGGCTCGCGCTGAGCAGGCTCGAGCAGTGGGGGCAGTGAAGCTGGTACCTCTCGGTCTTGTCGGGGTGGTCCGAGACGGGATTGACGAAGACGCGAACGAGCCTCGGCACGCTTCCCAGCAGCGCTCCACATTTCGGGCACGCCGCCGACGCGAGCGCACGCCGCGACTTGTGCTCGCGCAGCGCGACGAGCGCAAAGCCCAGAAGCCCGAGCAACAGGAGGCCCATGAGAAGGGCGGGGCGCATAGCGGACTCGATCTTCGACTGCTCAAACGAGAAATCAACCGCCTCTGCGAGGCAGAGCGCCCACGCCTCGGCGGTTGGCCGGCCTCCGGGCTCTCCGAACGCGCTCAGGCATCCGAGAGCGGAACGAGCCATCCCGCCAGCCGCTCGCGCGCCCGCCCGATCTCCGCGGGTGCCGCGAGCCGCTCGTTCTCAACCCTCTCCAGGACGTGGAGAGCGCGCCGGTGGAGGACGCGGGGGTTGCGCGGCCCTATCCGGTGGGGATTGGGCAGCATCGCGACGAGCGCCGCGGCCTCGGCGAGATCGACCTGGGAGGCGCTCTTTCCGAGATGCGCCCGTGCGGCCGCCTCGATGCCGAAGACCCCGTCGCCCCACTCGACGACGTTCAGATAGAGCTCGAGGATGCGCCGCTTCGAGAGCGTGCGCTCCATGCGCCAGGCTATCCAGAGCTCCTTCAGCTTGCGCAGCACGCTGCGGCTCTCGCTCAGATAGAGGTTCTTGGCGAGCTGCTGCGTCAGGGTCGAGGCGCCCCGCAGCCGCTTGCCCTCCAAGACGCTCGCGCGCAGGGCGGCGTGGACCTGGCGCAAGTCGAAGCCCTCGTGCTCGAAGAAGCGCGCGTCCTCGCTGGCGACGAGCGCGGCGCGGACCGCCGGCGCCACTTGGCTCGCCCGCACCGGCCGCCGCGCAAGACGCGCCGCGCGGCCCTTCTCGACCGCTTCGTCCTTCCGGGCGCGCATCAGCGCGGTCTCCGCGGGCGTCTCGGATTCGAGCGCGCGAAGCTCTTCCCCCGACGGCAGGGTCCACGCCTCGTAACCGACCCAGGCGGCGAGCGCCAGCACCAGCGCCCAGCGCCAGCCTGACCGCGTAGTCCGCCGTTTTCGACGCGCCCTCATCGCTCCTCTACCCAGACCCTCGACGGCCTGCCGACGGCGACGATGGTACCCGCGGGTGAGCGCGCGGTCAGGTTTCCTGCCTCGAGGCCGCTCGGCCCGCGTGCCCGCCGCCGCGGTGCGGGCAGACGGGCTCTCGGGCCGCCGGGATCAGCGCATCGCGGGCAGCGACGGGCCCGGCAGACCGCCCACGCTCCGGCGCGACGGCAAGGAGAGCGGTCGAGCGGCCCTGCCCGCGCCGGAGCGCGCGTCCTCCCGGATCACCTCGACCGCGCACAACGCGTTGCGGGTCGCCCGCGGAGCGTTGCGCAGCGTGAGCCGGCCGTCGGCCACCGTGACCAGGACCGACCCCTCGGCCCAACGGCTCGCCGCGGTGGTCCCGGCGGCGAAGAGCCCGTCCTCGACGCTGATGCGCACGGCGCTGCTCGACTCCTCGGCCGCATCGCCCGCGACCAGACGCACCCGATAGCTGCCGTTGGGCACCGCCAGCTCCCAGACCCTGCCGGCGCAGCCCTGCATGTCGGCGAAGGCGTCGAAGCTCGCGTCCTGGGAGAAGAGGTGACGGCGCGAGTCGAGGCAGGGAGCGGCGTCCCAGCCATAGCTGAGGCCGTTGCCTCGCGGCCCGAAGACCCGCCCGTTGTCGACCTCGAAGCCCTCGAGAACGACGCCGTCGGCAGGCCGGAAATCGATCTTGTACGCGGGCCGCGCGGAGACCGGCTCGAGGGTCACGTCGAGCCTGGTCGGGGCGGCTCCGAAGACTGCGACGTTCGCGACCTCGCGCGTGGCGTAGCCGGGTGCGGAGACGAGCAGCGTGTAGGTGCCCGGCTGCAACGGCCGGTGATAGTCGCCGAGGTCGGGGTCGGTGAAAGTCAGGTGGTCGTACCCCTCGACCTTCACAGAGGCGCTCACCGGCCTGCCGGTGACCGAGTCGGTCACCACGCCATGGATGCCCCAGCGCGACGCTTCGGCAAGAGCGAGCATCGCCGCCTGGTTGTGCGCCCAGTGGCCGCGCAGGCTGCTGGCCGACGGCCACTTCTGCTCGCTCAGCTCGATGTCGAGGTCGAACATCCCGGTCACCTTGTAGGCCCAGTCCTGCGAGCAGGCGTTGACGGTGTACCAGTTGGCCGAGTTGTAGAAACCGCCAGGGAACTCGCTGCTCTCGCGCATCGGGAGGTGGCGGCTCGCGTAGGTCTTCGAGAGCGCGATGAAGAGCCCGTCGTCAGGAGTCGGCGTGTAGACGCTGTAGCCGTCCGGGCTCGTCGACCAGGGATAGACGGTGACGACCGCGCCGCCGTGGAAAGAGAGGCCGAGCACGAAGCGGTGCCGCTCGCTGAAGCGCATGAAAGCGCTGATCTCCGGCGCCTCGGCGTCAAGCGCGCTCAGGTCGCGCGGCGGGCCGAGCAGCAGGTTGCTCGGAACGCTGTCCGCCTCGTCGGGAAAGACGCGGTTGAGGTCATAGCCGTTGGCGTTGTAGCGGCTGCCTGCGTCGTTGCCGTCCGGGTTCCACATCGGGACGAACCACAGCTCGGTGGAGTCGACGAGCGCGGTCACCCGGCGCGACCTGCCGTAGTAGCGGGTGAGCTGGTCCATGAAGCGCAGGATCATCTCGACCCCGACCACCTCGTCGCCGTGGATGTTCGCGGCGAAGCGGACCTCCGGCTCGACCTCCTGCTGGTCGGGGTTGTCGGTGATCTTGACCGCCCAGAGCTCGCGTCCCTCGACCGAGCGCCCCATCGATTCGACGCGCACGAGCTGCGGAAAGCGCGCGGCGAGATCTTGGATGAAGGTCGTCACCTGCGCGTGGTCGTGGAACTGATCCCAGCTCCAGCCCGGCCGCCCGCTCGCCTTGCCGCGCCGCCGCTCTTCCTTCGCTCGGACCTCCCGGATCGCGAACCCCGCGCGGCGCAGCGCGGCGACCTCGGCCTTGGTCGCCGAGACGAGGACCGTCTCGCCCTTGATGCGGGTGACGTCGAAGCCGGCGAGGGCCGAAATCCTGCTGCGGTCGGCGAGCTCGAGCGTCACCTCGAAGAGCGGCCCCTGGCGCGGACCTGCCGCTTTGGGGAACGGGGAGGCCGCGACAGCGCTCGATGGAATTTGAACCGTGAGAGCGGCGAAGAGGGCGAGAAGAGCGGCGAGAAGGCGCGCAGCGATACGGCTCGGGTCCATGGTGTCTTCCTCTGGTGGCGTGAGCATCGCGCGGCGCGCAGATTCGCGCGAATGGCTCTGAGAGGAAAGGCCGGCCCTCGTTCGCCCCGCGCTTTGCACCGGCCCTCGCCGGGCTGCGGTCTCGTCGACGACCAGCGGACAGCGATTCTCAGCCTCGCCTTGGCGCCTCTTCTTCCTGCGCGCACGCAGGCCGCCGAGACGGCGGCACTCTCCGCCTCGCGCGAAACAGTCTTCCGAGGAACGAGGGAGGCGGAGTCGAGAGGCCCCTTCGCCTGCCCCGAGCCTGTCGAGGGACTCGGGCTGACCGGTCGTCGCTCGAAGGATTCTTCGACACCTCTTCAGGCCTGCAGCGCTGCCGTCGGCTCTGGGCGCCTCTCGTCGCGCGGCTTGGGCCAGACCAGCTTGGAGAGCTCGCGCACCCAGAGGGCGCTGCTGCTGACCGCCACGGCTATCAGCCAGTCGGTGAGCGTCAACGCTCGGGTTCCGAACGCCACCTGCAGGAACGGCACGTAGACCACCGCGAGCTGCAGCAGCACCGAGATGGCGACCGCTCCCCAGATCCACAGGTTCTTGAACACGCCCTTGAACGCGGTCTCGTAGCCAGACCGGGCGTTGAAGACGTTGACGAGCTGGAAGAAGACCAGCGTGGTGAACGCCATCGTCCGCGCGTACCGCACGTCCTTGTCGCCCTCGATGAGTCCGCCCGGCAGATAGCCATCCGTCACGAGCAGGGTCCCGACCGCCATCACCAGGCCCACGATGACGATGCCGATCCACATGTCCCGGGTGATCACGTGCGACTTCGGATCCCGCGGCGGGCGGGTCATCAGGCTGGGGTCGGCCGGCTCGATGCCCAAGGCGAGCGCCGGACCGGAGTCGGTCAGCAGGTTGATCCAGAGGATCTGCACCGCGATGAGCGGGGCGACCACCGCGGCGCCCGCCTCGGCCTCGAGCCCGATGAGGCCCGCGAGCACCACGCCCAGGAACATCACCAGCACCTCGCCGACGTTCGACGAGAGCAGGTAGCGCAGGAACTTCTGGATGTTCCCGAAGATCGCCCGCCCCTCCTCGACCGCGGCGACGATGCTCGCGAAGTTGTCGTCGGTCAGGATCATGTCGGCGACGCCCTTGGAGACGTCGGTGCCGGTGATGCCCATGGCGATGCCGATGTCGGCCGTCTTCAGGGCCGGGGCGTCGTTGACCCCGTCGCCGGTCATCGCCACCACCTCGCCGTGCGACTTGAGAGCGCGCACGATGCGCAGCTTGTGCTCCGGCGCCACGCGGGCGAAGACCGAGCTCGTCTTCACCACCTCCTCGAGCTCCGAGTCCTCCATCCGCTGCAGCTCGGCGCCGGTCACCGCCGTTTCACCCGGTTTGGCGATGCCCAGCTCGCGGGCGATGGCCGCGGCGGTGGTCGGGTGGTCGCCGGTGATCATCACCGCGCGCACCCCCGCGCGCTGAGCCTCCTTGACGGCCGCCGCCGCCTCGGTACGCGGCGGGTCGATCATCCCGACGACCCCGAGGAAGACGAGCTGCTGCTCGACCTCGTCCTCCTTCGTCGCGCCGCTCAGGGCGCCGGGGCTCATGGTGCGGAAAGCCACCCCCAGCGTGCGCAGCGCCTGTTCGGCCAGCCGGTCGATGCCCGCGAGGATGGCGGCCCGTCGCTCCTCGGTCAGCTCCTTCACCTCGTCGCCGATCCGCTCGTGCGAACAGCGGGCGAGCAGCAGGTCGGGAGCGCCCTTGCTCACCACCAGGAGCCGATCCGGCTTCTCACGGTCCTCGTGGGCGGTGGTCATCCGCTTGCGCTCGGAGCTGAAGGGGACCTCGTGCGCACGCGGGAAGCGCTGGGAGAGCTGCTCGGCCGTCCAGCCGGCCTTGAGCGCGGCCACCAGCAGCGCGCCCTCGGTCGGGTCGCCTTGGATCGTCCAGGCGCCGTCGGCGGCCTGCACCAGGTTGGCGTTGTTGGCGAGGTAGGCCGCGCGCAGCGCGTAGCGCACCTCGGTCGCCAGCGGGCCGTCGGCTATCGGCGCGCCGTCGCGCATCAGCGCGCCCTCGGGCGAGTAGCCGATGCCGCTCACCTCGACGTCGCCGCTGGCGGTCAGCACCTTGCGCACCGTCATCTCGTTGCGGGTCAGCGTGCCGGTCTTGTCCGAGCAGATGACCGTGGTCGAGCCGAGCGTCTCGACCGCGTTGAGCTTGCGGACGATGACGTGGCGCTTGGCCATGCGCTCCATGCCCAGCGAGAGCACGATGGTGGTGATGGCCGTCAGGCCCTCGGGGACCGCGGCGACGGCGAGCGAGACCGCGAGCAAGAGCACGTCGACGATGTCGGTGAGCTCCTTGAGCTCCTCGACCACCAGGATGGTGACGCTGATGAAGATCGCGATGGCGATGACCGCGATGCCGAGCATGCGCCCGACCTTGTGCAGCTCGCGCTGCAGCGGGGTGCTCTGGTCCTCGGTCTGCGCCAGCGTGGAGGCGATCTTGCCGATCTCGGTCTTCGTCCCGGTGCCGGTGACGACCGCGCGGCCGCGCCCGCTGGTGACGGCGGTGCCGCTGAAGACCATGTTCACCTGGTCGCCGATGCCCGCCTCTTCGCCGATCGGTGAGGTGTCCTTGTCGACCGCGGTGCTCTCGCCGGTCAGCGCGGCCTCGGCGACCTTGAGCGCAATCGCCTCGACCAGGCGCGCGTCGGCGGGGATGGTGTCGCCCTCCTCGAGCAACAGCAGGTCGCCGGGCACCAGCTTGCTGGCGGCGATGGTCTGCGCCCGGCCCTCGCGCAGCACCCGCGCAGTGGCGGCGGACATCGCGGCGAGCGCCGCCACGGCCTGCTCGGCCCGGGCTTCCTGGAGGTAGCCGAGCACGGCGTTGAGGAGAACCACCAGCAGGATGGTTATCGACTCGTAGGGCACCGGGTGGTCGCCCTCGATCGCCCAGGCGACGAAGGAGACGGCCGCGGCGACGAGCAGCAGGATGGTCAGCGAGTCCTTGAGCTGGGCGAGCAGCTTGCGCCAGGCCGGCTCCGGCGGCTCCTGAGGAAGCTCGTTGGGACCGGAGGCCTCGAGGCGGCGTTGGGCCTCGGCGGCATCGAGCCCGCGGTTGGAGTCGGCTTTGAGCGAGGCGAGCACCTCGGCGGTGCTGCGGCGGTAGGCAGGTAGGTCGGCGGGCAAGGCGGACTGGTCGGGCATGGACGAAGCTCCGGAGAGCCGGCGAGGGGAATGGCGCGCTGCGGGTGACGAAGCCTGGAAGAACAAGGGGGCGGACTCGCGGGCGCTGAAGACGATGCGAGCGGCTCGCGCGCAGTGATAAATCAAACCGCGCCCCCTTCGACAAGCGGCCTGCCCGCGTCCGGGCGGAGGAACCCGGGGGC
>DHSB01000126.1:28287-33073 GCA_002408385.1 Myxococcales bacterium UBA5297
CGCGGCAACCCGAGCGGCCGTAAGGCGAGCGCGAGCTGTATCCCAGGGGCGGCGCCGCGCCGCACTTGTCGGAGCGCGAGACCCTCACGATGCTGGCGCGGGGCCATTCCTACGCGAGCGTCCCCGGGGCGCTCGAGCTGAAGGTCGGCACCATCCAGACGCACCTGGAAAACATCTACCGCAAGCTGGAGGTCTGCTCGAAGGCCGAGGCGGCGAGCGTCGCGATCCGCAAGGGATTGATCGGGATCTGACGTCCCCCCCGCTCCCAGCGCCCTCGCGGTTCCCGGCCACTTCGCCGCCGCCGTTCCCTCTTCTTGCGACTCTGCGCAACCCGTTGCTTCCCCGCGCATCGAACGGGCCATCAGACGCCGGCCCTGCAAGCCGGCCCCGAGCCTGCCGGCAAGCGGCCAGCTCGCCCGTGACAAGGGGAAGACGCGCCATGACGACCGAAAGCCTGAACGGACCTCTCGAGATCTCCGCGGACACCTGGTGGGTCGGCCGCCGTGAGGGCAGCCTGCTCGAGCGCAACATCTTCCTGCGCTCGTTCCGGCAGAACGGCAAACCGGTGGTCAACATGCTCATCGACCCGGGGCCGCCCGCCGACCTGATGACCCTGACCAAGAAGGTCGGGCAGGTCATCGGCAACCTGCGCAACGTCAACCTCGTCTTCGCCAACCACCAGGACCCGGACGTCGCCTACAACGCCGGCTATCTGCAGAAGCTCAACCCCAACATCTCGGTGGTCTGCAGCGAGGACACCTGGCGGCTGATCCGCTTCTACGACCTCGATCCGAAGCGCTACTACGCCACCGAGCGTTTCAAGCGCCAGGCGCTCAACCTGACGACCGGCCACGAGCTGCGCTTCGTCCCGACGCCCTTCTGCCACTTCCGCGGCGCGACGATGCTCTATGACCTCGAGTCGCGCATCCTCTTCACCGGCGACCTGTTCGGCGGGCTCTCCTACGTCCCGGAGCTGTGGGCCGATGAGCGGCACTGGGAGGGGATGAAGGCCTTCCACCAGATCTACATGCCGGTCCAGGAGGCGATGGCGCTCGCGGTGCGCAGCATCCGCGCCCTCGACCCGAAGCCGGTGATGCTCGCCCCGCAGCACGGCGCGCTCATCACCGGCGGGTGGATCGACTTCTTCCTCGACAGGCTCGAGAACCTGCCGGTGGGGCTGAACCTGCTGCTCGACAGCCAGCAGAAGGACAACTACCTCGCCGCGATGAACGAGCTGCTGATGGAGCTCGGCCGCGGCGTCGGCGCCGGCCCGATAGCCCAGGCGATGAAGGTCTTCGGCGAGGACAACTCGATCTCGAGCGTCATCCACGCCGATGCCAAGGGAGTGCGCGACATCCGCATCGACCCGAGCACCGCCATCGACATCTTCATCCGCCGCCTTCACGAGCTCATCCCCGAGCAGTCGGACCTGGTCGAGATGGCCACGGTCAAGGTGCTCCTCGGCCGCAACATCCCGCTGCCCGACGCCATGGCCTCGATTCAGGGCGCGGCCAGCCCGGAGTTCTTGGAGATCGATTAGCCGGGGGCACCGAGATTCCTCCGGCGCTTGGCGTGGTGGCGTCTGCGGTCGGCGCTCCGTCCACCGCGCGGCTTGGCCGTGAAAGCCCCCTCCCCTCGGGTTCGCTGATAGAGGTCGCGACGAGCACAAGACCGCGTTCGCGCGCCCGAGGGAGAGGGGGTTTGGGGACCTCCTCGGCAGAGTTTGACCAGATTGGCAAGAATCTGCGGCCTGAAGTCTGACGACTGGGGCCTGCCGGCCGCCCCCGATCTCCCGGACTCCTCGTGGTTCCGGCTCGGCCGGCTTGGGGGGAGAGGAGCAGCGCCTCGGACTTCGTGCCGGCTCGATGCCCGCCTGCTGGCACGAGTCGCCGCTTCGCGCACCAGGCCAAGAATGACGAACGAGCGGTGCGGACAGAGAGGCGGGCCTTGGGAGGGGAGGGGGCGGGCCACCGGGGCAGCGACACCGGCACAAGGGTCGGCGATCCGAACCAGCGACTGCCGCCCCGCAAGGCCCCTTCGACTTCAGGGCGACCGCTGGTCGCCCCTACGCTCGGGGTGACCGGGGCTCGGGCTCTTGCCCTCCAAGACAGTTGCTCCCAAGCCCGCGCAACCAAGTCGGTGACGAGGACATTCGTCGTGCGCTCCCGGGGAGCACCGCTCCGAGGTCCTGGTAGACAGCCTTCGCCTGCCCGGCTCGTTCTTATCGAACGGCGCGAACCTCTGATACTGAGGCCGCAACGACCGGTTCTCTCCGAGCGCGGACCGCTCTGCGCTCGGGCCGCCTCCTCTCCTTCGAAACCCTCGACGACCCGAGAAACAGGGCACGCCAGAGCATGTTCGGAACCATCCTCCAGACCGCCTCCGCGCTGATGCACCTCTACGTCTTCTGGAGGGCGTCGAAGGTGCCGGCGCTCACGCGGCTCGTCTCGCGTCGCGGCCTGGGCGTCGCGACCTTCGGGCTCTGGTCGAGCGTGCTGCTCTCCCGCTTCCTGCGCCACCAGGTGAGCGGGCCGTTGGCCTCGGTGCTCGAGCTGTTCGGGATGACCTGGTTGGCCACCGTCTTCCTGCTCTTCGTCTCGCTGCTCGCCGTCGATCTGCTCACCGGCTACGGGCGGCTGCTGCCACGGCTCGCGCCCCAGCTCCGCGGCGCGGCGCTCGCCGCCGCGGCCTTGATGGCCGTCATCGGCATCGTCCAGGCCTCGCGGGCGCCGGCGGTGGTCGAGCACGAGGTGTCGCTGCCCGGCCTGCCGCCCGAGCTCGACGGCGCGGTCCTCGTCGCGCTCGCCGATCTCCACCTCGGCACCCGGCGCGGGGCCGAATGGCTCGCCGCGCGCGCCGCGCAGGTGAAGGCGCTCGAGCCGGAGCTGATCGTCCTGCTCGGCGACAACTTCGACGGCCGGCGCATCCCCGACGCCGACGCCTTGCGGCCCGCCCTCCGCTCGCTCTCCGCGCCGCTCGGCACCTGGGCGGTGCTCGGCAACCACGACCTGCACCACGGCCGGGCGACCGGCGTCGAGCTGCTCGAGAGCGCGGGCATCGGCGTGCTGCGCGATCGCTGGACCGCCCTGCGCCCCGGGCTCGTCCTCGCCGGCGTCGACGACCTGACCCGGCGCGGCCGCACTCGCAAGCTCGCCGGCGCCATCGCCGAGGCGATGTCCGGACGTCCGGCCGGCGCCACCATCGTGCTCTCGCACTCGCCGCTGCGCGCCGAGGAGGCCGCCTCCGAAGGCGCCGGGCTCATGCTCAGCGGCCACACTCACGGCGGCCAGATTTGGCCGTTTGGCCTGTTCGTCAAGCTGGGCTATTCGCTGGTCGCCGGGCGTTACGAGGTCGGGAAGATGGCGACCATCGTCTCCCGCGGGACCGGCCTCTGGGGGCCGCACATGCGGCTGTGGCACCGCGGCGAGATCCTCAAAGTCACCCTGCGCTCGAGCGAGGGGGCGCCGGCTTTGCCGGGCTGAAGCCGCCGCGGGAAAACCAGAGAGGTCGATGAGCACCCGACGCGTACAGCAACAGGCCCTGGTCCCCGCCGCGGCGCAGCGGGCGTTAGGTCCGGTGCGCGCCCTCGCCGATCAGGCGCTGTCGCGGGCCGCCGGGGCGCCGCTCATCGGCGGCAACAGCGTGCGGCTGCTCCGGGACGCGACCGAGAACTACCCGGCCTGGCTCGAGGCCATCGCCGAGGCGCGCCGACACGTCCACTTCGAGAGCTACATCGTCCACGACGACGAGGTCGGCGAGAGGTTCGCCGCGGCCCTCATCGCCAAGGCGCGCGAAGGCGTCCCGGTGCGGCTGGTCTACGACTGGCTCGGCGGCCTGGGCAAAGCCTCGCGCCGGTTCTGGAACCGCCTGAGCGCCGGCGGCGTCGAGGTGCGCTGCTACAACCCGCCGCGCTTCGACTCGCCCTTGGGCTGGCTGTCGCGCGACCACCGCAAGATGGTCGCGGTCGACGGCGAGGTCGGCTTCGTCTCCGGCTTGTGCGTCGGCAAGCCGTGGGCCGGCGATCCCGCCAAGGGGCTCGAGCCCTGGCGCGACACCGGCGTCGAGCTCCGCGGGCCGGCCGTCGCCGACATCGAGCGCGCCTTCGCGTACGTCTGGGAGCTGCTCGGGCCGGCGCTGCCCGAGCCGCTCGTCGCGCTGGAGGCGCCGCCGCCGTCCGGGGAGATGAACGTGCGCGTGGTGGCGAGCGTGCCGGCGACCGCGGGGATGCTGCGGCTCGATCAGCTCGTCGCCGCCCTGGCCCGCAAGCGCATCTGGTTGACCGACGCCTACTACGCGGGGACCGCCAGCTACGCGCAGGCCCTGCGGGCCGCGGCGCTCGAGGGCGTCGACGTGCGGCTGCTGCTGCCGGGGGCGACCGACATCCCCATCCTGCGGCCCCTGTCGCGCTCCGGTTATCGCCCGCTGCTCAAGGCGGGGGTGCGCATCTACGAGTGGAACGGCCCGATGCTCCACGCCAAGACCGCGGTGGTCGACGGGCACTGGGCGCGGGTCGGGTCGACGAACCTGAACGTCGCGAGCTGGTTGGGCAACTGCGAGCTCGACGTGGTGGTGGAGAACGAGGAGTTCGCCCACGAGCTGGAGGCGCAGTACCTGCGCGACCTGGAGAACGCGACCGAGATCGTGCTGGCCAAGCGTCGCGTGCGCCCGTGCGCGCCCCGGCCTCGCCCGCAGGCTACCGGCGCGCGGGCCCATCCGGTGGCCGCCGGCGCGGCGCGCCTCAGCCACTCGCTCGGCGCCGCCTTCACCGGCCGGCGCGAGCTCGCGC
>DHSB01000126.1:33266-33588 GCA_002408385.1 Myxococcales bacterium UBA5297
GCCCGACCCTCGGGGCCGCGCTGCTGCTCCTGAGCCTCGCTGCGCTCTTGGTCCTCGTTCCTCTGCTGCTGGTCGTCCCCGCGGTCCTGGTCCTGGTGTGGATCGCGCTGTCGCTGCTGCTGCGAATCATCGCCCAGCGCCAAAGGCGGCTGACGCCGGAGCCTTCGCCGGAGTGCGAGGAGGAGCGGTGAGTCGAGACCTGCCGCGAGAGCTCTCCTGACCTTTGGCCAGCCTCCCGCTTGCCTCAAGCTTTGCGCCGAGCCCTCTTCGCCGGCTGCGTCTCATCAACCAACGGCGGGCTGGACGCTGAGCACGCGCAAGC
>DHSB01000126.1:33719-38433 GCA_002408385.1 Myxococcales bacterium UBA5297
CTGGACGCTGAGCACGCGCAAGCAAGTGGAAGTCCCCTCTCCCGCGCTTGCGCGGGAAGAGCGGGCCGAGGGGAGCCTATCGACTCGACGCTCGTGCTCAAGCGGTGGCTGATAGGTCGGAGCGTAGCCTCCCGAGGCCTTCTGTCCGAAAGCCGACAGCACGTGCGAACCGACGATTTCGACAGGCGACGGGCGCTTGATCCTTGCCTAGGGTCCGAGGCCTTCAACCCGCAACCAGCCCCAAGGAGGGGAAAGATGAACCGCACCTTCAACGCCACCAACCTCGTCCAGTTGCCGCGCACCAACGCCGGCGGCTACCACGCGCTCGCCCTCTCGATGATCAGCGCCGCCCACCGCGCCGGCAGCCTGCCGCCCGTCTTGCAGGACAGGCTCGGGAAGGTCGAGGCGAGCGCGAGCCTGGTCGACAACATCCTCGCGCAGCGCATACAGGAGCCGAGCGAGGCCGAGCGCGCCGCGGCCGACGACGACCTCGACCGCTCCTGGAGCGCGTTCAGGGACTTCGTCGCCAGCCGCGCGCGGCTGCCCGACTCGCCCAAGACCCGCCTCGCCGTCGAGGTGCAGGACTCGCTCTTCTCCGAGGGCCTCTCGTTCATCCAGAGCCCCTACCGCGAAGAGTGGACGCAGTCGCGGCGCCGCATCGTGCGCATCCGCAACGAGAAGCTCGACGAGAAGATCCGGGAGATCGGCGGAGAGGACTTCCTGACCGCGGTCGAGAGCGCCCACGACCGCTTCAGCCGGGTCCTGGGCATCACCGACGTCGTCGCGAAGCCGCCCGACCCGGTGCGAGTGCGCGAGCCGCTCGACGCGCTCGCCTCCGCGCTGCGCTCCTACATCCTCAACGTCGCCGCCCACTCCGAGGAGTCGGAAGAGGCCGCCCTGCTCGCCGACACCCTGCTGCGCCCCCTGACCGAATGGCGCGCGTCGCCTTCTCGCACCGCCGAGGAACCCGAGGAGAAGACGCCGGTCGATGCTCCGGCCAACGGCTGAACGGCGGCACGCCGGCCGGCGGAGGCGCAATGCATTGCGGTTCCCCCGGCCACCTCTAGAAGGAACGCTTTGGATCGCCCTCCGGGCAGCCCGGGCCGGGCGAGACGCAATGCAGAGCGTCCCCGCCTGGCGGAGGCCAGGCCAGACCGCGATCGATTGCGTTGAAGTGGACGATTCGGGGCCCAGAACCCCCTTCCGGAGCGGGTCGCTGCGGGCGATACGTTCACTTTCGCGCTCCCGAACCGCCTCCTGCCCGGCCTGAGCCTCGAAAAGACGCAATGCAAAGCGGTGTGGCCTGGCCCCTGCCACAAAATGGCGCAATGCATTTCGTCTCTTGCACCTTCAGGCACCGCCGCGGGCGCTCCGTAAGCATCGAGCCTCCTGCCGCCGGGACGGTCGGCCGCCCCCACCTCACTCGCACGGCGGACTTCTCCTCCCGCGTCGCCGCCCCGTTGGGTGCACTGTTCACCCGACAGCAGTAGGATGCCGCCGTTCGACGGTTCCTCCCTCGAGGCCGACCCGCCGAACCTTCCACGGGGGGGCGGAAAAGGAGCTGGCCGCCTCGATCAGATGACGAGGTTGGTGCCTGCGCTCGGATGCCAACCGACGGCGAATGGCCGGACGAGACGCTCATCGTCCGGCGCCCCTGCCCTCCCCGACGACCGCCGCGGTGCAGCCGCCCCCGTGCGCGCGGCCCGATGGGCCCGCGGCCTCGCGCCGCCGGCTCCCACTCCAGCTTTGCCCCACGCCCAGCGGCGCCCTGACGGCATTCGCCCGCCGCCGAAGCTTCCAGACCCGAGGTCCGACATGCAGACGAGCAGCAAGGTGTCCGGCGTAGTCCCCATGCCCGTTCCCACCCCCAGCCCCGCCGACGCGACGCGCGCCCCGGCCACCGGCCATCCGTTCGACCGGGGCTACGACCCCGCGCTCTTCCAGCAGAGCGTCGAGAAGGCCTGCGCGCAGCTCACGCGCCACCTGAGCGACTCGCTACAGGGCAAGGGCAAGGTGCTCGTCCAGGAGAGCATCGAGGAGATCGCCCGGCAGCTCGACTTCGACCGGGTCGTCGCCGAGGGCGGCGCCGATCTCGAGAAGCTCGTCGCGGTGCTGCTGCGCAACTCGAACCGGCTGCACCACCCGTCCTACATCGGCCACCAGGTCGCGGTGCCGATGGCCGGCGCCGCCGTCGCCGACCTCATCAACGGCGCGACCAACAACAGCATGCCGGTCTACGAGATGGGACCGGCGGGCTCGGCGGTCGAGCGCAAGCTCATCGACTGGGCGCTCTCCAAGATCGGCTGGCAGGCCGAGGGCAGCGGGGTGATGACCCACGGCGGGAGCATGTCGAACCTGACCTGCCTGCTCGCCGCCCGCGCCGCGGCGCTGCCCGAGGCGTGGGAGAAGGGCGTGCCGCCCGGCTGCGCCATCCTGGTGCCCGAGTCGAGCCATTACTCGAACGCGCGCGCCGCCGCGATCATGGGCCTGGGCACCGACGGGGCGATCCGCATTCCGGTCGACGCCGAGTACCGGGTGCGCATCGAAGATCTCGAGCGGACCTACGAGGGCGCGGTGCGCGCGGGCAAGCGGGTGCTCGCGGTGGTCGCCAACGTCTGCGCGACGGCGACCGGCAGCTACGACGATCTGCGCGCCATCGGCCGCTTCTGCCGGGAGAAGGGCGTCTGGCTGCATGCCGACGGCGCCCACGGCGCCTCGGTCGCGGTGACCGAGAAGTACCGGCACTTCCTCGACGGCATCGAGCTGGCCGACTCGATGACCTGGGACACGCACAAGATGATGGCCACCTCGGCCCTGTGCGGAATGGCGCTGTTCCGCCACCGCTCGGCGATGCTCAAGACCTTCTCGCAAGAGGCGACCTACATCTTCAATTCGTTCGAGAAGCCGGGCGAGGACATCTCGGTCAACACGCTCGAGTGCACCAAGTCGATGCTCTCGCTGAAGCTCTTCTTCAACCTGGCGATCGTCGGCGAGAAGGGGCTCGGCTCGCTCGTCGAGACGCTCTACGACCGGACCCGCGAATTCCACCGGCTCATCTCGAACCGGCCGGGTTTCTCCTGCCTGTGCGCGCCGGACTCGAACATCCTCTGCTTCCGCTACGGCGAGGACTCGGCGCTGCAGGACCGCATCCGGCAGAGGCTCGTGCTCGAGGGCGACTGCTACATCACGCGGGCGACCATCCACGGCAAGAGCTACCTGCGGCTGTCGGTGATGAACCCGTACACCGAGGAGCGGCACGTGGTCGCGCTCTGCGAGCGGGTCGAGGCACTCGCGCGACAGGCGACGGCGTAGCGGGCGCGGCGCCAGCCCGGGAACGAGCGGCGCTCCGGCTTTGTCCGAGGTGCCCCTGCGGCGATACCATCGCGCCTATGGAAACTGCGCTTCCCCGAATGACCTGGGCGGAGATCAAGGCGGCGTACCCCGACCAGTGGGTCGTCATCGGAGACCTCGAAATGGACCCCGAGACCTCGGAGTTTCGGTCGGGTGTCGTCTTGGGCGCGGGCAAGACTCGCCGCGAGCCCGAAGAGCAGGCTGGTCCGCTGAACGGTGAAACGCGGGCCCGTTTCTGGACCGGCCAGATGAGAAGCCCGTGGCGGCTACCGTAACGGCGTTCGATCCGAGCGCCGACTTGATCTACCTCGTGGCCGAGCTGAGCGGCCCACTAGGCGCTCAGAAGTATCGATTCGTGCTCGACACAGCTTGCGCCGAAACCCTCATCACCCCGGAATCGGTCGACAAGCTCGGCTACAGCGCTCGTCATGGCGACTCGATCACGGCGGTCACGACAGCGCTCGACCGCGAGCCCGGCTACCGGCTGCGCGTGAGCCGCTTCGAGGCCCTTGGGTACGCGGTCACGGACTTCCGAGTCCACGTCCACGATTTGCCAGAGGAATCGGGCATCGACGGCCTGATCGGCCTCAATTTTCTCCGGGCATTCAACTACGAGATTCGCTCGAAGGAAGGCCGAATCCTCGTCTCTCGGGCATAGAGAGGCCGCCCCGCCCGGTCAGCCCAACCGCCGCCCGCACTGCGTGCAGAACGCGAGTCCCGGCCTCGCGCTCGCCCCGCACGCTCCGCAGATCGCGCCGCCCATCGCCTGGGCCGGATGCGTGGCGGATGGCACGCTCGCCGCCTTCACCACCAGGCAGCCGGCCAGCGAGTCGTGCCAGGCGCACTTGCGCAGGGTGAACGCCGCAAAGAGGTAGCCCAGCCCGCAGACCGCGCCGGAGAGGATCTTCCCGAGGTTGCGCGCCAGCGCCTTGCCGAAGCCGACCCGCCGTCCCGACTCGTCGACGACGCGGATGCCGAGGATGCGCTTGCCGAACGTCGCCCCCTTCGCCGACGACTCCCAGCGCGCGAAGTAGAGGAGCGTGACGACGAGCTGGAAGATCGAGAAGCCGGCGACGAAGAGCTGGGGCTCGACATCGCCGGCGAGCAGGGCGAAGGCGGCGCGCTGAAGCACGAAGAGCGGGATGCCGAGCAGGATGCCGTCGATGAGCACCGCGGCAACCCGCCGCCAGAAGCCGGCGTAGGCGGAGGTCGGGGGAGCCGCGGTCGGCCGGGGCGAATCGGGCTGCGCGGCATACGCCGCGACCGGCGCGACCGCGGCCGGGGTTGCGAGCGGCGCGGGCTCGGGAGCCGCAAATCGAGCGCCGGGCGCCCTCGCAGGCTCGTGCGGCGCTGCGGCGGGTGT
>DHSB01000126.1:38592-49578 GCA_002408385.1 Myxococcales bacterium UBA5297
GGGGCCGGGTCGACGAGCGGGACCGGCACCGGGGCCACGAATCGAGCTCCCGCCGATGCTGCGGGTGCAGCCGGCTCCGAATGGACGAGCGGGATGGGCGCAGGAGCGGGAGCCGCGGGCGCGACGAACGCGGGCATGCCCATCACCGTGGCCGCGTAGGCGGGATCGGCTTGCGGCTCGTCTTCCGCGAAGAGCAGCGAGGCCGCGCCAATCTGCACCACGTCGCCGATGGCCAGAAGCTGGCGCGAGACCCGCGCCCCGTTGACCCGGGTTCCGTTGGCGCTGCCCAGGTCCTGCAGGTAATAGCCCCCGTCGTCCAGGACGATGGCCGCGTGGCGCCGCGAGGAGTTGGGATCGGCGAGCACCACCTCATTGTCCGGCTGCCGCCCGATGGTCGCCTGGGCGCCAAGCGCGATCTCCCTGGACCCGCCGCCTTCTCGCACTATCAGCTTCGGCATCGTCTCTTCCGCCTTTCGTCCCGCTATCGACCGCCGGCCGCTCGCCAGGCCGCGTCAGCCGCCGGCGCCGACTCGCGCAGCCATCCTCCGAAGGCAGCCTCGCGGACGAAGCTCTCGCGCCGCGCCCGCTCGCGCTCGATCGCCGCCGTAGCCTCGGCGAACGCCTTCTCTTGGAGCGCCTCGATCTCCTGCAGCTCCTTCTCCGACGCGCCGGACTGGGCGAGCCTGCCGAGCGCCACCAGGCGCGCGGCGGCCGGCCCCTTCTCGGCGCGCGCGGTCTGCCACAGCGCGGCCCGCTCCGCGGAGGCGTTCGGCCGCGTCTCGGCTCGCTCCGGGCGCGCCTCGCCGCGCGAAGCGGCGGGCGACACGGGCCGCGCCGGCTTCGACGGGCCCGCTTCGGTGAGCCCCTCGATCCGGTCGAGCAGCTCGTCGAGCCGCGCCTCGGGACCTTCGCCCGAGGCGAGGTACCAGACCGCGCCGCCGCCACCGGCCAGGCCGAGGACGAGCAGGAAAAGGCAGCCCATCCCAAGGCAGCCGCAGCCCGACGAACGTTGCGCCGACGCGGCGGCGGCGCGGGCTCGGGCCATCGGAAGCGGCGCGCCGCAGTGGCCACAGAAGAGGTCGCCGGGCTCGGAGGCGATTCCACAGCTCGGACAGGCGATGGCGCTCATGGCGTGCCCAACCCTTGAATCCGGCAGGCGGCTTCAAAGAGATCGCCAGGCGGCTCGCGCGTCCCCGCGACCCCGAGGGCTCGCAGCTCAACCGCCTTGCTCCCACGGCCCGCGTACAGGTGCCAGACCGGGCGCTCGGGCTTGCCGGTTCCGACCAGCAGCAACGCGGTCGAGCCGCACTCGCGCTGCTCGACGCGCGCCGCGCCGTCGCGGCTCTTCCAATTGGCGGCCAGCTCGGCGCAAAACCCCGCGAAGTCGCGCGGCGCGGTGAGCACGGCGTCGGGGCAGGCGAGGACGAATCGCCGGTCGTTGGAGTTGAAGAGTTGGGCGGCGCCGGCCCGCGCTCCGCGCGACCAGGTCGCGGGGAGCGTCAGCGTAAAGCCGCCGGGGGAGGAGCACTGCACGGGGCTCGAGCGCTTCTTCGCCGAGCGCTTCGGCTCGGTCTTCGGCGGCGGCGGCCGGCGCAGCAGCTCGTTCTCCTCGATGGGCTCGTCGGTGAAGCCCTTGGGCACCGGCTTGGCGGCGGGGACGGAGACGGCGAGCGGCGAGGCGTCGGGGCCGAAGCGCAGCGAGGCGATGAGCTGCTCGTGCCCGCGCTCGAGCGCGGGCGCGACACCCTTGTTTTTGGCGTTGACGTCGAGGTCGCTGAGGATGCTCGCCCAGAGAGCGCGCTTGGGGTCGAGCTCGACGCTGTAGACCCAGTTGACCTTCTGCCCGCCGTTCGCGCGCATCCGGCTCACGAAAGCGCGCCGTCCGCCGACCTGGCCCTCGCGGTGCTCGAAGAGGTTGGCGAACATCGGGTTGTTCTTCGAGAGCTCCTCGATGTGGTTGCGAAGCGCGTAGCTCGCCTCGCGCCGGTTCACGAAGAGCTGGACGACGATGCCGTTGGTGGCCCACTTGCCCTTCTCGAAGAAGAGGACCGGGCCGGTGACCAGCTCACGCTCGCCCTTGGCCGGCAGCGGGTTGTGCGGTCCGTACTGATCGCCGGACATGAAGCCGGTGGTGCCGCGGAAGCCCTCGGGCAGCGGTCCCCAGCCGAAGGTGAGGCCCAGCTTCTCGCCGGTCTTCGGCTGGCCTTGGGCGGGAGCCGGAGCGGAGGTCGAGGGCGGAGGCTGAGCGGGCGGCTGCGCCGTGGCCTTCGACGTCGGCGGGTTGGCCGCGGCCGCCCCGGGGCCGAGGGCGAAGCTCGCCTGCGCGGTGGCGGTGTCGTAGATCGCGTCCTTGCCCTTGTCCGCGTAGCTGAATTCGACGTGGTAGGTCGTCGCCTCGCGTAGCTCCGGCAGCTTGCGCCGCACGAAGACGACGCGCACCGGCTGCGAGTCCTTGACCGACAGATCGAGGTCGAAGAGCTGCTGGGACGGCCCGCCGGGAGCGGCGACCCCGCCGGTCGACTGCCCGCCCTGGCGCACCGAGAGCGTCACCAGCGGCTCGTCCTCGACGACGCGGATGCGCAGCGTCCCGCGCGCGACGAGCCCGCCGATCGCCTGGTTCTTCAGCGCGCTGCTGGTCAGCCGGGACGCCGAGCCGCGCGCGCGCACCTCGACGCTCAGCTCCTGGCGGTAGATGCCGTTCTTGATCTCGAACTTGGCGGTGCTGGCGATCCCGGGCTGCTCGAGGTCGCGGCCCTCGGCGTCCCGCAGCACAAGCTGCACCGGCATGCGCATCAAGTCCGGGAAGAAGACCCAGGCCGGCGGGCGGATGCCGAGCGCCTCGCCGCGCTGCAGCCGCTTCATCCCTCCGGAGCGGTAGAACTCGGCGACCTGCTCGGCGGTGGAGAAGAAGACGCCGGTCGCCTGCCGATAGGCGCCGAGCGCCTCGGGCGGCATGTTCGCGACGCGCTTCATCGCCTTGAGAAAGGCGCTGAACCGCACGTGCGCCTCGCCCCAGAGCTGACGCTCGACGGAGTGGTCGATGGCCCGGCCCTCGGCGAGGTACTCGGACTCGGCGAGGTCGGCCCGGCGCACCGCCTCTTCGAAGGCGAAGAGCAGCCCGTAGGCCTCGCTGCCGCGCTGCCCGATGCCCTCGATGAAGGGATGGTGCTCGTCGGACGAGGTGAGCGCGGTCCAACTGCGCATGCCGGTGCCTTCGCTCGGGGTGTCGAGCGAGTCGGCGTAGGGCGCCGGGGCTATCCCCAGGCCCGCGGCGTGGAGCAGCTCGTGATTGACCTCGTGCCAGAAGGTGTTGAGGTCCGCGGTGAGTGGCCAGAGGCCGCGCCAGGTGTCGGCCGGCAGGCGGTATGGCCCGCCGTCGGGGTGGGCCGGCGACCCCGTGCCTTCGAGGAAGACCAGGTTGTGCTCGGAGCCGTCGCTGTTGCCGACCGCTCCGGTGAAGAGCACCTCGTCGCCCATGCTGTAGAGGTCGGAGCAGGCCAGGCCGTCGAGCCGGTGCAGGTAGAGCAGCGCCCCGCGGCGCACGAACGACTGCAGGAAGCGCTGGTTGGGCGCGGCGAGCTGCTGCTCGCGGGACATGCCACCGAGAAGCTCGAGCTGGCGCTGCGCGCCGGTGGTCTTCTGGGCCGCGCGGACGGGCGCGGCCCCGAGGGTGGCGAGCAGCAGACACGGGACGAACAGCAGGCGGGTGCGCATGAAGCGGGTCCTGCGTGCGCGACGCTCTGCACGCGGCGGGGGAGTGGTGGTCGCGAGGGATGCTACCGCGCCGCTCGGGCGCCGCCTACAGCCGGGCCACCGGCCCCGGCCTCACCGGCGCCGCTCGGGCCGGCCTGCCGGTCAGCGATCGATTCCGACCGCCTTGCCGATCCCCGAGTCGTAGAGGTTGACCGCCTCGGCCTCGGTGCGCCTCGCGACCACGCGCACGAAGCCGAGGGTGCGTCCGGCGTCCTTTTCGAGAGCCTCGGCGTCCGATGGGAAGGTGGCCTTGCCCGCCGCCTCGAGCGCCCGCTCGAAGTCGCGCCAATGGCGCCAGCCGTCCGGCTGAAGATCGGCGCTGACGCCTTCGACCTTGCTGCAGCGATTCCAGAGCGCGCGCCACCAGTCGGCGGTCTTGAAGCTGTGGCACTCGTCTTCCCAAAAGACCTTGCCGTTCGATTGCGGCTGGAGCAGATGGGCAGGCACGCCGGCATCGATGGGCTGGGCCAGGCCAGGAACGACCACGCCGATCTGCCCGCCCGGCCGGACCAGCCGCGAGAGGTAGTGCAGGTAGAGCTCGTCGGTGCCGAAGTAGTGGTAGGCGTCCACCGAGACGACCGCGTCGAAGAAGCCCTGCGCGAAGGGCAGCGCGTGCGCCTCGGCGAGCACGGGACAGATGGGACCCTCGAGGCCAGCCTCCTGGACCCGTCGCCAGTTGTTGTCCGGGCTCATCCAGAGGTCGACGGCCCAGACCCGGACGCCGAACTCGCGGGCGAGGAAGATGCTCGTCATCGCCTTGCCGCAGCCGAGGTCGAGGACCCGCATGCCGGGCTCGAGCTTCATCGACTCGGTCAGCCATTCGGCGAGCCACAGGGCGTTCGGTCCCATCTGGTTGTCGAGCATCCACGCCGCGTCGTAACCGCTCGAGCGCGGGAACTCGGCCCCCGTCAGGTCGAGAGTCGAGCTCGCTTCCATCGCTCGTCCTCCGGGGTGGCGAGACAGGCCGCGCGGACCGCATCGGCGGGCCAAATCCGACCGCGCGGTACATAGCCGTCTCCGCGCTCGTCCATCAAGCCCGGCGCACGACCTGGCGAAGCTTTGCTGTCCGGCGATGGGATCCGGAGGGCAGCCACTGCCTGCGAAGGCCGCTCGGCGGGAGCCGGCCGGCGTCAGTGGGACCGAGCTGGCATCCTGATTCCTCGCAGGAAACCGCGACACCCCGAGCGTCGGCCGCTGAGCGGGCAGCCATCGACCCTCGGCTCTGCTCCTGCCGGCGCGCCGCGCGCCCCGCGGGTGGCGGGGAGGCCATCGAGCTGCCTACAATCCCCGCCTTCTCTTGTCCCCGGAGCCGGCCGGGGCTTGCCGGAGGCAACAGACGATGACGCGAATCCTCTCCATCCGTGCCGCGATGCTGGTCTTCGCCGCGGTGGCAATCGCGGGCTGCCAGTCGATGATCACGGGCAACGAGGGCAACCTCGAGTTCTCCTACCGGGCCGACGACGAGGTCCGCGACTTCAACAAGCCCATCGCCGTCGGCGCCAAGCTCGACCTCGAGGTCCGCACCAACGGCACCCGCCAGACGGTCGAGCTGCTCGAGGCGACCACCGAGGATCCTTCGGTGCTGAAGGTCGCCGGCAAGCTGGGCAACAAGCTGACGCTCGAGGGAGTGGGCGACGGCACCACCGACGTCTCGGTGGAGGCGAAGACGAAGACCGGCGAGACGGTCAGCGACTGGATCACCATGCGCGCCCGCAAGCCCAACGTGCTCAAGGCCCGGCATACCTGCTCGCAGGAGGCCGAGGGCTTCTACCTCGTCGGCCACGACATCGTCGTCGGCTTCGACCTGCGTTACGAGCAGGGCAGCGTCAAGGAGCCGGTCATCGGTTACGGCTACTATCCGTTCACCGTGCAGCCGGCAGCCGCCCTTACGCTCGACCAGGTGAGCAAGGACCAGCAGCGCTTCCACTTCAAGACCGCCGCCACGGCCCAGACCGCGACGCTCACCTCGACGATCGACGCGACCACGCTCAGCTTCCGCATCTTCGAGGAGGGGGCGATTGACGGCGCCTCGTTTGACACCGACGTCGGGCACAAGGTGCTGGTCGCCACCGACGGCCTGTTCCAGGTAGTGCCGACCATCGCCGGCAAGCCCGTCTGCCAGGGGCGGGCCGCGATGTCGGTCGAGGTCCTGACGGCCGAGGTCTGCGGCGTGGAAAACACGCTCGCGACCGGCGAAGACGCGGCCAGCGAGAACCGCTGGATCAAGGTGAACGGCAAGACGGTCGGCACGTGCAACTTCACGGTCACCTTCCCGAAGGGCGCCGGTGGCGCGGGCGCGACCGCGCAACTGAGCGTCGAGGTGGTCGACACCCACTGACCTTCAGGCCGGGGCTGCGCACGCCCGCATCGCCCGGCGGCCAAAGGCACCCGGGCGGCTATCCGGCTGATGAGAAGCCCCGCCGCCGGCTAAAAGCGCTGCGACGGCGGCCAGCGGCAAACGAGCTGTCGCGAACACGCTCTCGACAGGCATGACCCGAGCCCCTTGTCCAACCGGGCAAGGGGCTTTGCTTTGCTCAAAGTCCTCGAATAGCGCGCTTGCTCGCGCCTCCGACCCGCTCTCCTGCCTGGACGGCTACGACTGGTAGCACCCTCTCGGGCGCCTAAGTTTGTTTAGTAATGGGGGCTTCGTGGCGCGGATGGCGCTGGCTGGTTGCCGTATGCGTCCTCGTCCTGGGGGCATGCAGGCCAGAGCTCTGCGTCGCGGCCTCAACTGAACTGCCAGCCCGGCGACCGCCTGACGTGCCTCTGCGAATCGCCGGCCTCGCGGCCGCGGGGTCGGCGACGAGCGAGCTCGCCTTCGTCGCCGGCTCGCCGGCACCGGGGCGGCGCCGAAACAGCTCGCTGCCGCTGCAGATTCTGCTCGAGCCCTCACTGCCGTTGGAGGGTCGGGTTTCGACGCTAAGCTTCCTGCTCGACGACTACGACCTCGCGCTCGCGGTGAGCCTCGGCGCGAGGCCGGATATCGACGTGGTCGGCGCGGGGCGCATCGTCGCCGGACGGGTCGTGGGGCGCCTGATCGATCCGCGGGAGCTGTTTGAGGAGAACCTGCGCGAGCGCCCGGTGCTCACGGGCGTGGCGGTCGCCGGAGCGCTCGGGGCCTACGTCGGCTGGGAGAGCCTGAATGACGGCCGGCTCTCGGGCTCCTACTCCTTCGGTCTCGCCGATGCGCGGATCAGCCTGTCCGGCTGGTACGACCTGGACTCGCGTGACTGGGCAGGCCGGGTGCGTGTCGACCTGAGCCGCGCGATCAGGGGTTTCTGACGGCCGTCGCGGCAAAGCGCTCGACCGCTGGGGGGGACCACAGGTTTGGCTTCACCGCCCCGCCCGCAGGCCTCACCGGCCCCGCCGCGAGTCGTGGCGATCCTCGTGCAGCTCCCGCCTATCCTCGCGAAGCTCGCGACGGTCTTCGCGGAGCTCCTGCTTGGTTTCAGCGAGCTCTCGCCTGGCCATCCCGATGAGCTCACCGACGAGCGCTTCCTTCCGGTCGAGGCTGCGACGATTCTGCCGGCCAGAGAGCGAGGAGAGCTCCGAGGCGATGCGCTCGCGCTCGGCGGACATGCGCTTCTCGGCCTTGAGATCTCGCAGGTCGTCGCGGCGATCGCGCCGGTCGTCCCGCAGGTCTTGGCGGTCAGCCGCACGCACCTCACGGTTGTCCCGCCTCACCTCTGCTCGGTCTTGGGCGAGCTCGCGCCGGGTCTCGAACCGCTCGGCCTGCAGGTGCGCGCGAAGCCGCTCATCGATGTTCGCAAGGCCCCGCCTGTCGTTCCGGAAGCGGGCGCGTCTCAGGTCGGCCAGGATGGACTCGAGCTCGGCCAGGTCGCGGCGGTCGTCGCGAAGCTCACGGCGGTCCTGACCAAGCTCGCGCTTGTCCGGGCGTTTCTCGGCACGGTCGGCGCGGTCGTGCGCCTGGGCGGAAGAAGAGACGAAGAGGGCAGCGGCAACTAGAGCGATCAGGCGGGTCATCGGTCACCTCGGCGAAGGACGGCTTTTCATACCGCCAACCCTGCTGCCCACCAATGGTTAGGCCGCGGACAATGACCGCTCGCTTTGCCGAAGTCCGGGGCTCGGGCGGCGCTGCGCCTGGGCGCCTCCCGAGGTGCGCGGCAGCATCTCGCGCTCGGCTCTTTCCAAAGACGCCCCGGAGGTCAGCCGCTGGCCCAATCGGGTCGATTGACCCGAGAGGTCGGCGCGACCATCTACTCGGCGCTAAGTCGGGCGGGCAGGCACGAAAGCGAGCATGCCTCCGGCTGGCATCCATCCAAAGGAGAGCCTGATGATCAGCCAGACTGAGACCGCCGCGGGCACAAGGAGGCTGCAGCCCAAGAGCTACTTTCGGCTCCCCTGGTCGCTCACCGACAACGGAATCTCCTGGCTCGAGGTGACCCCGCGCTGCAACCTCGCGTGCGAGGGGTGCTACCGCGACACCAAGTCGGGCCATCACAAGTCGCTGCGCGAAATCGCCTCGGAGCTGGCCGTCTTTCGCCGCGAGCGCAACTCGGACTGCATGAGCGTGGCCGGCGGCGACCCCCTCGTCCACCCGGAGATCGTCGAGATCACCCGCATGATCCGCCAGGGCGGCTGGAAGCCTATCCTCAACACCAACGGGCTTGCGCTCACCCGCGAGATGCTGCGCGACCTCAAGCGCGCCGGCGTCTTCGGCTTCACCTTCCACGTCGACACCTCGCAGAAGCGCCCCGACTCGCCGACGACCTCCGAGGAGGGGCACAACCGGCTGCGGCAGCGCCTCGCCGAGATGCTCGCGAGCGAGGGCGGCATCGCCTGCTCCTTCAACCAGACGGTGGTCGACACCACGCTTGATCAGGTCCCCGACGTCGTGCGCTGGGCGGCCAAGCACCCGGACATCGTCCACACCGTCGTCTTCATCCTCTACCGGGAGCCGCGCCTGATGGGGCAGTTCGACTACTACGCCAACGGCGAGCGCATCGACGTCGGGCAGACCTACGAAGAGACCCAGTGGGGCGGCGACAAGGTGCTCAAGGCGCAGGACGTCGTCGAGAAGATCCGCGAGGTCGAGCCGACCTTCGAGCCGAGCGCCTACCTCAACGGCACGGTCGACCCCGAGAGCACCAAGTGGCTGCTCGGGGTGCGCGTCGCAACCAGGGACACCACCCTCGGCTACGTGACCCCGCGCTTCATGGAAGCGGTCCAGTACGGCTCGCACTGGCTCCGTAGGCGCTGGCTGAGCTACTCGGACCCGCGCTTCCTGTCCCACGGGCGTGCCACGGCGCTGGCCTTCTCGCCGTTTGACAAGGGGATGCGCGACATCGCCCTCAACTACGCGCGCCAGGTCGTACGCCGGCCGACCAACCTGCTTCGCAAGGCGCACCTGCAGGCCATCACCATCATCCAGCCGGTCGATTTCCTCGCCGATGGCCGGCAGAACATGTGCGACGGCTGTCCGGACATCACCGTGCACGAGGGCAAGCTCTACTGGAGCTGCCGGCTCGAGGAGATCAAGCAGTACGGCTGCTTCCTACAGGCGGTGCCGCGCGGCGTGCAGCAGGCGAAGCGCCCCGAAAACCTCATCGCCGCCGAGGCTCCGCGAGCCTCCCTGTAGGCGCGGCACTCGCGGGGCTTCGCGCATGACGGGTGAGGCATCGCTGTAGAGCCGGGCGAGTGACCCGGCTCCCGCCGGCTCGCGCGCGGGTCCAGGGGCGCCACCGCAAGCGTTCGAGAATGCCGATCGGCCGCCAGGAAGCCCCAGAGGGCCCGTGCGGCCGAGCGCACGACAAAGCCGTGCCTTAGCAAGCTTGGCCTCCCCTGCTCGCCCTGCGAGCCTCCTGGGGCCCGTAGCGACTCTTGCCCTTGGCGAGCCACTCGGCCCCGGCCGCAGCGGGCAGGCGTAAACCGACCTTCTTCAATCGCCTCTGCGGCGCGCCGCTCGCCCATTCGTAGCCCGGCCGGACGGGATGCCCTCGTGTCCCTGCGGCTACACGTGCGACCGGCCGAGGGCGGGTTGGCGGCCCACCCGAGGTGAGGCCTATCCTGGACCGGTCGCAGTTGGACGCTGGCCGCCCCCGGAGGTCGCGATGCTCCCCTCACGCTGTGCTCCCGCGCTTCTCGTCGCCTGCTCGCTCGCGTACGCCGAAGGTGCCTTCGCGGCCCGGTGCCCGAACATGTACATCGTGCTCGACAAGTCGGGCTCGATGGCCGAGAGCGCCAAGTGGACCAACGCGAAGGCGGCCATCGAGGCCTTCACGGCAGGCACGGTCACCGTCGGCTCGAGACAGGTGCCCCGGCAGTCGACGATGCGCTTTGGCCTGATGCTCTATCCGTCGGACAACCGTTGCGGGGCCGGGACGCACCAGGTCTCGTGCGACTTCTACAGGTCCGCAGAGATCAACGCGGCCCTCGCGCGCTACTCGCCGGGGGGCGCGACGCCGACGGGCGAAGCGCTCGAGGCCGCGAAGAGCCTCCCCGACCTCAACGACAGCGGCCGGCCGAAGTACGTCATCCTGATCACCGACGGCGCGCCCACCTGCAAGCCGGACTTCCCGTACGACCACGCCACCAGCGGCACGCGCAGCTACGCGGTCGGGGCGGTCCAGGCCCTGCGCTCGGACGAGCCCGCGCGCGACGTGAAGACCTTCGTCATCGGCTTCGGCTCAGGGGTCGACCCGGCCACGCTCGACGAGATGGCGGTCGCCGGCGGCACCGCGCGCACCGACTCGGCGCGCCGCTACTACGAGGCGAACGACAGCGCGAGCCTGACCGCGGCCTTCGACGCCATCGCCACGGTTGCGGCCGGCGAGCTCGGCTCGAGGACCTGCGACGACTCCTGCTACTCGAACGGCTGCCCGGATGGACAGAGGTGCGTCGCCGACTTCGTCAGCTTCGGCTCGGCACAGATGAACCTGGGCCGCTGCGAGCCCGACCCGTGCGAGGGCATCGCCTGCGGCGCCGACCAGTTCTGCCGCGACGCCACCTGCATCCCCGCCTGCACGACCCGCTGCGCTTCGAGCCAGGTCTGCAAGGACGGCGCGTGCGTCGCCGATCCCTGCCTGGACGGCTCGTGCGCCTGCGAGGCGACGTGCAGAGAGCGGCTCGTCTGCGTCGAAGGCGAGTGCGTCGACGACCCGTGTCGCTACGTCAAGTGCCCGGCCTCGGCCCCCAACTGCAGCCGCGGCAACTGCTTGACGTTCGCCTCTCCGCCCACCGACGGCGGATTTTCCGAGGCCGACGGTTCAGTAC
>DHSB01000126.1:49727-49918 GCA_002408385.1 Myxococcales bacterium UBA5297
GACGCGACGGCGGCTCGGAGGGCGACGACGGCGAGGCGGTCGGCCAAGCCGGCGGCCAGGGCTGCACCTGCGCGAGCTCAGCGGGCGTGCCGCTCGCCGCGGGCCTGGTGCTCGCCCTGGGGCTGCGCGGGCGGCGGCGCGGCGCGTGAAGCCCCCGGCGCCTCTCTCGAGGTGTCGGGAAATCTCCTTGA
>DHSB01000126.1:50055-66542 GCA_002408385.1 Myxococcales bacterium UBA5297
GGTGTCGGGAAATCTCCTTGAACTCGGCCCGCTCCCCCCCGGTGAACCCGAGCGTAGGCCGAGCCTGCGAGGCCGCAAGTCGAGGGGCCCTTCGACTCCGCTCTCGCCGCTGGCGCGTCGGGAGCTACGCTCAGGGCGAGCGGAACCGGCCCGGGGGCGAAGAATGATTTCTCGACGGACCTTCAGTCGAACAGCCGAGCGAGTGAAGTGAGCACCGTCGCACCGCTCGCGCGCAGCTTCTCGGTCGACTGGTGCCCGCTCGGCACGAGCAGGCAGCGCACGCCCATCTCCCGCGCCACCTCGGCGTCATGGTCGGTGTCGCCGACCAGCAGCACGGAGCGTGGGGCGAGGCCAAGCTCGGCTATCCAGCCGCGCCCCTGTTCGAGCTTGCCGCCCGCGTAGTGGTCCTCGAGCCCGATCATCCGCACGAAGCTCGCCCGCACCTCGAGCGCCTCGGCCTGCGCCACCAGCCGCGAGCGCTGGCTCGCCGAGAGCACGCTTTGCGTCAGGCTGCGTCCGGAGAGCTCGGCGAGCGCTTCGCGCGCGCCGGACTGCAGCCGGCACTCGTGCTGGCGGGCCTGGTAGCCCTCGATGAACTCGGTGCCGACCTGCTCGAAGGGCTCGGCGGCGAAATCGAAGCCGAGCCGCCGGTAGTACTCGCGCACCGGAAAGGCGAAGACGCGCTGATAGCGCTCGGCATCGAGCAGGGTCATGCCGCGTCGACCGAGCAGGCCGTTCATCACCTCGATGCACAGCCAGGCGTCGTCGAGCAGGGTCCCGTTCCAGTCCCAGATCACGTGGGAGATGCCGTCGAGGGTGCGGGTCATCGTCGTTTGCTCCAGGGTTGCATTCGCACCGAACGGCCAGCCCTCCCACGCGGATTCCAGCCCTCGCCCGACGAGGCACGCGGACCACCGGGCGCAGCACCGCGAGGACACACTGAGACAGGAGCGAGGATGAGGCTTGCCCGGCGGCTCACCCTTCGGCCTTTGCGGACGACCCTCCCGAACTCTCGGCCTTCGACCCGCAATGCCCACAGCCGTCGTTGAGCTCGAGGCACTCCGCATGGTGCCCCACGCCGCACCATCTGCAGGCCTGCACACGCTCGCCCAACTGGTCCTTGCACACCGGGCAGCGCTCTGGATCCGGCGGCGAGAGCTGCCGCTGGCCGATGGTCTCGAGGTAGGCCTCGACGATCTGCACGCTGGTCTCGAGGAATTGGCGCAACTGCCACTCCTCCTCGATCCAGGAATGCTTGCGGAAGAAGAAACGCCGCCCCTCGACCTCGATCCAGAGCTGCTCGAAGCCGCTCCCGAGCGCACGGAGCCTGAGGATCATCTGCCGGACGCTCGGCGACAGGAACCGCATGAGGGGGCCGGGCGAGCTTGTCGCGATGGAGAAGGCGGCGTCGAAGGCCTTGTCGCCGACCTCCACGTCCTGCAAACCGAGAAGCTTGCCGACCTTGGTGAGGAACCCCTCGGGTGCGAGGCGCAAGGGCAGCACGTCGACACCGCTCAGCTTGACGGTGATCTCGGTGTAGAGCACCGGGTGCTTGCCGCCGCTGGAGGTGAGCTCGAGCCAGGCGGCCAACTCGCGTACGCGAAAATGCAGGACAGGCATCGCGGTCAACCAGTGGCCCGCCTGTACCCTGCCGCCGACGCTCGACGAGACGCTCTCGAGCACCGCCGCGATCCGCTGGTGCCGGCGCATCGTGTGGCGAAGCGACAGGACGGTTACGAGGGCAACCATGACGATGACGAACGCGACGAATGCGGGCATCGCTCGCCTCCTTCGGTCTTGCCGGACCTGAGGTCAGGCCTGGGCGTGCGGCTCGATAGCGAAGACTTCGACCTTGCGGATGCGTCCGCGAATGGGCGTCGGCCCACGCGCAACCAGGCGAAACCGCGGCTCGACGAGCCGGGCGGTCTCCTCGCCGAGCAGCACCTCGCCGCCAGCGGCGATCGCCTGTAGCCGGTCGGCGATGTTCACCGCGTCGCCGATGGCGGTGAAGTTCATTCGCTCCTCGCTGCCGACGTTGCCGAGCACCACCTCGCCGGTGTTCACGCCGATGCCGACCACGATGGGGACAAGGCCCCGCTCGCCGCGCTCGTGGTTGAGCGTGCCGATGCGGTCCTGGATGGCGAGCGAGGCGCGCAGGGCCGCGTCGGCGTCGCGCGAGGCGTCCTGCGAGCTCGCGAAGAGCGCCATCACCTTGTCGCCGACGAACTTGTCGATGAAGCCGCCGTGGGCGCTGACCGCGGCGATCATCACGCGGAAGTAGGCGTTGATCAGCTCGTGAAGCTGCTCGGGGCGCAGCTCCTCGGCGATGCCCGAGAAGCCGCGCACGTCGGCGAAGAGGATGGAGCAGGTGCGCTTCTCGCCCTCCAGCTTGAGCTCGCCGCGTGCGAGCAGCCGCTGCAGCACGTCGCGCGAGACGTAGCGCGAGAACGAGTCGATGAGCAGCTCGCGCTCGGTCACGTCGTCGAAGATGACCACGGTCGCCTCGGGCCGGCCCTCCGGGTCGAAGAGCCGCTCGGCGCGAACGTAGACGGCGCGGTGCCGGCCGCCGGGAGTCGCGAGCGACATCTTGGTGAGCGGCAGCTTGCCGAACTGGCGGACTGTGGCGATGAGCCTCTCGGCCTCCGCCCTCTCGAGGCAGCCCATTGCGTCGGCAACGTCCAGGCCAAGCGCCTTCTCGGCCCCGAACCCGAGGATCTCCTCGGCGCGGCCGCTGAAGAGGGTGATCTTGCGCGTCTTCGCGTCGACGACCAGCACCCCGGCCGACAGGCTGCTGATGACCCGGCTGTTGAACTCGTTGGCCGACTGCAGGGCGCGGGTCGCTCCGACGACCTCGTGGCTGAGCAGCTTCTCCTGCACGAGCAGCCGCTGGTTGAGGCGATTGAGCTCGTCGTTCTTCGACTGGAGCTGCGCGGTGACCGTCTCCGCGAAGATGTTGGCGGCCGAGATGGCCACGGCGTTCAGGAGCGCCTCGATGCGCGCGAATTCGCGGGCGAAGTCCGGATCGTCGCGGGGGCCGGCGGTTCGCACGTGATCGCGCAAGACCGGCTGGGCGAGCAGCGTTGCGTGGAGAAAGTCCGAAGGGCTGAAACCCTGATCGGTCCGGCTGCGCGAGATCTCGGCAATCCGCTCCTCCATCGGACGCTTGTCATCGCTCACGGTCAGCTCGAGCAACCGCTCGAGAAAGGCGTCGATGCTCGCCCTCAAGGAAGGTCCGCCAAGCCGGCTGTACTGCGGGATGGTCTCGAGCAGGCGCATCGCAAAGCGGTCGACGAGCTGTTCGCGGCCGCTGCGGATGAGGGCGACAATTCGGTTTTCCATGGGCGGGCATTCTACAGCCCCGCACGGCGGCGCGGGTCGCTGACGGCAAGGCCGTGCTCGGTTGCCGCTCGTCATTGTCAGGCCTGCCGCCAGGCAGGCTGCGGCTCGATTGCTACAGGTGCGGCAAGGGACCCGCGGCAGAAGCGGCGCTGCCCGAGTGGCCCCGAGCGACAGCGCGCAGGGGCATACGCCTTGCTCTGAGGGGCGGGCACCCGGAGGAATGCCATGCGCCCATACCCGATTCGCCTGTGTCTCGTTGCTTCAGCCCTCTTCGCTCTTGCCTGTCAACCTTCCCAGAGCCGCGCGCCGGATGCTTCGTCCGCAGCGCCGCCCCACCGCTCGCCCGCGGTTGCGCCCCTCGTCGATTCGGGCCTCGCCTCGCCTCCCGACGCCGAGGTCGCGAGCCCGACGACGCTCCCCGCCGACCTCGGGGCGATGCTCACCAACATGATCGAGAGCGCGGTCCTCGATCCCCAGCCTTCGCTGCCCGAGCCCCGCGCGGCGAACGCGACCGGCGAGGACGAGCGCTCCTCGCCCTCGCTCGAGGGCTTCGACGCAAACGGCGAGAAGGTCCTCGAGTTCCCGCTGCGCGGCACCAAGGTGCTCGCCGAGGTCTCGGGCAACGTCGCCCGCGTCGAAGTCCAGCAGCTCTACGCCAACCCGTCGGCGACCCGGCTCGAGGCGGTCTACGCCTTCCCGCTGCCCGCCAACGCCGCGGTGACCGACATGTACTTTCGCATCGGGCGCCGCGTGGTCTACAGCGAGGTGATGCGCCGCCCGCAGGCGCGCCAGACGTACGAGACCGCGCGCCGCGAGGGCAAGACGGCGGCGCTCACCGAGCAGGAGCGGCCGAACCTGTTCACCCAGTCGGTCGCCAACATCCCGCCCGGCGAGACGGTCGCGGTGGTGCTGCGCTACGTCCACGAGGTGCCCTTTGACCACGGGCGCTACCTCTTCGTCTTCCCCACCACCGTCGGCCCCCGCTACATCCCGGGCAATCCCATCGGCAAGCAGGGCCCGGGCAGTTCGCCCGACACCGACCAGGTGAAGGACGCCTCGCGCATCACGCCCCCGGTCGTCGGCCCCGGCTTCCGCAGCGCGAACGACCTCGACATCCTCGTGCGCCTGCTGCCGGGCAGGGCCTTCGGCGACGTCGGGGCGAAGAGCCACCGCATCGTCACCGGCCTGGACGGCGACGGCGCGCGCCTGGTCGCGCTCGCCGAGGACGACCGCAGGCCGAACAAGGACTTCGTCCTCGCCTATCGGCCCGCCGGCGCGATGCCACAGGCCCACGCGCTCGTGCAGCGCGAGAAGGGCGAGGACTACCTGATGCTCTTCGTCCAGCCGCCCGCGGTGGTGCCCGATTCAATCGTGCGGCCGAAGGAGGTGGTCTTCCTCCTCGACAAGTCGGGCTCGATGTCCGGCTCGCCCATCGAGACGGCGAAGAGACTCGTCGTCGAGTCGCTGCAGAAGCTCGGACCGGACGACACCTTCCAGATCGTCGCCTTCGATGGCAGCGCGACCGCGATGAGCAGCTCGCCGCTGCCGAACGAGGCAGAGAACGTGCGCTGGGCCCAGGGCTGGCTTGGCAACCTCTATGGCGGAGGCGGCACCGAGATGCTGCAGGGCATCCTCGCCGCGCTCAGCCCGCCGGAAGATCCGCGCCGGCTGCGGATGGTGGTCTTCTGCACCGACGGCTTCATCGGCAACGAGACGCAAATCCTCGAAGCCATCGACAAGACCCGCGGGGCGGCGCGCGTCTTCGCCTTTGGCATCGGCTCGTCGGTCAACCGCTACCTCATCGACGGCATGGCGCGCGTTGGCCGCGGCGCCTCGGACGTGGTCGGCTACCGCGAAGATCCCGAGGAGGCCGTCGGCCGGCTCTTCTCGCGACTCGACCGGCCGGTGCTCACCGATCTGAGCCTGAGCTTCGACGGCGTCACGGTGAAAGAGCTGCTGCCCGAGCGCCTGCCCGATCTCTTCGCCGGTCAGCCGCTCGTGGTCGTCGCCCGCTACTACGGCGGAGGCAGCGGCGCCATCACGCTCGACGCCAAGCTCGGCCTCGCGCCTTTCAGGCAGCGCATCCCGCTCGAGGTCGGGCAGAAGGGCGCCGAGCAGCCGGTCATTGGCACGCTCTGGGCGCGCCGGAAGATCGACGACATCTCGTTCCGCAATCCCTACGGACCGCAGGGCCAGGACGTCGAGGAGATCACCCGGCTCGGTCTGCAGTTCAAGCTGGTGACCGCCTACACCTCGTTCGTCGCCGTCGAGCGCGAGCTGCTCACCGACCCAAGCCTGCCGCTCACGCAGATGCTCGTCCCCAACGAGTTGCCCGAGGGCGTCTCGGCCGACGGCATCTTCGGCGAGGGCGCGGCGACCGCGCAGGTGCTGCCGGCACGCGTCAAGCCGGGCGACCCCGAGATCCGCGTGCGCGCCCCGGCCTCGGTCAAGTCGGTCATCGTCACCCTGCCCTTCGGCGACGAGCCACGCGAGGCGCTGTTCGATCCGGTGAGCGGCGACTTCGTGCTGCGCTTCCTCGTTCCGCCAGACTGGCCGGACGGCAGCTTCAGCGCGCGCATCGCGCTGCGCCACGGGGACGGGCGCGAAGAGGTGCAGACCGCGCCGATTCGCGTCGACACCACTCCGGCGTCGGTGGCGGTGATCGGTGCGCCCGACAGCGTGCGGCCCGGAGAAGCGTTGCGACTGGAGATCAAGCCGGCGCTCGCGCTCGCCCGACTCGCGCAGCTCGCGACGAAGGATTCGCCGGGCGGGCTCGGCGACGCGCTCAAGGGAGCGATGGAGGTCAAGGAGGTGCTCGTGCGCGCGCCCTGGGGCGAGGTGAGGACCGCGAAGATGGAGGGGCTGCTCGGCGCCTACGTCGCGAACCTGAAGGTGCCCCAGGGCTGGAAGCACGGCGCCGCCAAGCTCGAGATCGCCGCCTCGGACGCGGCGGGCAACGTGACCCGGCGCTTCTACGAGGTGCGCGTCGGCGAGCCCGAGCGAGGGCCCTTGGTGACCGCGACCCTCGCGCTCTTCGGCCTGTCGATGGCAATGGGGCTGCTCGCCTGGCGCAAGGCGCGCGCCGTGGCGCGGATCGAGGCCTCGCGATGACCCGGTCCGGCTCCAAGGTGACCGTCGTCCTGACGCTCGCGGCGCTGCTCGCGGGTGTCGGGGCGGCGGCCGCCGCCGTCGGCTGGCAGCGACTGCGGCACCTCGCGCTCCCGATGCTCGAGGACCCGAGCCTGCCGCCGGCGGCTTCGACTCATCCTATCGAGCAGGGCCCTGCGCGCGCGTTGTCAGAGGTTGCGAGGCTCCCCGGCCGCGTCTCCGCCCTCCTCGAGACCGACGAGGCGGTCTGGGCGGGCGGCTTCGACACGGGTGTCTTCCGGCTCGAGCGGTGCGAGGGCGGCTATCTGCCCGTCGCGGCCCTCGGGGTCAGTGGCCGCGAGCGGTTCATCAACGCGCTCGCAGAGCACGCGGGCCACGTCTTTGCCGCTACCTACGCGGGCGTCCTCGAGATCGATGGGGCGGGCAAGTTGGTCCGCAGGCACTTGAAGGGAATCGCCACCGAGGCGCTGCTTGCGTCAGGCGACGCGCTGCTCGCGGGTACGGTCGAGGGCGTCTTCGTCCTGCGTGATCGCGCGTTCGAGCGCGTCGCCCTCACCGCCCACGACGGCTCGAGCATCCGAGTGACTGCGATGGCGGCGACCGGGCACAGGCTGTGGCTCGGGAGCCCCAACGGCGTCCACTCGGCGGCTCTCGAGGCGCTCGAGTCCGCTGTGGTCGTCCGGGCGGCCTGGCATCCGCTCGTGTTCGGAGTGCAGGCAGCCCGCACCAACGTGGTCCTGGCGCTCGCGCCCTGGGGCGAGGGCGTGCTCGCGGGGACCGACAACGGCGGGGTGGTGCTGGTCGATGAGCATGAGACACGGGCCTTCGAGCTCGATGAGCGCCACGCGAACGAGGTGAATCCGGGCGCGGTTGCGGTCTGGGGAGACCGGGTGCTCTTCGGCACCCAAGGCGGGGGGCTGATCGCCGTGGAAACGCGTGGCGTAGGCCTTGCGGCCTCCCGCCCGGGGGGCTGGTCGCTCCCTCGGGTCAGTGCGGTTGGCGCCGCCGCCAGGATTCTCGTGGGAGGCGAAGACGGCGGCGTCTTCCGGGTCGAGTCTCCGGTCGCCGATGCGGTCGGAATGAGGTAGTGCCCGACCAGGCCTTGGGCCCTCAAAAAGGGGAGCAGGGCCGGCTCGGCTGGCGTGCCCGGCACCGGCCTGCGTGCCCGGCACCGGCCTGCGTGCCCGGCACCGCCCCGGTTGACCCCCCACATCCGATCTGGCACCCCTCCCCTCCCGATGAGCGACCAAACTCGCCGCATCCTCCGCACTTGGGCTACCGGCTACTTACCCCTCGGAAGCATCGTCGCCGCAGCCACGGTCTGGTTGAGCCTGTGGAACGCGCCAGGGCGCTGGCTCGCGAGACGCTGGCGATATCGGCTCGACGACACGGTCGCGCTGACCGGCCCCGGCGCTCTCGCCTTCACCGGCGTGGTGCCCCGGGCCCACCTGCGGGCCACTTTCGGGCGAGTTCGGCCCCGAGGTCTCGCCGACAGGGCGTCCGCGAGCCCTGATTCGCCCGAAGAGCACTTGGATGGTGTGGTCCCCCGGCTGCGGCGAGTTCGTCGCGGTGCTCATTCGCCGAGCCCGAGGCGTCGTGAAGCGACGACACTCAGCACGCGGCGAGCGCCCTTGTGCGCGGGGCGCGGGCGCTCGGGCACGGTGCCCCACGGAATCGAGGAGACAGCCGCCCGAAGGCCTGCGTCGGACTCGCGTGGGGACTGGATTGGCTTGTCGGCAACTCGGTCGACTTCCCAACCAACCAATCGCCGTGCAGCCCCCGGTCCCTTGCCGGACCCCGCGCCCTAGCCGCAGCCTCGCGACGCCTCGAAGCCAGAGATCGCCATGAGCTCACTCTACGATCCCGACGATCTTCCTCGACTTGCCCGAATCGGCGCGGCCTGGCCGCAGAATGTCGGCGCATGCCGCCGCCTCGGCTGCGCGGCAGGGGCCGGCTCGAAATCCGACGGAGCCAAGACGTGAGAGCTTGCGTCTGCGTCTTCGCGAAGGCGCCGCTTCCCGGACAGGTGAAGACGCGGCTCTCCGAATCGATTGGAGCGGCGAACGCCGCGGCGTTCGCCCGCGCTTCTCTCCAGGACACCTGGACCCAGGTCTGCGAACTGCCGTGGGCGCGCCCGGTCCTCGCGACGAGCTCGCCGCCAGAACCGGGCTGGCAGCCACGACCGCAGGGCGAGTGGTGGCTGCAAGGCCGGGGCGACCCTGGGACCCGGCTCGAGCGCGTCCTGACCTGGGCCATCGCAGTGGGCGACGCGGCGCTCGTCATCGCGGGAGACGCGCCGGGGATCCCGCACTCGCTGCTCGAGGATGCCGTCGAGTCGCTCGAGAGCTGCGACGTGGCGCTCGGCCCGTCGGGCGACGGCGGCTTCTACCTGATCGGTGCGCGTACCTGCCCCGAGGGGCTCATCGCCGGCCTACCATGGAGCCGTCCCGACAGGCTCGCGATGCTGCGGCGGCGCTTGATGAGCTTCGGCCTGAGCTTCCGGCTGCTCGACCGCTGGGACGGCGTGGATGACCTCGCGGACCTGGCCGTGCTCGGGCGGCGGCTCGAGCACGGGGGAATCGAGGCGCCAGAGACCGAGCGCGTGCTGCGGGAGATCGACCCGCGCCGCGCTCGGAAAACCACACCTACGGTCTGACAGGGAGGCTTGCTGGTACGTCTCGGTCGTCATCCCGACCTGGAACGAAGCTCGAGTGATTGCCGACTCGCAGGCGCTGCGCCTGGCGGACGAGGTGGTGGTCGCCGATGGCCGGGGCACGGACGGCCGAAAAGCCACCGAGGCCGAAGTCCAAGTCGACTCGAGAACGCTTCGCCAGGCCACCGCTTCGCACGCTGGCACTCGGGGCGGCGCTGCGCGCCCTCTCTGCAGCGCGGATTTTTCCGCTCGGCTGGCGCACGGACCTGCGATGGCGCAGCAGGCCTGTGGGTCGCACCGCGGCAGGGGCGGGATCATCGGTCGCCGGCAACGCGCGCTATCCTGAGGCGCGTTCGCCCCATCGCCCCTGGAGGCTTGCTCGATGCTGCCCGCGTTTCTCCTCGCCGCCACCCTCGCCGCGAGCGCGCCGCCGACCAAGCCGGTCGTCACCGTCCTCTACTTCGACAACAACACCGGCCATGCCGACCTCGACGTGCTACGCAAGGGCCTCGCCGACATGATCATCACCGACCTGGTCGCCTGGGACGGGGTCTCGGTGGTCGAGCGCGAGAAGCTCGAGTCGCTCTTCGGGGAGCTGAAGCTCCAGAAGACCAAGCACTTCGACCCGGCGACCGCGGCCAAGGTCGGCAAGCTCATCGGCGCGCGCTATCTGCTCACCGGCGCCATCGGAACCTCGGGCGAGGAGCTGCGGCTCGACGCGCGGCTGATCGAGGCCGACCGCTCGAAGGTCGTCGCCACGGCGAGCGCGCGTGGGCCCAGGGACAAGGTCTTCGACCTCGAGCAACGGCTCGTCGAACAGCTCGCCGCGAGCATCGACCTGAAGCTCCGGGACAGCGCCGCGCGCCGTAGGGTGAAGGCCCCCAGCCTCGAGGCCCTGCTCCAGTATTCGAAGGCCATCGACCTCTCCGACCAGGGACGGGTCGACGAGGCGCAGCGGGCGATGCAGCAATTGGTCTCCGGCTCGCCGAGCTTTCTGATGGCGCGCGAGAAGAGGGAGCAGATTCTCAAGCGCCTCCAGGAGCTGGAGACCCGGCGCGCCGACCTGATCACCGATTCCGCCCTGCAGCTCGGCGCGCTGGCAGACGCGGCGCTGGCCGATGAGTCGAAGCTTGACTCGCTCGACGAGAAGGCCCAGAGGCGCTTGCTTTCCATGCGAGTGGTCAAGGGCCAGCTCATCCTGCGCCTGCTCAAGCAGCACCTCTCTTGGCGGCGCAAGAGCCTGCGCGTCGTCCTGAAGGGCCACGAAGCCCAGGCGCTCGAGCTGATGCGAGCCTGGCTCGCCAACCAGAAGCGGCTGCTCGACGAGCACGAGCGCTACCGGCGGCAGCGGTCGGACTCGTGGCCGAGCGCCGAGCTGGAGCCCGAGGTGCTCAACCTGCTGCGCGAGGCGCGGATGGCCGAGGTGCGGCTCTCCGATCCGCTCGACGCTCTGCTGCAGTTCGTCGTCGAGGGACGCTGCCTCGACTCGGCCGATCGGTGGACCGTCGCGCCCTCGCTCGGCGACCTCGAGCCCCAGGAACGCGAAGCCGCATTCGGGCTCCTCGATGCCCGGATAGAGTCGGCGCTCGCCGCTGCGGCGGGCTCCGACGCCGCCAGCAGGCGTGCCGCCGAGCATGCAGCCATTCGGCTCCTCGAGACCAAGGCCGAGGCCCTGCTCTCGCTGAGGCACGACGAGGAGGCGATAGGCGTCTATCAGCAGGTGCTCGACGCTTTCCCGACCGCCGACGGCTCCGAGCGGCGCGAGCGTCGGATCCGCCAGCTCATCGGCGCAGAGCACGACGACGCGCGCAGCAAGCGCGAGCGTTGGGCGAAGGCGATGGGCGAGGGCTGCGCCGCCGACATGGACCTGCGCGTCGGGAGCGCGACGGTCGCGCACGACCGGCTGAAGCGGATGGGTCTCGCGGGACTCAAGGCCCACGCGGACGAGCTCGAGCGAAGCTGCCGGCCGACCCGGCGCAACCGCGGCGGCTTCGCCTTCGTCTACCGCGACCTCGCGCTCGAGGCGGCCAACCACGAAGACTGCGAGGGCTTCCGCACCTGGTTCGGCAGGTACGTCGAGGCCGACGGCTCGATCGCCGACATGGTGGGGTACCAGAAGAACTACGCGCCGTGGTGCGAGCTGGGCGAGGTGGTCAGGTCGGTCCTCTGGTTCACCGCCCGCCTCGACGGAAGCTGGGACTTCGAGCTCGACCGGCACCTCACCTCGGTGCTCTCGCACGACGGCAAGCGGTTGAGTCTGAGCGGCCGGCGCGAGCATGGCCCCGAGTCGCTCGACCTCCTCCTGGATGCGGCCGGTCCGGGCACCTTCCGCTGCGCCTCGGCCCGCTGGCATCGGGCCGACGGCACCAGACTCGAGGGAGCCTGCACGGTCGAGCTGTCGAAGCTCGCCGCGGACCAGGGAGGCTTCGACGAGGGCGACTTCAGCGCGACCTTCGAGCAGCGGGAGCCGGAGAAGAGATCGCTGACCCTGACCGAGGGCAGATTCCGAGTCCGCAGACGTTAGCCGAACGAGCCTGCCCCAGGCCTTTCGCCTGCTTGGCTGGGCCCCGGCCCAGCCCGCGCGAGGTAGAGTCGGTCGAGACACGGACGCGTCCACGGATACCTTCGCATGGCCACCCTCTGCCCTTCCTGCGCCGTCGAGCTTCCGAGCTCGACAAACACCTGCCCTCGCTGTTCTGGCACCAGCCTGCCCGAGTCGAGCGCTGCCCCCGATCCCGCGGCGGGGAGGATCGTCGGCGGCCGTTACCGGCTGCTGCGCCGGCTCGGTCAGGGCGGCATGGGCATCGTCTACGTGGCCGAGCACATCGGCGCAGGGCAGAAGGTGGCGATCAAGTTCCTCCACCCTGCCTTCTCGTCCGACCCGGAGATCTCCCGCCGCTTCCACAATGAGGCGCGCTCCTACGCGCAGATCGTCCATCCGCACGCGGTGCAACTTCACGACTTCGGGCAGGACGAGGAGGGCAGCCTCTACATCACGATGGAGCTCCTCGAGGGCAGTGATCTCAAGCGCACGCTCTCGCAGGACGGCAGGCTCAAGCCGAAGGATGCGCTCGACGTCGCGCTGCAGATCGCCGACGTGCTCGGAACGGCCCACGCGCGGGGCATCGTGCACCGGGACCTGAAGCCCGAGAACGTGATGCTGACGCGGGTGCTGCGCGGCTACCACGTCAAGGTGCTCGACTTCGGCCTCGCGCACCTGGGCGACTCGGCGACTCGGATGACGGCGCCAGGGATGATCTGCGGCACGCCGCGCTACATGGCCCCCGAGCAGGCCGAGGGGCCCGAAATCGATCACCGCGCCGACATCTACGCTCTCGGATTGGTGCTCTTTGAGAGCCTGACCGGCCGGCATCCCTTCGAGTCGCCGTCGGTTTCCGAAACTCTGCGCAAGCAGCGTTGCGACCCGGTGCCCAGACTCGCGCAGGCCGCCCCGGACGTCGCCACCGAGGCCGTCGACGCGGTGATCCAGCGAGCGACCGCAAAGGATCGCGAACAACGCTTCGGCTCGATGCTCGAGCTCGCCCGCGCGCTGTCGGCGGCGATGCCGGACCTGGCGGACGGGTGGGCAGAGGCCGACACCGCGGCGACCGTGGCGCGCGCGCCGAGTCGGCCATCGGCACAGACGCCCGAGTCGGTGTCCCCCGCCCGGCAGCCGGCATCAGCGCCATGCTGCATGGCGACGCCCTCGGTGCCGGGCACGCCCTCGGTGCCGGGCGAGCTCGAAGGCGCCGGCCCTCGGTCTGCCTCCCCCTCCCTGTTGGGAGCTGCAGCAAGGCGTCTTGGCCTCTTCGCGATGGCCGCAGCGGTCGTGCTTCTCGCTGTGGTCGCGCTCTTCACAACGCGCCTCCGGGGCGACGGCTCCTCGGCTCTCGGTCCGACAGCGAGGCTCGACAGCCTCTTCCGCGCCAACGGCGAGCCACTGCCACCTGGCGCCTGCCGAGAGAAATCAGAGGCGGCGCTGGTGAAGCTGCTCGCGGCGGCGCCGCATCTTCGCGATTCGATTCCCGAGCGCGCCCGCGCCCAGGAGGCAGCCGCGGCGCTGGCGGCGCTCGACAACCTCGGCGGATCGAGCCCAGAGGCGTCCTACCTGCTCGCAAAGGCACGCTCGCTCACAGGTCAACCGGTAGATGGCTTGCTCACTGCAGCGCTCGCGTGCCCGGGATTCGCAGCGGCGGAGAACCTCGCGGCGAACCTCGCTCTCAAGCAAGGGCGACTCGACGAGGCAGAGCGACACTACGGCGCAGCACTGGTTGCCGCGCCGGGTTTCACCAAGGCACGGTTCAATCGCGCCGTCCTCAAGTTCCAGCAGGGCCGGGTCGACGAGGCCATCGACCTTCTCAAAGCGGTTCTGCGCGAACAACCCGACCATGGGGATGCCCACTACGCGTTGGGGCTGATGCACGACAGGCGGGCCGCCGCGGCGCGCTCTATTGGAGACGCAGTGCTCGCGAACGAGGAGGCCTCTGCCGCGCGGGCCTCGTACTGCAGGGCGCTGGAGCTCGGGAACCAGCACGCAGCGCGCGGCTGCGCCAAATGAGCTCGCCCACGCTCTCCCAACCGGACGAGCGTTTGGTGCTCCAATCGATCGTCGGAACCGGCAGCCGAACAGTTGAGGAGAACGGACCCGGCGACGATGTTCTACTGCAGCAGCCTGTTGAGCTCGGCAGATGCGAGTTGAAAGTCGGGCTGGTCGCGTACGACCGTCTCTAGGGTCTTTCGCGCAACTTCCTTGTCGTCACGGTCGATTGCGTCAAGTGCTTTCGAGTAGCCAATTGCCACCTCGGCCGGCAGCCTTTTGGGCCGCCCGGGCACGGTGCCGGGGGCAGGGGCGCCGGTGCCGGGCACCGGTTGGCGTTGGCGAGCGTTCTTGCCGGATTGCTCGCGAGACTGCGCTGCTTCGACCAAGGCTTGGCCCAATTGGGTCGCGATCTTCTGCTCGAGCTCAAGGAAGTCGTCCGGTCTGCCGTTGGCGCCAACCGACCGCACGATTCGCCCGGTCTCCGTTTCCACGGCTCGAGCATCGAGTCGCAGCGTCCCGAGTACGTCGAAGTAGCTGCCAATTACGAGGTAATGCGCCCCCAGCAGCCTGCCGACCTTGTTGGCGGTCGCCTTGTCGAACGAGCCCGACTGGTTGAGCTTGAGCTCGTCGAGGAGGTCCTGGAGTCGCGCCCGCTCGATAACTTGGATGTTCGAGTTCACCGAGAGGTCGGAGATGAGGAGCTGTGCGAGGCCCTTCCTTAGGAGCCCCATCTCTTCGCTCCTGCCCTCGTAGTCAAAGTAGAGGACCGCAACCGTGGGCTTCTCGGCCAGCTTCGGTGACGCCGCTGACGCAGAAAGAAGTGCTGTGGCGAGAACCAAGAAGATCATGGCGTTTCAGGCGCTCGAGAGTTGGGCTCCAGCAGAAGATCGCTTCCCGCTCACAAGGATATCTCGATACCGGGGAATACCGCTCACGCCAGGCAAGGCACGAGGGAATCCCGAGCTGGCCACGCCTCCGGGTCGCCAGGTGCCGGGCACAGACGGTCGATCGGCGGGTCGGTGCGGGGCACCGTGCCCGGGCGCACCGACGTCCCAGAGCGCAACAGCGGCCGCCCACGACAGACCAGCAATTCGATGAATTGGTGAGACTCGACGGACGGTTGGCGACCGCCCGGGTCTTTGGAGCGCCTTTTGCCTAGGGCGAGCCCGCCATGCCACGAACCCCGCGCCGCAACCTGGTCGACTGCCCATCGACGAACCACTGCACGTTCCGCTGCCACGACTCGATGCCCGTCTTCGAGGACGAGCGCATGGCGCTCAAGTTCCTGGAGTTGATCGCCAAGTACAAGCTCACATACGGCATCCTGATCCATGCCTATTGCCTAATGTCCACCCACCCGCACGTGCTGCTCACATCGACGCGTGGCCAGCCGGCCTTCAGCGCATTCTGGCAGTGCGTGAATCAGGCGCTGGCGAAGTACTACAACAAGGTGCACGGCAGACGCGGCCAGGTCGTGATGGAGCGTCTTCGCAGCCCGATGATCGAGCCGGGCGGGCGGCATCTCCTCACGGTCATGCGCTATATCGACCTCAATCCCGTCCGTGCCGGAGCGTCATCAAGCCCCAAGGATTGGCGGTTCTCGAGCTACCGCTTCTACGCCTTCGGAGAGACCAACCCCTTGATTGACGAAATCCCCGACTACCACGCACTTGGATCTACCTCGGCGCAAAGGCGCCTCGCTTACCAGCACCTGTTTGCCCAGCCATTGATCGCCCACCTCCTCGAGCGCCAGCCGCAATTCACCCTGGCAGACTTCATCGGAAGCGATTCCTGGCTCGATCGTCGCCGGCAGGTGCGCGCGGGAGAGCAGTATCAGCGGTTCGGGTGAGCCGCGGGACGGCTCGACATCGTCGCCAGCGTGCCCCGAAGCAGCATCGACAGTCCCCTGTGCCTGCGCACCGACCGCCGTCGAGCGGTTCCTTGCCACTTCGCGCCATTACTTGAGGTACCAACATCGGCCGTGTCCTCGCTTGGGTGTCGATCTCTAACTGATCGAAATTACCTAGGTTGTTCACAGCTCTGGCGGCAATTCATGACGAACTTGTCATGAATGCGCGTCCGCAGAGAAAAAGAAGGGCGGTCTCCTGCTAGGATTCACGGCTGTTCAAGGGCTGTGAACCGACCAAACAGGAAACCGCCAATGCCAACGTACCACGGGACCGATCTGACGCAATTCAGCGCGTAGTCGAAGCTCCAGGCCTTCATCGAGAAGAGCCGAGCGGAGCCCGGCTCGTTCGAGGAATTCGAGGTCGCGCTCGGCGAACAGGTGCGTGCGCTCGAGAATGAGGTGAAGGCGGAGCAGTTGGCCCGGTACGACATCGATGCGCAGACCATCGTGGTGGCAGGCGTGACGATGAACCTGTGCCTGAAGAAGGAGAAGAAGAGGTTCCTGACCAGCTCGGGTCCGGTGGAGGTGCCGCGCAACCTGTTCCGTCCCTCGGGATGTGGCAAGGCCGTGTGCCCACTGGAGCTTCGCGCGGGGATCGTGGGCGGCATCTGCACGCCGGCGCTGGCGCGCATGGTGGGCTACTCCATGGGCCGCATGACGTCGGCGGAGTCGGCCGCGCTCTTCCGGGAGTTCGGCATCGAGGGCCCGTCGAGCAGCACCTGCGACCGGCTTCCAAAGGTAGTCGGCAAGGCCTGGGAAGCGCACCGTGTCGAGTGGGAGGAGGCGTTGCGCGCCGCGGAGACAGTGCCGGAGGAGGCCAGGGTTCTGGCGGTGTCGCTCGACGGGGTGATGGTGCCGGACAAGGAGGCGCAGGCCGAGGCGAAGGTGAAGCGCGAGGAGAAGCGCAAGAGCCTCGCGAAGGCCACGGGCGGCCCGGC
>DHSB01000149.1 GCA_002408385.1 Myxococcales bacterium UBA5297
CGCGGGAGGCGATCGGGGCGCTCCCCCTCGCGCCCTGCCTCGACCCGAACCCCGCCGCCGGGAGCGCCCCGCCGGCGCTCGCGCCGGCCGCGGGCGGCCTGGGCACCCGACGGACGGTGGGGCTCGCGGCAACCGGCGCCGGCGCCGCCTCCCTCGCCGGCGCGATCGCGCTGGGAGTCTCGGCGCGCGACAAGGCGCGCGAGGCGAGCAGGATCCCGGCGGTGGAGCCGGAGCGCTACGACGCGGCCAGCCTCTCCGCCAACCGGCTGGCCCTGGGCGCCAACCTGCTCTACGGCGTCGCCGCGCTGGGGGCGGGGATCGGAGCCTGGCTGCTGATCACCGGCGAGCCCGGCTCTTCCGGGCCGGCGGCCGAGCCTGGCGGCTCGAAGCGCGAGGAGGCCGACGAATTCGGCCTGCTCCTCGCGCCGCTCGAGGGCGGCGCGCTCTTCTCGGTAGGCGGCAGCTTCTGACGGCTTCCTTGTCGGAGAGGGCAAGAACGATGAAAAGGGCAATCCCGTGTTTCGCGCTGGCGCTGGCCTTCTCTGCCTGCGTCGTGGATACCGCACCCGAGCTCCGCCCCTGTGACGCCGAGGGGCGCTGCCCGGAGGGCTTCTTCTGCGCCAGCGGCTACTGCGTCGACGGCAAGGCGCCCGACTGCCTGAAGGACGCTGATTGCGACGACGGCGACCCCTGCACCCTCGACCGCTGCGACTCCGGGGCCTGCAGCACCCCCGAGAGCGCGGAGCTGGCGCCGAGCTGCGAGGTGCTCTCCGAGGGCGACGGCGCCTGCGTGCGCAGCGGCGCGCAGGTCCGCTGCCTGATCGTCGACGGCCGCTCCTGCGCCCGGCCCGAGCAGTGCCGAAGCGGCCGCTGCGACTGCGCCGACGAGGCCTGCTCGACCCTGGCCTGCACCCGCGCCGACTGCAGCTGCCAGTACGCCGACGCGACCTCCTGCGTCGCCGCTCTCTCCGAGGGCAGGGAGCACCCGGGCAAGTGCGACGGGGCGAACGCCTGCCACGGCGGCGCCTGCAAGGTCGATCTCGGCCAGAGCTGCGCGGACCACGCCGAGTGCGGCGCGGGCCACTGCGAGTGCGCCGACGCCACCTGCAGCGCGCGGATCTGCGCCGCGACCGATTGCCTCTGCGGCTTCGGCCCGGAGAGCAACCCCTGCGGGTCGGGGGTGCTCAGCGACGGGACCGAGGACCCGCTGGACTGTACGGGAGACTCGGCCTGCTGGGGCGGGCGCTGCCTGCTCAAGGACCTGCAGCCCTGCAGGTCCGACGACCAATGCGGCAGCGGCGACTGCGAGTGCTCGAGCGCCACCTGCGCCGCGCGGGTCTGTGCGCCGCAGTGCTGCCTCTGCTCCTACGTGGCCGCGAACGGCTCCTGCGGGGCCGCGCTCGAGGACGGGATCGAGGACCCGGGCGACTGCGAAGGCTTGGAGAGCTGCTACGGCGGCATCTGCAAGAAGAAGCTCGGCCGGCCCTGTTCCGCCGACGCCGAGTGCGGCAGCGCGGCCTGCGAGTGCGCCGACGGGGGCTGCCTGAGGATGGTCTGCGCGCCGGCGCACTGCCCCTGCCGATACAGTGACGCAGAGGGCTGCCTCGACGATCTCTACGACGGCACCGAGCAGCCCTGGCGCTGCTCGACGACGCAGGGCTGCTACGGCGGCCAATGCCTGCTGCACCTGGGAGAGAGCTGCGCGCGCGACGGCGAGTGCAGCAGCGGCAGCTGCGCCTGCAGCAACGACGGCTGCACCGCGCGAGCCTGCGCCGCCCAGAGCTGTGCCTGCCACGCGCTGGCGCCCGACGGCTCCTGCGGGCGGCCGCTCACCGCCGGCGTCGCCGATCCCGAGCACTGCGACGGGGCGAACGCCTGCTGGCTCGGCCAGTGCCTCAAGCGCGACGGCGAGCCCTGCGCCGGCAACGCCGAATGCGGCAGCGGCCGCTGCGCCTGCACCGACACCGACCCGACCTGCGGGTCGGGCCGGGTCTGCGCCGCCGAGAGCTGCGTCTGCAGCTACGGGCCGGGGGGGAGCTGCCAGACACCTCTGCCGGACGGCACGATCGATCCCGAGGAGTGCGAGGGCGAGCGCGCCTGCTATGGCGGCCTCTGCCTGCTCAGCCTGGGCGAGGGCTGCTCGACCGACGGGGAATGCGGCAGCCTCCACTGCGAGTGCGCCGACGCCCGGTGCTCGACCCGCGCCTGCACGGCGACCTCCTGCACCTGCAAGTACGGCGTCGCCGGCGCCTGCGCGGCGAGCCTCGAGGACGGGCTGTTCGATCCGGGCGACTGCGAGGGGCTGAGCGCCTGCTTTGGCGGCGAGTGCGCGCCGGCCCCCGGGGCCGAATGCAGCGACGACAGCGGCTGCGGCACCGGCCACTGCGAGTGCGCCGACGCCCGGTGCTCGACCCGCATCTGCGCCGAGGAGGACTGCGCCTGCAGGTACGGGCCCGCGAATGCGCCCTGCTCGGCCGGCAATTTGGACGACGGCACCGACGATTTGCCGGACTGCGCCGGGGCGAGCGCCTGCTACGCGGGGGTCTGCAAGCTGGAGCTCGACGAGCCGTGCGACGCCGACGAGAGCTGCGGCAGCGGCACCTGCGCCTGCGCTGAAACCGACTGCTCGAGCCGGCTCTGCGCGGGCCGCAGCTGTTCCTGCAGGGTCTACGAGGGCGCCGGGAGGTGCGGCGACCTCCTCGACCCCGGGGTGCTCGACCCGGGCTACTGCGAAGCCGGCGAGGCCTGCTACGCCGGGGGGTGCATGACCGCCCTCGGCACCGCCTGCGCCTCGAACTCCGAATGCGGCTCGGGCCACTGCGAGTGCGCCGATGCACGCTGCTCTGCGAGGGTCTGCGCCCCCGTGAGCTGTCTTTGCGGGTTCAGCCGCGAAGGGGCTTGCGTCTCGCTGCTCAACAACGGAGTCAAGGACCCGGAGGACTGTTGGGGGAACAAGTCGTGCTGGGGCGGGAGCTGCAAGACCGACAACGGGAAGTGGTGCGCCGCGCATGCGGAGTGTCAGGACGGGCATTGCGAATGCGCCAACGCTGACTGCTCCTACCGCGTCTGCGCTCCTTCGGCTTGCCTCTGCGGGTACGGCAACGACGGGGCCTGTGATCACGACCTGCCGCCGGGCGCGCTCGATCCCGAGGATTGCTCGGACAGGCTCGCCTGCCGTGCCCGGAACGACTGCCGGTTGGTCAACGGCCAGCCCTGCGGCAGTGACGGCGACTGCGGCTCGGGTCACTGCGAATACACCGACTCGAGCGAACAGAGGCGCATCTGCGCGGAGGGGGAGTGCGTTTGTCAGCAGATCACGGAGTCGGGAGCCTGCGGCTCAGCGTACAAGGCTGGCGAGCGCGACCGCCTCCACTGCTCGCTCTCGTGCTGCGAAGGAGGCGGGTGCGGCAAGATCGCGAGCCAGTTCTGCGGCAGCGACGCGGAGTGCTGCTCCGGCAGCTGCGAGCTCATCTACGTCGACAGCATCCCCGCCTACCGCCTCTGTTATTGATGGCCGGTGGTGCTGCGGGGCGGCGGAAGAGGTGAAGAAGAGTCGCGGGCAGGGGCCGCGCGAAGCGTGACCTTGGATGCGGAGCAGCCCAAGTGCCCTCCCCACCGCGGGCGTAGCTTCGCTGCCCCCGGTCACGCGGGAGCCCCTTGACCCCGGTCGCGCAAGAGGCCGGGGCCTGCGCCGGAGGAGACCGGAATCTCTGGCACCGGCCCCGACCCTCTCGGAAAGCTGCGGGGCGGGCGGCACCTGCGGCCGCCTGCCCCCCTGCATACCGTTCGAGCATGTCGGCTCGCGCGGCCTCCTTTCTGGCGGTCCTCGCCCTCGCGGCGGTCCACCTGCTCGCGGGCCGGGCAGTCCCGGAGCGGCGGATCGGCCCGCGCGCGCTCTCGGCATTCGCCGGAGTCTCGGTCGCCTATGTCTTCCTCCACCTTTTGCCAGACCTCGCCAGGGTCCAGGAGCGGTTCATCGAGGAGAAGGTCCGGGTCCTCCCGTGGCTCGAGGAGCAGATGTACCTGGCTGCCCTGACCGGGCTGGTCGCGACCTGGGCGCTCACAAGCCTCGCCTGGACGCGCAAGTCGCCCGCGCTCGGGTTCACGGTCGGGGCCGGCTCGTTCGCCACCTACAACGCCGTCATCGGGCTCTACGCGGCGCGCGTCGCCCACCCGGTCGGCCTCGCCCTCGTCACCTTCGCCTTCGCCACCCACTTCCTCGTCAACGACCGGGCGCTCGAGCGCGACTTCGGCGATCTCTACCGGCGCTTCGGGCGAAGGCTGCTCGCCGCCTCGGTCTTCGCCGGCTGGGTGCTGGGCGCCACGGTGCCGATCTCAGAGCTGGCCCTGATGTGGCTCTTCGCCGCGCTCGCTGGCGGGATCCTGCTCAACGCCCTCAAGGAGGAGCTGCCTCGGGTGGGCGAGGGGAGGGTGGGCCCCTTCGTCGCCGGCGCCGCCGGCTTCGCCGCGCTCCTGCTCGTCTCGCTCTACGCCTACCGCCGCTGAAGGTCGCCCCATGGTGGATCGCAACGCCAGAGCGCTCCCCGGACCTTTGAAACGGTCGCTGCGCCATGAGGAGTGGGCGGAACGGAAGCCCTGGCTGGTGCCGCTGCTCTACGTGGCGCTGGCGGCGGCGCTCGGGCTGCGCGGTCCGGAGCTGGGCAGCCGCCTCCTCGGCCCCCTCGTCTCGCCGATCGGTTCCGGGGGCGCCATTGCGCTCCTCTCGGCGATCGCTTCGGGGATGATGGCCTTCACCGGCATCGTCTTCTCCCTCGTCTTCGTGGCCTTGCAGTTCGGCAGCAGCAGCTACAGCCCGCGGCTTCTGCGGGTGCTGCCGGCGAGGCGTCTCCTCTGGCACGCGATGGGAGTCTTTGCCGGGACCTTCCTCTACGCGCTCCTCGCCATCCGCGCCGCCGACCTCGCCGGGCGCGAGGGGATCAACGCCGTCGCGGTCTGGGTGGGGCTGACCTGGCTGGTCGCCAGCATCGTGTTGCTCGCCTTCCTCGTTCCGGCGGTGCAGGGCCTGTCGATCGCCCGGGTCCTGCCGCTGCTCGGCCGCCGGGGCGCCGAGGCGGTGGGGCGGGTCTACCCCCGTCCCTTCGACCCGCGCAGGCCGCCGAGGCTCGTCCTCGAGCCGGGGCGAGCCCGGCGCCTCGTGCGCAACGAAGGCCGCCCCGGCTACCTGGCCGCGATCGATGAGGTCGGGCTCGTCGAAGCCGCACGCGAGGCGGGCGGGGCGCTCCTGATCCAGCACGCGATCGGCGACTACCTCGCCCACGGCGAGCCGCTCGCGCTCGCGGTGGGGGGCCGCCCGGAGATCGCCGCCTCGCGGGCCGGGCGCTGCCTCCTCGTCGCCTCCGACCGTCTCATTGAGACCGATCCCGCCTACGCCCTGCGGCTCCTGGTGGATGCCGCCATCCGGGCTCTCTCGCCGGCGATCAACGACCCGACGACCGCGGTGATGGTGCTCGACCAGATCGAGCCGCTGCTGCGCAGCCTTGGTGCCGCCGACCTCGAGGTGGGGAGGGTCTGCGACGCCGAGGGGACGCTGAGGCTGGTCTACCCGACCTCGAGTTGGGAGGACCTGCTGCTGCTCGGCCTCGCCGAGATTCAGCAGTACGGACGGGACTCGATCGCCGTGGAGAGGCGGCTCGGCGCGCTCCTCGAGAGCCTCGGGCCGTGGCTGCCCGAGCCGCGCCGGGGGGCGCTGCGGCGCTTTGCCGCGCGCCGGAGGGAGCGGATTCGCGAGGCGTTCGGGGGGAGCGGCTCGGCCGCGGAGGCCGAGCAAGCGGATCGGCAGGGGCTCGGCCACGGCGAGAGGAGGGCGGATTCGCCGTAGCCGGCGGCGCGAGAGGGGTAGGGGCGGGCTTGCCGCAGAGACACGCGGTGGTCACCCGTTGCCTGCTCGCCGGCAAAAGGAGGCCTCGCAATGAGCGCTTCGCAAGGTGGTCGTTGGAAGAGGCGACTCGCATCGGTGGAGGTGCTCGCTGTCTCCGGGCTCCTCTTCGCGGGGCTCTTTCTCGCCTTGCTGCTTCTGCTCCGGGCCGAGCCGCCGATCGACACGAGCGCCGAGGAGGTGAGGCGCTTCTTCACGAACCGCGAGCAGATCGGGAGGAGCCTCAGGGGCAAAGCCGTTTGAACTGTGGTTCCCGCGGAACGCCCGGATAGCGGACCCCGCGACTGCTCTGCGGAGGCGCCCGCCGCTGTAGACCGGCGCTCCTCGAATCGGCCGCGAAGTCCCGCGGAGGCTACACCTGCCCCGGTCCGGCGGGCAACCCGTGGCCCGCCGTTCGCCGCGCACGAGGCCTGGGGTTCAGTCGTCCGGGTAATGGGGTCCGCGGCGTCCACCGGCGACGGGTCGAACAGCTCCTGCTGCGGGGGTTCGCCGGCCCGGACGAGCCGGGGTTCGTGGGCCGGGATCCCGAGGTGCTCGAGGAGCTCTTCCGCCT
>DHSB01000162.1 GCA_002408385.1 Myxococcales bacterium UBA5297
GTGCCGGCCATCGCCGCGCGCAGGGCGAGCTCGCCGGCCTGCGCGAGCTCCGAACCGCCCGCCGGCGCCGAGCGCGCCCCCGCGGCCGCCCGCGAGGTGAAGACGAGCGTCGATTCGCCGTCGCGCGCGCGCATCGCCTCGAAGTCCGGCTCGTAGACGAGCACCGTCTCGCCGAGCGCGACCTGGTCGCCGGGGCGCAGGGGCTCGGGTCGCTCCAGGCGCTCGCCGTTGAGCCAGGTGCCGTTGCGCGAGCCCAGATCGCGCACGCGGTGGCCGCCCTCCGCCTCCTCGATGGCGCAGTGCTCGCGCGAGACCTTGTCGTCGAGGAGGTGGAGGTCCGCGTCGAGTGAGCGCCCGATGACGAGCCGCCGCTCGATCTCCCGAACGACGCCCCGGCGCGGGCCGAAGAGCGAAACGAGCCTGGCCACGGGCAGCATTCTACTTTTTCCCCTTCCCTGTCCCAAAGTAGGTCTCGTGCACCGCCGAACCCTTGTGCTTGAAGACCTTGCGCCCGCCCTTCTCCGTGCCAGCCTCGCCGCTGCCCTTGACGAAGTCGTCGATGTCCTTGCGCTTGAGCGCCTTGGCCTTCTTGTCCTGCGCGCGGGCCTGCTCGGCGCCCGGCTGGCGCTCGAGGGCGGTGAGCACGTACGAGGCGAGCAGCTTGCGCTCGAGCTTCGAGTAGAGCAGCGGGCTGCTGAAGAGATCGACGACCTCGAGGTCGCCGTTGACGGCGACCGCCATCCCCGCGAGCCGCTCGTTGCGCGGGATCTGGCGCTGCAGCTCGTCGAGGTAGTGGCCGATGCGCTCGCGCACCTTCGCGTCCTGCAGCACGCGCCGATAGGTGCCGGTGGCGCTGCTCACGCCGGAGGCGCTCGATTTGCGCGCCACTTCGTCCCAGACCCCGCGCTGGTCGTCGAACAGCGCGAGGCGCCGCAGCTCCGGGTGGGCCATCGCCGCGCTCGCGTGGAAGGCGAGGTCGGCGCCGTTCCAGCGGCCCGCCTCGACGCAGCGGACGTCGACGAGCCGGCGCTGCCCGGGATCGACCACGGTGTCGGCGACCACCATCCGGTCCTGTTTGCCGCCGAGGACGACCTCGCCGCCGAGCAGGTAGAGCGGCCGCTTGTCCTGGTTGCCGACGGAAAGCTGGTTTACCTGGCCGCCGCGGTCGACCTCGGCGACCGAGACCCGCTTCGCGGTCTGGGCCTCCTCGAGGATGGTGAAGTCCTCGTAGGGCGGCGCCTGGCGCGTGAAGAGCGGGACGACCGCGAGGTTGTAGGCGAGCACCGGGGCGCCGGTGTCGAAGCTGCCGGTTTCGAAGGTGGCCTCGGAGTCCTGGGCCAGGGCGGGGGCGGTGATCAGCAGCGCGAGGAGCGCGATGAGACGGGACGAGTGCATGTGGTTCGTCCTCCTTTCGGAAGACGGACCTGTGCAAGGCGGCGTGCCAGGACGGGTTCACTCGGGGCACCGAGGCGGCGTGACCGCTGACGGTGGCAAGCGGCTTGGCAGCGTGCAAAGGCGTGTTACGGCGCGCCCGCGACGGCGGGGCGACTGGAAGCCTCGAGCCAAAGGTTCTCGACGGCGACACCATCGCCGAGGTCGCCTTCGCGCGACCGCTCCAGAACCACAGAACGCTCCGCGGCCTGCGCTCTTGCGCAGTCGATATCGGCTGCGCGCTCGGCTTGCGCTTTGCCCCCGGGTCGCTTCTGCGACGCGGACCGGACAGGCGATCAATCGCTCCCAAGCGGATCCGGGCCTGCGGCGGGAGCCGCGCTCCGTGGCCCCGGTCATCTTCCGCCACCGGGCGTAGTCGAAGCCGTCGGGCTCGAAGTCGGCGCACCTCCCTAACCCGGCGGAGCCGGAACCAACGAGGGAGCCGGGGCTGCAGGCTCCAGGTCAAGCCTTCCGCAGCGCGCGGATGAGGAAATGAAGGTCGTCCCGGCGATCGCCTCTGCGGCCGCCTGCTTGAACCTCACTTCTTTACCAATCTGGCAAAGACTGAACTGCGAAGGGACTACAGCTTCGCTTTCGGACGCTCATTCTTCCTCGGCGCCGACACAGACCGCGCCCGCCACCGCTCGAATCTGCCCGAGCACGTCAGGGAGCGGGACAAGAAGTGCCGGGATCCTGGGCGCGAGTACCTCGACCATCGGTGTCACGCCTGCGACCCCTGTCTGAGCCGTCCGGAGCGCTCCCGGTGCCCTATCGACCGCAATCGCCTCCTGTGCGACCGGCCTCGACAGGGGTTCGACCCCTTGCGGCGCCCCGGGGACCAATCCGTTCAGACCGTGGACCACCCGCAGCACGCAGAGGACGGATCCGGGCTGCGATCGGAGCAGTGCATGCAATGGCTCAACCGGCCATGGTCCTCGCCATGCCTGGCTTGCTCCAACCCACGGCCGCGTCGCTCCCTGCCCCACCCTTGCCGCTCTGCGGCGATTGCTTCACGCTCAGGCCGGCGCGGCTCTGGTCAACCTCCGTTCCCTGGCGCTCTTGCGGCAGCGCTCGCTGCTCCAACCTCGAACGCTCGCACTCCTGCCCGATACTGCGCCTTCCGCGGCGCTGCCCGGGCATGCCCATTGCGATACGGCGCAGGTCCGTGTTCAGCTATCGCGTGACAGGTCGCAGCCGCAGGGGGTCCAAATGAAGAGCGAAGAGGAACGGCTGGTCGCCAAGGGTCGCAAGGTCTCGTCAGCCGCGCTCATCGACCAGGTATCCCGTTCGTTTGCGCTCGCCGACGAGTATGCCCAGAGGCTGTTCGCGGCCGGCTACAGCGAGAGCAAGCGACAGGGGTTCGAGGCGTGCTTCGAGGAGATGAGCGCGTTGTCGGGCAAGCGGGCGGCTATCCACAGCACTGCGGAAAACGCTCGCAAGTTGGAGGCCGAGGCACGGCAGGCCGCGAGGTCCTTGCTCCGCCGGCTGCGACTCGCGGCGCCGCTGGCCCTTCGCGACGACGACGCGACCGGCTACACCGTCAAGTCCTTCACGCCGAAGCGGCCCCTGGGCCGGTCGACGACGCGGACTCTTGGCCACCTGGTCTCGCTCGCGCCGATGGTCAGCGACCTCGAAGAGGTCTTGCGACCGTACTTCCGTGGCGAGAGCCCTTCCGCGCTGCTCGAGTCGGTCACCACCGTGCTCACGCAGGCCGGCGCGAAGCAGGACTTCCGCCGCTCCAACGCCCCCAACGCCACGCGCGCCCTCAACCTGACCAAGGGGCGGCTGCTCGAGCACATCGACGACCTGAACCGGATCGGCAGGCTCGCCTTCATCGACGACCGCCTGCTTGCCGGCAAGTTCGACATGCGCTGCATCAAGCGCGCACGCCGCCCGCGAAAGCCGCGTGCGTCCGCGAGCCCCCAGGGCCCCACCGAGGCTCTCGTCGTCGCGGCTCCGCCCGCGGAACCAGGGCCGGTCGAAACGTCGTGACGAACGTCGTGACGGCAGCCCGGCGCGTGCGGACCGCGGCGGCCTGCGAATTCGCGGACGCCCCTCGGCTCCCAAAGGCTCCCGATGGTCGCCTTTGCGCGCAGGCTGACCGGGTTTCGCCCCGGTCACTTGGACAGGGTGGAGCGGTCCGAAACGGCCCCGACTCGACCGCGACCCCATCCCACTCGCGGCCGATTTGGCTCTACAGTGCTCTTTCTTTCTGAGTGCCTGGCCCCCACTACGAAGCGAGGAGGATCTCGATGAAGGCCTTGGTCAAGAGCAGGCGCGAGCCCGGACTGTGGATGGAGGACGTCCCGGTGCCGGAGATCGGTCCCAACGACGTGCTCATCCGCATCCACAAGTCCGCCATCTGCGGCACCGACATGCACATCTGGAACTGGGACGCCTGGAGCCAGAAGACCATCCCGGTCCCGATGGTGGTCGGGCACGAGTACGTCGGGCGCATCGCGAAGGTCGGCCCCGAGGTCGAGGGCTACAAGGTTGGCGACCGGGTCTCGGGCGAGGGGCACATCGTGTGCGGCCACTGCCGGAACTGCAAAGCGGGCAAGCGCCACCTCTGTCCCAACACCCAGGGCGTCGGCGTCAACCGCCCCGGCTCCTTCGCCGAGTACCTGAGCCTGCCGGCGACCAACCTCTTCAAGGTCCCCGAAAGCATCTCCGACGATCTGGCCTCGATCTTCGATCCCTTCGGCAACGCGACCCACACCGCGCTCTCCTTCGACCTGGTGGGCGAGGACGTGCTGATCACCGGCGCCGGTCCCATCGGCGCGATGGCGGTCGCCATCTCCCAATTCGTCGGCGCCCGCCACGTGGTCATCACCGACGTCAACCCCTATCGGCTCGAGCTCGCTCGCAAGATGGGCGCGACCCGCGCGGTCGACGTGAGCCGCGAGAAGCTCTCGGAGGTGATGGCCGAGCTCGGGATGACCGAGGGCTTCGACGTCGGCATGGAGATGAGCGGCAGCGGCGCTGCCTTCAGGTCGATGCTCGAATCGATGGCCAACGGCGGCAGCATCGCGCTGCTCGGCTTGCTCGGCGACGACGTCGCCATCGACTGGAGCCGGTTGATCTTCAAGGGCCTGCGGCTCAAGGGCATCTACGGCCGGGAGATGTTCGAGACCTGGTACAAGATGGCCGCGATGATCCAGGGCGGGCTGAACATCGCCCCGGTCATCACCCACCGCTTCCCCATCGACGACTACCGCCAGGCCTTCGAGGTGATGGGCAGCGGCAAGTCCGGCAAGGTGCTCCTGGACTGGGGCGTCGAGTAGGTCGCGGCCTGTCGAGATTGAATCGGACCCCCTCGCCAAAGATTGGCGAGGGGCCGGAGATCGCCCGTACCCCGAGCGACCGGTCGCAGGCTGGTAGGGGTGCATGGCAATGCGCCCGGCCAGAAATCGAGCACAAGCTCGCCTCCGGGCACGATCGAATCGATCGCAGATTGGCAGGGACGCATGGCAATGCGCCCGGCCGCGGCCCCGCTGGCCCGCCCCCCTCCCCTCCCTGACGGCCCGCATGCCGACTGTGCTCGTCGCGTGCTTGATTGCGCGGGCCTGGGAGGGGCGATCGCCCGTGCTGGCCTTCCACCTTCCGGCTCGATCGCGCTGCAAAACGTCTGGAGGCGGCCAGGGTTCCGCAGCGCTCGCGAGCGCTGCGGAACGAGCAGAAAGCCAGCCCCTACTTGCCGCCGCCTTTTGCCGCCGCCGGCAGGTTGGCGCGGGCGAATTCCCAGTCGACGACGCGCTCGACCCAGGCCTGCAGGTAGTCCTTCCGGCGGTTCTGGTAGTCCAGGTAGTAGGCGTGCTCCCAGACGTCGACGGTGAGCAGCGGCGTCGCCGCGCCGGTCAGCGGGGTCTCGGCGTTGGGGGTCTTGGTGACCTTCAGCTTGCCATCATCGAACACGAGCCAGGCCCAGCCGCTGCCGAACTGGCTCGCGCCTGCCTGGACGAGCTGCTTGCGCAGATCGTCGGTCGAGCCGAAGTCGCGCTGGACCAGCTCGAGCAGCGCACCGGTCGGCTCGCCCCCGCCCTTGGGCTTCATGCTGCGCCAGTAGAACGAGTGGTTCCAGGCCTGGGCCGCGTTGTCGAACAGGTCAGCCGGGCCCTCGCCGCGCGCGGCGAGTCGCACGATCTCCTCGGGTGCCTTGGCGGCGAGCGGGGTCCCGGCGACGAGCGCGTTGGCGTTGTCGACGTAGGCCTTGTGATGCTTGCCGTGATGGAAGCCGAGGGTGCGGGAGCTGATCTGCGGCTCGAGGGCATTGGCGGGATAGGGCAACGCGGGCAGCACGAACGGGCCAGCGGTGCTCACCGCATTCGCACTGGGGGCTCGAGTGCCGGAGGCAGCGGAGGTCTCACGTGTCAGGCTGGCGACGGCCACGGTCGCGGCGGCGCCGGCGAGAACGGTCCTACGGGTCAGACGAACGGGGTCGTCCATGGGTTCCTCCGGGAACTCTCTCAGTCGGGGCAGCCGCAATCGATAGCGGCATCCAGCCCGGGCCGCCAGTCCATTCGCGCGCGGGCCTGCGCGGCGCCCCGCCGGCGGGCGGCGGCGAGGACACGCTCCCTCGCGGGGTCGGGACGGCCGCGGCGGACGCGGTATCCTCGCTCGCATCGCCGAGGGTGCTCCCGATGAAGACCCAGGTTCTCGCCGCCGTTCTTTTCGCCTTTTGCCTTCAGCCCGCAGTCGCCCGGGCCGCGGAGAAGGACCCTTGGCGCTTCACCTTCCAAGGGCAGGCCGGTCTGCAGCTCGGCTACACGCCCGACTACGGAGTGCTCGCCGGGCTCTTCTTCGGCGGCGGCCCCCGCTACAAGGGCTTCGAGGCGAGCATCGACGCCACCCTCGCGCTCGGTCCGGCCGCCGGGCGGGGCTTCTCGGTGCTCGCGCTGGCGATGGTCTCGATAGGCGCCCGCCGTCCCGTCTCCGAGGGCCGCTTCGTCCCGTTCGCCGACGGGCACCTGGGCGGCGGCTTCTTCACGAACAAGGGGAACGGCCAGACCGACGCCGGAGGGCTGTGGGGCGGCGCGACGGCGGGGTTCCGCAGCTACGGAGTCGAGGCGCCCGGCGGGATGGTCGCCCTGACCGGCTTCACCCCGCTGCAGAAGCCGCAGATGCAGACCAACGGCTCGGGGCCAGTAGTGCCCCTGCTGCTGCGGGGCGGGATCACGCTGCCGCGGTGAGGACGGGGCGAAGAGCTGGCGGCACGAGCGTCTGAGCTCGTTCCGCCTCGCCCCGGGGGCCGCCGGCGCGGCCCGCCCACCCGCTGGACTGCAGGCGCTCGAAGACCATGGCCGCGCTGGCGAACTCGAGCCACAGGCTGCCGAGCTTGATGGTGTCGCCGAAGGCGAGCATGGGCTTCCTCTTCTTGGAACGAATCCCGCCGGCCGGGCCCCGAAGAGGACTTCGATACGCCGGCGGCTCGAACCTTTCACCGGGCGAGCGACGCCCGAGCTTCGACGGCGAACCGGCCCTCCGGGTAGAGCTCGAGGTAGGCGCGCAGGTCACGCTCGCTCCCCTCGAACTCGCCGAGCCGGCCGCGACAAGAGGCGCGGCCGAAGAGGGCGCGCTCCTCGACCGCGCCGCGCTTCGAGGCCTCGGAGAGCAGGGCGTCAAAGATCGAGACCGCCTCGCGGCAGCGGCCGCTCTTCGCGAGCAGCTCGGCGTGCAGGGCACGACGCTCGCCAGCGCGAAGGCGCGGCGCGAGCCCCTCGAGCGCGGCGAGGGCCTCGCCGACACGCCCAGCCCCGGCCAGCGCGTCGACCCGCGCCGCGGCGGCCTCTTCGGCCATCTCGCCGCGTGGGAACCGGCTGCGGTAGTCGTCGAGCGTGCCCAACGCCCCGCGCGCGTCGCCGGACTCGAGCGCCCGCAGTGCCTCGTCGAG
>DHSB01000172.1 GCA_002408385.1 Myxococcales bacterium UBA5297
CGCATTGCCATGCGCCCCTACCGACCTCGGACGAGCGCGCTGCCATGTACTGTCTGCGGCCCTTCCGGCCCAGGACCGGCGCGCCATGCCTGCCGGGCGTGCTTCTGGCCGCCCGCCGAATCCCCAGTGGACAGCCATCGCTCAGCGCGGTAGCACCGCAGCCCTCGACAGCGGGCGGGGGCCAGCAGCAGCGCAGTGTAGGAGCACCTCGGATGTCCTCGCCCGGCCTGCCCGCGGGTCGCAATCGCAAGCTCGCCTTCCTGCTCGCCGGGTTCTCGGCGGTCGGGCCGTTCTGCATCGACGCCTACCTGCCCTCGCTCGAGGAGATCCGCCAGGTCTTCGGCATCTCTCTGGTCAGCGCGCAGCAGACCTTGACCGCCTACATGGTGCCTTTCGCGCTGATGACCCTGTGGCACGGGGCCATCTCCGACGCGCTCGGCCGGCGGCGGGTGATGCTCGTCGCGATGGCGCTCTTCGCGCTCGCCTCGCTCGGCTGCGCGCTCTCCAACAGCATCGAGATGCTCCTCGCCTTTCGCGGGCTGCAGGGCGTGACCGCCGGCGCGGGCATGGTCGTCGGCCGCGCGGTCGTGCGCGATCTGTGCGACGGCGCCGAGGCCCAGCGGATGATGTCCCTCGTCTCGCTGGTCTTCGCCATCGCCCCCGCGGTCGCCCCGGTCCTCGGCGGCTGGCTGCACCACTGGTTTGGCTGGCGCGCGGCCTTCTTCTTCATGACCGCCTTCGCCGCGACGGTGCTCGGCTTCTGCTGGGCGATGCTCCCCGAGTCACTGCCGGTCGAGAAGCGCCAGCCGCTGCGGCCCGGGTTCCTGCTGCGCTCCTACGCGCGGGTGCTGACCAACCCGCCGTTTCTCGCCGCCTGCGGCGCGCTCGCCTTGGGCGGCTCGGGCTTCTTCCTCTACATCCTCTCGGCGCCGGTCTTCCTCATCCAGCACCTGAACATCCCCGAGACGCAGTTCATCTGGCTCTTCGGCCCGCTGACCGCAGGGCTCGCCCTGGGCTCCTGGCTCTCGGGGCGGCTGGCCGGGAGGCTGGCGCCGATGAAGACCGTCGTTCTCGGCCTGGGCCTGATGGGCGCGGCCGCGCTCGTCAACCTGCTGATCTGCCTGCTCGCGCCGGCCGGCGTGTGGAACGTCTCGCCGCTGTTCCTCTACTCGCTCGGCATGTCGCTCACCGTCCCCAGCCTGACCTTGATGGCGCTCGACCTCTTCCCGAACCAGCGCGGCCTGGCGGCCTCGTGCCAGAGCTTCCTGCAGAGCGGCCTCAACGCGCTCAACGCGGCGGTGGTGGCGCCAGTCTTCTGGGTGAGCACCACGTCTTTGGCGGCAGGGCAGGGGCTGTTCTTCCTCCTCGCGGTCGGCTCGCTCGCCGGCTTCGTCCTCGTCACCGCGCGCCCGGTGGTCGTCGCTCCCGCGACTGGTGAAGAGCTCCCGGCGAGCCGGACATGACGAGCCCTTCGCGCAGTCCAGCCGCCGATTCCGCGGCTTCCCCGTGGATGAATGGCATCGTCCGACTCTGCCCGCGCTAACCGGGATCGAAGCGAGAAGCGCCCATGTCTCCACGAGCCAGACACCCGTTCCCCGAGCCCCTCGTTCGGCATCTGCGCTGCCCGGTCTGCGGGCTCGGGCTCGCCTTGGACGAGCCCGCGCTGCGATGCGCGAGCGGCCACAGCTTCGACCTCGCGCGGCAGGGCTACGTCAACCTCGCCACCGGCAGCGCGCTGCAGGAGAACGCCGACACCGCGGCGCAGGTCGAGGCGCGCGAGGCCTTCCTGGCCGGCGGCCACTATCGGCCTCTCGCCGAGGCCCTCGCCGATCGCGCCGCGCAGGCGCTCGGACTGGATGCCGAGGGCCGGCTCGTCGTCGAGCTGGGCGCGGGGACCGGCTACTACCTGGCGCGCGTGCTCGACCGTGCGGCCGGCTCGGTGGGACTGGCGCTCGACCTCTCGAAGTACGCGGCGCGCCGGGCCGCGCGCGCGCATCCGCGGATGGGCGCGGTCGTGGCCGACGTCACCGAGGCCCTGCCGCTTGCGACCGGCTGCGCCGCACTGGTCTTGAGCGTCTTCGCCCCGCGCCACGCGAGCGAGATCCACCGCGTCCTCGGCGAGGGCGCGAGCCTGCTGGTCGCCTCGCCGGGTGCGCGTCATCTCCAGGAGCTGATCGAGCCGCTCGGACTGCTGAAGGTCGAGCCTGAGAAGCAGACGCGGCTGCGCAGCCAGCTCGAGCCGCTCTTCGTGCCGGAGCAGGAGACGGCCCTCGAGCTCGCGCTGCGCCTGTCTCGAAGCGAGGTGCTCAGCCTCGCCTCGATGGGGCCGAGCGCGCGGCATGTCGAGGAGGCGGCGCTGCGGGGCCGAATCGAGGCGCTCGAGGAGCCGTGCCTCGTGACCGCGTCGCTGACGGTGTCGGTGTTCCGGCGCCGCGCGTGACGGCTACTGCTTCGCCACGTAGCTCAGCCGAAGCTCGAACCTGTTGGGCTCCGTGGTGTTGAGCAGGTCGCAGGTGCTGCCGCGGAGCTCGATCTCTTCGAGGCCGCTCGACTGCCGGAACGTCCAGTCGACTCCCTTGGTGAGGAGCGTCAGGGTCGCGGTGCCGAAGTCGTAGAGAGCGACGGCGACGTCTTCGTTCGCGGGGGGCGGGTCGAGCCGGAGCCAGCAGGGCAGGTACATGCTTTCGGCGATCATGTCCAAGGCGCTGCGCAACTCGATGCCGGCCGATGCTTTGTAGTATTTCGTCACGCCGTCGCGGGCCGCACCACCCGCTTCCGCGGCCGCGTTGAGTGTCCGTTCTCCTTCGGTGCCCAGCGCGTCGCCGAAGCCGATGACGAAGGTGAATATCCCTGAACGGCGCAGCCCCGCGATCGTCTCGACCAGGCCCGTCTCGTCCAGGCAAGCAGAGCCTTTGGACGCCTCCTCCCAGATGGCGCAGGGCTCGATGGGATCAGTGCCGAAGGTCGGGGCGCAGCCGTTCTGGCTCAGATCGAAGCAGGTCGACGGGTCGGCGTTGCAGATGTCGCAGCGTGCTTGGTTTTCCGGCGAGGGGTTGCAGTTGGGCACGCCGTCGGTCAGCAGCATCACGAAGCGCGGATGCTCAGGCTCGGCGTCCACCAGGCGCGGATCGGTGGCTGCGACCTGTAGCGAGAGCGAGGTGGGCGTGCCGCCTTCGGGAACCGTCGAAGCAAGCCGGGACACAACCTGGTCGGCGTTGTGGCGGTAGGTGGAGAGCGGGACCACGATCCGGCCGGGATCGCACGCCATCGAGCTCGGAAAGAGCGTGAGGCCGAAGTGCAACTGATCGCGGCTCGTGGTGAGGAAGCCGCTCGAAGGATCGGCAAAGGCGGCGACCAGATCGTCCCATTTCGTCGTGGTCGATTCGGCCGAGGCGGAGTCGTTCATGGAGCCCGACTTGTCGACGACGAGCATCAAGTAGGGCCGGACGCGCCCGCGGACTGGGATCGCCAACTCGACCCGGTGGGCACCCGCATCGTCCGGCGAATCGGAACCCTGCCTCGACAGCTCCGGGCATCCCAGAGCGAACACCGAGCAGGCGATCGCGAAATATCGAAGGCTCATGGCTTCCTCGGGGGAAAGCAGGTCCGCGGGGCCCGGCGTCTCGACGGTCCACGGTTGGAGACGAAGGAGATGAACGAGCCCCACCACATCGTTTCGTTCGCAGAACCTGTCGGAACCCGAGCGCTACCGACACCCGCAGCCGCTGCAGCCGCCGGGGCAGCACCAGGCGGCAGGGCTGCAGAGGTTGTTCTTGCAGTAGGTGCCGCCGCAACGGTCGCAGCTCGAGTACTGGGGACAGGCGCAGGTGCGGCACCCGGTGCTCTGGGTGACGCACTTGAGCTCGCCACACACCTCGCCCGAGCACGTGCTGCCTTCGCTGCAGTAGCGGCACTTGCCCGCGTTGGGGTTCGAGCTGAGGACGACGTCCTCGGCGCAATACCCGCAGAGCACCGAGCCTTCTTTCTCGGGGCACGGATCTCCATCACTCGAGCAGGCGGCGAGCGCACCGAGCGCGACGAGGGCGGCGGTCAGCATCCACGAGCGGTTGGACATGGGACCTCCGAGGTCCGAATACCTTTATCGCCAGGGAAAAACTATAGCAGCCGCCGGCGCGAGAGGCGCGGCGCGCTCCGCCCGCGGGGGCTGTCGGCCGCGCTGGCGGCGCGCTGTTTCTAAGAAACGCGTCGGGCGGGGTCGGGGGCGGCGACCCGCGGCCCCCGGGCGGCTTCTCGTCGCCGCCATGAGAGCGACTGGTCGAGGCTCGAGCATCTGCAGAAGCGGACAGAGGCGTTCTTCGGCCGGGAAGTCGCCGTTGGCATCGAGACCCGGCGCGGCTCCAGCGGGGTGAGGTCGAAAACGGTCCGGAGCTGCGCCATTTCCATCCGGGAGCGGCCAGGCTGCAGCCCGACCGGATGATTCCCCAGTGGGGAGCGCTCCGGTCGTTCGCCGGGGAGTGCGTTCTCCAGTGGGGAACGAGCGGGTCCCGGCCGGACCTGAGCGAGCCGAGCGACGAGCGCACCAGAAGGCGAGTGGAGGCGTGCCGTTCCGCTGATACTCGGCAAGGTCCGGGATGCCTTCCAACAAGTACCGACGGCGCTTGGTCGAGCTCGAGACGGTTCCTGACGATGCTTCGGATGGGAAAGCGAACAGGCTCGCCCTGCGAATCGCTGCCCCGGGGATTGACAGCGCTCTCCCATCCATACCTAGAGTCAGTCCTGCTCAACGTAGGGGGGCGCGATGAGAAGAGGCGTACTCGACCAACGGGCTCAGGGCATGGCGGTCCTCGAGCGGTTCGCCGGGGTATCGGTCACAGGGGACCTCGCGGTCGCACTGCAGTCCTTCGCGCTCGCGCACGAGACTCTCGAACCCGAGTTTGACAGTCGTTC
>DHSB01000155.1 GCA_002408385.1 Myxococcales bacterium UBA5297
AGGGGAGTGACGGAGCGATCCGTTACCCCCTATGCCGATCGGGCGCGACACGCTTCGGCGAGTTCGGCCGCCATCGCTCGCGAGCACCGCGTTCACCGTCGCAAGACCGGCAACCATTTTTTCGAGCCGAGGCCTTGACCCTTACGCGACGTGAGGCCCTATCGATTACCGGCAGGAGGTTGACGAGAGATGGCCCTCACCGTGAGCCAGGTCGCCAAGCTGGCAGGGACGAGCGTCCGCGCGCTGCACCACTACGACGAGATCGGACTGCTCTGCCCCACCGGCCGCAGCGAGGCGGGCTACCGACTCTACGAGCAGGAGGATTTGCAGCGGCTTCAGCAGGTCCTCTTCTTCAAGGAGCTCGGCTTTCCGCTCGAGGAGATTGCACGAATCCTCGGCGACCCGGCGTTCGACCTCCGCGCCGCGCTGCGCATGCAGCGTCAGATGCTCGAGGAGAGGGCCGTTCGCATCCGCGCGCTCATCGAGGCCGTGGACAGGACGCTGCAGTCCATCGAGAAGGGGACAGCCATGACCAAGGAAGAGATGTTCGAGGTGTTCGGCGACTTCGACCCGACGAAGTACCAGGACGAGGCCGAGCAGCGCTGGGGCGAGACCGACGCGTACCGCGAGTCGGCCAAGCGCACGGCCCGCTACGGCAAGCAGGACTGGCAGAAGATCAAGGCCGAGGGCGACGCCATCCAGCAGGAGCTCGCCGACGCGATGGCCGCGGGCATCGCGCCCACCGACGCGAGGGCGATGGACCTCGCCGAGAAGCACCGCAAGTACCTCGAGCGCTGGTTCTACAAGTGCCCGCGCGAGATGCACCGCGGGCTCGGCGAGATGTACATGGCGGACGCGCGCTTCACCGAGAACATCGACCGCCTGCGCCCGGGGCTGGCCGCCTATCAGCGCGAGGCGTTCGTCGCCAACGCGAACCGCTCGGAGTAGCCGGCGCCGGCCAACAAGAGAGCCGGGGGGGTTCGGCCACCCGGCTCTCGTCTGCGCGCGCTTCGAGCGACCACAACAGGCTACCCGCCGTACGCCTCGTCCTGCTCGATGCGGCTGAGGACCCAGTCGAACTCGCCGGTCGTCACCTTCGCCTGGCAGTACTCGCAGTGGCCCGCCTGGTTGACCTTCAGCGGCGCGCCGCAGTTCGGGCACTTCAGCTCGAAGCCCGCCGGGCCCTTGCGCTTGGCGCCGCGGATGAAGGTCCAGTACTCGGTGAAGCGTCGCGCCCTCGTCTTGCTGCCGCTCAGCAGCCGGCCCTCGTCGCTGGCGACGTAGTCGATGCACCGGGCGATGACGCGCACGGTGATCGCGTCGAAGTGCGCGTCGCTCAACACGCTGGCCGGCTGCACCGCGTTCACGACCGGGTTCTCGATGACGTTGCGGATGCCTTGCTTCTTGAAGCTCTCGATCCAATACGACTGCGTCTCGAAGAGGCTGTCGCTGACGAAGGGCCGCACCCTGCCCCAGTCGCGCTCGCTCCAGGCCGACTGCAGTTCCTTGAAGACGAGCTCCACGCGCGAGGAGAAGTCGCTCAGGCTGAACTCCGGATCCCGCTCGGCGAGCTTGGCGAGCCGCTCGCTCAGCTCGAGATCGACGATCGTCGGCAGGTTCGTGCCTTGCTCTTCGACGGTGCTCGAGAAGAGCGCCTTGCGCTCCTCGCGCACCAGTTGGTGGATGGCGTCGACCTTCCAGTCGAACTCGCCGGTGTCGACGGTGTTGCCACAGAAGGAGCAGACGCTGCCTTGGATGGCGGTGAGCGCGGCGCCGCAGCTCGGGCAGCCGATCTTCCTGGCCCTCTCCGGCGGCCTCGACTTTACGCCCTTCGGGCGCGACAGCTCCCAGCGCTCGACCGAGTACCACGTGCTCTCCACGTCCTTCTCGTAGAGCCGCCTGACCTCAGTGAAGTTGGTCTCGAAGACCACGCTCACCCCGGTCGACTGCGCCCCCGGCGCGACGCCGCGGGCGGCCACGATGCGCATCCCGCCGACGATGACGCCCTTCACCCCCACCAGCCCCGGCACGTAGGGCTGGAAGTTCAACCGGGCCGCCGGCGAGAGGTAGGGGGCGAGCTGCTCGAGCTGCTTGGTCCCGCGCGCCTCGTGGGCCTTCGCGTAGAGCGCGTAGAGGAAGTCCTCGAAGGTCACGATCGAGAAGTCGGGATCCGTCACCCGCAGCGAGGCGAGCTGCCTGCGCCCGTTACGCAGCGTGCCCGGAATCGGAGTGGTCCACTCGCTCGTGGCCGCGCCGGTCTGCCACTCGGCCTGCTTGCCCGCACCGACCCTCTTGGCGATCACGACCACGCCGACGACGATGGCGAGCGGGATGCCGATGACCGGGTGCTTGAAGCAAAGCCAGATGACGAAGAAGAGGAGATCCGCGTCGCCTCCCCCTCCTCCTCCTCCCGAGAAGCCGCGTGAGCTCCCTCCACTCGAGCGACCGCCGGAGAACGAGCTCCCGCCTCCTACCCGCGCCCAGACCTCGGCGCTCACGAGCAGCACGATGGCGAAGACGAGGAGCGTCAGGACGCTTGGTCTCGACAGACAGCCGATCAGGGCACGGCCAATGCGCGCCGCCACCTTCTTCACGTGCTCTCTCATGTCGCGCTCAGCTCGTCGGGAAGCTCATTGACGTCATCGTCGCGGACCGGGTGGGCGCTCGCGAGGACGGGGCCGAGCGCACGCATCGCGCCGAGCACGCGAGGGAAGTCGAGCGCCCCCATCGCCGCGCGCAGCTCCGCGACCGCCCTCTGCCAATCGTCGCCGAGCGACGCCTCGTCGATCCCCGCGTCGACGACGATTTCGGCGTCGCGCTCGAGGATCGAGAGGTAGACGAGCACGCCCCACCGGCCCGTGGTCCGCGAGATGCCCAGCTCGTGAAAGGCGACCAGCGCCGCCGCGCGCACGTTCTCGCGCCGTCGCCGCGTGCCCGTCAGCAGGCGGCGCAACCCAAAGAACTGGGCACAGAAGGCAGCCCCGAGCACGAACATCACCAGCGCGTCGAGCGGCACGGCCAACGCGCTCAGCGGCTCTGGGACGAGGATGACGGCGACGAGCGTCGCCAGCGCGACGGCGAAGCCGAACAGGTAGTCGGCGTGACGGTAGTACCCGGAGCTCTTGCGCAGCGCGACGACCACCTCGGCCGAAGTTTGCCGCTCGATCTCCTGCACGACCTCGACCGTCTTCGTCTTCGCATCCGGTGCGAAGAAGGCACGTTGAGACATGGTTCCTCGGGGTTCGTTGCTGCGTTGCCGGAGCCGACGCTAACGAATGCGCCGGCTCCGAACAACCACAGAGACAGCAGAAGCAGGCCCGCTCAACGCACGGTCCAGACGGCCGGTGGCACGTAGTGGGCCGACTCGGGGCGACCCTCGATCGCGAGGCTGGACGCCGAAGCGCTGAGCGTTCCGATCAACGTCGGAATCACCCGGTAGCTCGCCGAGAAGGCGCCGCTCGCCTCCACCGGAGGAACGTCGAGCTCGACCGCGCCGTCCACCGCCCGATAGCCGCGGACCAGCCCGTCGGCGACGAGCCGTTCGAGGCTCGCGCGGTCGGGCTGGAAGCCGGCCGGCAGCGCGTGGCGCAGGGCGAGCGCCATCCCCGCCGGCGCGGCAGCGGCGACGCGGATCTCGAGCGGCTGGCCAAGCTTCGCCTCGGGCGTCGCGTCGATCTCCAGCTCGAGACCGCCGACCGCAGGCTGCTTCTCCCACGGCACCCAGGCTTGAAGGGTAAAGGAGAAGCCGAGCCCCGGAACCGCGGGCTGCGCGCTCACCGTCCAGAGGTGCTCGCCCTCGGCGTCGGGCGCGAGCCCTTCGAGCGTGACCACCTCGCGCAGCCGCGTCGAGTCGAGCGTGCCCTCGGCGACGGTCTTGCCGTCCATCGACAGGGTGATCGCCACGCTCTTGGGGAGCGGCTCCTTGAACAGCGAGAGCACCGCCTGCAACGCGACGAGGTTGGTGCGCCCGTCGCCCCAGCCGATCCCCGGCGAGTAGCTGCCGAGCAAGCGGGCTCCGAGATCGGCGAGCAGCGAAACCGCGTCGGCGTCGCCCTCGAGGGCGAGCACCGCGAGGGCGCTCGCCTCTATGTCCGATGGGCGCCGACCATCCGAGCGCACCGAGTTTGGACTGACCCGAAGCCCGAACGAGCCGTCCGAGAAACGCTCCACGTCCTTGCGGACCTTGGCGCGCAACGCGTCGGCGACCTTCCCGCTCACGCCCCCGCTCGCGAGGATGGCCGCCGCCGTATAGCCCTCGTCTATCCGCTCGAGATTGCGCTCGAAGGCGCCGGAGGCGCGGATGGCGGCGTTGGCCGCTCGTTGTCGCGCCGCGGCGCTCGTCCCGGCCGCCGCGCGCACGGCCTTCAATCCGTCCGCCGTCGAGGTCAGCAAGCGCTGCAGCGTCCATCCGCTCTGGCCGCCAAAGGTGCCATCGGGCCGCTGCTCGTTCGCGACGGTGGCCGCCATTCGCTCGCCGAGTCGCGCGAGCACCGGATTGTCGGGATGCGCGAGCGCGGCCTCGGCGAGCAGCGAGGCGGTCGCCAGGTCGGGGCTGCGACCGTGACGCACGACCCGCTGTCCGGCGAGGATGGCGAGGTTGCGCAGCGCCTCCGGCCCCGCGGCCACGCTCGTCTCCCCGGCCCCGGTCGCCTGCGCGCCCTCGCCGAGTGACTCGAGCAGCTTGGGAGCCCGTCCAGCGAGCAGCAGCGCGTAGGCGTCCTCGGCCTCTCCGGCGCGAGTGCCCGCGGCCGCGAGCTCCGAGCGCAGCAGCGCGAGCGCGCCGGGAAAGACGAGCAGCCTGACGCGCGCGCTGTCCCGGTCGAGCCTGGCCGGACCGGTGACCTTGAGCTCCCGCGGTGCGGCGAGCGTTCCGCCGTGCCGGATTTCGACAGGCCTGCCCGTCGCAAGGACGGGCACGGTCCGCACCACCGCGTCCGCGTCGCCGAGGATCGCCCGCAGCGCCACCGTCCCCGGCCGCGGCGCTCGCAGCGTGGCGTAGACGATGCGGCTGTCATGAGCCGGCACGCGCACGCGAGTGGCCGACAGCGAGACGGCGCCGCCTTCGGCCTCGACGCTGAGCAGCTTCTCGACCTCCTGCCCGGTCGTGTTGACGACCTGCACCGGAAGCCGCGCCTCGTCGCCGGCCATCAGGAACGGCGGCACGACGAGGTCGACGTAGACCGGCAGCGTCCCGCGGAAGGTGGCGACCGCGCCGGCCTGGGCGCCGTCGCGCGAGTGCGCGAGGGCAAGCACGCGCCAGGAGGTGAGCCTGTCGGGCACCCGCACCGGCACTGCCGCCTTGCCCTGCTCGTCGGTGACGACCAGCGGAGCGAAGAGGAAGGTCTCGGGGAACCAGGCGCGGCTCGGCGTCGCCGACTGGCCCTGCCCCTCGCCGCCACCGCCGGCTTCTTCGAGATCGACGAGGCCGTCCGCCTTGTCGAGCCCGCTGAGGAGCGCGGCCGGCGCGGCTGGCGCCCTCTTCGCCTTTCGCGCCGGCATCGAGGGGCTTGCCTCCTCCTTCATCATCCGGTCGGCGGGCGCGGCCTCGAACGCCGCTTGGGGCGCGCTGGCCTTCTGGTCCGATGAGAGCTGACAGCGCATCGACGCCGCGGCGGCCAGGGCGAGCGCGACGAGCTTGCGGTACCTCATGGCTCCTCCTCGGCCACCCAGGCGGCCCAGTTCTCGGTGTCTTCGGGCAACCGCAGGCCGTCGAGCACGACGGCGCGCGGCTCGACGAGCGCGAGCAGATCCGAAGGCAAGCTCGACAAACGCAGCTTGCGCCCGTAGGCGTCGCGGACCGGCTGGTCGCGCTTCTCGCAGGCGGCGAGCGCGCGGTCCCACATCTTCGCCATCAGCGCCGGCCCCATCACCTCGCCCTTGGGCCCCTCCAGCTCCCACGCCCGCACCTGAGCGTGCAGCTCGGCGAGCACGACGTAGAACCGATCGGTGAGCTCCTCGACCGGATCGAAGAGGCTCGAGGCATGGGCGTAGACGTAGGAGTCGATCTCCGCGCGGGTCGGCAGGGTGCTCACCTTGAGGATGGTCGCCTCGACCGCGTGCGCGCCGCGGACCCGGCCCATCGTCAGGGCCTGCGCGTCGAGCGCGGCGAAGGCGGGCGAAGAAACCTCGACCTTCGGCCGCACGCGCGCCATGTCGTCCGGGCCGGCGAGCGGGACGAGCTGCGCGAGGCTCTCGTCGACGCCGAAGAGCCCGACCGCGGCCCGCGCGCCCTTGCCGCCGACGGCGGTCTCGAGCAGCAGCTTCGCGGTCTGCCCGGGCGCGTACTGCTCCTCTTCGGCCCGAAGAGCGAGGTCGAGCGACTGCGGCGGGCGCACCCAGGCGACCACGCGCGCCCCGCCCCACTGCACCTCGAGCCAGCCGTGGAGATCCTTGGGCAGCTCGAACACCGCCTCGCGCTTCTTCGGGTCGACCTTGGCCTCGACAGAGCGCTCCTCGGTCTTCAGGCAGAGCTTCTCGGGGAGCTTGCCGGTGAAGCTGGGGCCGCGGACGATCTCCACGGTCAGCTTGCCGCCCGGCTCGGCGACGACCGGAGAGACTCGGAGGCGGATCTCCGGGACGCTTCCCGGCAACAAGAGCAGGCGCGCCGCTCCTCGCTCCTCGCCGCCGACGGACGCCTCGACGAGCAGCTCGTACCCGACCGCAACCGTGGGCGGCGGACGGCTCTCGCCCGCGGGCAGGCTCGGCTCGGCCACCAGGCGCGCGAAGCCGACGGCGTCGTATTGCGCCGGCTCTTCGAGGCGCAGGGTCGAGAGCTTACGTTCGATGCAGGCGGCCTGCGACGCATCGAGGACCGCGAAGTTGACGTGCGGATCCGCGCTCCAGGAGACCGTGACCTCCTTGCTCTCCTTGCGCACCCGCCACGAGAGGAGCCTGGGGAGCGAGCTGCTCTCCGATAAGGACTTGGCCACGCATTCGCGCGCGTCGAGCGCGAAGGTCGCGAGGGTGCGGTCGAGCCCCACCGATGTTCCAGGGATGCCCTCGCTGGAGAGGCGCAGCTCGGGGAGATCGCTCTCGCCGATCGAGTACGAGAGGCGGAAGAGCCGCTCGTCGCCCGGCGGGAGGCGTCTTCTCTCGATCTCCTTGGCGAGGCAGCGCGCCAGCCGAGAGTCCTGGAAACCGATCGCGGCGATGCCGCCGCCGCGCTCGACCCGAACCCCGAGCGTCACCGAGTCGCGGCCGCCCGAAAACCGCGCGCACGGCAGCAGGCCGGGGGTCCAAGAGTCCGCCGCCCTCAGGTCGGCCAGGCTCGGGCCGTCGCCGATGAGGTCGCGCATCGCGCCCCGGCTGACCGCGGGCGGGCGCTTCCTCGGGCGCACGGGCATCGGCGGGATGACCACGTTGATCGGCGGCCCCGGATCGAGCTGGAGTTGGGCGACGCCGTCCTCATCGCACTCGGTCCGGGTGCCCTCGTCGGCAGGGTCCCAGGCACGCTTGACGAGGAGCGAGGCGCGCGGCAGGACCGAGCCGGCCGCGTCGGTGACCCGCAGGTAGACGCGGTTGCTGAACCCTTGGACAAGCCTGTCGCCGAGCTCGGTGACCGCCGCGACCTGGATAGGCTCTTCGGCGAGCAGCACCGCGGCGTGGCCGTCGACCCGGTCACCGGCGGGATCGGTCGCCGTCAGCCGCGCGGCCAGACTGACGCGCCCGCGCAGGTCGCCGGGGACCTGCGGGAGCGCGAGGCGAAAGTGCCCCCACTCGTCGGTCCTCGCTCCCCGCGGGAGCGCACCCTCGAGCCAGTCGCTCGGAACCGGCCAGGCGCCGCTGGGCGACCACTCGAGCGCGACCTCGGCGCGGGCGACCGGCGCTCCGGAGCTGTAGACGACCGCGCCCTGGAGCTCCGGCGTGTCACCTCGGCCGTAGAAGGGCCTCGACGCCGCGGCCTCGACCCGGAAGCGAGGCAGCGTGAAGGGCTCGACCTGAAACGAGACCTCGTCGCTCGCCTCGCCCGACGCCCAGCGCACGCGCCAATGGCCGGTAACCGCCTGAGAGTCGAGCGGGAAGCTGCCGGCGACGACCCCCCACTCGCCCGCGGGCGCCTTCTCCTCGAGGAGGATCTCGCCGGTCGGGTCGGTGACCATCCATCGGCCGGGGCGGCCGTCGAGCGGAGTCAGGTCGCGGGCGCGCAGCACGACCGCGCGGAAGCGGACCGTGTTCCCCGGCTCGTAGAGCGGCCGGTCGGTGATGACGTGGACGCGCGCGGGCGCATAGACCGCGAGCGGCACGTCGAGAGCCTCCTCGCCGAGCGGCGTGCGAACCCGGGCGCGCAGCAGGTAGTCGCCGTCGGGGATCTCGGGCAGGACGACGCCGCGGGCCTCGAGAGCGCCGGCGGCCTCGTGCCAGCCGCGCTTGGGCGAAAGCGGCCGCTCCTCGGCGCCCACGACGAGGGCCAGCTCGCACTTCACGCGTCCGACGCTCGCCTGTCGCGCCTCGTCGGCCGGACCGGTCGTGAAGAGGGCGCGGGCCCCGCAACTCACCGAGCCCTCGGTGTTTCGGCGCAGCCCGTTCGCCGAGGCGAAGACCGTCTGGCGCGGCGCGCCGTCCGGGCAGTGGCTCGCGACGATTCCGTAGCGAAGCCAGGCGGAGATGCAGACGAACTGCGAGACGACGAGCAGGCTCGCTGCGAGCAACCCGGCTATCGTCCAGTGCCACCAACGAAGACGCTTCTTCGACATGGGGTCCCTCCTGCGCGCGGCCATCATACGCGCAGGGTGCGGTTGACCCGATAGGTCACTGGTTGACGCTGGTCGAGAGTCGAGAGTCGAGGATCGACTGCACGGCCTGCGCCCGAAACCCAAGCGATCGGTCGCAAGCTGGTTCGGGCGAATGGCAATGCACCCGTCCAGGAATGGAGCTGATGCGCGGGCGACACGTGGGCTCCCGTCCGGCCCTCCGGCTCGCGGCATCGCGTTGGTCCGGGTTCGCCCCGCCGGTCCTCGCCGAGCCACTGTCGCCGCCCGGCAAGGCCCACTCTGCGCCGCACGGAAGCATCGGCGGCGACCGACGATGCGACCGTGCACGCGAAAGGGGCACAGACGGCGACCGACGATGCGACCGT
>DHSB01000104.1:0-197 GCA_002408385.1 Myxococcales bacterium UBA5297
AGTAGGTCCCCAAACCCCCTCCCACCAAGTGGGAGGGGGCTTTCTCCCCTGCGCTCGCCCCGAAGGGGGATGAGCGTGCGGACGGCGCCTCACAACTGGGTATCCGCCGGGTCGAAGCAGGCGAGGCGCGCCTCACAACTGGGTATCCGCCGGGACGAAGCAAGCGCACGCCGTGGTCGAGCAAGCGCACGCCGCGG
>DHSB01000104.1:470-3866 GCA_002408385.1 Myxococcales bacterium UBA5297
CGGTCGAGCAGGCGCACGCCGGGACGAAGCGGGCGCACGCCGGGCCATAGCAAGCGCACGCCGCGGTCGAGCAGGCGCACGCCATGGCCGAGCAGGCGGACGCCGGGACGAAGCAAGGGAAGGGCGCCTCACGACGGGCTCGAGGCCGGTCGAGAAACCCCTCTCGTTCTCGCGTCAGCGCCTCTTCTTCATCCGCGCACAGAGGCCGCCGAGACGCGAGCGGCCTTCGCCTCGCGCGAAACACCGCGAGGTTTCCGGCCGATGGGTGAGCGTTTCGATGAAGGGGTGTGGGATCTGTCGGGGCAGCGAGCGGCGCCCCGGCGAAAGCGGGGCGCCAGCTCGGTGAAGGGCGCGCTACCCGGCGGCAGGCTGAGGCGCGGGCGGCTCGACCGTCTTGTCGGCCTTCTTGCGGCTGGTCCGGGTGGCGCGCAGCAGCAGGTCCTTGTTGAAGCGCGCGAGGATCTCGGCCTGTCCGTCGAAGGCGAGGTGGGCGGTGTCGTTGATGCGGTCGATCAGCTCGAGCATCTCTCCCTTGGTCCTGTTGAGCTTGACCGTCTCGGCCGGCGCGTCGTCGCGGGCCGTCTCCTGCTCGGCGTCGGCCTGCGCGAGGTCGGCCTTGACCGTCAGCAGCTCGGCCAGCGGCGACTGGTTGGAGAAGTAGGGCTTGAGGGCTTCGTCGATCTTCGTGACGTGCGGCTTGACGCGGTCGAGATAGACGAGGGTGAGCGGGGTCGAGTCGCTGATGCGGCCCGAGAAGTCCTCGCGGGTCAGGCCCGAGGAGGTGTCCTCGGCGAGCAGCAGCTTGACGGCGCGCTCGAGCCGGCGCTTGAAGCGCTTGGCCTTGCGCTTCGACTCGATTTCGGAACGGACGGTCGAGCCGGCGTCGTCGTGGACCTGCTTCTGGCTGCCGGCCGACTTCTCGAGCTCGGCCAGCAGCTCCTCGTACTTCGTGTAGTGCCGCTCGACCAGGCCGAAGTTCGTCAGCTGCTCGCGGAAGGTGAGCGCATCGGAGCGGGTCTTGTGCGACTGCTGCAACAGCGCGGCAAGCGGCGTCGCCCGGCCCTTGCGGGTCCAGCGCTCGGCCGCGTCCATCGTCGTGGTCATCGGTTGGCTCCTCTCTCGAGTGGGTGGATGGCTCGGGGGATCAAGCAACGGGGTTCCCCCCCGAACGCGCGCGAGTCGAACCCCGGCTCTCGAGGAGCGCACCAACTTTTTTTCGGTGTCTGGAGCGTTTGACCGGTTCCGGACACAAGCCGCCTGAAGGAGGCGTTGGGAGGGAACGCGGGGATGGCGGAGGTGGATCGGTGACGTCCATCGGTAGCGGAGCGCCGGCCTTCGTGCCGGCGGCGCGGATCCTCGAAGAGGCGGAGGTGGAGTTCCGCCGACCAGGAGCCCGAGAGTCCGCGCCCGTCAAGAACGAGCGGTCTTGGCGAGCGTGACAGCCGCCTTGCCGACCGCCGCGGTCACCGTGGCGCCGCCGGCGGAGACGGTGGCGATCGCCCCGTGCCCGGCGATGGCGTAGGCGGCCGCGCCTCCGGTCGAGACGACGACGAGGCCAGCGCCCACACCGAGCGCCACCTTCTCGGCCTTGCTTCGATTGCCCCACCAGCGAGTGACCTTGTTCATGGCGTCTCCTTTGGCGTTGCGGGAATGAGGAGGTCCTGGCTTGCCGGCGGCGTCAGCGGAAGAGCTTCTTTGCCAGCTTGGCGCCGCCGGCGCCGCCGCCGAGCGTGCCGGCGGTGAAGCCGATGACAAAGCCGATGGCCGCCCCGGGAGGTCCGGCGAGCGCGCCAAGGGCCGTCCCGAGCGCCGCGCCGCTGGTGCCTCCGGCAACCCCGCCACCGGCGGTCCCGACGGCAGCGGGGGCGGTGTCCTTCAGGAGCTCGAGTCCTTCCTTCACGATCTTGTTGCTGGTCATGGCTTGCCTCCTTTCGGCGGCCGGCGCTTAGCGCGCGGCGGCCTTGGTCGCCTTCGCGGCGGTCTTCATCACCTTCTCGGCGGATTTGGCGATGTTCTTGGCCGTCGGGCCTTTGCTGAACAGCTTCAGCGCCTGCTTCACCGCGGTCTCGACAAGCTTTCCCATCGGTCACCTCCTGAGTGGCGGGTCTGCTCCTTCGACGTCTGTCGGTGCGATTGTCTGACCGGCTCTTCGCAGGACGGTCACGAAATCATCCGGTTTTGGGGACAGAGGGCGTCGCGCCGGTGGCGACGCGCGACTGAGCAGACATCGGGCGACGGTGCCCGATTGGCCGGCGAGACCCGAGAGCCTGCGGCAAGGACGGGCGGCGCTCTTCACGCCGGCGCTATCGTGCCGCGGCCTTGGTCGCCTTCGCCGCGGTCTCCATCACCTTCTCGGCGGCCTTTTCGATGTTCTTGGTTGTCGGGCCTTTGCTGAAGAGCTTCAGCGCCTCTTTCACCGCGGTTGCGATCAGCTTTCCCATCGGTCACCTCCTGAATGGCGGGTCTGCTCCTTCGACGTCTGTCGCTGCGATTGTCTGACCGGCTCTTCGCAGGACGGGCGGAACTGGTTTGGGGAACCGAGGGCGTCGGGCCTTTCCAGCGAGTACTCGCGTAGCCAACTACGCAAGCACGTCGAGCGGCACACCGGCATCAAGCCGCCCTTCGAGCAGGACGCGCCCAGCTTGGCGCACGCGCTGCTCGGGGCTTTCGGCTTTCCTCAGGAGCCGAAGCTGGCCGGGTTGAACACGGTGCTCGAGAAGATGAGCCAGACCCGCGCCAAGCTGCACACGGCCGACGGGCCCGAAGAGCTGAAGGGGCTCGTGGTCGACGCGGGCAGCAGGCTCGAGTACGCGATTCAGGTGTTGCTGCGCTTCGTCTGCCAGGCCGCGCTCGGGCAGTCGCCGGAGAGGTACCTGCGCCAGAGAGGCAAGCTCAAGCCGACCGAGACGCTGAGCGTCTCGCTCGGCAGATTGCTCGAGCTGCTCGAGTTCCTCGCCAAGGAGCTCGAGAGCGGGGAAGACAAGTGGTTCGAGACCTTCCGGCGCGAGGTGAAAGTGCAGCGCCTCGCGCCCAAGGGTGTCGCGGACATCGCGCGGCTGCGCAACCTCTTCACCCATTGGAGCCGCGACAAGGTCGAAGAGCCCCTGGAGAAGATGCGGGTGACGGCCCAGGAGTTCGTCGAGGCGGCGAGCGCGCTGCTCGACTATCTCGGCCAGGGCGAGGGGCGCATCTTCCCGCGGGTCATCGCCATCACCGGGCTGAACGTCGACCGTTGGGGCCGACGGACGGTGCTCGCCGAGGATGAAACCGGCGCCGAGGAGCGGCTGTTCACCGACCGGCGGCTCGAACCGGGGGGGGGCTACTACATGCACCCGCTCACCAGTCCGATGCGCGTCGATCCCATTCTGGTCGAGGCAGGGGACTCGGGCAGGGGAC
>DHSB01000104.1:3998-16096 GCA_002408385.1 Myxococcales bacterium UBA5297
GGGACTCGGGCAGGGGACTCGGGGGCGGCGGACTGAGCTGGCGGCGGGCGTGCGGAGATAGGACACCATGAGCAGGCGAGCGCCGCGGTGATGCGGGCAGGATTCCGCGCGAGTGAGGGGAGCGCCGGCGCGGAACTGGTCGAAGACCCAGCAGGCGGCTCGAGCAAGCGATAAGGCCGCCGGTTTCGCCGGCGACTTCGGAGCTAGGAGTGTCGGCCTCTGGCCGGCATCGCTGCCAAGCGCAGTCATTACGAACCGTAGAAAGAGAGGGAAAGAATGAGAGTGCTCGTAACGTTTCTCGGGGCAAATTCGTACACGGAGGTCGCCTACTTTCTCGATGGGGACGGAGCGACTGGCGAGACCTGTCGGACGCCGTACGTGCAGGAGGCGCTGCTCAAGCTGTTGCCCAAAGGCAGTGTGGACCGGGTCGTCCTGCTCCACACCGCGACTTCGAAGAAGCTCAACTGGGAGCGCGAAGACGGCTTGAAGAGCCGTTTCGAGCGGCTTGGCTTTGCTGACGAGCGGGGCAACCTCAAGCTCATCAAGGCGAGCGAAACGCTCAGCTCCGAGAAGTACTGGGAGTGGTTCCAGGAGCTGCTCGCCTCCATCGGCGATAGGGACACGCTGCTGTGCGACATGACGCACGGCTGGCGGATCATGAGCATCGCGCTCTCCTCGGCGCTGCACTTCCTGCAACGGACGCGCAGCGCGACCCTCGAGGCGGTCTACTACGGAGTCTGGGACAAGGGCCTCACAGAGCCGTTTCCGATCGTCGACGCGCGGGCCTTCTTCCACATCAACGAGTGGGCCGACGCGGTCGCGCGCCTGGTCGACGAAGCCGATGCGCGCAAGCTGGCGCGGCTGGCCGAGCAACAGGAGAGCTTTCACTTTCAAGGGCTCGCCGACCCTGAGCTGAACGAGCGGATCGCCGCGGTGACGCGGGCGCTGCGCAACGTCGAGGCGAACGGCGTCGCCGAGGCCACGCGTCGGGCGCTCGAGGCGATTGCTCGGAAGAAGGCGACCGCAAGGGGCGCTGAGCTGATCCTTCTCGAGTTGGTCGAGCGCAAGTTCGGCGGGCTCGGTTCGGCCGAGCCGGTTTCAGGGCGCTACGACACGGCCTACTTCCGCACGCAGCTCGCCTTCGTGCGCGCGCTGTTCGAGCACGAGCTGTGGATGCAGGCCTTCACCGCGCTGCGCGAGGCGACCGCGTCGGTAGCGTTGGCGGGGACGGAGACGAAGATCGATTCGAAGAAGGGCAGGGACGCTCGCAAGAACTGCGACGCCTTCTTCAATACGCTGCAGTTAGGGGCGAAGTTCGATCCGGAGAGGTTTTCCGGACATGACCGGACCCTCGCCGACGAGGCGCTCGCAACCAAGCATCGCCTCGCTGAGGCGATTGGCAGCGAGCTGATGGAGCGGCTCGTCCTCGCGACCGGGGAGATGGCCAAGATCCGCAACGGCATGGACCACGCCTGGACGGCCAAGACGCCTACTGCCGACTTCGAAGAGAAGGGCAGGAAGAGCCTGAACCTGCTCGGCGAGGTGGCCGAGGCGCTGGTTGCACGGGGCGTCCTCAGGTAGCTGCCGGGGAAGGCGCGCCCACCGGCTCGCGATCGCGCGCGGTCGCGGGCCAAGGGCGAAGAGTGCGAGCCGAGCTCAGTAGTAGAGCGGGTCGAGGCAGCGCTCGAGCTTGCTCTCATCCAATCGAGCGCCCAGGCAACGCATCTCGTCGAGGAGCTGCGAGTGGAAGCGCGAGGCCCGCGGGTGGAGAGCATCCATCCGCCCGGCCAACTCCGCGAGCTCGGCGAGCGCCTCAGTGCGTTGCCCAAGCTGCCAGCGCACCAGCGCGGCCTCGACGTGCGCGGTGCATCCCAGCCAGGCGACCAGCGCGTCCGTGGCCGGTGGCGACACGCGTTGGGCCAGCCGCAAGGCTTCGTCGAGTTCACCGATGCGCCGCAGGGCGCGAATCAGCGCGCGGGCGATGCTCACCTCGGGGTGGGCGACGATCGGCTCCCCACCGCACAGAAGCGCGCGGTGGTAATCCGACGCCGGCTTGCCGAAGAGATCGATGTCGCCCCGGCTCCAGCGCACCGCTTCGGAGCATCTGCCGAGGACGACGAGCCCGCGAAGCAGGGCATCGGTGTTGTAGCGCTCCTGCCAGCAATCGGGGCGCGGCTGGTGAAGGAGCTTCCACGCCAGGTCCTCGAAGACCGCGGCCTCGCCGGCTTTCGCCGCGTCGATGACCATTGGGCAGAGCGTCCTGGGGATCTCTGCTCGCAGGTCGTCGCGCCCGTCCTGCTGGGCGAGGTTCTGGCGCCGAAGAGACAGCGCCCTCGCGAAGTCGCCGCGCATCGAGGCAATGACCGCCCGCATCCCTCGGCATCGGACCAAATTGTGGAAGTCCGCGTAGCTATTCGGCTCGACCATCATCCGAGCGAGTGTGGCTTCGGCCGAATCGATCTCGAAGAGGTCGATCTCCGTGGCGATGGCCTCGACGCGGAGGTCTTCCTCGAGCTTCTTGCCGAGCAAGGGTCCGAGCGGCTCGAGCAACGCGAGCGCTCGGTCGTGCAGCGCCTTCGCCTGCTCGGTACGTCCGAGGTGGCGGTTCTGTGTGCCGAGCTCGGCGAGCAGCCCGGCCTGGTCGGCGGGCGCGGGAAAGGCAGCCAGAGCGGCCTCCAGCGCCCCGATCGCTTCGGCGGGGCGTTTGCCGCGCACCGACTTCAACAGCTCGCTGAGCCGCAAGAACTCCGCGGCCACCTCGAGCGGGCCGTCAAAGGCCGCCTTGACGGCCTCGTCGAGAGTCTCGACTCCGTAGACCTTCATGCCTGCCGGCGCCTTGGCGGCATCGAACGGGTGCGCGAGCACTATCGCGTCACGCCCGGCGACTTCCCGCATCGCCGCAGTCAGCTTGGCGTTAGGACAGTCGATGGGGCGGACAGTCCCGTCGGCGGCGAGCTTGCCGGTGGCGAGTACCGCGCGTCGCGGAGGATTGCCCGACAGGCGGGCGATGAAGCAGAGGGCCGCTGCCAGCCCGAGAGACTCGCCATCGACCGGCACTTGGTGTCGGAAGACGAGACGCAGCTCAACTGGCGTTTCCAGACCGACCGCGGCTCGCGCGAGAGAAAGGGAATTGGCAGCCGCCTCGCGCGCCTTCTCGCCGAGATACCCGGCGCTCGCCGACCGGAGCTCGCAGGCGAGCGGCAGGACGATCCCGCAGTCGCGCGGCGAGGCAATCCCGCAATCGCTCGGCGAGGCAATCCCGCGGTCGCGCGGCGAGACAATCCCGCAGTCGCGCTTGTCGACGGTCAGCGCGCTCACCTCGGGCAGCGGCGGAGGGGCGAGAAGCGCCCCGCGGATCGCCCGCGCGAGGGACGCAGCCTCGGGTGAGCAGGCCCCCGTCGACTGAAGGTGATCGAGCAGGGCTTTGGCAGAGCGAGGGACGCGCACCTCGAGAAGCGCACGCACAGCGGACAGATCGAGCATCGATCCTCCTGAGAGCCCTCGAAGGAGCCCGATTGTTTGACCACGAGGGCAGAGTGCTCCGTGGCGCTCGTTGCGGGCTCATCGCCCGGTCGGTGAGCGCGACCGGGCATTGGCCCGACCTCCGGCCGGCGTCTAGCCCAACTCCACGATCTCTTCTCCCGACTCGACCGGAATGCGAAGCCGGGCCTTCGGTTGGCGGAACTGCGGAGCGCCGAGCGACCACTCGAACGAGCCACACGCGGCCGCGCTCTTGCCGCCGGGCAGTGGAGGTTGGCCTTCGACCTCGAGGGTCGGCGGGCGCCGATGCGCAGGCGCGCAGCCTTCGCGGTAGTCGACGTAGAGCATCTCGTCGTCCGCCGTGACCACTGCGCTCTTGGCCTCGGCCACGAGCCAGGTTTCTTCGGTTGCCGCCGCGAGCGCCTGCGCCTGACGCTGCGGATGGCTGCGGCGAATCCGCGCGAACAGCGGGATGACCTCGGCGAGCGGGCGCTCCTCACACAGGGCGCTCGAGCGAGCCGCTTCCGGCCGCCCCGACTCCAGGGTCCGCTCGGCATCGATGAGCTGCTCGAAGTGTCCCCGGGCCTCGGGAAAGACCGCGAGCACGCGGGCGGCGATCGCGAGGCTGTCGAGGGAGTCGGCCGGCAGGTCACAGCCCTTGCTCCACCACCAGAAGCGAGCGCGGTAGGCCGGGGCCATCCAGAGCGCGCGCGCCGCTCGTCGCTCGCCCAATGCCAACGTGCGCCAGACCTCGGGCCGCACCAGCTCGTCGAAGGACTCCAATGAGGCGTCGAGCTCGGGGGGCAGCGCGGGGTTGGAAAAGGCCGCCCGCGCGCCCTCGAGCACCAGCTCGATCGAATCGCGAAGCTGAAGGGCGCTGGCGACTCGCTCCTCGAGCGCGGCCCGATCGGCTTCTGAGACCAGGGCGAGCTCTGGGGCCAGCTCGGCGATCTCGGCAGCCGCGTCGTCGAGCTCATCGGGGCAGACGGCTCGCGCGGCCTCGAGCAGCGCGCGGCGGGTCTTCTCCGGCAAGCCAATCGCATCTGCGCCGCCCAGCAGCTCTTCGGCCTTCGCTCGGGCGCCACACGCAACCAGGGTCCCGGCCGCCTCGAGCGCCTCGAGCGCCGCGGTGCGCAGCTTGTCGCCTTCGGCCGCCTGCACTCGCGACAGCGCATCGGCGAGCTGATCCGCGGCCTCATCCAGCAACGCGTCGTCAGGCTTCCACATTGCGGTGCTCCTTTGCGACCAACTCGAGCTCGACCAGAGTGCCAGCATTGCGGTGGCCGGCACGCTCGCGGCTCATGTCGAGCCAGCTCGCCGAGAAGGTGCGCCCGGGCTCGCGCCGATAGCAGGAGAGAAGGCGCACTTGCCCGTCTTGTTCGAGGACGCCAACGGCGACGCAACGGCGGGAGTCGAGCGCCTTGATGCGCACGTGGTCGTCATGGCGGTAGGCCAACAGCCTCAACCCGTGCCGCGAAGGGTTCTCGACGCACCAATGGATGGCGGAAGCGGCGGAGCGTCGGTAGCCGTCGAGCACTTCGCCGAAGAGGTGACCGATGCGTCCGAGTGCCCGCTCGTCGGGGCACTCGGCGCAGACCACATCCTCCGTGGGCGCCTTCTCGCACAAGCGGCATCCCCCGGCTTCCGCGAGTCGCCTCAGCGCCAAGTCGCGCCGACGTGAAAGGTCGTGGTCAAGCTCGGGAAGAAGCTCGGCCCAGCGTTCGGGGTCGTCATTCGCTTGAAGCTCCCGATAGGACAGACCGGCGAGCCGGAATACGTGCTTGAACAGGTGGCCGTGGGCGGCGCGCGCGCTGATGAAGCCTTCGACGCGTAGCTCGACAGGCTCACCTCCGCCAATACGTAGTCGAGTCATGACAGCGTCCTCTCCTGGGTCTCAGACGCGCAGGCTTCGCGGAACCTGACGAAATGCTCGGCGAGTCGCTTGCGTATCTGGTGCGCGTTGGCCTGGCTGATGCCAATGGCCCGGGCGAGCTCGGTCCAGGTGGCGTCGGGGTCGTCGCGGCGAGCTGCGAGAAGCGCTCTGCCCGCCGGATAGTTTTGGCCGACCCAGGCCTCGAATTGCCGCAGCTCATCGCGCAGCGCGACCTGTTCGTCGAGTTTTCGCGTCTGCGGCAAGTCGGCGAGAGGCGCAGCATCGTCTTCGCTGGCCAGCGAGCCTTCATCGGCAGTGGTCCCGAGTGGTGAGCGCTTGAGCCTGCGCTGCCTGTCGAGAAGCTTGCGCGTCTTGGTCGTCTTGAGCCAGGCGAGCAGCGCGGTCACGGGCCGCTCGACGCTCGACGGGTCGCAGGGCGGATGGCGGAGCAAGCTGACGAAGACATCGTGTGCGAGGTCCTCGCGCTCTCGCTCGGGGATTCGCCATTGCCCGCAACCGGCCTTGAGGAATTCACGCAGCTTCGGCGCGATGGGCTCGAGCGCCTTGGCAAGCTGGTCGCGACCCGCGTTGTCGATGGCGAGCTGCAGGAACTGGCGGATTTGCCGTTCGTCGGATGAGTCGAAGTCCATACGTGCCCCTTCCCACGGTTGCCAGCGGTTTACTACTCGACATCGGCATCCGGCAACTGGGGAAGGAGGGCAGAGCGGGCCGCTCTGGGGTCTTGGTCCGAGCGGCGATTTGCCTCAGTGCGGCCTCGGCGGCTTGGGGGCGAGCAGGAGCGCCCAGCCCATCTGATCGGTGAACTCGGCGGTATTGGGCAGGATGTGGGCGCAGCGCACTGTTGCCGAGATGCGCGTCTCGCGGGCTTTGCTGACCGCTACGAAGCCGCGCCCGTGGCACAACGGGCACTCCTTTCGCTCACAGACCACCGAGATTCCGCAGAGCCACATGGCCGGTTCCTCCTCGCGGAGTCGACGCGGCGCCGGCACGAAATCTGACGGGCGCGAGGTGGACTCGGGTGTCTTGCACGTCCGTCGGCGTGATAGCAGACGGGCTTCAAGTCCCCACCGAGGAGTGAATCAGATGCCCGAGCTGCCGCCGCTTCGCTGCAGGATTTCTCGCCATCCGTCGACGGCCGCCTACCTCATCGGTCTCGCGGATGGCGAAAGAGAGCTCGAAAGGCGCGAGCTTCCATCGCTATCCGGACCCGAGGTCGCGGCGCAGTGCGAGGGCCTTCGGGCCGAGCTTCTCGCGGCGCGAGAGCGCGGCAGGCGACTGGTTCTCGAAGTCCCCGATGAGCCGACGCGCGTTGGCGCCCTGCTCGCCTCGACCCTCGACATCAGCTTCGACGACCTGTGCGTGGCGGAAGCGGTGCGCCTGGTCGAGCAATCCGGAATCCCGGCCTCCGACGAACAGGGCGAGCAGCCCCCGGAGGAGTCGGTTCCGTGCGTGCCGGACGAGCCGCTTCGTCGAGCGCCGGCTGCCGGACGCCCCCGCGGGGCCTCGTCGCCGGCGAGCGGCGCGCAACGGGGGCAACGCGACCCGCTCCAGGAGCTCTTGCGGCAGCTCGAAAACGACGTGCGGCGCTATGGCCAGGCGCGTCCAGAGCTGCTCGAGGCCATTCGCGCCCATCCGCTTGCGACAGCGAACATCGAGAAGCGCATCGCCGACCGGACCGAGCGCGGAAGGAAGGCGGGCGAGCTTCCCAAGGAGCTCGAACGCGAGGCGTACGCAGGCAATGAATCTGCGACCAACGCCACCCTGGCGACGATCAAGAAGCAGTTCGTCTTTCTCGAGAAGAAGGCGCTCGGGATCGTCCAAAGCAGCAAGGCGCGCGTTGTGCGTGCCCGTGAGCAGAAGCAAGCGCGACGGCAGGGCGGGCCCCTCAGTGCGGTTCGGCCAGGCTCGCCAACTCATCTCGTGCAGGAGCAGTCGCCCAGTTCCCGCTGGTCGCTGTTCGTGGACGAAACAGGTCGTCCCGAGGGGAACGGAGCCGAGGGACGCTTCGTCGGTGTGCTCATCCCTGAGAAGACCGCGCTGCAGGCGCTCCGGGCAGGCTGGCACGCGACCGACACGACCTTTGCGGAGATCGATCGCGTGCTCCAGAACCTGCTCGACTCACGGGCCGGCATACTGGGGCTCACCGTGCGCGCCCTGCCGCAGTTTCCCGGCGACCGCTGGGTCGCGGGCGTCCTCGAGCTGGTGAGTTGGGTGCTGCGCCTGATGCCCATCTCCGGGAAGACGACGCTCTCCATCGAAGTCGAGCAATTCGGCGAGCACGTCTCCGGCTCGGACTGGAAGGCGGCGGTGACCGGGCTGCATCGCGAGCTGAGCGAACACAACCCGCAGCGCGCAAGGGACCTCGAGATCGAGCTGAAGCTCGTCGCCAAGTCCCAGCAGCGTTTCGGCGGCTACGCCGACGTGGTCGCCTTCACCTGGGGAAGCCCTGCGGGCGCCTCGCGGGAGCGCTTGATGAAGAGCGGGCTTGCGGGTTCGTGTCTGCTGAGCGGCGACGCGCCATCGCTGCGCTCGGCCTGGGACAAGCTCTCCTCGGGCGTGCGGCTGTCCGGAGAAGAGTGGGCGGGTTTGGTCGGCGATCCCGACGCCGCCGACCCGAAGAGCGCCGCTGGGACGCTGCTCGGCCAGCTTCACGAGGCCTGCCGCGCGGACAGCGCGCTCTGGGGCCGATTCCTCGAGACCGCGCGCGTCCACCTCGATAGCAAGGCGGTGAACCTGAGGAGCCTCGGTCAGCAGGTGCTCTGGCTCAACAGCGCCGCGCCCGAGGGGATGCAGCTCGGAGCGCAGATGCGCCTGGCGTGGGCTGTGGCGCGGCGCGAGACGCTCAACCACGTCGGCGACGTCGACCCGTCGCTCGACGCGGAGCTCGAGGAGCTGAGCCGGCGGCTGTTCGATGAACGCCCGGAGCTCGTGTGCCTGGCGGATCTCGATCGCGCGGTCACCGCGACGAATCGCTTCGACTTCGAGGCGGCGACGCGGTCGCTGCATCGCTGGGTGGACGTCCCGCCGGTGGTCCCAGGCCTGCAGATGTGGGGCAGGGTCCAGAGCTCGCTCGGACAGCACCACGCGTTTCGTGGTGAGCTCGAGCTCGCGCAGCAATACTTCGAGCGAGCCCTCGAGGCCTTCGCGCGCCTCTCGGATGCCGAGCTATCGCGGCGCGAGCGCGGCCAGACGGGGACCTACAGGGCGATTGCCACGATGGATCGAACGGATGCCCCGCTCGAGCAGGTCCGCGCTCACGTCTGCGAGGTCGTCCCGCTCGGTCACGCTGACATCGCGCGGATGGCTGGTAGCAGTGACTCGGGGTCGAAGTACGCGCACCACCTGCTACTGCGCTACCTGGTCCACCGCGGCAGCGCCGAGGAGCGCGAGGCCTATCTCGCGGCGCACGACTCCTGGGGTAGTGGCGAGGGACATCCCTGGCCGCTGATCGAGGCCTACCGCGCGTTCCTGCTTCGCCCGCGCGATCCGGCGGCCGCCAACGAGCGCATCGAGCAGGCCTGGGAGCTGGTTCAAGACCAGGGCCCGACTGTCTGGTTCATTGGTTTGGTGCTCGCCGCCATTGGCAAGGCCTGGGGCGCCGAGGGATGCCGAGTCGATTCCGAAATTGTGGAAAAGCTTGCCGTCGAGCTCCCAAAGGCGCCGTTCGGCTTGCTGCGCGAAGCGCTCGCACGAGGCGTCGATGATCCCCTCGCGCTGCTCAGGCAACTGCTGCCGTTCAACTTCCGGTGAGCTTGAGGCGATTGGCGGGGAGCCGGGACGTTCTTCCTCCCGCCTCGTCGGTCCGCCGCGCGAACGCGCCAGCCTCAGGCCTGCGCACGGTCGGTCGTGGTGTCTCGTCCGAGCGCCTCCGCCTCGAGCCCCGCGAGAAACCCCTCCTCGTCGCAGACCGGGCACCCTGCGCGCTTGGGCGACGCAAAGCCGTACCAGCGCATCACCGTCGTGTGCCGGTAGGTGGCGCCCATCGGCTTCCAGTCCGCGAACCGGTCCTCGCGGCGGTTGGCCCAGATGAAGATTGGGGTGCGCAGGTCATCGTCGAGCGACTCGAGCGTCGAGCCCGAGCCGCGCACCAACTCCTGCAGCGTCAGGCGTGCGCACATCATCGAGATCGGCAGGATGTCGAGCGCGAGCCCAGGCTCGACCGGCGCCGGCCTGTCGGAGTAGGCGGGAATCTCGCCGCCCAGAAACCGCGGCGCGGACTCGTCGTCGCTGCCGACGATGCACTCGTAGCAGGGCCCGTCGGACCGGACGCGGATGACGTCCCCGCCGCAGGCGCGGGTGAAGGCACGGCCGAAGATGGCCGGCACGCCGCGTTCGACGGCCAGGCGATTGATGAGCCGGCGGCTGCGGTTGTTGTCGGTGGCCCCGACGATCACCTCGCAGTCGGCGACCGCCGCGGCGAAGCCTTGGGGATCGGAGGTGATGTCGCCCTCGAGCAGGTCGACCCGGGCCGTGGGGTTGCGCGCGAGGATCCGGTCGCGGACTGCGCGGGTCTTCAGGCGGCCGAGATCGCGTAGGTCGCACAGGTGGCGGCCCGCGTTGTGGACCTCGAGCCGGTCGTGGTCGCAGAGCAGGAAGCGCCCGACGCCGGCCATGGCGAGCTCGACGGCGATGGTCGCGCCTCCGCTGCCGAGGCCGACGATGGCGACCTTGCGATCGGCCAGCAGGTTCGACTCGAGGACCCCGCGGTTGCGCGAGAAGACTTCGCCGACCGGCACCAGGATGGTCTGGTCTTCGACCCAGGCGCCTGCGCGCCGACTGAAGCTGCGTGCGCCGATGGTCCCGTCTCGGTTGCATAGCTCGACCAGATGCGCGCACGCCGGAAGGTTCCCGGCGAGTCGGCGGCCACGGGCTTCGAGCTTGGCGGGATCCTCCCCGCCGGTCTCGGAGAGGAGCGCGAGCGCCGGGACCGGGCTGCCGCTGCGACGCCACTCGGCCGGTGGCAGAAGAGCGTAGTGGACGACGCCTTCGTCGAGCTCCAACGCGATCGCGCCGGTGGCTCCGCGGCTTGCCTTGGCCCGCTCGAGCCAGAGACTCGCCTCGTCTTCGAAGACCACCGCGATCTTTCCCGCGACCGGAGCCGCGAAGAAACCCTCGCGGGCCATCTCGGTCGCCGGCATCGCGTCGACTGGCCTCTCGCCTGGGCCGTGGACGGTGAGCTGTCCGGTCCTCGGGTCGAAGAAGAGCTCGTCCTCGCCGGCCTCGTCCTTGATGAGCTGCAGGGCCTGGGCGACCTCGGCGTTGCTCGACCGATGCGAATCGCCGGCGAAGAAGCCCTCGCGAGCCATCTCGGTCGCCGGCATCGCGTCGACAGGAGCGCTTGCACAAGGAGAGGTGAGTCCCAATCCGGCGGCCGAGAGGAAGAAGAGCCCTTGGTCGCAAGAGGTGGGAGCATTCCCGATCGTTGCGAGCTTCAGGCAAATTGCGCGGGTAGTGAGCCTATTGATCATTGCTTCCTCCATCGAAGAGCGCTGGGAAGAGGTCCTCACATCGCGGCGAGGTACTGGTCGATCTTCTTGCCGGTCCGCAGGTAGGCCTCGTAGGCCTCGAGCCAGATGCGGACCTTCAGAACGACCTTGTAGAGGGTGACCGACGGCTCCCAGTTGCAGTCGGCGTAGTGGCAGACCTCGACGTGCCCGTGGTCGGTGACCCCGCGGGTGTGCATCGAGTGCGAGCCTGCCGGCAGATGCTGGCCCGAGGGCCGAGTGAGGATCGGGTCGACGACCCAGGCGGCCGGCGGCGAGTCCGGGAACCCCTGCAGCTCGACGAAGACGACGTACTCGTTCGCCGAGTTGGTGCGCAGCCGGCCGATAGCGCCCCAGTCGTCCTGGCCGGGCTTGCCCTGGAAACGGAACGTCGGACCGAAGTGCTTGCGCAGGAGCTGCTGCTCGATATCCAGGCGTCGGGTCAGGTTCATCTCGCCACCTCCGGGGACTCATCGCCGTCTGCTTCATCCATGGTGAGGACGCGCGAGCCGGGCTCGGTCTGACTGTTCTCTTCGGCGACGACGGCCGCCCCGCGCGAAAGCTCGAGCGCGTGCTCGGCGATGAGCCGGCTCGCGTCCCAGCCCACCGCGACGCGGCTCGTGCCGAGGAGAATGCGCGGCGCGCGCTCGGGAAAACCGCTTTCGAGGACCCAACCGGTAGGCAAGCCCGGCGGGCGTCTCCAGGTCGAGGTGAAGCGAAGCGCCGCGCGGATGCAGTCGGAATCGGTAGCCGGCCTGATCGCGCAAGACGGCGAGCCCCTTGAGCTCGCGGGCAAGGCGCGCGCTCACTCCGCGCCGCTCGTACCAGGGGTGCTCGGGCTGACGGACTTCGCAGCCACCGCCATAGGCGACGTTCGGCGAACGCTCTCCGGGCGGGAGCAATGCGCGGGCGAGCGAGAGGGGAGAGGCGCGATCGAGTACCTCGACCTCGAGCTGCGTGCAGGCGCGCCTGGAGGCATCGAGCTGGAAGAAGCCAATCGAAGGCTTTCCCCGCGTATCGAGGTTCGCGATGCCCAGCATGAAGCTGCTCCAGCGCATCGGCTCCATGCACTTGAAGACGGTGGCCTCGTCGCCTGCGCTCGGCCGCTGCAAGCCGAGCCGGTGATGCGAATGCCACTCGCCGACGTGCTGGAGCGCGAAGCGCTCGAAGAGAAGCCGCCCGCAGGTCTCGAGGTAGTCGGCGTCCTGATAGAAGGCCGTCGCGTGGTGTTCGGCGGCTCG
>DHSB01000104.1:16219-16865 GCA_002408385.1 Myxococcales bacterium UBA5297
GTCGCGTGGTGTTCGGCGGCTCGCCCAGGCCCGGTCGCGATGCAGACCACCGGAGCGCCGGAGTTGGTGCGATAGCCGAAGAGGTTGCCGCCGGTCTCCAGCCGCGGATAGGCCGCGACGAAACCGGCGATTCGATCGAGCTCTGAGCGGAAGAGGTAGGCTTTCGGTCCCAAGGTCGCGTCTCCCAAAGCGAGTGGATTCGCTCGAAGAGACGGGTGCCGGCCGCCGGGTCTGACAGCGCGCCCGCTCGGCCTCCGAAGGAGAGCTCATCGTGAACGTCGTCCTCCTGCACGGCCTCTTTCGCAGGCCCCGCTCGATGTCCAAGCTCGCCGCCGCGCTGCGCGCCCGCGGCCACGCGGTCCACCCCATCGGCTATCCGTCGATGACCTCGCCGTACCGCGAGCTGGTGCGCCATGTCGCCCACGAGCTGCGCGAGATGCGGCTCGACGGAGCGGCCGGACTGGTCGCCTTCGCCTGCCACTCGCTCGGCGGCCTGCTCTGGCGGGACCTGGGCGAGGAGCTCGAAGGCTTCGTCAGCGGCCCCTGCGTGCTCTTCGGCACTCCGCTTCGCGGCTCGATAGTCGCGCGCAGCGTCGACGGCGAGCTCGCGCATCGGGTGCTCGGGCCGGCCATCGGCGAGCTCGCC
>DHSB01000104.1:17024-39941 GCA_002408385.1 Myxococcales bacterium UBA5297
CCGAGCGCGACGACGAGCCGCGCTACCCCGGGCCCTTCGCCACCGTCATCGGCACCCGCTGGTCGCCGCTGGTCCCGGCGGCCCCGCTGCTGCGCGCCGTCGCCGGCAAGGAGCCCTCGGACTCGACGGTCCTCGTCCGCGAGGCGCGCTCGGTCCACGCGCTCGAGACGCTCGAGGTCCACCGGACGCACACCTTCCTGCCGAATGATCCTGGGGCCATCGAGTTCGCCGCCGACTTCATCGCCCGCCACGCCCCCGAGGCGGCGGGCGCGCAGCCCGGCGCGACCCGGAGCGTGCGCAACCTCCCCAAGCTGCCGACCGCCGGAGGCCGCGTCTTCTGGTCCGACGTCGCCGAGGGGGACGGTTGGCGCATCCAGTACAACCGGCTGCTCGAAAAGGCGTCGCCCCTCAAGCCTTTTCGGTTGCTCGATCCGCAGGACTACCTCTGCGCCTCGGCGGACTCGGCCGAGGAGCTGGTGGCGGCGCTGCCGCGGCTCGTCGCCGAATACTCGGTGAGAAGCCCCGCGATTGGCTCCGACCAGGTCGCTCGCATCCTCTCGGCGCTGCGTCTGCCGGCGAAGTGAGCGGGGCTTCGAGGTGCCGCGGGTGCTCGAGGCGCTGCGCCGCGCCGAGCTCGAGCGCAATCCGGCCCAAGACCCGAGCTGCAACTGGGGCGGCGGGAGCACCATCGGCGGCTCGCCGAGGAACCCGTACGGATCGGGCTCGCGGCTGTCGCCTCAGGAGGTGGCGGCGGTGGTCGAGGCGGCGAGATGAGCGAGGGCCGCTCGCCGCGCGCTCCGCCAGCGACGGGCGGGCCTCGGCGGTCCTCTTCCGACGAAGCGCATTCAGGCCGCCCCGCTCGACCGGCGCGCCCGCGTGGTCCCGGACGCTGGCCGGCCCCTATCCCTTCGCTCGTCCACTGCGCTAGCCTTCCTCCCCCAGCCAGGCTGTCTTCCTCACCCCCGACAGCCGCCTGAAGGGAGGGCACCGATGGAGAACCGACTCGAGCTCGCCTCGCGCATCGAGGAGGTCGCGGTCTTTCGCAGCGGCGCGCTGGTCACCCGCGTCGCCGAGCTGCAGCCGCAGGCCTGGCCTGAGCAGTTGGAGCTTGGCCGCCTGCCGCTCGCCCTCGACGACGGCAGCGTGCGGGTGCGCCTCGAGCCTCTCGACCCGGCCGATGCCGAGCGGCTCCCGCAGCCGAGCGACGTCCGGGTCGAATGGGCCGTGCCGCCGCTCGGCGAGCCGATCGAGCCGCCGTCGGAGGCCGAGCTGCGCGCCGCCGACGAGCGGATCCAGCGGTTCGAGCAGCGCCTCTCGGCGCTCGAGGAGGAGAGCGCGAACTTCGACCGGCTCACCTTCGCGCTCCCCGCGCGCATCGAGAAAGAGCAGCCCCGGCCGATCTCGGCCGCTGCCTTCGCCTCCGCCGCCGACTGGGTCGAGCGCGCCAAGCTGGCCCGCGCCGAGGAGACCGGCCGGTTGCGCCGCGAGCTGCACCAGGCGCGCGAGGAACGCGCCCGGCTCCAGCGGCAGGTCGCCGAGTCGCGCGCCGAGCGCGGCGTCGACGAGGAGCGGGTCTGCAAGCGCGTCGTCGTGCGCCTGCGCGGCGGCAACGGCACGCCGGTGCCCGCGCGGCTGAGGCTCGACTACCAGGTCCCCGGTGCCTGCTGGCGGCCGACCTACGTGGTGCGCGTCTCGCGCGACGGCCTGAGCGCCAACCTCGCCCTCCGCGCACTCGTCGCCCAGCACAGCGGCGAGCCCTGGGAACGGGTCAGGCTCGTGCTCTCCACCGCCGACCTGCAGCGGCGCATCGAGCTTCCGGTGCTCAAGTCCCAGCGCATCGGGCGCAGGCAGAGCGAGCCGCCCCAGCGCGCCTGGCGCGCCCCTCCCACCGGCGCGGAGAGCTTGTTCGAGAGCCTGGACAGCGCGCTCGCTACTCGCGGTGGGCCCGCCGCCCTAAGGCAGCCCGTCGCCTCGGCTCCTGTCCAAATGTCCGAGCCGCCGCCCGGGCCCGAGCTCGAGCCCGAGCCGGAATGCGCGGCGCAGCCAGAGCTCGATGCGTGCTGCGTCGAGGAGCGCGCGCCCGAGGTCGAGCTCAAGAAGGAGCGGTGCGCGCCGCCCCCCGCGATGCGCCCGCCGGCCCCGTGCGCGATGCCTTCCGCGCCGCCCCCCGCGCTGGCTCTGAGCGCGAAGAGCGCCGCCCTCGGAGCGCCGCGCCGCTCGGCTTCCCGGGAGCAGATGAAGGGCGCGATAGGCGGCGCCCGCAAGAAGGCGCTCCGGCACGCGGAGCCCAGCTTCGAGGAGGAGCTCGACGCCTCCGAGCCGCCGTGCGAGGACGGAGCGCCGCTTGCCACCTCCGGCTACGTGCTCGAGTACCACCGGCTGCGAGTGGTCGCCTGGGACGGGCCGAGCGCCGAGCGCGGGTCGCTCAAGCCCCTGACCCGGCGCGACGCGCTCTCGACGCTCAGCGACGCGCAGTTCGCGGCGGCCGAGAGGCTCGCCCGGGCCGCGGAGAGCCTGGCGCGCAACCACGTCGTCTTCCCGGTGACCACCAGCGCGGTCGATGAGTCGTGCGGCTCGTTCGACTATGCTTTTCGAGCCTCCGGCCCGGTGGACGTCCCCAACGACGGCGCGCTGCACAACGTGCCGCTGTTCGCCAAGGACGCGCCCATCGAGACCACGCTCGTGGTCGTCCCGCGCGAGAGCGATCAGGCGGTGCGCGTCGCGACGCTCAAGAACCCGCTCGCGACCCCGCTGCTCGCCGGCCCGGCGGAGGTCTACTTGGAGAACGAGTTTTTGGTCACCTCGCGCTTCGCCACCGAGCCCGCGGGCGCCTCCATCGATCTTGGCCTGGGCGTCGAGCCGGGGCTCAAGGTGGCGCGCAACACCCACTTCAACGAGTCGACCGAAGGGCTGCTCAACGGCAGCCTCTCGCTGCAACACGAGGTCACCATCGAGGTCGCCTCGCGGCTGCAGGCGGCCGCTCAGGTCGAGGTCCGCGAGCGCCTCCCGCAGTACCTGCCGAGCGACAAGGAGGTCGTCATCGAGCTCGGAGAGGTCTCGCCCGAGTGGGAAGAGCTGCAGCAGGCGCCGCCGCACACCCTGGTCGGCGGCAAGCGCTGGCGCTTCGCGCTGAAGCCGGGCGAGAGCAGGAAGCTGAGCTATGGCTACTCGGTGCGCATCGACTCGAAGAACGAGCTGGTCGGCGGCAACCGGCGCGACTAGCGGGAGGGCCTCATGATTCGACGGCAGGAGCTGACCCGAGAGAAGACGGCGCAGGCCTCGCGCGCCGCGGGGATAGCCGGGGTGAAGGAGCTCGAGGCGCCGGTGCGCTCGGTGATCCTCCTCGAGGACCGGGCCCAGGTGAGCCGGCGCGTCGAGGTGGAGCTCGCCGCGGGGTCCACCCGGCTGTGCCTCCCGGGGCTCACCCCGCTGGTCGCCGACCGCACCATCGTCGTCCGTGCGCCGGCCGGCGTGCAGGTCGACGAGGTCAAGGTGCAGCGGCGCTGGCGCATTGGAACTGAGGAGCAGCCCCCGGACGCGGCCAAGCTGCGGCGCGAGGCCAAGCGCCTGCGGTCGGAGCTCGCCGACCGGGGCGACGAGCTGCGCGCCTGGTTCCAACGGCGCGACCTGCTCGCGCTCTCGGCCAAGCTGCTCGTCGACAGCGTCAATCGCGAGCTGCCCTACGCGACCGGCCCCGAGCCGCACTGGGAGAGCGATCTCGAGGAGGCCTATCAGCGGCTGCGGGGCCAGGACGAGCGCATCTTCGAGGCGAGCCGGCACGTCGAGGCTCTCCAACGCGAGCTTGAGGCGGTGCGGATGCACCAGCGGATGAGCTTCCAGCCGACCGAGATCTTCGTGGCCGAGCTGCTCATCGATCTCCACGCCGCTCAGGCGGGGAGGGTCGCCTTCGAGGTCGAGTACACGGTGCCCTGCGCGCTGTGGCGGCCGATTCATCGGGCCACGCTGGTCGACAAGGAGCTGCGCTTCGAGTGCGAGGCCGCGGTCTGGCAGAACACGGGCGAGGACTGGAGCGAGGTCGAGCTGCGGTTCTCGACGGCGCGCTCGACGCAGCGGGCCGAGCCGCCGCTGCTCGCCGACGACTGGCTGCAGGTGCAGCGGCGCCAGGAGAAGAAGGTCTCGGTGCAGGTGCGCGAGCAGGTCATCGCCACCACCGGCGAGGGCGCGGCCTCCGGAGGCCTGCCGGGCGTCGACGACGGCGGCGAGACGCGGCTGCTTGAGGCGCAGGTGAAGACCACCGTCGTCTCCGACGGGCTGATGCGCCGGGTGCCGATCTTCGGGCTCAGCGCGCCGGCCGAGGTCGACTTGGTCTGCTGCCCGGAGATCGAGCCGCTCGTCCATCTGAGGGCCCGGCAGGTAAACAGCGGCAAGCAGCCCATCCTCGCCGGACCGGTCGATCTGCTGCGCGCGAGCGGCTACGTCGGCCGCTCACAGGTCGGCTTCGTCGCGCCGGGCGAGCGGTTCGCGCTCGGGTTCGGCAGCGAAGACGGCCTCCGGGTGCGCCGCGAGGACTGGTCCGAGCAGGAGCGCTCGAAGCTGACCGGCCGGCAGAGCATCACGCGGCACGTCACCCTCTTCCTGTCGAACCTCGACGACCAGCCGGCGAGCTTCGAGGTCCAGGAGCGCATCCCTGTCTCGGAGATCGACAAGGTCAAGGTCGAGATCGACGGGAAGAAGACCAAGCCGCAGGCTAAAGCCGACGACCAGGGCATCGTCGCCTGGAAGGTGACGGTGCCGGCGCACGGGACCGAGCGGATCGAGCTCGTCTACGGCCTCAGCGTCAGCGGCGATGTCGAGGGGCTGAATTGAGTTGTGAGCTCTGAGTTTTGAGTTGGGAGTAAAAGGCTAGGTTCCTTGCGGAGGGCCGGCCGCCGGGGATCTGCGTATCGCCCGCGCCTCCGCACGATTTCTGGACGGGCGCATTGCCATGCGCCCCTGCCAACCGGCCGGTCACGGGCGAAATCCGAGCTGTCGACTCTCGACTGCCGCACCTACCCTTCGCTCGTCGCGCCAGCGGCACGCGAGCGCCGGATGATCGGCGGCACCGCGACCACGTTCCTGGCGGGCGCGGGCGTCGCGGTCGAGAGAACCTTGCTGACCTTCCGAACGACTTGCCGGCGCTCCCTGCCCGCCTCGAGCAACAGCGAGCCGTCAGCCTGGACCGCCCTCACTGTCGCGTCGAGCAGGCCGCGGCCCTGGCGGATCTGCACCTCTTGCCCGATGGCGAAGGGGCAGGGCGCGGCGTTCGCGGAAGCGGCCGTCGATGGAGCCGAGCGTCTGGCGCGCTGGGCTCGAGCGGGAGCGGCCGTGGCGACGACGTTTCGGGAATCAGCCGCCGGCTTCGGGTCACGCCTCGGCTGTCGCGCGTTTCGAGACCCGGCGGCGGGGCCAGTTTGCGCGTGGTCGCGGACCAGCTTTGCAAGCGCCTCGAGCAGTACGAGATGAGGGGCGAGGGCCTGCTGTACCTGCGTGGCGATGACTTTTCGGAGGGCTTTCTCCAGGTCGAGCTGCGCCATCGGTTTCTCCAGTTCGGATGGGGGCGCGGTGAAGGTGAGGTGCCGGGGGTCGCTCAGTCAACCGTTACGGTCGGCGTTCGCCCAAGTCGGTGGGTGCGGCTCCCCCAAAGTCGCTCCTGAAGAGACCTCGTTCGACGTGGCGCGCCGCGGTGGCGCCCCAGGCTTCTGTGTCGCTCGCCGCAGAGAGAGCCTGAAATCGGCTGCCGGGGGGCAAATGGCCGCTTCACGGCGGGTCGGGCTCGCGCGCTGCGCAGCGTCCGGTGCTGCGCCTCGCCGCCCTACCGCGAACGCGCATCGGCTCGCCGTCGGCCCCGCTTACCCGCCGCAGTCTTGGCGCCTGCCCGCGCCGCGCGGGGTTTCCCATAGGTGCTGGCGAGCCACTCGCCGAGCTCGCGCATCTCCTCGCGCAGCGACTCGGGCTCGAGCACCTCGACGTGGCTGTGCCACGAAGCGACAAAGGCGCTCACTTCATACGAGCGGGCGCAGGTGAAGCTCAGCTCGACGGCGCCGCCCTCGAGCTCGCGCAACGCCTGGGTCGGATGCCACTCGCGCTCGCGGATGAACGGCGCAATCCCCGGCGCGAACCGCAGGCGAAACGTCTCGGTCGGCCCGCCGCCGAAGATGCCGAAGGCCGCGCCGGCCCAGCGCTCGGGATCGAAGCCCGCCGGCGGCTCGCCGCGCTCTTCGAGCGTCTCCAGCGCGCGGAGCCGGTTGAGGTTCAGTGTGAGGATCGTCCCGTGGCGCTTCGAGGAACAGAGCAGGTACGGCGCACCCGAGTGAACGAAGAGGCGCAGCGGCAAGACCACGAAGCGCTTGCCCGGGGGCGCGTCGGCTGCCGACTGGTAGCTCACCTGGCACAGCCTGCCCTCGGAGATGGCGGTGACGAGCGGCCAGAGCACGTCCGGCGCCGAGGTCCGGTAGGCGGCCCGCTCGAGTGAGAGAAAGCATCGCTCGATGGCCCGCAGCCGCTCCCGCTCGCCCTTGCCGAGGACCTGCTCGACCTTGTCGGAGAGGTCCTCGAGGGCGGCGAAGGTCGAGGAGTCGTTGCTCAGCGCGGCCGCCTGGCCCATCGCCATCCGCAAGGCGAGGTAGTGGCTCGCGTCGAGCAGCTTGCCGAGCCGCTCGAGGTGATCGTGGTAGGCGATGCGCCAGCGCTTGCGCTTGCCATCGCGCTCCTCGACGACGGGCAGGCCGATGGCCTGCAGCGCCTCGAGGTCGCGCCGGATGGTGCGCTCGCAGGCGCCATAGCGCTCGGCCAGCTCAGTGCGCTCGACGCCGGTCGACCGCGTCAGGTCCCGGAGGATCTGCAGCACCCGCTCGACCTGCCCGTTGCGGCTCCCGCCGTCGTCGCGTGACCTCATATGTCCACTGTAGCCGCTAGCTTCGAGCCGTATCCAGCCGGCGCGCGAAGGAGGACTCGATGGCGGCACAGAAGAGGCGAAAGACGACGCGAACGCGACTCGACAGCTCGGGCGGAAGACCGAGCCTGCCCGACTACGTCCACAACCTGCTCGTCAACATGCGTTTGCTGCAGGCGAGGCCCTCGATCATCGAGGCGGTCGCCCGCAGCGACGCGCTTCGCGACTTCGTCGACGAGGACGATCGAAAGCTCGACTTCGCGAAGATGCGCGCCTACCTGCGCGCGAGCGGGCCACGCCATCCCAAGGCGGTCTCGGCGAAGGTCGCGGCCAACCTCGACGTGCTCCAGCAGCTCCTTCAGATCCCGTCGATCGAGCGCGAGGTGCTGCAGCTCCTCCTCGCCCTCGTCGAGGACGAGGCGCTCCGGGAGGTCGTCGACGCGTTTGGCGACCAGACCCTCAACGGCGCGGTCAAGCTCATCGCCGCCGCGCTCGCCGCACCGGAGTCGCAGGTGCGCGGCGCGCTCACCGGTGGCCGCATCGTGACCAGCGGCCTGGTCGAGGTAGAGGCCCGCGACACCTACCAGCTTTCGGTGAAGGTCGGCCTGAAGCAGGGGCTCGCGGATCTGTTGCTCTGTCCCGGCTTGACCCGGGAGCGGCTGCTCTCGAAGTTCTTGCCCGAGTCGCCTCCCGCAACTCTCGGCTGGGACGACTACGAGCACCTGCCCGCGGCGCGCACGGCGCGGACCCTGCTGTCAGCGGCAGTCGCCAGGCGCCAGCGCGGGGTCAACCTGCTGCTCTACGGGCGCACGGGGACGGGCAAGACCGAGCTCGCGCGCCTGTTGTCGGCGGAGGTCGGGGCGAGGCTCTACGTCGCCGGCCGCGCTGACAGCGAGGGCGAGTCGGCGACCGCGTCCGAGCGGCTCTCGTCGCTGCTGCTCGGCCAGAAGCTGGTCGGCGGCACGCCCGCGGTCGTGCTCTTCGACGAGCTCGAGGATCTCTTCGTCTGGGAACCCGAGGGCCTGCTCGGCCACGGGCGCCGCGCCTCGCAGCGCATGTCGAAGCACTGGTTCAACGAGCTGCTCGAGACCAACCCCGCGCCGACGGTCTGGATCTCCAACTCGGTCGGGGGCATCGACAGCGCGTTCCTGCGCCGCTTCACCTACGCGGTCGAGTTTCAACCTCCCGGCGCGCGGCAGCGGGCGCGCGCGCTGGCGCGGCACCTCGGCGCCGAGCACGCGCTCGGGCCCGACGATATCGAGGCGATAGCCGAGCGCCCGCTCTCGAGCCTCGCTCAGCTCGGCAGCGCGGTCAGCGCGGCGCGCCTGCTCAGCGAAGACGGCCGGCCGACGCGAAAGACCCTCGAGCAGGTGCTCGGCCCCATCGAGAAGCTGATCACCGGCGCCGACCCGATGCGCCGGCCCGCCTTCGAGCACAACGGCTACCGGCCCAAAGCGATCAACCCCTCCGAAGACCTCGCGGCGCTCGCCGACAGGCTCGCCGGTTGGAAGCCGACCGGCGGCCCGGGGCTCTCGCTGTGCCTCTACGGCCCGCCGGGCACCGGCAAGTCGGAGTTCGCTCGCTACCTGGCTTCGCGCATGGGACGGAGGGTCGTCTGCCGCAGCGCCTCGGACCTGCTCAGCATGTGGGTCGGTGGCACCGAGCAGAACCTCGCGCAAGCCTTCCGCGAGGCCGAGGGGGAGGAGGCGCTGCTGCTGTTCGACGAGATCGATTCGCTGCTGCGCGACAGGCGCGGGGCAGTGCGCTCGTGGGAGGTGAGCCAGGTCAACGAGCTGCTGCAGCAGCTCGAGGCGTTCAGCGGTGTGGTGGTCTGCACGACCAACCTCTGGACCGATCTCGACGCCGCGGCGTTGCGCCGCTTCGTGTTCAAGGTCGAGTTCCGCTACCTGCGCCCCGAGCAGGCGCTCGAGCTGTTCGCCGCATCGTTCGCCGAGGTAATGGCGCGGCCGGTTGACTCCGAGGCCGAGCGCGAGGCGCGCGGGCGGCTCGAGGCGGTGAAGGACCTGGCGCCGGGCGACTTTGCGGCCGTGCGGCGGCAGGCACGGGCGCTGGGCGAGAAGCTGTCGATAGAGGAGCTGGTCGACCGGCTCGGGCACGAGGTGGCGGTCCGGGGCGCGAGCGCGGCGATAGGGTTCCGCCGAGCGGGCGAGTAGGGCGGGCGGACGAGGCACGGTGGGCGGCCCCCGGGTCATCCCGAGCGTAGAGGCGACCAGCGGGAGCCTCGGAGTCAAGGGACTCGCGGCTCCGTCTCCCCACTCCAACACCGGGCAGAGGAGCCCTGCACCGCCCGCGATTTCTTGCCATCGGTCGACCGGTTCAGCGATGGTTCGCCCGGCAACGGTTTCACTGGACGAACCTTTCGCGCATCGGCTGTTCCGACCTCGCTCATGCCCAAGACCGTCACGACCCCGAAGACCCTGCACCTGGTGACCCTCGGCTGCGCGAAGAACCGCGTGGACAGCGAGGTGATGCTCGGCACCCTGGCGAAGAAGGGCTACCTGCTCGTCCTCGACCCGGCGCAGGCCGAGGTGATCGTCGTCAACACCTGCTCCTTCATCCGCGACGCCAAGGAGGAGTCGATCCAGACCATCCTCGAGATGGCCGAATTGAAGAGGACCGGGCGCTGCGAGACGCTGCTCGTCGCCGGGTGTCTGCCGCAGCGGCACGCCGAGGAGCTCGAGCGCGAGCTGCCGGAGGTCGACCACTTCGTCGGCACCGGCGCCTACGCCCAGGTCGCCGACCTGCTCGCCGCCGAGGCGATGCCCCGGACCTTGGTCCCCGACCCCGAGTTCGTCCACTCGGCGAAGACCCCGCGCATCAACTCGATGCCGCCCTACACCGCGTTCGTGAAGGTGAGCGAGGGGTGCGACAACCGCTGCGCCTTCTGCGTCATCCCCGCCATCCGCGGCCGCCAGCGCTCGCGGCCGGTCGAGGACATCGTCGCCGAGGCGCGCAAGCTCGCGAAGGGGGGCGCGGTCGAGCTCAACCTCATCGCCCAGGACCTGACCGCCTACGGCCACGACCTGCCGGGCAAGCCCAAGCTCGCCCAGCTCCTGCGCGCCTTGGTGAAGGTGAAGGGCCCGCGCTGGATCCGCCTGCACTACGCCTATCCGCGCGAGCTCTCCGACGAGCTCATCGCGGTGATCGCCGGCGAGGAGAAGGTCGTGAAGTACCTCGACATGCCGCTGCAGCACATCAGCGACCCGCTGCTGCGCGCGATGCGCCGGGGCAAGGGCTCGCGCTACATCCGCGAGCTGCTCGCCCGGCTGCGCGAGCGGGTGCCGGGCATCGTGCTGCGCACCTCGCTCATCGCCGGCCTGCCCGGCGAGACCGAGGCGGACTTCGAGCTGCTCAAGGGGTTCGTCAAGGAGCAGCGCTTCGAGCGGCTCGGCGTCTTCGAGTTCAGCCCGGAGGAGGGCACCCGGGCCGCGGCGATGGAGGGGCAGGTGCCCGCCAAGATCGCCCGCGCCCGGCGGCGCGAGCTGATGGCCATCCAGCGGCGCATCAGCCGCGAGCAGAACCGCGCGCTCATCGGCAAGCGGGTCGAGGTGCTCGTCGAGGGCGTCTCCGAGGAGACCGAGCACCTGCTCGTCGGCCGCACGGCAGGACAGGCCATCGAGATCGACGGCATCACCTACATCAACGACGGGGTCGCCCTGCCCGGCGAGATCGTTCCGGTGGAGGTGACGCAGGCGGCCGACTACGACCTCGTCGGCCACATCGTCGGCTCGACGAACCACGACTGAGCACCGCGGAAAGGCCCCGGGCGGAAACGAGCCGCTGCCTTTGATGCTCCGAGCTCGGGGCACCTCTCGAGGCTGCGGCAGAGAGAACCGATGAAGCGAAAGAACCCCAAGGCAAGCAAGGCCGCGAAGCACGAGCATTCCGAGCACGGCAAGCACAACAACCCCATCGACCTCGAGGCCTACCTGAAGCGGCTCGAGTCGCCGGAGCGCGCCGAGTGGCAGAGGCCCGACGCGGTCATCAAGGCGCTCGGCCTGAAACGCGGACAGACGGTCGCTGAGATTGGCGCCGGCCCGGGCTACTTCTCGTTGCGGCTCGCCAAGGCGGTCGGCCCGCGGGGCACGGTCTTCGCGGTCGAGGTCGAGCCGCAGATCATCGGGGTGCTGCGCGAGCGGATAGTCGCCGCCGAGGCGAGGAACGTCGTGCCGGTCCTCGGCCTGGACGACGACCCGCTGTTGCCGCCCAAGTCGTGCGATCTGGTCCTGATGGTCAACGCGCTCCACCACGTCGAGGAGCGGCGCGCCTACCTGAAGCGGCTGGCTCGTTCGCTCAAGCCGGAGGGGCGCCTGGTCGTCGTCGACTTCCACAAGCGCGACACGCCGGTCGGGCCGGGGCTCGGTCATCGGCTCGCGCGCGAGGAGGCGGTGCGCGACGCGCGCGCGGCCAGATTCGAGCTGGCCTCGGAGAGCGAGCTGCTGGAGTACCAGTACTTCCTCGTCTTGAAGCCTCGGGCGTAGGCACCCGCTGGCGGCGCCGCGCTGCGGCGCGCTGGGCCAGGGGACCGAACCGAGGCCGCGAAGGGTTTTGGCGGCGCTCTTCCCGGTCGAGAACCACCGCGCACGCAAGCGAACGTCCTCGCCGGTCGCGAGCTCGTCGATTCACCTTGAGCGCCTGGCGGTGCTCCCCGGCGCCGGAAAACGGGCGATCGGGCACCTTTGGAAGGCCCGATCGGCCCGGTAGGGTCCCTGGCTGGCCCGTAGAGCGATCTGGGGTCGCCAGGCTTGCTTCAATAGGGCTGAGCTCGGGCGGCCTCTCCTGGGCCATCCTGGCGCTCTACAGGCCCCTTCCTGAGGCTTCGATCGGGCGATCCAACGAGCTGAAATCACGGCGTGTTTTTCCGTTCGCTGCGGCCGGATCCGGGGACGGGAGGCGAGAGGAGGGAGGGAGGGCCGCCGTCTCGGCGGCCTGTGAAGCCGGACCCGCGGGACGGGAGGCGAGAGGGGAGCGAGGGAGCGCCGTCTCGGCGGCCTGCTGCGTGTGCGTAGGAAGAGGCGCTGCACCTGGATCTCCCGTCGCCGCCGCAAGTGGACCAGATCAAGGCCGGCGCCGAAGTCGCGCCCCAAGAGTGGCCGACGAGGGCCGCCCCCTATGGCCCACTTTCGGAGCTTTGCGCGCCGCTCGGAGCGCTGCGCACGCCCATCGACAAGCTTGGCGGCCCTCCGCGGGAGCTTTGCGGATGACTCGGAGCGCTTGGCAGAGCAGTCGGAGGGCTTGGCAGAGCGCCGGAGAGCTTGCGGCCCCCGCGAAATCACTCATGTTTTTCAGGAGCGGGGTTTTCAGCCCGATAGCCGACGGTTCGCGACCCTCGGTTTGGGCGGCTAAACCCGCGTACCAAGGTAGTTTTCTCGGCTGCCAGGCTTACCGACTCGTCCGCGAAGCCCTCCGACTGCTCTGCCAAGCTTCCCGGCCGGCCCCCAAGCCTTGGAATCTCCGCCAAGCTTCAGAACCACTGCCAAGCCTTCAGAACCGCCGCCAAGCTTCAGAACCGCTGCCAAGCTTCAGAACGACTGCCAAGCTTTCGGAACGACTGCCAAGCCTTCGGTTCGACTGCCAACTCAGCCTCGGTCGCATGCGCCCCGCCACGCCGCGCGACGTCCAGCGAGGACCGGCACCGGACCCGTTGGGGCCGGGCGCCGCCATGCGCCCCCACCGCGCCGGCGAGGCGCGCGGGAATGTCGACTCCCAACTCCCAACTCAAAACTCCCAACTCAACCAAGCGTGCTCCAAGGTGCCGCGTGCCAACCAGGGTTCTCGACGGCAGCCCCCGCGCGACCGAAATCTTGCTCGAGGTGCGCGCGCACCGACGGGAGGGACCATGGCGGGGAAGAGGACCAAGACGGCAATCGGCCTGTGGCGGCGCTACCAGAAGATGGCCCATCGGCGTCAGGAGGACGCCAAGCGGCTGGCCCGGTCGGTCGCCGGCCGCTACCTGGTGACCAAGGCCGAGCCGCGGCCTCTATGGCCCTGGCTCCTGGCAGGCGTGGGCACCGGCGCCGGCCTCTCGCTCGCCGCGACCTTCGGCAGCAGGAGGGCCATGCTCAAGCGGCAGGCGAGCGCGCCGGAGGTCTCGCGCACCACGGTGGTCGACGGCATCCTCATGCGCTGGGAGGAGCAGGGCGAGGGCGCGCCGGTCGTGCTGGTTCACGGCATCCCCACCAACCCGCGGCTGTGGCGGTTCGTCCTGCCGCGCCTCGAAGGCCTCAAGGCGCTCGCCTGGGAGATGGTCGGGTTCGGTTGGTCCATCCCGGCCGGCTTCGGCCGCGACATCTCCCTGCGCGCGCAGTCGGTCTACCTCTACCGGTGGCTGCAGACGATGGGGATCGAGCGGGCCGTTTTCGTCGGCCACGACCTTGGCGGCGGCGTCGTGCAACGCTTCGCGGTCGAGCACCCCGAGATGTGCGCGGGGTTGGTGCTCGTCGACTCGGTCGCCTACGACAACTGGCCGGTCGCGCCGATCAAGGCCGCCCGCGCCAGCCGCAACGCCATCGCGAAGATGCCCAACCCGCTGGTCCGACCGCTCGTCACCTCGGCGGTGGCCACGCTCGGGCACGACTCGGTCCAGGGCCGGGCCGAGGCCCCGAATCTGTACTGGTCGCCCTACGCGGCCACCCGCGCCGGCGAAGCGCTCGCGCATCAGCTCGCCTCGCTCGACCCGCGCCACACGATGGAGATAGCCGACGACCTCGCCTCGCTCTCGGTGCCCGCGCGCATCGTCTGGGGCGAGCTCGATCCGCTGGGCATGCACCACGCCCGCCGGCTCGCGCGCGACCTGCGCGCGCCCATCCGCGCGGTGCCGATGGCCCGGCACTTCACGCCCGAGGACCATGCCGACGAGGTCGCCGACGAGATCAACGACCTCCTCCGCGCGAGCGGCTATGTCCGCGGGCACGCGCCGGCGCCGGAGGTCGAAGAGCGCACGTAAGCCGAGGCCTTCAACCCCAAGGCGGCGGGCGCTCAGCAGGCCCGTCGCCTCAGCTCGCCAGTAGGCGTCGTGGCCCGATTTCGCCGCGCGGGGTGCTCCGGCTGAAGGCCGGCGCCGGCAGCGGCCACGCGCCCCTGCGCTGACCGGGCGCGCCGACAAGCGGCTCCGAGCCGAATCACCCCTCGGAAAACGGCGCTCGCCTCGGCTCCCGGCGAAGGATCCGGCAGCCTTTTTAGGACTGGGGCGGTGCCGGCCGGTCGAGTGTAAGCCCATCGAATTCGTCGGCTTGCGAACCCCGAGGCCCTGGTCAAGCCGGGACGGGGAGGCTACTCTCCGCCGGCCTCCGGAGGCCCGGAGGATCTCCTCTTCACTCCCGACAGGACTCGGCGCGCGATGACGACCCTCTCGACCCTCGAAGCCTACGACCTCATCAAGTTCTCCGAGCAGTTCCTCGAGCGGCTCACGGCGGCGCAGAGCTCGCTGGCGCAGAGGCGCGGCCTGAAGGCGGAGAAGGACTGGATGGCCACGGCCCACGAGCTGGTGACGGCGGCGCGGGCACCGACGCAGGGACTGCTCGAGCGCGCCCGCGAGTTGCCCGAGCTCGAGGAGGTGCGCGACGACTACGTCGGCGACTTCCAAAATTCTTGGGTCGACGCCCTCGAGCGGCTGCTCGCGGGCATCACCTTCCACTGCGGCAGCCGCAACCCGGTGATCGAGGCGCTCTACCCGCACCAGAAGCTGCCCCTGTTGCGCCGCTGCGGCTTCGAGGTGGCCGAGGAGTTCTCGCGCGAGTTCGACAGGCGCCTCAAGGGCTCCTACGTCTCCCGTCAGTTCGCGCAGCCCGACTTCGCCTTCATCCTGCCGGCCGTCGAGCAGGTCGGCGCGGCCTGGCAGAAGCTGCTCTCGGCGTTCGGCGGCGGCGAGCCGATGGCCGAGGAGCTGGCCATCGAGATCCGCAAGGAGCTGGTCGGGGCCGGCAAGCGGCTCGACCTGGCGCTGCTGCAGGCGCGGCTGCTCGCCGAGGCGGCGCTCGCGCCGGTCAACGGCGGGTTCGAGGCCTCGGGGCTCGGGCTCAAGCCGAAGAAGCGCAAGCCGAAGGCCGCTGCGGTGTCGGTCGTCGAGCCGGGCTCGCCGCAGGAGCCCGAAGCGGCTCCGGCCCAGGCCGGACAAGAGGCCCCCGCGGCTGCCGAGGCCGCGCCCGAGGCGAAGGCGGCCAGGGCGCCGCGCAAGAAGAAGGACAAGCCCGCCGAGGCGGGCGCCTAGCCTGACTCGGAGCCGGACGGGAGGCGCCGTCTGCCTCTCATCGGCCGCTTCCGACCAGCCTTACCTCTCCCCTAAATCCCCTCTTCCCGCGCAAGCGCGGGAGGGGGGACTTTCACTTGCTCGCGCGCGGTGCGGTGCATCGGCAATTCGCTGTCCGTTCATGGGACACGGCCGGCCAAGAGCCTGGTGCGATGCTCGAGCCGAACGGTTGTCGCTCGAAGGCTTCTTCGACAGCTCTCTCAGCTCATCGCCGCCGAACCGATCTCGGGGTGCGCCTTCATGAACTCGACGAGCCGCGGCAGGTAGTCGCGCAGCCCTGGGCAGTGGATGCCGCTGCCCTCGAGGCCCACGAGCGTGTTCTCGCAGGTGTAGCGGGTAGGCAGGGTCAGGTAATCGAGCGTCTCGGGCGGGATCTGGAGCGCCCGCGCGATTGCCGGGGTGCGCCTCAGCGCGGCGCGGGCGAGGCCGGCGGGCAGCCGCAGCTTGAAGAGGCGCTTGCCGAGCGCCTCCCCGGCCGCGTCCATCACCTCGTCCATGGTGAGGGGATTGGGGTCGCAGAGCTGGAAGACCTGGCCGCGGGTCGACTCGAGCCCCGCGAGGTGGGCGATGGCGTTGACGACGTAGTCGCTGGGAACGAGGTTGAACTGCGAGCGGCCCGGGGCGCCGACCTTCGGCACGAGCGCGAGGCGGCCCTGGCGGGCGATCAAGCGAAACAGGTAGTACGGGCCGTCGTACTTCTGCGTCGAGCCGACGGTGCTGTCGCCGACGACGATGGCCGGCCGGTAGACGGTGACCGGCACCCCGTCGCGCAGGCGCCGCTGCACCTCGAGCTCGGCGAGGAACTTGGTCTCCTCGTAGTAGTTCTGGAAGGACTGGCCCTTCTCGAGATCGCGCTCGGAGAAGACCCCGTCGTACCGGCCGCTGACGTAGCAGGTGCTCACGTACTGAAAGCGCCTCAGGCCAGGACAGGCCGCCGCGAAGTCGAGCAGGTGGCGCGTGCCGTCGAGGTTGACCCGCATCGCCGGCTCGCGGCGGACGGCAAGGTCGTAGATGGCCGCGAGGTGGAAGATCTCCACTACCTCGCGCTTCAACTCGCTCGCCTCGCCGAGCCCGAGGTCGGGGCGGGTGATGTCGCCCTCGACGAGGTGGATGCGATCGGCGAGCGACGGGATCGCCCGCCGCAGCTCGCCGACCCGCCGCTGGGCGAGCGGCATGAACCTGGCCTGCACGAGGCAGGTCGCGCTCACCTCGTCGGCGTGGCGCTTGAGCGTACGCGGCAGCAGCGCGCTTCCGAGAAAGCCGGGAAACCCGGTGAAGAAGACGCTCGGCATCACTCCCCCTTTGTTTCCGGGCTGGCGCTAACGCAGCCCGGGGACGCGGCGCACCACCTTGAGCGCCCGGCTCAGCGAGCGACGGTACTTCTCCTCGCTGACCCCGGTGGGCGCGGTCAGAGGCACCAGACGCTGCACCGCTATCGTCTGGGCCTCGGTGTACTTGAGCAGGCCCTCGGCGCCGTGGCGCCGGCCGAGCCCCGAGTCCTTGAAGCCGCCTATCGGCGCGTCCACCGACGCCCAGGCCGCCGCGTAGGCCTCGTTGACGTTGACCATCCCCGACTCGAGCCGCCGGGCGAGCTCGACGCCCCGGTCGGCGTCGCCCGTCCAGACGCTCGCGTTGAGCCCGTAGCGGGTCGCGTTGGCCCGCCGGACGGCTTCGTCGAGCGTGTCGAAGCGGTAGACGGAGACCACCGGCCCGAAGGTCTCCTCGCAGGAGACCGCGGCCTTCTCGGTGACGCCGAGCAGGATGGTCGGCTCGTAGAAGTAGGGGCCCAGGTCGGGCCGCGGGCGGCCGCCGGCGGCGAGGGTCGCGCCGTGGGCGAGCGCCTCGCCGACGTGCCCGGCGACCTTGTCGAGCTGAGCCTTGCCCACCAGGCTGCCGATCTCGACGTCCCAGTCGAACGAGGCGCCCAGCTTGAGCGCCCGGGTCTTCTCGACGAAGCGGGAGACGAAGCGGTCGAAGACCGCGCGCTGGACGTAGATCCGTTCGATCGACACGCAGAGCTGGCCCGCGTTGGCGAAGCAGCCGCGCACCGCGCCGTCGGCCGCCGCGTCGAGGTCGGCGTCCTCGAGGACGATCATCGGGTTCTTGCCGCCCAGCTCGAGCGAGCAGCCGATGAGCCTCTCTCCGGCCTGCCGTGCGATGAGTCGTCCGGTCGCAGTGCTGCCGGTGAAGCAGATGAAGTCGACCCCCTCGATCAGCGGCGCGCCGAGCTCCCGGCCCTTGCCGGTGAGCACGTGGAACAGGCCCGGCGGCAGACCCGCCTCGTCGAGCAGGCGGGCGGCCATCAGCGCGGTGAGCGGGGTCTGTCGGTCGGGCTTGAGCACCACCGCGTTGCCGGCGAGCAACGCGGGCAGCGCGTCGGTGACCGCGAGGCTGAGCGGATAGTTCCAGGGAGCGATGAACCCGACGACCCCCAGAGCCGAGCGGTGCTCCCAGGCCGCGGTGAACCCGGGCAGGGCGCCTTGGCGCCGCCTTGGGGCGAGCAGGCCCGGGCCGTGGTGCGCGTAGTAGCGGGCGACGATGGCGGTGTCGGTGATCTCCTCGAAGGCGTGCTTGCGCGACTTGCCCGTCTCGAGCTGGATCGCGTCGAGAAGCTCGTCCTGGCGCTCGAGCACCAGGTCGTGGAAGCGCAGCAGCCCCCGCGCGCGCTTGTCGACGCTGCGCCGGGACCACTCGGCCTGCGCCTCGCGCGCCTCGCGCAGCGCCTCCTCGAGGTCCTCGGCGGTGCACAGCGGCACCTCGTGGATAGGCTCGGCGGTGAACGGAGCGTGCAGCGGGGCGGTCGGGTGGGCCGGGCCGGTCAGCGTAATGCGGCTGAGCAGCCGCTCGATGGCGTCCTTGGGGATCTGGCCGGCGACGCTGCGGGCAGGCTCGTGCGTGTTGTCGGTCATGTCGCCTTCGTCGGGGTGGGTCGGCCGCCTAGTATCCGGGCGGTCGAGGGGGTCGTCAATCGAGGCGGGCAGCCGCCGTTTGCCCCGTCGGCGCGCTCGGAATCCGGGCAAACGGCGCAGGCTATTCCGCTTGTGAGCTTTGGGTCGCAGGGCCTATCCTGTCGCGGATTTAACGCCCCGGCCCCGGCGCTCCCGGCAGGCAGGCGGCCCCCGGAAGAGCGCCCGCTCCGACGGTGCGAAAGAAAGACAACCAACGACAAGGGAGGCGAACCCTATGACCAAGACCCTGCTTTCGGTCGCTGCGCTCCTCGCGCTCGGCTGCACCGCCCACGCCGGCCCCAAGAGCGCGCCAATAGCCTTCGTGCCCGATGCCAACGTCGAGCGCTCGCAGATCCCCGAGCTGTACAAGTGGAAGCTCGCCCCGATGTTCGTCGACGACGCGGCGTTCGAGACCACGCTTTCCGCGGTCGGCGCCGAGCTCGAGAAGATCGCCGCCTACAAGGGCAAGCTCGCCGAGCCCGCCGAGCTGCGCGCCTGTCTCGACCAATATTTCCAGACCCGGCTCGCGGTGAACAAGATGACGCTCTACGCGCAGATGCGCCGGGTCAGCGACCTGAAGAACACCGGGTTGCAGGCGATGGAGTCGAAGGCGCTCAAGGCCTTCCAGGACTTCATGGCCGCCAGCTCCTTCATCCGCCAGGAGGTGCTCGCGCTCGACGAGGCCGCGGTCCAGGCCGCGTACGCGAAGGAGCCCAAGCTCGCCGAGTACAAGCCCTACCTGTCGGAGATGCTGCGGCGCCGCTCGCGCGTGCTCGATGAGCAGACCGAGCGGGTGCTCTCGCTCGCTGGCGACAACCTCTGGGCCGAGATCGACCTGAACGAGATCCCCTCGGACCACGAGAAGACCTTCGACGCCCTGCTCGCCGACATGCCGCTGCCGACCATCACCGACGAGAGCGGCAAGCAGGTCCAGCTCACCCTGTCGAACTTCCCGAAGTACCGCGGCTCGACCGACAGGAACGTGCGGCGCGAGGCGGTCGAGAAGCTCTTCTCGACGCTGCGCCAGTACGAGCACGTCTTCGCCGCCACGCTCTCGGGCCAGGTCAACTTCAACGTCTTTCTCGCCCGCTCGCGCGGCTACGCCACGGCGCTGCACGCGTACATGGACAAGGACAACATCGACACCGCGGTCTACCACTCGCTCATCAAGGCGGTGAACGAGAACCTCGCCCCGCTGCACCGCTACGTGAAGCTGCGCAAGCAGGTGATGGGCCTCGACGAGCTGCACCTCTACGACCTGTACACGCCGATGGTCGCCAGCGTGCAGATGAAGTTCCCGTACCCCGAGGCCCAGAAGGTGCTGCTCGCCGCGCTCGAGCCGCTCGGCGACGGCTACCTGAAGACCCTGAAAGTCGGCCTCGACCCGGCGCAGGGCTGGCTCGACCTCTACCCGCACAAGAACAAGCAGAGCGGCGCCTTCTGCAGCAGCACCTACGGCATTCACCCCTACGTCAAGATGAACTACTTCGAGGACCTCGGGGACCTCTCGACGCTCGCCCACGAGTACGGCCACGCGCTGCACAGCCACTACGCGATGACGACCCAGCCCTATGTCACCGCGAGCTACTCGATGTTCAACGCCGAGATCGCCTCGACCTTCAACGAGAAGCTGCTCTCGGACCACCTCTACAAGACCGCCAAGACCCGCGAGGAGAAGCTCTACGTGCTCAACAAGCTCGTCGAGTCGATCCGCACGACCATCTACCGGCAGGCGCTCTTCGCCGAGTTCGAGCTCGCCGCGCACACCGCGGCCGAGCAGGGCACGCCGCTGACCGCCGAGCTGCTCAACAGCACCTACGCCGACCTGGTGCGCCGCTACTACGGCCCGGACTTCACGGTGGGCGAGAACGACGGCATCGAGTGGGCCTACGTGCCGCACTTCTACTACAAGTACTACATGTACTCCTACGCGACCGGCCTCTCCTCGGGCATCGCCCTGGCCGAGAAGGTGCAGACCGGCGGCAAGAAGGCGCGCGAGGCCTACCTCGGCATGCTCAAGGCCGGCTCGTCCAAGCCGCCGGTCGAGTTGCTCAAGGACGCGGGGGTCGATTTGACCAAGCCCGAGGCCATCGAGGCCGCCGCGCGGCTGATGGATCGCACCCTGGCGGAGATGGAGAAGCTGCTCGCCCAGGGCAAGAAGTAGCGCTGATTGCTGCCTGCCGAGCCGGGTCCGGCGCGCGCCGGAGCCGGCTCCTCGCGAAGAAAAGGAGAGTGCCGATGGCCTTCGAGAACCCCGTCTCTTTCCAAGGGAGCGCCGGCGATAGCGATGCCAGCGTCGCCGCGGCCCAGAGCACCTTCATGGCGCGGGTCTACCGCTGGATGTTCGTCGGCCTGGGCGTCACCGGCGCGGTCGCCTGGTACACGGCCAACAGCCCGGCGATGCTGCAGGTGGTGATGCCGATGATGATGCCGCTGCTCATCGGCGAGCTCGTGCTGGTCCTCGCCCTCTCCTGGCTCGCGCCGCGGGTGAGCGGCACGGTCGCGGCGGGGCTGTTCCTCGTCTACGCGGCGGTCAACGGGCTGACCTTCTCGGTCATCTTCCTCGCCTACCAGCTCGGCTCCATCGGCGAGGTCTTCGTGCTCACCGGCGCGGTCTTCGGCGCGATGAGCCTCTATGCGACGGTGACCAAGAAGGACCTGAGCGGCTGGGGCGCCTTCCTGTTCATGGGCCTGGTCGGCGTGATCGTCGCGGGCATCTTCAACCTCTTCATCCGCAGCGACATGATGGGCTTCGTGCTCGCGTGCGCGAGCGTGGTGATCTTCGCGGGGCTGACGGCCTACGACACCCAGAAGCTGCGCCGCTTTCACGCGAGCGCGGGCTACTCCGCCGCGGCCAGCCTGAGCATCGTCGGCGCGTTGATGCTCTACCTGGACTTCATCAACCTCTTCCTCGCGCTCCTGCGTCTCTTCGGACGCCGGCGCTAGAGACCTCGGCAGTCGGTGCGGTCGACTCAAAGTTTCGCCCCTCTTGCACCCGAGCGAGGCGCACCGAAGCCGGGCCTTCGCTCACCCCCGAGCCAAGTCGAGAGGCTCTCAAACTTGCTCGGGCCTATCGGCAGACGCCCTCGGCGGTTGATGCGAGAGCCCACGTTGGCGGTGCCGGTCGGAGAAGGCAGGCCACGCAGCAGACGCTCGAGGTCGCTGCAAGGCGCTCTCGAGCGCGTCTCGCGGGTCCCAAGGTGGATCCGCCTCTTCACGGGTTCATGCAGCCGGATTGAGACCAGGCGCCCGAGGGCGCCGTGCCGCGAGGTGACGCATGCTTCGAAGCTTCCAGATCTCGGAGGCGAGGATCTTGCCTACGGAGGAGGAGGAGACCGCCCCGGTGCTCCTCTATGTTCAGCCCGACACGGAAGAGAGGCGCGAGCTCATCGACAGGTACCGGGTCGACGAGCACACCCTCAGCTCGGCCCTCGACCCCGACGAGGTGCCGCGTGTCGAGTTCGAGCCCGAGCACCTCGCGGTCATCTTCAAGCGGCCCAAGAGCTACTCGGCGCAGGACAACTTTCTGTTCAGCGTCCTCTCGGGCGGCATGTTCCTGTTCAAGGACCGCCTCATCGTCGTGCTCTCCGAGAACTCGCCGCTCTTCGACAGCAAGCAGTTCGCGAAGGTCGCCTCGCCGCACGACATCATGCTCAAGCTGCTCAACCGGACCATCTACCACTTCCTCGAGCACCTGAAGGTCATCACCCAGGTCTCGGACTCGCTCGAGCAGAAGATCAACGCGTCGATGGAGAACCGGTACCTGCTCAACCTGTTCACGCTCGAGAAGAGCCTCGTCTACTACCTGAACGCCATCAACTCGAACTCGACGGTCATCGACAAGCTGCGCAACAACGCGGCCCGCATCGGCTTCAACCAGGAGCAGATCGAGCTGCTCGAGGACATCTCGATAGAGAACCTCCAGTGCTACAAGCAGGCCGAGATCTACTCGAACATTCTCTCGAGCATGATGGACGCGCGCGCCTCCATCGTGAACAACAACCTCAACCAGCTCATGAAGACGCTCAACGTCATCACCATCGGGATTATGGTCCCGACCTTCGTGGTGAGCGCCTTCTCGATGAACGTGGCCATCCCGCTGCAGAAGCTGCCGTACGCCTTCTGGATGATCATGGGCTTCGCCGCCATCTCCGTGGCGATGTTCATGGGGCTGTGGCACTACAAGAAGCGGTAGGGCCGGGGCGAGGCAGGTAGGGGCGCATTGCCTATGTGCTCCTACCGCTCCTGCGCGCCAGGTCTGAGCCGGAGCTCCTGAGCGATGAGCGCGCGCGTCTCCGGCGGCAGGTGCAGCCCCAAGGCCGGCACCAGCAGCTCCTCTTCGAGCGCGAGGTGAGCCTCGAGCACCGCCGAAAGCCGCGCCGTCCCGGAGGCGAGACGGGAGGCGAGCTCCGGGAGCCGCTCCGGTTGCTCGGCCAGCGTGCGCCAGGTCGAAGCCATCCGGCCGATCATCGCCTGCAGATCAGAGTGCTGGTGCCCGATCACCTCGAGCGCCTGCTGCACAACGTCCGGCGCACCCGCGGTGCGCAGCTTCGGGGCGATGGCGTAGTCCTCGTCGGCCATGTGGATGGGCAACGTGATCATCAGGTAGTCGTAGATGGCCGCTGCGCTCGCCGACACCGAGTCCGGTGGCTCCTGGCCCGCCGCAAGGCGCGAGGAGAGCGAAAGGAAGGCGCGAAGCTCCTCATGGCAGACGAGCAGGTCGAGGGCGGGCTCCCGCGTCGAGCTCTCCTGTGCCGGTTCTTCGGAAGCGTCTTCGCTCGCAGAGGCTTCGGTGGCCTCGCCCGACG
>DHSB01000104.1:40134-70466 GCA_002408385.1 Myxococcales bacterium UBA5297
GCTTCGGTGGCCTCGCCCGACGAAACCGACTCTTCGCTCGCCGCGGCTTCGGTGGCCTCGCCCGACGAGATCGGCGCTTCGCTCGCCGGGGCTTCGACGTCGCCCGACGAGACCGGCGCTTCGCTCGCCGAGGCTTCGGCAGCCTCGTCCGATGAGACCGGCGCCTCCCTCGCCGCAGGCTCGTCGGTCTCGCTGGATGCAGCCGCCTGCACCGGCATCGCGAGAGCTGTCGTCAGACTGTGCGTCGCCCCATCGACAGCGCTCTCTGGCGCGATGGTGTTCGGCGAGAAGGTCGTCGGGCTCTCTTCGTTCACTTGCTCGGGCGTCATGTACCTTCCTTATCAGGCGCTCGCGACCGCCAACGGAATTCGTTGAGCGGCAGCACGGTCCCGACCTTCCTGCCGGCCGCCGGGATCGCCCGCGCATTCTGCCCAATTCCTCGACGGGCGCATCCCTATGCGCCCCTACCAGCCTGCTTCCGATCGCTGGGGTTGCGAGCGGTGCCCGGGCTGTCTTACCTGCGCATCCGCGCCGGCCGGGTCGCGGCTGCGAGCGGATGGGCGGCCACCTCGGCGACGGCCTCGGCGAAGGCGCGGGCGGCCGCTTCGACCGCGTTGAGCTCGCCGGTCAGATACGCCCCGGCGAAGTTGGTCTCGGTCGGCGGCCCGAAGAACTTCGCGAGGCGCACCTCGGCGTTCTTCAGCGCGTGGTCGAGCGCCACCGTCGCCTCGATCGGCGGCGCGACGAGGTAGGCCATCGGCTGGCCGGGCAGCAGGCCTGCCTGCTGCGACAGGTAGCGCCCCAGGCTCGAGATGACGTGGGGGAAGAAGGCCGGCATCCCTTCGCCGGGCGGCGTGTAGAAGCAGATCTCCTCGGCCAGCGCCTGGCGCAGCGCGAGCAAGCCCTCGGCGACGTGGTCGGGATCGGCGCCGCCGATGACCCCGAGGATCTCGCCCGACAGCGGCCCGGAGGCGTGCGTGGAGCCCGCGTAGAACGAGCGCGCATAGATGACGTCGACTGGCGCGAACTTGGTCGCGTGGTCGAGCGCCGCGTAGAGCGAGTCGTCCTGGTCGCAGGTGACGAGCCCGAGCGAGGTGTGGCACTTCGGGTCGCAGCCGAAGGCGTTGGCGAGCGCGGGCTCGACATGCGGGATGAGGCGGCAGGAGAGGAGCTTGGGGCGAAGCGGGACGAGGTTCATGCGGCGATCCCTCCGCGGCCGGCGGCGAAGGCGCGGCGCAGGATGGCGCAGGTCTCGCGCGCGGCCTCGGCCGGACGGATGCCGAGCGCGCGCACGTTGGAGATGCAGTTCTTCTCGGCGTTGTCCTGGTCGAGCTTCGGTCCGTAGGCGATGTAGACCGACAGCGAGTCGCCGCTGCCGAGCCCGGGCCGCTCGCCGAGCAGGATCACGGTGGCCTTGGCTCCGGTGAGCACGCCGATGTGGTCCTGCACCCCGACCCGCGCGAAGCGCACGAAGAGCGGCCGGCCTGTCGAGAAGCCCGCGCTCGCGAGCTCCTGCTGCAGCAGCGGCAGCAGCTCCGGCGCGTTGCGCTCGGCAGCCCAGGCCGACAGCCCGTCGCCGACGATGAGCTGGAGGTCCACGCCCTTGGTCGCCTCCTGCGCGAGCCGCGCCTGCGACGGGTCGTCGAGCCGCCGGCCGTGCGCGGGGAAGAGCAGGAACTCTTGCTTGTCCTTGCATCCGCTCTTCAGCGGCACGCAGCCGAGGCTCTGGGCGAAGCCCTCCGGGCTCTCGCTGAGCACCGCGTCCTTGGCGATGGCGTGATCGGCGCGCAGGCCGAGGTAGACGTCGGTGAGGTAGCGGGTCCCGGCGCGCCCGACGCCGATGCGCGAGGGGGTCGCCGCCACGATCCGCTGCAGCGCGTCGGGGTTCGAGGGCAGCTCGATGCCCGTCGGCCGCTGGTGGGCGATCGGCGCGGGTGTCGCGATCGGCTTGGCGCGCGGCCTCGGCGTGGGCTCGCTGTCGCGCAGCCAGCGCGCGAGGCCGGGGTGCTGTCGCGGCGCCGCGGCAGGGGCCGGCTCGGGGGCCGGCCCCGCCGCCTCCTCGAGCGCGCGGCGGATCTCCTGCTCGACGATTCTTCTCAGCTCGTCGTTGTTCATGGCAGCCCCTGCGCGTCGAAGATCGACGGGTCGCCCGCGCGATCGGTGAGCCGTCCGTTGCGCCAGAGGCCCATGCGCTCCATCCACCTCTCGAACTCGGGCGCCGGCCGCAGGCCGAGCAGCGAGCGCAGCGCCGCGTTGTTGTGGAAGGAGGTGGTCTGGTAGTTGAGCATCACGTCGTCGCCCATCGGGATGCCCATCAGGAAATTGACCCCCGCGGTCGCCAGCAGGATCTCGAGGTTCTCCTGGTCGTTCTGGTCGGCGACCGCGTGGTTGGTGTAGCAGGCGTCGCAGCCCATCGAGACCCCCGACAGCTTGCCCATGAAGTGGTCCTCGAGGCCGGCGCGGGTGATCTGCTTGCCGTCGTAGAGGTACTCGGGGCCGATGAAGCCGACGACGCTGTTGACGAGGAAGGGCTTGTAGCGCCGCGCGAAGCCGTAGGTGCGCGCCTCCATCGTCACCTGGTCGGTGTCGTAGTGCGCGTTGGCCGAGAGCGCGGTGCCCTGGCCGGTCTCGAAGTACATGACGTTCGGGCCCTGCGCCGTGCCCTCGCGCTTGGCCAAATCCCAGGCCTCGTCGATGAGGCGCACCGAGATGCCGAAGTTGCGGTTGGCCTTCTCGCTGCCTGCCAGGCTCTGGAAGAGCAGGTCGATGGGCGCGCCCTTCTCGAGCGCCTTCATCTGCGTGGTGACGTGGGCGAGCACGCAGTTCTGCGTCGGCACGCGGTAGCGGCGCATGAAGCCTTTGACCGCGCGCAGGATGGCGACGACGTTGTCGACCGACTCGGTGGACGGGTTGACGCCGATGACCGCGTCGCCGTTGCCGAAGGAGAGCCCCTCGCGCACCGCGGCGAGCACCCCGGGCACTTCGTCGCGCGGGTGGTTGGGCTGCAGGCGGCTCGAGATGCGGCCTTGGAGCCCCAGCGTGCTGTTGCAGCGGACGACGACGCGGATCTTCTTGGCCCCGAGGACCAGGTCCATGTTCGACATCAGCTTGGCGACCGCCGCGACCATCTCCGGGGTGAGCCCGGGGGAGACCGCGAGGATCTCCTCGCCAGTGGTCTTCTCGTCGAGCAGCCACTCGCGAAAGCCGGCCACCGACAGCGAGGCCACCTTGCCGAACGCGTGCTCGTCGAGCGACTCCTCGAACAGCCGGCTCAGCTCGCACTCCTCGTAGGGCACCGACGGGTGCTTTCGCAGCTCGCCGAGGGTCAGCTCGCTCAAGACCATCTTGGCGGCCACCTGCTCGCGCATGCTCTCGGCCGCGACCCCGGCCTGCACGTCGCCGCTGCGCGGCTCGTTCGCCTTGGCCAGGACCTCCTTGACCGAGCGGAAGCTGAAGGTGGCTCCGAAGAGGCGGGTCGTCAGTTTCATGGGCACCCCAATCGCCGAGGGCATCCTAGCGTGCAGGGGCGCGGAATTGTACGGAAGCGGGCGTTTGGTGGTGGCGGACTGCGAGGCTTGAGAGGTGTCGCGAAATCACCCCGGCCTCGGACCGCCACCCGCTCACCCCGAGCGTAGAGGCGACCAGCGGGAGCCTCGGAGTACAAGGGGGCCGCGATCCCGCCGCGCGTGGGCCGGCAGCTACGCGTCAGGGCTGAGCAAAGGCGGCTGGAGTCGAAGGTCATCTCGACGCCTCTTCAGGTCGCGGGAGCTGCAGGCTGGACGGGCCAAGGCCGAAGACGGCCGGCGCACGCGGCCTCGGAGAGCTTCGCGAACTGGGCGCGTCTGCCCGCGGGCGGACGACGGAGGTTCCGGAAGATATCGGCGCACCCGATCGGGTGGGTGGAGGACGTTCCGACAGGTCAGCGGGCCGGTCGAGGGGGTCGACGAAGCGCTCCCGACACGTCTTGGGGGCACCCGAACGGGTCGACGAAGCGCTCCCGACAGGTCTTGGGGGCACCCGAACGGGTCGACGGAGCGCTCCCGACAGGTCTTGGGGGGGACCCGAACCGGTCGATGGAGCGCTCCCGACAGCTCTCGGCGCCGCCAAGCGGCTGGGCGGACGGTCTTCGGAGTGCGCTCGCGCCTGGCCCTGGGCCAAGCCCAGACAGGGCCCAACCCTCTGCTCCCGCCCTGGACCGCGGCAGCGGGACACCCCTGAGAATCAGCTCCCGCCGGCGGGCCGTTCGCCCCCGCGCAACCTCCCGAGGAATGAGGGAGGCGAAGTCGAAGGGGCTCGCGACCTTGGCCTCGCGAGCTCGGCCTACGCTCGGGCCGAGCGGTCACTGCTCCAAGGACCCTTCGAGACCTCGTCAGCCCATCGGCCGGGCGGAGGCCCCGGAGAGCTCCCAGCGCCGCAGGCTCATCGCCGCGTCGACGCCGACGAGCTGCTCGTCGGGGACCTGCTGCCACTCCTCTTGCTGACTGAGCGGCTCGCTCGCCACCAGCAGGTGCGAGAGGCCCGCGTCGCCTGCCGCCGGCGAGACCCACAGCTCCTTGTCGCCCGCGCGCACGCCGGCGCAAGAGTTGCCGTCGGTGACCAGGAAGGTGAGCAGGTGCGGCTCGCCCTTGGGCGCGGGCAGGGCGCGGACCTGCGAGACGGTGCGCGCGAGCGCGGTAGCCAGGTCGTCGAGCCGCGGCGCGTCGAGCGCGCCCATGTCGTCGAGGTGGCCGAGGAAGAGCAGGAAGCACCGCTCGCTGTCGGTCGTGCCCTCGAGCAGCCGCGCGAACCGCGGCTTGATGGCCGCCTCGAGCTGCGGTCGCAGCCGGTCGTAGCCGCGCACGGTGCCGTTGTGGGCGAACAGCAGGCGCCCGTAGCGGAAGGGATGGTTGTTCTCGACCCCGAGCTCGCCCGCCGAGCGGCGCCGCACGTGGGCGAGCACGCAGTTGCTGAAGGCCTCGCGCGCGGCTCGGGTGAACTCCGGGTCGGCGTAGGCGGGGCTCGCGCCCTTCTTCAGGACGACGTCGCCCTCGCGGAAGGAGCCGACTCCCCAGCCGTGCTGGTGCTCGCGGCTGAGCGCGAGCAGCGAGCGGTCGGACTCGAGCAGCAGCCGGGTGACGGAGGCGGGGGTCGTGGCTCGGAAACCGAAGAGGCGGCACATGAAGAGCTTTCCGTTGCGTGGTCTGCTAACCGGCCCTGCAGCGCTCGACCGGCGCCTCCAGGACCACCTTTCCCTTCTTGACGACGGTGCGCACGTGCGAGACCGCCAGATGGTAGGCGAGGTGCTCGTGGCTCTCGCAGGCGTGGACCACCAGGTCCGCCTGCATGCCCGGGGCGAGCGAGCCGACCCGGTCATCGATCAACAACGCGCGCGCCGCGCCTTTGGTGAAGGCGAAGAGCGCCTCGGACGGCGTCAGGCCGTTGAACAGGCAGGCGAGGCCCAGGGCGAGCGAGGCGTTCTCGCTGGTCGCCGAGCCGGGGTTGAGGTTGGTCGCCAGGCCCACGTTGAGCCCGGCGTCCCAGAGCCTGCGGCCCGGCGCGTAGGGCTCCTGCTTCAGGAAGAGGGTGGAGACCGGCAGCAGCACCGCGCTCACCCCCGCGGCGGCGAGCGCCGCGAGGCCCGCGTCGGTGAGGTACTCGAGGTGATCGGCGCTGGCCGCGCCCAATTCGGCGGCCAGCTCGACCGCGCCCATCGCCGACATCTGGTCGGCGTGCAGGCGCGCCTTCATCCCCAGCTCCTTGGCCCGCCCGAGGATCGCCCGGCCCTCGTCCACGGTGAAGGCGCCCTTCTCGACGAAGGCATCGCAGAAGCGGGCGAGCCCGGCGCGGGCGACCTCGGGGACGATTTCGCGCACGCACAGCTCGACGTAGGCCTCGCGTGACTCGGCGTATTCGGGCGGGATCGCGTGGGCGCAGAGCAGGGTGGCGACGAGCTCGATGGGCTGCAGGGAGGGCAGGCGCCCGACGGCGCGCAGCATCTTCAGCTCGTCGGCGACGCTCAGGCCGTAGCCGCTCTTCGCCTCGGCGGTGGTGACCCCGTGGGCGAGCATTCGGGCGAGCCGGGGAAGCGCGAGCTCGACGAGCGTGTCCTCGGAGGCCTCGCGGGTGGCGCGCACCGTGGCCCGGATGCCGCCGCCGCGCCGGGCGATCTCGAGGTAGGTCGCCCCCGCGCAGCGCAGCGCGAACTCGTCGGCGCGATCGCCCGCGAAGACGACGTGGGTGTGGCAGTCGACCAAGCCCGGAGTCACCGTGCAGCCGGTCGCGTCGATTCGCGCCGCGCCCGCCAGCGGCTCGACGTTCGCCTCGAGCTCGGCGTCGGGCCCGGTCCAGACGACCCGGCCCTCACGGCAGGCGACCGCTCCACCGCGCAGGCGGCCCAGCCGCGCTGCGGCGTCAGCCCCGGTGCCGGCCATCGTGCAGAGGTCGGCGGCGTTGCGCACGATCAGATCCGCTTCGAGTCTTGACATGGGCGCATCTTGGCCGGGGCCACCGGCTCTGGCAACCGGAGTCGGCCGGCAGGGTTACGCGGATCCGGCGCGGTTGGGGCAGAATGCAGCGCCATGTGCAGGAAGCTCGTTCTGGTTGCCTCTATTGCTCTGGTTTCGCTTCTCACTCCGGCGAGAGCTCGCGCCGAGCCGACGGCGACGGCCGAACCCGCCACCGCGGTCGAGCCCGCCGATCTCGAGCCCGCCGATCCCGATCCGGCCGATCCCGGTCCCGCCGAAGCCTTCGATACGCGGCGCTCCGCCGCCGCGGCCGCCAGCGAGGGCGCGGTTGCCAGGCCTGCCGCCTCTGCCGAAGAGGCTCCCGCGCCGGGAGTCGAGGTCGCGCCGGGGATGTTTGCCGAGCCCAAGATCGTCGGCCTGACCCAGCCCGAGCCGAAGACCTCGCCGGGCGAAGAGGCGGTCAACGAGCTGTTCCGCGGCGCCTTCGAGCCCGAGCCCGACAACCTCGGGAGCTTCGAGGAGATCCTCGGCGAGCCCTCGGACTCCGACGCGGTCGCGTTGCCCGACGACCCGCCGTTCGACCTGCTCAAGAAGTCGCCGCAGGTCCTGGGCCTCGCCGAGCATTTCCGGGTCATCGCCGCTGCCGAGGGAGACCTCGACGGCAACGGCCTGCGTGAGTACGTGGTCGCCTTCGGGCCGGGTGGCAGGGGGCGCGGGGGCGGGTTCGCGATCATCGCTTTCCGCGCCGGGAAGTTCCGGTTGGCCTGGGCGGGGCTCTACGAGCGCAGCGCGCCCGAGGATTTGGCCGTCGAGAGCGGCCGGATCCTCGCGAGCGTGCGCACGCCGCAGGGATCGGTGCCCGTCGTCCTCGAGCACGGCGAGGACTTCCGGCTGCGCGGCGACGGGTACGAGCCGCTCAAGGGCGCGAAGCTCCGGGTCTCGTCGAGGGCGCGCGGGGTGCGCGCCCAAGAGCTCTCACCCGAGCACCTGATCGACGGCGACTACCACACGGTCTGGTGCACCGAGACCATCGGCACCGGCGTCGGCGAGTGGATCGCGCTCGAGCTGGCGGGGCCGATGGATCTGGGCATGGTCGGGGTCATCGGCGGCGACTACCGCAGCGAGGAGGGGTGGCGCGACTCGAACCGGCTGTTTCGCTACGACCTCGTCGCCGAGACCAAGGCCGACCGCACCACCTTGGTCGAGGAGATGGACCTGACCCGGATGCTCAAGCTGCCGACCATCGGCAAGCGCGTCTCGGCCACCGGCGAGGATGCGATGCAGTCGAGCTGGTCCGAGGTCGCCCACCGCGCAGTCGTCGGGCTGAAGCTCGAGGCTGCGTCGGTGCACTTCGGGGCGCGCAACGACGAGCTGTGCGTGGCCGAGCTCGAGCTGGGGTTCCTGCTGCCCGAGCCGAAGCGACCTGCTGCGCCCGCGCTGCCGGTGGCCGCGCCCTCGGTGCCGGGCGCGAAGCCCGCCGATCGCGCGGCTCCTTCTCCAACCTCCGCCCCCGCGTCGCGGCAGTAGCCGGCGGCGGGCACTGTCTTCGGGATTTCGAGCCCGAATGGAAGAGGGGGCCGCCGGGGTCTCGCTGGCTGCGAGCGGCCGCGAGAGGGCGATCGCCCGTTACGTGGTGATCTCCATGACCAACGCGTCTCGTCCGGCCGCGAGCGGCCGCGAGGAGGGCGACCGCCCGTTACTGGTGATCTCCATAAACCAACGCGTCTCGCCGGCCGCGAGCGGCCGCGAGGAGGGCGACCGCCCGTTACGTGGTGATCTCCATAAACCAACGCGTCTCGCCGGCCGCGAGCGGCCGCGAGGAGGGCGACCGCCGGCGTCTCGCCGGCACCGTGCCTGTTTCGAGAAAGCTCCTGCGGTAGGTCAGGAGGTATGGGGTCGGTTCGCCCACTGTTGGCCCGCCCCCTCCCCTCCCAAACGGCCCGCATGACAGCGTGCTCGTCACGGACTTGGTTGCGCGGGCCTGGGAGGGGCGATCGCGTGTGCTGGATTTCTGGCTGGCGCTGGGTCGCCCCGCGCACACCTCGTCGGTCCCGCGTCGTCAGTCTTAGGACTTGGTCGGCAAGGCCCCGGTGCGACGGATCAGGGCGACCGACACGGATCCCGATTGGCCAAGCGCGAGGCTCCGCGGGCAGGTCGGGCAGCGGGTGGCGGACGACGAAGCTTCGAGCTTCATCCTCCAGCCGCCATCACTTTCGCTTCCGGCCCTTGGCGCGCGGCCTCTCAGCGCCGACGAGCGCCCACCCGAGCAGCTTGTAAAGGATGCGGGCGCCGACGTTCGCGTCCCATTCGTCGCCTTTGGGGCCGGGCGCGACCTCGTTCAAGTCGAACCCGACGATGCGCCGGCCGGAGCGGACGACTTCTCCAATGAGCAGGCAAGCCTGGTTGAACGACAGGCCGCCGGGAACCGGGGTCCCGGTGTGCGGGCAGAGCGCGGGGTCGAGCCCGTCGATGTCGAAGGAGACGTAGACCTCCTCGGGCAGCTCCTTGACGATGTGCGAGCACTGCTTGAGCCAGGGGGTGCCGCCTTCGCGCCCGCGGGCCAGCTCCAGGTCGAAGTGCGTCACCACGCGCCCGCGCGAGCCCTTGATGACCTCGAGCTCCTCTTCGCAGAAGTCGCGGATGCCGACCTGCACGAGCCGCTTCACGCCCGGGAGGCGCTCGACGACGTTGAACATGATCGAAGCGTGCGACCAGACGAAGCCCTCGAACGCACGGCGCAGGTCGGCGTGGGCGTCGATGTGCAGCACGCCCATGCCGGGATAGGCCCGGGCGTGCGCCTCGATGGAGCCGAAGGGGGTCGCGTGATCGCCGCCGAGCAGGCCGACTATCTTCCCGCGGCGGATGAGGGTGTCGACCTCGGAGCGGACCAGGGCGTTGACCTTCTCGGAGAGCTCGTTGACCTGGGCGAGCGCGGACTGCAGCTTGCGGTCGCTGCCGACGACGCCGGCCGCGGCGATCACCGGCTGGGCGAACCGGGTCGCCTCGCGGTTCCAGGTCCGCAGGCTCGCGGCGCTCTTGCGAGGCCAGCCGTAGAGGGCGATGCCCGCCTCGTAGGGCCGGCCGGTCTCGAGGTCGTAGAGGTCGACCTGCTTGCTCGCCTCGAGGATGGCCTCGGGGCCGCGGGCCGAGCCCTTGCCGTACGAGGTGGTGGCGTCGAAGGGCACGGGCAGGATGACCACCCGTGCCTCGTCGTCCGTGCAGTCAAGACCGAAGAGGCCGGACTCGGGAGAGGCCGCAGCGTTGGGATCGAAGCTCATGGCGGGCGGGAGTCTGGCACAAAACTCCCGGCGTCGTGCGGCTCAGACCCTTGGTTGTCGCTTGCTCGCGTGAGCCAGGCGCGCGGCGCGTTCGGTGTGGCGTCTCGCTCCGGCGTCGGTGAGCAGCTCGGCGCTCGTCCAAGGCATGCGCCAGGTCCAGTTGCCCGCGCCCAGGGTTCCCGGAAGGTTGATGCGCTCGCGCAGCCCGAAGACGTCCTGGACCGGCAGCAGCAGCAGGTTCGAGCCGCTCGAGTAGACCGCGTCGAGGATGGCCTCGTGGGCGGCCTCGCCGAAGTGGAGCGCCTCGCTGTTGCCAAGGCGCGAGAAGGCCGGCAGCTTGCGAAGCTCGGTACGCTCCTCGGTCTCCAGCGACTCCCACCAGCGCGCGATGGTGTCGGTGTCGTGCGTGCCGGTGGTGCCGACCGACAGCTTGGGCCAGTCGGCCGGGTCGCGGAAGAGCGCCTCGTCCTTCTCCCAGCGCAGGACGCGGAAGCCGGGCACGCCGAGCTTGGTCAGCGAGCGGCGCACGAAGGGCGGCACGGTGCCCAGGTCTTCGGCGACGAGCGCGGTGCCTGCCTCGCCGAGGGCAGCGAGCACCGCCTCGCCCTGGCGAATCTGCTCGGGCTCTCGCGAGGGCGAGAAGTACGGCTTGCTCTTGTCCTTCGGGCGCGTGAACGTGCGGTAGAAGCCGACGACGTGATCGACGCGGACGAGGTCGAACCCCTCGGCGGTGCGCCGCCCGCGCTGGCGCAGCCAGTCGAAGCCGTTCTCGGCGATGGTCTCCCAGCGATAGGCGGGCAGGCCCCAGTCCTGGCCCTCCTTCGAGAAGTCGTCCGGCGGCGTGCCGACGGTCGCGTCGAGGCGCAGCTCGCGCTGGCGGGTCCAGGCATCGGCGCTGTCCTCGGCGACCATGAACGGCAGGTCGCCGGCGAGCAGCACGCCGTGCTCGCGCGCGGCGGCGCGGGCGGCCTCGAGCTGGCCGTTGGCGAGCCATTGCAGCCACTCGTAGAAGGTGCAGTCGACCGCGTGTTTCGCGTGGGCGCGCTCCATCGCCCGCGCGTCTCGGTCCTTGAGCTCCGGCGGCCAGGCCTGCCACCAGCTATAGGGGTCGGCGCCCTTGAGCGCGCGAAAGAGGCTGTAGTCGGGCAACCAATCGCGCTGCTCCTCGCGAAAGCGCTCGAAGGCCCGAGCCCTCGTCGCCCTGGTGCCAGCGACCGAGCGCCGGAAGTGCTCGAAGGCGCGGCGCAGCCACGGTCCCTTGAGCGCGCGCACCGCGCCGTAGTCGACCGAACGGCTTGCGCGCAGCCGTTCGAGCGTCGCCCGCTCGTCGGCGGGCATCGCGGCGATGCCGCCGATCGCGCCGAAGTCCTCGAGCTCGTCGAGCGCGAGGTAGACCGGATCGAGCGCGAAGGCCGACAGCGCGCTGTACGGGCTGTCCTGGCCCAGCGCGATCTCGAGCAGCGGCAGCAGCGAGAGGACGGAGAAGCCGGCGCGCTGCGCCCACGGGGCAATCGCGCCAACATCCGGCAGCTCGCCGATGCCCCAGCCTCGGTCGGAGCGGATGGAGAAGAGCGGGACAAGGAGGCCGGCCGTGCGTTGGTGGAGAGGGTTCACTTGCGGCACCTCGGTGGTTGGTCAGGTGCCGAAGGGTGGGGCGCGGCTCGCCGGGCCGCCAGGAGCAATTGGCGGCGGGGAGGCGGCAATGCCCGAAATCGTGAAGAAGGGGGAAAGAGGGTCGAGAGTCGAGAGTCCCAGGTATCAAGCCCGCGCTTTGGCACCGACTAAGCCCCCTCTCCTACGGCGTGCTGAGAGGGTGGCGGCGAGAAGAAGGATCGAAAGCGCGCCGTAGGAAGAGAAGGTTGGGGAGAGAGGCCGACCCGGCCTCGGCCCGTCTCCCGCTCACCCCGAGCTTCGCACCGGGCCCTTGCCCGGCTGCGGTCTCAGCAGCGACGGACAGCGATTCTCAGCGTCGCTTCAGCGCCTCTTCTTCATGCGCGCACGCAAGCCACCCGAGACGGCGGCGGTCCCCGCCTCGCACGACACGCCGCAGGCTTTCCGACACCTCTTGACCGGTCTTTGCTCGTAAGGGTTCTGCGACACCTCTTCAGCCCGCGTGGTGGCGCAGCAGTCGGGCGTGCTCGGCGGCCTCCTCGAGCGTCTGCTTGCGCAGCGCGCGAAGCTGGCGCCGGGAGGTGCCGAACATGCGCAGCAGCTCGCGCTCGCTGCAGGCCTCGTTGATGGCCAGGCAGTGCGGCGCGTCGACGAGCGTCAACTCGCCGGCGAGGTTGTAGTCGAAAGGGTAGAGGCGGCAGGCGAGCGGCTTGGCCTCGGGCGGCAGGCGGCAGCCGCGACCGCGCTCGAGGAAGACACAGGCGCCCCGGCGCGGCTTGAGCCCCAGGCGCACGTTGCCGACGAAGAGACCGCGGTAGAGCGGGCGGAAGGTCTCGTAGGCGAGCCGCTCCAGCGGGTCGAGCTCTTCGCGTTCGACGAAGCGATGCTCGGCAAGCCCGCTCGCCTCCTCGATGCGGCGCACGTCGCGAAAGCTCAAGGTCGCCAGCTTCTCGCCTTCGGCCACCTCGCAACAGCAGGTGCCTTGGCGCGCGCACTCGGCGCAGGCGGCGCCGAGGAGGTCTTCGCGGGGCGGAGCGGTGGGGAGGGTCACGGCGGGCGGTTCTACCAAGAGCCTGCGGCGAAGGCGAACCAGTGGCGACCGGTCGTGGACCACGGGCAGCATCGGCACGGTTGCCGGAGCTGCGGCCGAGCGGTTGCCCATTCGAAGGACTGGCTGCCGAGACCGGCTCCCGTAGCTTGTTCAAGGTCAGGAGGAGGAGGGGGGCGTCGTGGGTCAATACAGAGTTGTCCGCAAGCTCGCTTCCGGCGGGATGGCGGATGTGTTCCTGGGCAAGGTCGTCGGAGCCGGCGGCTTCGAAAAGCCAGTGGCCATCAAGCGGATGCTGCCGTGCATTGCCGGTGATCCGACGAGCGCCGAGGCCTTCCTGCGCGAGGCGAGGTTGTGCGTCCACCTCGTGCACCCGCACGTCGTGCAGGTGTTCGACCTGGGCACCAGCGGCGGCAGCCCCTACCTGGTCATGGAGCTGGTCGACGGGCCGGATCTTCGGCGGGTGCTCGTTGCTGCCAGGGAGGCGGGCAAGCCGGTCACCGTGCCCGAGGCGGTCTACCTCTCCGCCTGTGTCGCCGAGGCGCTCGGGTACGCCTACGAGGCCAAAGGGCCGGGCGGCGTGCCGCTCAAGGTCGTGCACCGGGACGTCAACCCGGCCAACGTGCTCTTGTCGATGCACGGGGCGGTCAAGCTTGCCGATTTCGGCGTGGCCAAGGCCGCCGACGGGCGCGAATCGACGCAGGGAAACCTGGTCAAGGGCAAGCTCGGCTACATCGCCCCGGAGCTGCTCTCGGGGACTCCGGCCGGGCACGCGAGTGACATCTTCCTCGTCGGAGCGCTCCTCTATGAATTGACGACCGGCCGCCAGCTCTTTCCCGGTTCGGGTTCTCCTCCCGAGGTGCTCGGGCGCGTCGCGGCGCACGACGAGCGCAAGGTCTGCCTTCCGCTGGGGGCGGCCCCCGAGCTGCTGCCCATCCTGCAGAAGGCGCTCGCACGAAGACCGGAGGCGCGCTTCGGCCACGCGCGCGAGCTGGCCGGAGCTTTGCGCGGGCTCATCGCGCAGCGCGGCTGGAGGATAGGCGCCGAGGAGCTCGCGGCGCGGCTCGCCGGGCTCTTCCCCAAGCGCGTGCCGCTCGACCACGAGCTGGGCCCGGGCGTCGCCTTGCGCGACGATCGGGAGGCGCCTGCCTGGCCGAAGGTGCCGTCTTCCGAACGGGCCTCCGTCCCTGCTGCGGACCAGCCGAATCCCCGGGCGCCGTCGCCGGTCGGCAAGAGCGAACCCGTCGGGCGCGTCGCCCCCTCACCGCCCGGAAGCACCGACAGTGCGAAGAGCCCCCGCGCGTCGGGGCGAGCGCGCATCGGCGAGCTGCTCGTGGGGGCGGGGCTCATCACCGAGGGCCAGCTCCAGCACCTGCTCGCGAGGCAGCGCCACGAGGGCGGGCGGCTCGGCGAATGGGCGGTACAGCTCGACTACGCCCCCGCGCGCGCGGTGCTCGAACTGCTGGGCAAGCAGCTCAATACGCCCTTCATCACCGACGAGAAGATCCTCGAGGCCTCTCCTCCAGAGGCGCTGCTCGCGCGCTTTTCACTGGAGCTCGCGCTGCGCCTGCTCGCGCTGCCGCTCGGCGAAAAGCAGGGAACCGTCTTCGTCGCGATGACCGACCCTGCCGACCTGGGCAAGGTGGACCTGGTGCGCTTCCAGCTCGGCCAGAAGATCCAGCCCGTGGTCTGCACCGAGTTCGGGTTGCGGCGGGCGCTCTCGCGCTTCTACGGAGGGCGCGTCGAGGACCACAAGTGGCGCCAGCTCGATCCGTCGGACCCGCTGGCGATGCTCACCTCGCGAATGGTCGACTTCGACGAGTCGGGCCGGGTTCGCGCGCGCCCCGGCGAAGGCAAAGGGGCGGCGGGCTCGCCCCCGGTTCCTGCCGGGGCGACCCTGCCGGCGGCAACGCCCGTGCCCGGGCATCCGAGCTACACGCCGCCGGTGACGGGGAGCGCGACGCCGACCTTCACCCCGCCCCAGGGGTGCGCGTTCGCCTACGTCGTCGCGGGCGTGGGCCCGGATGGTCGCCCCGTGTTGATGCCGGTCCCGCTGTCGGCGCAGGGCCTTCCCGCCACTCCGAGCGCTCCGGTGGCGGGCGCCGCTCCGGCGAGCGCCACGAGCGATGGGAAGCTGCAGGGCGATCGCTAACCACTGCCGCAGGCGGCGGGCGGCAGAAGAGCACGGGCGGAGACGAGCGAGACGTGTCCAAGACGGCGAGCGCTCGGTCGGTTGACGGTGTCTCGGGCGAGATGCCAGAGTCCGCCGCGGTAGTGCCTCCGGTCCTGGTGGCCGGCTCGGTCTTCAAAACCGATGAAGGGCGCTGAGAGGCGCTCTTGGTGGGTTCGATTCCCATGCACTACCGAGCGGAAATCACTGAGGAATTCGCCCAAGGCTCCAGCGCAGGTTGCTGGGGCCTTTTTCGCGCGCTAGCCTTCGTACCCAAGATGTACCCAAGACGGCGAGGGTACTGGCAAGGGGCGAACGATGCGACAGAAGACCGAGAAGTGGCTTGGCGGGCGTGTCTACGCGACGGCTGAAGGGGATCGCCGATGGATCATCCGCAAGACGGTTGACGGGGTGTCCTACAACCTGACCCTTGAGGCCGAGTCGGAGGAAGCAGCGCTCCTCGAGTACCGCGCTTTCCGGGCCAACCCAGCCGAATACGCGGCAGCGCTCCGCGGCGAGCAGGAGCGCTCCGATTCTGTTCGGCTCGACGAGAAGGCAGTTGGCGACTTCCTCAAATATCTCAAGGCGGCCGGCCGTTCGGCTGGGTACGTCGTCACGCTGCGCTGCTACCTCGCCGCTTGGGACGAGGCGCTGCGCGGTCGCGACCTTCGCTACTTGGACGCCAAGACGACGAAGCGGCTTCTCGCTGCCTGGGAAGCTGGCCGCAAACACAGAATCATCGCGTTCAAGAGCTTTTGCAGTTGGCTTGTGGAGAAGGGCGAGCTTGACCCTGCCGAGAGCCCTGGCCGCTTCCTCACGGTGCCGGCATCGCGCAGAACGCACGAAGTGAAGGGCTACAGCATTGAAGCCGTAGAGAAGCTCTATGCGCGCCTTCCAACACAGTTCTTGCGCGATACGCTGCGCCTGCTCGCTTCGAGCGGGATGCACCTATCCGAGATCAACCGCCTCGCAAAACGCGATGGGACGGTCCGCGACCTGGAAGGCTACGGCGACATAGCAGGGACGATCACCTTCAAGCACAAGACGGGCAGGCTTCACATCATCAGTCTTGACGCGAAGGCGCTGGCAGCCGCCAAGCGGATGCAGGAGCGCGGGAAGGCGCCAAGCTCGACGGCGATCCTCGAAGTCGTTGATCGGATACGGCAGAAGGCAGGCGACAACTCGCTTGAGCGAATCGCCTTTGGTGCCATCCGACACAGCAGGAGCACTTGGCTCGCCGAATGCGGCGAGGAGTATCACCCGGCGGGCAAGGGCCTTCCCGTCGAGACCATCGCGCGCTCGCTAGGTCACACGTCAGCGCGAACGACCATGTTGCACTATCTGTCGGTACAGGTTCCGCCGATGCTTCGCGTCCCGATTCGCCTCGAGCATCCCGACGACCCGCCACTCGAGAAGAGCAACGGTTGAAGTGAAGGCCGCAAGGTTGCCCCCGCGGCCCTCGTTCCAGTCGTCAGACCTTCAGCGAACGAATCCGATCGCCGAAGTGCTCGCCAACCTCGCCGACGCTTGCCCGCCGACGGGCGCGCCGGGGCGTTGCGGGAAGCGCCTGGTTTGGTAGGTGTCGAGCCGCTTCGACGCTTGAGGCGAGCACCATCGTTCTGCGGCCGATCTTTCGTGCGCGCTTCAACGTGCCGTCTTGCAGGAGGTCGAAGACTCGCGTTCTCGAGCAGCCAAGCTGGGCTTGCGCCTGCTCTATCGAAAGCGCCTGGGGACTCGGGGCGGGCACGCCAACGGGCTGGACGTTCGCCGCTGCCAGACGGTCGAGCCGGTCAAGGATGGCTTCGAGAAGTTGGTTGGTTCGCTCCATGTTGTCACTCACGGCAGCAACCCCGCAGGAAGTCCCGATTCTCGCAACGCTCCTCGAAGCCCTCGCCGTTGCCCGTCAGGCCCGACGAACCATCGGACATAGACCCAGCCATCGGTGCCGATGCGCCTGCCGTCGACGGGGCGCCAGCCGTACTCGGCGAGGGTGCGAACGGCGAACCGTAGACGAACGCGGTAGCGCGCATCGCGCAGGGGAACGGCCTCGCCGCTGGCGGGGTCTATCCATTCGCCACCTAGCTCGGGGCGAAAGCCTGCAGCGCACAACTCGGGATGGGGCTCGACTTGCTGAATGGTGGGCTTGCGGCGGCCGGTCATTGAAGGCCCCCATGCCGCAGCTCGGCGATTACCTGCCGGGCAGCCTCAGTGCAGAGAGAGCAGCGAAACTCGGCGGAAGGCTCGCCGCAGCTCGCGCACTGGCCGCTTGCTGGGGACACAGACCGCGCGAGCAGAAGCGGCAGAGAGCCGCTAGCGGTCGCCTGCCGACGCATCGCCAGGACTCGCCAAGCAACCTCAGACCGCAGGAGGGCGAGCAGCGCGGGCTTTCGCTCGCGAAGGGCAGAGACGATCTCCGGTGTCAGTGTTCCGGCAGGTGCGCGAATCTCGAGGGCGTCGCCGTCTGGCCAGACGCGCACTCCCCGGGCGCGGAGGGTATCGAGCAGCGCGGAGGGGCTCATATGCGGATGCCCTCCTCTGCCCCGGTGGAATGCCACGCTGCGGGCTGCTCGGCGTGTACCCCGGCGCTAGGCCGCGGTTCGTCTCGCGACTCGTCTAGCTCGCGAGCGATGCGCCAAACAGGCGCCTTGGAGTGCGAGTCGCGCTCGGCGGCAATCCAGGCACCTGCCTTCCTCTTACCTTTGAGCAACTGCAGGCGCCTTCCAAGCTTGCGTGCGTCAACCTTGCCGTCTTCGACAAAGCCCGCGGCCGCAAGGGCATCGAGGAAGCCTGCTAGCTGAGGGGATGCGCTCTCGAGCCGGCGCTTGATTTCCCCCGTAGAAAGGCCCGCACCATCGCAATCGATCGCTTCGATTCCTGCGATGAGTGCATCGTGCAGCGTATCGCCGGGGTCGGCCTCGCGCAGTCCTTCTCGCGTGTCTCCCCACGGGTCGGGCAGGCCAACCCATAGGCAGGTTCCTCGGACAATCGCGCTCCAGGCCTCGAACGAACCGAAAGCGGCAAGGCCCTCGGGGAGGGGCCGTTGCGCCACAAACCACGCGCGAAGGACGGTTAGAGCGGCGGCAATCAGTCGGGGGCGTTCGCTGCGAATCCAACCAAAGAGGTCGGAGTGCCTAAAGTCGCTGCGCTCCTCGGGCCGCTCAAGCTCGGTCGCAAGCCTGATATGGACGACTCGACGAACAAGATCCCCGGCAAGCGATGCGTTGTTCGCGGTCGCAAACCACGTTGCCCGGTTTCGTAGCTTCAACGCGGCATCGGCGCTGTTCTTGCCGAGCAGGCGCGCCGCATACCAGCCTTCGGAGGTCAACAGCTTGTCGAGCACCGGCCCGCCGAAGTCCCCGGCTACGTTGTCGAAGAGGATGAGCGAATCCGCGGCCTGGAGATGCGAGACGATGCGCTTGTCCAGCTCTTCGCCGTTCGCCGTGTATTGCTGGCGCGGCGCCGTGCGGCCGGTCGCGATGATGGCTGCACAGTCGACAAGGCGAGACTTCCCGCACCCTCGGCTGTTGCCGTCAACCAAGAATAGAGGCGCGTTCGCATCGCCGATTGCCGGCCGGGCGAAAGGCGTCAACAGTGAAGCAAGCCACGCTGCCCGATGCGCTTCCGATGCGAAGGGGAAATCGCAGACAACCTCGAGAAGAGCATCGCGTGCGGCGAGTGCATCGGCGCGCGTGGGGCTCGGCGAGATTGAAGGCGTCTTGCCAGTCGGCGCGAAGTAAAGGCCAGTCGCCGAGTCATACCCCGGCTTATCAATCAGGGTGCCGTCGGGGCGCAGCGCAGGGGCGGTAATGACTCCCCGCAGCTCTCGCAAGCCGGGCCAATCGCCCCTTTGCAGAACGGCTGCAACTACATCGTGCGGCGGATCTGACGGCACGTTCTTTTTGGCTCGTCCGTCGTACTTCGTCCATTTGACTGCGGCAGAGAGGCGCTCCCACAAAGCGGGGGCGGATACGTCGCGGACAACCGGCGCGCCGTCGGGCCGTTCGGTTGTGTCGCGCTTCTCGTTGCTTGAATTCCAGTCGACGACAGACACAAGGCGGCAATCGCGCTGGAAGGTGTTGGGCATTCCGCGAAGCGCCTCGAGTGCGGCGGCAACGGCCCGGTGCCCTTCGCCCTTCCGCACTTGGTGCTCAGGGCGATCGTCAACTTCCGGCGCCTTCTCGCGGATCTCCTCGACCCATGCGTCGCACAGCCGATCGTCGTAGCCTTCGATAATCGCGTCGTCGCCTGGAAGCGCCGTGCCGGTCTTCCTTCGCTTGACCGCCGCTGCCCACTCGACAGGCGACACCTTGGCGTGGGCAGCCGTTGCTGCCTCCCCTTCGCCAGTCGGGCGATCGTCGCGTCGGTCGGGAGGGCCGCTCATTTTCCGGCCCCGATTTCTGCTGCGAGTCGATCGGCGTGCGCCTCATTCGCGGCGGCGCGTTCGCACTCGGCCTCGAGCTTGGCAAGGCCCTGACCGATTAGAGCGATCGTGCCTCGATAGAGCGGCAAACCGGCCGCGGCTCTTGCGAGGCTTTGGCGGCTAATACCGAGTGCGGCAACGGCCTGCCGCTCGCCAGTCGCTTCGATACATCGCGCGAGTCGGGAGCGTTCGGAAATGCTGAGAGGGGTGCCCTTCGGGCTTGTCGCAGTCTTCATGCTGCAAGAGTGCAACTGCGCCCGAATTCTCGAAACGGCAGTTTCGAATGCCCGTCAACGTGTCACGACACGAACCGCCTCGCCGCTTCGTGTCGGTCTATCCGGCCCGGTCTTTCAACCGCCGGCGGGCTTCGCGGATGTTCTTCGTCTCCTCGCCGATAACCTCTGCCACGGTCTTCGGCTCGCCCCTGATAGCGACCGGGGTTAGCTTCTCGGGGAAGTTGCCTATTAGGAGACTCAGCACAGCGATTTCTTGGTCTCCAGGCCAACGGCTAGCGCCCCATAGCTGGGGGGCGAGGTATGGCGGCACCTGTTGGATTGGGGCGGACGTGAACAAGCCAACAAGGCACGAGCGGGTGTTCCCACTGCCTATGTCTGGCGAGAACCGCCACTCGCTCAAAGGATTCCATGCTTCCGGGCCGCCGTTGATTGCGCCCTCGACCATGGGCTCGACGCGGGAATGAGCGAGGGCGAAGACCATACTTCCGCAAGAGAACCCGCATTCGCCATCCCCGCTACACTGCCTGTAGAACTCGACAAGATCCCAGGAAGCGCGCCGGAACCTCTCGAATAGTTCCCGGGCCTTCTGTTCGCGCTGAATCGACCGCTCCAGGCAATCGAGAACCGCTTTGCTTGTGCGCTCGGACCAAGGCTTGCCCGAAGTCTTCGCAAACCTGCACTCGCACTCACGCAAGACTGCGGATTGAAGCTCCGCGAGATTGCTGAACCGCTCTGCTTTTCTTGGCATCCCGCACCCCATGCGGCCCCGATATGAAAGCGCCCAGGGCCCGAAGGCCCCGGGCTCGCGAAAGCTGGCACGCTGGGGAAAGCGTGTCGGGCTGGCCGGCCCTGCTCTCGCGGTAGTGTGGCTAGGGGTTGCAGCAGTCCCAGGCCGCCGCTGCCGCGCGTTCGATTTCCTCGGGGGTCCCCGGGGGAACGAACACAATATTTTCCGTTACGACAGCCTGCCCGGGCTTCATGGTCGGGACCGGGTACACTTCAAGCTTGGGGCGCAGCTCGTCCTTGCGCTTCCACAAGTTACGGCAGCCTTCCTCGTAATCGGTATCTGAGATTGCGCTCTTGCTCGCAACCTCCATGAAGCTAGGCGTCTCATGCGCGGGCAAGTCGTGGTCTTCGTTCAGAGCGGGGCCGCCGAGCCGGGCAACCTTCTTGTTCAGCCGGGCCAGCTCGCGCAGCGCAGCGCGCAAAGAGCTTCGCGTTCCAAGGTGTGTCTCCGCCTGATCGCAAGCCTTGCGCTCCAGGCGGTTGGCCTCGTCAACCCGCCCGGCCTTCCGCAAGCCAGCGATTGCCTCAAGAGCAAGCTCGAGTCCTTGCTCTGTCCCGCACACACCCATAAACAGCGCGCCGGCAAGGTAGTAGGCGTCTGCACGCTTCTCGCGTGCCTTCTCGAGCTTGCGATTGACGGGGACGGTCGCTGCGGTAACAGTCTGTGCCATGATCGTGTGCCTCTACGGTAGGCGCGCGGTTTAGGAAGCCTCGAGGTCTGACCACCTCGGGGCTTTCGCTTGCCCGCCGTTGCGCGCTTGCCGGCGGGCGAGAGAGGGTCAACGCTTCTTGGTTCGTAGCTTCTCGCTGCTCGCCTTGCGTCTCTGCTCGGCGAGGGCTTCAACGTCGCGAAGACGGTAAAGGCGTCGGCCGGTGAGTGTCCGCATGGCTGCAAGCTCGCCGCGGGCTTCGATTGCCCGGACTGCGCCAGGGGTCACGTCAAGGATCTTGCCGGCCTCAGCAGGCGTTACGAGTTGTTCGGCTGTGTCGTCGGTTCGTCGCTTCGTTTGCATGATGTAGCTTCTTACACTCACGGCAGGCAGGCTGTCAAGCGCTCGGCTGTGCAGCCGGCCGGACGGTGCGCGGGGAGACGTTCAGTTCGGCGGCGGCTTTGTCGCGGGCGCGGCCGCATTCATGGTCAGGCAAATTTGCCTTACCCTTCGTCCGCCCGCCTTCGGCCATCCGCTCCTTAGCCTCGGCTGCATACAGCGGCTCCAACTTGGCCGCCGCCATCGCGCGCTGGCTCTCGGTCAGGTGCCGCCTGTGCAGGTTCTTCGACAGCACCCACGTTGTCGGAGAGCCGGCCGGACAGTGCGCTCTGTCGCGGGTTTCGGCGCGAACGTTCGCCCTGCGGGGAGTCTGCGGGGAGTCTGCGGGGAGTGCGGGGAGTCGCGGGGAGTCCACAAGCCCAACGTGTGAAACTGTCAGTTGACAATTCCTAGAGGGGGCCCGGCCCCCCCCCCCGCCACTCCCCGCAAACCGCCTCACTCCCCGCAAACCCGGGGGTAGTAGTTCCATTTTCGGTCGGAGGGACGGCGCAAGGGGGGTGGGGGCAATCTACCAATTGGGAACGCTGTCACCCTGTCTTTCTGTCAAAGCGACCTGCCAGCGATGGTAGGCGCATGGGCAAGCGACCTTCCAGACAGCAAACCCCCGACGAAGCAGCGGCGCGCGATCGAATCGTCGCGCTCGCCGAGTCGAAAGGCGTATCGCAACGCGAGCTAGCCGAATTCGCCGGGATGCCCGACAACGCTGGGCAGCTTCGTGTTTCTCGCTGGCGTCGCGGGCTGGCCGTGCTACCGCCCGAAGCAGTCGAAGCGATGGAAGCCCGGCTTGCGTCGGTGGAACCGCCCCCGGTGCCGGCGGGCTTCGATGACGATGGCACAGCCGAGGAGACTACCCCCGCGCTGTTGCAGCAACGCTCAGAGGAGCTGCGCGCCCTCGCGGGTTCGGCCGATGGTGTCGAGGAGCGAGACCAGCGCCGATACCTCGCAAAGCTCCACCGCGAAGAAGCGATCGGGGCGATCGTGAAGATCATGCTGACGGCCCGTAGCGATGGCGTTCGGCTGAAAGCCGCGGAGATGATTCTCGACCGCGCAGACGGGCGCCCGGTGCAAGAGATCCGGTCGATTGAGGAGAAAGCCCCGGTCGAAGACGCGGAGCTGCTCGACACGCTGGGGAGAATCCTCGCGCAGCGGCTTTCCAGCGTTGCCAAGGGCGCCTCACTCGAAGCCCTTGCCTCCATTAGCGAGAAGGCCGTGGAGCTGCCCGAGGAGCATCGGGAAAAGCTCGAAGCGGACATTGCCGCCCGGCGCGCAGAACTTGAGGGCAAGCCGATAACTGAACAGCCGCTCCTGCGGCTCTGTAGCGATGGAAGGACTGACAACAATGCGTTGGGTGAATGAGAGCGAATTCCGAAGTGCTCCAAGTAATGAGGTTGGAATCCGAAAGAACTTCTCGGCCGAGGTCAAGTCTCAGGCGGGAAAGGTCCAGTTCTGCATTTCGAGCACAGCGGCCGACCGGATGGGCGATGTAATCGCCGTGAACGGCTGGAAGCTCGACGCCTACAAGAGCAACCCGGTAGTGCTCTGGGCGCACGATCGGAAGCAGCCGCCGATCGCTCGCGCGACGAAGATATGGACCGCGGGAAACAGGCTCTATTCGGAGCTCGAATTCACGCCCAAGGAGATGTATCCATTCGGCGCGATGATTGGCGACATGGTGCGCGAGGGCTTCCTTACCGGCGTTTCCGTCGGCTTCCGCCCGATCAAGCACGCCTGGAATTCAGAGCGCCAGGGCTACGATTTCCTCGAATCAGAGCTGCTGGAATACTCGGTTGTTCCGGTGCCCGCCAACCCTGAAGCCCTGTTGGTCGGCTCGGGCAAGAAGGCGGCTGCGCCTACCTCGCGAAAGAGCGCGAAGCCGAATGCAGACGCAATCGTTGCTTCCATTGCGAAGAATGATGATGTTTGGTTGAAGCTTGCTAAAGTAATCCTCGAAACGATGGCCGATCCCAAGCGCTAAAGCCCTTCACAGAACGGCGATCAATGGGCGATGGTAGTAGATAGGAAAGCCGATTGCTCTGCAAGAATTCGCATCATCCGAGGTAAGCCGTGCTTGAATTGGGCACATTGACCGTTCGTTTGGCCGCCGACATTGACCAGTTGAAGAAAGACTTTGCCAAGGCTCAACGTGAGACAAAGCGGGCGGCCGATGAGGCCTCGAAGCTCTCGCGTCAATTCGCTGAGTCCTTTGGCGCCATCCAAACCGTATCAACCCGCCTTGCCGGCAATTTCAATCTACTCGGCGAGAGCTTCGCCAAGGTATTCGGAGAGTCAGGAAGCAAGGGCGCGCGAAAGATAGCCGATGATCTTGGCCTGTCCGTCTCTGCCGTCGATGGTGTTGCAACAGGGCTGAAGGGGCTGGGCGGCGCGTTCTCCGCTGCCGCTGTCGGCGCTCAGCTTCTAATCGGCCCGTTCGGCGCGATGCTCGCTATGACGCTCGGCATTGTCGGCGGGTGGGGTGCGATCAAGAAGGCGATCGGCGAAAGCAAGATCGACCAGATGAAGGACAACTTCAGCCTTGGCGCAGATTACATCTTCGGCGGCAAGGAAGGGCGCTCGCGAGTCTATGCAGAGATGCGTCCCGATCTGGCGCAAGAATACCAGACCCTCAAGAACCAACTCGCTACCGACGGGATGCTCACAGGTGATAGCGCCGATCGGCTGACCTATCTGAGCGAGTACCTCAGCGGCCTGGAGACGGCTCAGGCGACGCAAGAGCAGACGATCGATCTTGGCAAGGCTTTCATGGAGTCGCTGAAATCCGGTGCCGAGGATTTCAAGGGCGTGATTGCAACTGTCGGCGAGATGTTCCAGAAGGCCCCGAAGCAGTCAGACGCAAGCAAGGCCCTCGCGACCGGGGCGAAGGATGGACGCGATGCCTTGCTTGAAGCCTTCGGGGCTGTCGAGCATGAGCTGAGGATTGAAGCCGAGGACCGGGCCGCCGCGTTGGCAACCTGGAAGAAAGGGGAAGCCGACTGGCAGAGGGCGCACGAGGAGTCGGTCAAGCGGTTGATCGATCGCAACACCCGCCTTGCCGCTGCCGAAGCTGCATCATGGCAGCAGGCTATCGGCAAGGACGCATCGCGAATCGGCCGGCTTTCGGTGTCCAGCTCGGCCGGCCAAACGGCGGCTTCTGAGGCAGACGTGCGAGCGTTTTACGATGCCATCGCATCCGGCCAGCTTGGCTCGGCAATCGCTGGCAGCGACAAGAGGACCATCGGAACCAACGTTCTCGACCAAGTTGGTTCTGCCGCTATGAGTCAAAGCCGGTACACGTCTGCCGCTGCTCAGGGCGCTGCTCAGGGCGGACAGATGGGGGGACCATGGGGCGCCGTCATCGGCGCCGTCATCGGCCTGATCACTCAGAGCGAAGGCTTCGCCAAGGCGATGGGTGCGTTCGAGGACGTGCTTGGCGGACTGGCCGAAGCGCTCGGCGGAATCGTCGGCGCACTGGCCCCGATCATCAAGACGGCGGCACAGCCGATAATGGTAATCATCGGCGTTATCACGCAGATCGCATCTATATTCGGCGCGCTGATTAGTGCTCTCGACTCGTTCCTCTCCATGACGTTCCTGTTCGACATGGGCCTACGGCCGGTCGTGTTCGCGCTCAACGCCCTGTCGGCTGTGCTCAAGTTGCTGGAGTCTGGGCTGCATTGGGCGGCCTACGGAATCAAGGTAGCATACAACGGAATTCTCGAAGCTATTGCTGATGTTGTCGGCGTGTTCTCTGACGACGCAGCCGACCGTCTGCGCGCAGCAAAGGCAGACACTCAGGCATCCAGGGATGCAGCTACAGCGGCATGGGACGCCTTCAAGGATGCGTGGAGTTGGCAGATGTTCGAGATGCCCTCTGCCGCCGAATCGGTCGACCTACTCAGCGATTCGGCGACCGATGCCGCGCGCTCGCTCCAGCGGTTCAGCGACGGCATTCTGAACGCGGCCCCTGGCTACAAGATGGGCGGCGCGATGTTCAGCGCGGCGGCCGATGTTGGCGGCCCGCCCGTTCAGCAGAACGTGACCATCAACATCAACGGCAGCGGCGACCCCGAGCAGACGTGGAACAAGATCAAGCGCGTTATGGAGCGCGAGAACTTCCTGCGGGGCGCGACTACGATCGCTCGGGCTCCTGCTTTCGCGGGGTCCTAGCGTGAAGCCTCTAGCGTGCCTGCTGGCGGTTGGTGCCGTTGCGCTTGGCCCGGCTTTCGTTGCCCTGGCGTGGAACGCCGCGGTTCCCCATATCTTCGGCCTGCCGACGATTGGTTGGTTGCAAGCCCTCGCCTTGCTCTTTCTGCTCGCCGTTGTTCGGGCTCCCGGCTTTCGTCCCTGCCTTCCACCGCCGGGGCGAGAAGCAGCAGAAGCGAAGCCGACCACGGTTCACTGATTCGCGCGCCCTTGTGCTGTTTGCGCTTGGCCCACTGGCGACCTAGCCATCATGTTGGGCTTTGCAGATAGCAGAGCGCCAAGAGCGCTCACTAAACCGAGGAGTGCGAACAATGGGAAGCAGAGCAATCAGGCAGAGCATCGAAGAGAAGCGCGCGCAGATCGCCCGGTTCGAGTCGAGTATTGTCGACTGGAGCGGACAGAAGCAGAACGGCGAGGAGGGCGCCAAGGCGGCGCGCAAGGGCCTTGTGGCTGCAATCAGGGACGCCGTGCTCAGGCCCGGCAACGCGGCCGAGAAGGCGGTTGCTGAGGCCGACGCGAAAGCCAAGGCGGCAATCGAAGAGGAGCAGAGGAGCGCTCTGCTCGACCAGAAGATCCAGATCGCCCAGCAGGAGATCCGCGCACTGGCCGCGGAGATTGGCGACCTGGAGACCGAGGCCGCCAAGCTCGACAAGCAGTTTATGGCCGGTGCCCTCGAGAAGAGGCTCACCACGCTGGAGCGCGGATACCGGGATTATCTGATAGCCGCTGCCCTGCTGTGCGGCGTTCGAGACGGCCAGCCGGGGAAGCTGCTCGACTCGGCGGCCGGGCTCATGACCGTGCATCGCGCCCTCATGAACTGGGAATCGACGGGCGACGACGTGAACGCGCGCGGGCTCGCCTTCAACGCGCAGATTGCCGCTCTTCACGAGCAGCTTCTCGAGGAGTCGGCCGGCTCGAAGTAGGTGAGCAACGCAACCCCCACAACGGAGAAAGCCATGCAGTTCAACAAGGATCTTTCGCAGTACCGCCCCCGCTTCGTTGCCGCTGGCGAGGCAACCGCCGGGGGCACTGGCGACGCAACCAAGGTCAACGGTGTCGATATCGACCGGACGAATTTTCTCTGCGGGAAGCTTCTGATCACGTTTTCGGCCGAGCTGGCGGAAGGCAAGACGCTGAGCTTCGCTATCGAGCATGAGGATTCGCAGGACGGCTCGACGCGGGGCACGGCGGTTGTCGACCAAGCTTCGACGATTGCGGCTACCGGCGGCGCGGGAGGCACTACGGAAACCGGCGTTGTCGAGATGGATATGGACCTGTCGAGCGCGATGCTCTTTCGGCGCTACAACGTAACGCCTGATCTGAGCGCGTCTTCGGTCGATACCTGCTTCTGGACAGCCGCTCTCGTTCTCGGCGGCGCGCTCCAGTTGCCGGCCGTCTAAACAGCTTGGGGCCGGGTGAGTGGTTGCGCTCACCCGGCCCTTGGAGTTGCGATGCTTGCAATCTTCAAACAGCCAAGCGGCAACCAGTGTGAAGCCTGGGGCGTTCGCATCATCGGCGATTGCGTTCGGCTCTTCGTCCGGTTGCGCGACCGGCCGCACGAATACGGCCAAGCGGGCTTCGAGTTGGTTCTCGACGGCGTGGGCTACGGGCTCGCGATCGAAGATGCCAGGGATGACGCGGGCCTTTGCAAGATAGTCGGGCGGATGACGTGAGCGTCCCCGAGCTTGTCGAGTGCCCTCACTACCACTGCCGCTTGACTGCGCGTGCCTGCGTTGCTCGACAAGTACGGAGCCGGTTCTTCACCTTCGGCGATCGTCTCTGCGCGCGCAGCAGGCAGAGCGGCCCGGGGGGAACGCCCCTTCGCGTGGTGATGTACTGCGAACCCGGGCAGTGTTGGCCTGGGGCCTGTCGGCTCGCCGATGCCGGGATATGGAGATGGGAGAAGTGTTGCGATGGTGGTTGCGAGCGTTGCCGGCAGACAGGGCGTGTCCCGGTGCCGAGAGAGGAGACGGAAGATGGCAGAGCTGTTGACCCCTGCTGAGGCGGGCGCCGTTCTCGGGCTCACCTCCGATGGTGTGAAGGCAGCCGAGAGTCGCGGCGAGCTGCGCTCTGAGCGAACACAGACCGGGCGCCGGCTCTACCGCCGCAAGGACGTGGAGACGCTCGCCGAGAAGCGTAGCGTCGCAAGGAAGGGGCATCCTTGAAACCGAGAGACCTGCTCGAACGAAACCTTGGCGCAGTCTGTCGGGAGCTCCAGGCGGGCAACGGCGTTGCCGTGCTCTTCGAGTTAGCGGAGGGCCAGACGGTGCGGGGGACGGTGGAACCCGAGCCGGGGGTTGCCCTGGCCGTGGTCGGGCGCGCCGATGCACTCGAGCTTGTTCGGAGGTTCGCCCCGAATCAGACCGCGGCACTTGCCCCGGTGGAAGGCAGAAGGCCCGCCGTTGTTGCGGCAAGCGGCGGACTGAGCGTTGTGCAGATCGATCCCTGGGGGCTCCAGTGAAGGGCCGCACGATGGCGCGAAAACCGATGGGGGCTGTACCCAAGATGTACCCAAGATCGGCGGTCGCGTGCGGTCGCAAGCGAACGCAACTGGACGGCTAACGGCGCGGAATCGCAAGAACTTTAGTGATTCCGCGTAGATAGAGAAAGTGAAAGTGTGGGCTTCAAAACCGATGAAGGGCGCTGAGAGGCGCTCTTGGTGGGTTCGATTCCCATGCACTACCGACCGATCGGGCGCCGACTGCTGGCGCCCGTCCTTGTCTTAGGGGTCGCTGTGCCGGTTTGCGTTACGCGGACAGGTTGGACCTCAGCCTCGCCGCCGAGCTCGAGAGGGGCCTTTTCGAGCTCGGGCCGCGCGGCTGAGCGTCTCGAGCCCGGTGGCGTCGTAGGAATCCCTTTCGCCGCCCCCGCGCGATAGGCTGTGCGGCCGCCGAACCCCTCGCCCCGGGCCGTGGGCTCTTTCCCGGCGCAGGCGCCCGGCAGCCGAGCGGTTCTCGACCGCCCCGCTGGCATCGACACGCCGCAGCCCGATGCCGAGATTCGCACCAGCACGCAGGTGAACGAGCGCCTGCCTGCGCCATCGTCGCGAGGAGACATGCTCAACAGCCTCGAAATCGCCCAGAAAGCCACGCCGATGCCCATCGCCGAGCTCGCCCAGAAGCTCGGATTGCTTCCCGACGAGGTGAAACCGTACGGCCGGTTCATGGGCAAGCTCGGCCTCGCGACGCTCGGGCGGCTCGCGGACAGGCCCGACGGCAAGCTCGTCGTCGTCACCGCGATCACTCCGACCCCGCTCGGCGAGGGCAAGACGACGACCGCCATCGGCCTGGTCGACGGGCTGAACCGAATCGGCGTGCGCGCCGCGGTCACCCTCAGGCAGCCCTCGCTCGGGCCCATCTTCGGCATCAAGGGCGGCGCCACCGGGGGCGGCTACGCGCAGCTTTTGCCGATGGAGCAGATCAACCTGCACCTGACCGGCGACTTCCACGCCGTCGCCGCGGCCCACAACCTGGCGGCCGCCTTCCTCGACAACCACCTGCACTTCGGCAATCCGCTCGGCATCGACCTGCGCACCATCGACTGGCCGCGCGTCGTCGACATGAACGACAGGGCCCTGCGCTCGACGGTCATCGGCCTGGGCGGCAGGGAGGGCGGGGTGCCGCGCGAGACCGAATGGAACATCACCGCCGCCTCCGAGGTGATGGCCATTCTCTCGCTGTCGAAGGACCTGGCCGACCTGCGCTCGCGGCTCGGGCGCATCGTGCTCGCCCAGACGAGCGGCGGCGCCCTGGTGACCGCCGAGGACCTGAAGGCCGCGGGGGCGATGGCGGTGCTGCTGCGCGAGGCCATCGAGCCGAACCTGCTGCAGACGCTCGAGGGCAACCCGGCGCTGATACATACCGGGCCCTTTGGCAACATCGCCCAAGGTACGAGCTCGGTGCTCGCAGACCGGCTCGGGCTGAAGCTCTTCGATCTGGTGGTGACCGAGGCGGGCTTTGGCGCCGACCTGGGCGCGGAGAAGCTCTTCGACATCAAGCTGCGCCAGAGCGGCCTGCGGCCGGCCGCCGCGGTGCTCGTCGCCACCGTCCGCGCGCTGAAGATGCACGGAGGGGCCGGGAAGGTCGTGGCCGGCAAGCCGCTCGACCCCGCGCTCGAGTCCGAGAACGTCGAGGCTCTCCGCAGGGGCGGTGAGAACCTGGCCAAGCAGATCGAGAACGTGCGCACGTTCGGCGTGCCCGTGGTCGTCGCCATCAACCACTTCCCGACCGACACCGCGGCGGAGGTGGAGGCGGTGCGCGAGGTCGCCCAGGCGGCCGGGGCCCGTGCGACCGTCGTCTCGCGCCACTTCGAGGAGGGCGGCCGGGGCGCCGAACAGCTCGCGGCGGCCGTCAGAGACGCGGCGAACGAGGGCGCGCCCGACTTCGAGCTGCTCTATCCGGACGACTGGCCGCTCGTGAAGAAGGTCGAGGCCATCGCGACCCGGATGTACGGCGCCGACGGCCTCGAGGTGCAGCCCAAGGCCGGCAAGCAGCTCGACGCGCTCGAGGCGATGGGCTTTCGCGAGCTGCCCGTCTGCATGGCGAAGACCCACCTGTCGCTGAGCCACGACCCCGAGCTCAAGGGGCGCCCGCGCGGCTTCAAGCTCCCGGTGCGCGAGGCGCGGCTGAGCGCGGGCGCCGGGTTCGTCACCGTCCTCGCGGGCGAGATCCGGCTGATGCCGGGGCTCGGGTCGCGGCCCTCGGGCGAGGGGATGGACCTCGACAGCGACGGGCGCATCGTCGGGCTGCGCTAGGGCTGGCGGGCGACAGCTAGACGGCCGGCCGGAAAGGGCGCGCCAAAGGCGGCGCCGCGTATACTTTGCCGTCGATGGGAAGAGCCGAAATCGTCGCGCTGCTGGCGTCTGTCTACCTCCTGGCGATGTTCGTGTGGCATCGGGCCCGCCTCTACCGCAGGCGCGCGGAGGGTCCGTCGCTCGACCTGTTGCGGCGCTTCGACTACCGGGTCGTCTGGGACGAGCTGCTCTCCGAGGGCGGGCGCGAGCACGTCTCGCCCGGAGGCGCCGAGCCGCCCGCGCCAGGCCCGGGAGGGCTCCCCGAGGCGCCGGGCCGCGCGGCGCTGCGGGCCGCGCTG
>DHSB01000234.1:0-173 GCA_002408385.1 Myxococcales bacterium UBA5297
GGCCGCCGGTAGACGAGCCCTGCGCCCGTCGAGAGCACCTCGAACGGCGCGAGCTGGCCGAGCGGAGGATCGGAGGCGCCGAGCAGCAGCCACCCGCCCTCGGCGAGCGATTCGAAGAGCCGGCGCGCGACCAAGGCGACGACCTGCGCCTCGAAGTAGATGAGCACGTTGCG
>DHSB01000234.1:305-4024 GCA_002408385.1 Myxococcales bacterium UBA5297
TCGAAGTAGATGAGCACGTTGCGGCAGAGGATGAGGTCCACGCCGAAGGTGCCGTTGGCCATCGACGGGTAGGCGTCCTCGGCGAGGTTGAGGTAGTCGAAGCGCACCCGCTTTCGAAACCGCGGCAGCACCTCGTAGCGCTTGCCTACCGAGCGCACGTACCTGCAGGCGAGCTGCAGGCTCGCGCCGCGCAGCGACCAGGCGCCGTAGGTGGCGCGCCGGGCCTTCTCCAGCGCCGGACGCGAGATGTCGGTCGCGAGGATGAACGAGCGGCCCGCCAGCCCCATCTCCTCGAACATCATCGCCAGCGAGTAGGGCTCCTCGCCGCCGGCGCAGCCCGCGCTCCAGACCCTCAGGACGTGGCGCTCCGGCCTGTCGCGCAGCAGCTCGGGCACGATGCGGTCGCGGATGAGATCGAACTGAGCCTTGGCGCGAAAGAAGTAGCTCTCGCCCACCGTCAGATCGCTCACCAGGTCGGACAAGGCGATGTCGTCGCGCTCGAGGAGCGCCGCGTAGTCCCCGATGGAGCCCAGGCCCCGCGCGGACATCTCCTTGCGGACCGCGGATTCGACCTCGCGAAAGCGGTACTCGGGGATCTTCAATCCGGCGTGCCGGGTGACGATCTGGGCGACCTTCGCGAAGGCGCGATCAGTCCACTGCGCCGGCATGCCGAGCCCCTTGACCGGCGACCGCCTCGTCGAGCTTCTCGGCTTCAGCGTGCGACAGGAAGGTGTTCAGGTCGTGGATGAGCAGCAGGCCGTCGGGGAGCCGCGCGACCCCGGCGAGGTACTCGACCTTGCGGGCCAGCAGGTGCGCGGGCGTGACCTCGGCGGGATCGATCGAGAGCAGCTCGAGCGTGCGGTCGACCCGTATGGCGACGCGCCGCGAGCCGGCGGAGGCGATGACGAGCTGGTCCGAGAGCTCGGGCGCCTTGGCGGGGAGGCGAAACCGCGCGCGGAGGTCGAGCACGGGCACCACCGCGCCGCGCAGGTTGATGACCCCCTCGACGATGGCCGGAGCCTTGGGCAGCGGAGTGATGGTGACCACGCGCACGATCTCCTGCACGTCCTGCGACAAGACCCCGTAGCGCTGCTCGCCGACCTCGAAGACCAGAATGTCCACCGAGCTGCCCGCTCCTTTCTGGCCGCCTCCAAGCCTCTCCACGCCCTCCCGAGGCGACCGGCGCTCGCCGGCTCGCGGCGCTCACCCCTCGAGCTGAGAAGGGATAAGGTCAGCGCGCTGTTCTGGAAAGCCTTTGGGAGGCCCTCGTCTTGTCCGGTCTGCTCATCGCCGTCGCCCTGCTCGCCGCCCTCGCCTTCACCGGGTGGCGCGCGCTCGCCTCGCGCAGGTCCGCGGCCGGCCATCGCCGCGCGCTCGAGCTGCAGCCGGGCATGAGCCTGGACAACCCGCTGAGGATCGCCTCCTTCACTGAGCTCGACGACGCCGTCGACACTTTGCGCTGCCCCTGCGGCGGGCTGCTCGACCGAATTGGCGAAGGCAGCCGCCCTGGCCTGCGCGTCGTGCGCTGCGCCTGCGTGGTCTGCGAAGAGGACGTCGATCTCTTCTTCGACCTCTCGCAGCTTCGCCACTAAAAGCCTCGCTGCCCGAGAGTCGTTGCGACTTCCCGAAGAGCCGGACCTTCGTGCCGGCCGACGGGGACCCCTCGTGTCTCCCGCGCCTCTGCTCGATTCCTCAGCAGGCGCATCGCCACGCGCCCCTACCGACCTGCGACCGATGACTCGGTCTCCGGGCGGCCGGGCGTCTCATCGCGCCGCGCTCGCCCTCCTCCTTACAAAGGTTGAGACGTGCCGGCGCGACGCAACCAAGCAGCGCTCGCCCGTGCGCCCCCCAGACCTCGTCCGGCTTCGGGCGATTTGGCTCGGGCACCGCTCATGCCGAGCGTAGAGGCGACCCGCGCAAGCCTCGGAGTCGAAGCACGCGCGAGGCCGTCTCGGTGAGCTGGGGGAAAATCCCAACGGCCGCGAAATTCCGGTCTGCCTACAACCGCCCGGACTTCGCGCGGTTTGCCCACTCATGAGGTGGACCTGCCCGAGCGCTGGCGCCCGGCGGCTACGACCGGGAGAACGGTAGAGGTCCCGAAATAGAGGACGCCGGTCCCGTGGCTCGGAGCCGGCGTCTTCGGTTGCGATTGCTTGCGGGCTCGAAGCGAGCCCGCGACTTCGAGCCCCGCGGCTACTTGGCCTGCGCCGCAGGCGCTTCGGTCGCGGGAGCGGCCGCGGGTACCGCCTCGGGCACTTGGGGCTCGCCGGCCGGAGCCGCAGCCGGCGCAGCCTCCGGCGCGGGCGACTCGACTCCAGGCGCCGCGGCGCTCGCCTCTTCTGCCGGCGTCGTAGCGGGCGTGGCCTCGGGCGCTGCCGCCGCGGCTGCCGGAGCCACCGCCGGCGCACTTTCGGGCGACTGTGCGCCCGCCGCCTGGCCCGACGCCGCTCGAGCGGCAGCTATCCGACTCTCCTCCTCGGCGCGCGCGTAACGGAAGCGGCCAAACAGCGTGGCGCCCGCGGAGATGGTCGCCTCGCGCATCGCCTCGCTCAGGTTCGAGTCGGTCTCGACGCCCATCACCACCGGCATCCGCGTCGCGGACACGTCGCCGACCGCGCTGGTGTCGCGCCAGGCTGGCTTCTCGTTGCCGTCCATGACCGTCAGGCCGATGCGCGCCTGGAGGTGGTCGTGGCCGATGGCCGCGTCGGCGACCGCGACCTCGGTGCAGCGGGCTCGCCGGTAGGAGACCTCGAGCGAGACGAGCCCTTCGACTCCGAGCGCCTGGGCCAACTCCGCCTGTTCGGCCGGCTCGAGCTCCCGCGCCGCGCCGCCGCCGAGCAGGTCGGTCATGCGCGGGGTGCCGCTGGAGTGGCGGTGTTCGTACTTCTCGAAAAGCCGCCGGTAGACCGGGTTCGCGACGACCTGCTCGTAGGGCACCAGCCTCCAGCCGAACCCCTTCTCGAGCCCCTCGACGATGATGTCGTAGGCGATGACCGACTGCTCCTGCTCCTGGCGGGCGAAGTCGCCCGAGGCGAGCTGGGTGATCGCCTTGGCGGTGTTGATGATGTTGACCACCTCGTTGGAGCTCTGCTCGGCGTTGCGCAGGAAGTGGACGTCGTAGCCGACGACCGCCACCGACGAGACGCTGTCGCAGCGACCGGGGTCGACCTTCACCGTGGCGCACCCCGAGACGACGGCGATAGCGGCGCCCGCGGCGACAACTCGGAAGAGACTCATTTGCTGGATTCCTGCTTTCTCCGGCCCCACGTTTGGCGCGTGATTGTGTCAGCGCGTTGGCCGGGCAACAAGTGGCCCCTCGTCCCCGAGCCCGCGGAAGAGATTGGTGGCGAGGGGCACGGCGCGCATGACGAACCCCGAGGTCCCAAGCTCGGCGGCGGCCGGCGACAGCCCCATCGACTCCGCGGGCGAGCCGAAGAGCGCGCTCGAGCGCCCCCGCGAGCTCACCTCCCGCGCGCGGCCCGCTCGCCCAGCCTCTCGCCAGCGCTTGCTGCTCCGAGCTCGCGTTCGGTCGAGAGGAGCCAACGGGCTCGATCGGCGTGGCTGACGCGCCATCTGCCGCGGGGTGCGCGGGCAAGTCACGCGAGCTGATCATCCCGCATCGCCGGAACGGCCTTCTCGCCGGGCCAGGAGGGCCACTCCCCGTCCTCGGAGCGCCGGATCTGCAAGTCAGGAAGGCCATTCCCGTCCTCGGAACGCCG
>DHSB01000234.1:4263-24582 GCA_002408385.1 Myxococcales bacterium UBA5297
CGCCATTCCCGTCCTCGGAACGCGGATCTGCGGGTCAGAAACGCCGTTCCCGTCCTCGGAACGGCTTTTCCCCGTGCAGGAATGGCGTTCCGAGATCCGGAATTCCGTTCCGATTGAGGAGATTCAGGCTCGCTGTAAGAAAGCCCCCCTTCTCGGGGGGGATGATTGACGCCGCCCGCGGGTCCGGCCGTAGAGTGCCGCCACTCACCGTTGGGGGTCACATGAAATTTGGTTTGTTTGATCAGCGGATTCTGGGCGCGGCGGTCCTCGAGCGCTTTGCCGGCGTGACGGTTACTGGCGACCTCGCCACGAGCCTGGAGAGCTTCAGGCTGGTCCACGGCGCCCTCGAAGGGGCCGCAGAGGCGGTCGACGAAGCCCGCCGGGCGCGCGATGCGGCGCTCGCGGAGATCGGCGCCGCCGACACCTTGCTCGACCGGGGGCTCGACGGGTTGGCTACCAAGCTGGTCGGCGCGGGCCTCGGGTCGCGCAAGAACCCGTTCTCCTCCTACTCGAGCCACGCGCCCTCGGAGCTCGTCATCCTCGCCTACAAGACCGAGGTCGCCGCGGTGCGCGAGATGGCCGCCAGGATCGCCGCGAAGGGGCCGAACGAGGAGGTCACCCGGGCCATCGGCGAGTGCCTGCAGCACGCCGCGAAGGTCGAGCAGGCGGTGACGGGGCTCTCCGGCCCGCAGAGCACCTACGACATCAAGCGGGCCGCGCGCGACGCCGCGGCGATGGACTGGAGCAAGGCCTACTCGAAGCTGCGGCTGCGCGCCGAGCTCGCCTTCGAGGACGATCGGGCGACGTTCGACGCGCTCTTCACCGAGGTCGAGCGCGTCCAGCGCCCGGTGAAGCGGCGCAAGAAGAGCAAGGCGGACTCGGAATCGGACGTGCCGGAGTAGCGGCACCGCAATTCTCTCTTTCCCGGTGAGTCAGGCCCCGGTCCTTCGCGGACCGGGGCCTTGTCTTTGCGGGCGGACGATTCCCTGGCAGCCCTTCGTGCCGGCTTCCTCGAGTCCTCCGTCTTTCAGTCGGATCCGAGCTGGGCAGCGTGATTGCCGCCGGATGCGCAACCGGACTCCACGGCGGCAGGGGAGCTTTTCGGACCTACTCGGCGGCCGCGACCCCGCTCGCCACGCTCGGGCTCTCGAGGACCAGCACCGTCGCGTCGGGCGCCTTGACCGCCCGCGCCTCGCCCTCGCCGAGCCCGAACGCCTCCTCGACTTCGCGCGCCCGGCGGCCAGAGGCGATGACGCGCACTTCGTGGTCGGTGAGGAAGGCCTTGGCGCCGGCACCCGAGGGCACCGCGTCGCCGTAGTAGCCGCGCTCGTCCCCATCGAGCCACGCGTGCGCGTCGAGGTAGAGGGCGAGCCTCGGCCCGAGATCGGTGACGACGGGCCGGCCCTCGACGTTCTGCTCGTTGACCACCTTCGCGATCGCCCGAAGATCGCGCCCTCCGGCCTGGAGCGCGAGGCGAACCCCTTGCATCTGCACCCCGCGAACGCCGTAGAGGCCGCCCAGGGCCGCGCAGCCGAGGGCGAGCGCGAGCACGCCGGTCGCCCGCGTGCGCGGCTTTGCCCAGAAGAAGGCCCTCTCGAGCCCCCAGGCGAAGACGAGCGCGGCGCCCAGGTGAACCAGGTACTCGAACCGCGCGAGCTGCGGGTGCCAGATGCCGTCGATCAGCGCCAGGACGAGCGCACCGACCGCGCAGACGAAGGCGAAGCCACGCTTGTAGAAGCCGGAGACGAGCGCGGCGAGCATCGAGAGCAGGTAGAGCGCGAGCACCAGGCCCTGCAGCACCGTCAGCCACGGCGGGAAGAAGCGCGAGTAGAGCCACGGCTCGGAGTCGAAGCGGTAGATCATCCAGTACGGCGCTCGCAGGTGCGTCCACGCCGCTTGGAAGAGGCCGGTCTTCTCGAGCTGCGGGGCGAGGCCGTCGAGCGAGGCGAGCGAGGCTCCCCGGGCGAGCAGGTCTCCGAGGTGAACCCCCTCGGCGGCCATCGCGAGCAGCGCGCACGCGACGAACAGGCCCCAGCGCCGCTCGGTTCGCAGGCGGCTCCAGGCCATCGCGCCGGCGGCGGCGGCGACGAGCAGGCCGCCTGCGCTGGTGAACAGGGCGAGCCCGGCGAACAGGGCGGACACCAGCAGGCTCCAGGCCCCCGCGCCCTGGCGCCACCGCAGCGCGAAGAGCAAGGCCGTCGCGGCGAGCAGGCCGAGAAGCGGCTCGGGCATCGGCACCGCGGCCCACCGCAGCGCGACCGGGCTGAACATCGCCAGCCCGAGCGCCGCCACCCTGCCCTCAGGCCCGACAGGCAGGCGCCTCAGGATGCGCGCGAAGACGAAGCCCGTCGCCGCGTAGAGCGCGGCCGACAGGGCCCAGAAGCCCGCCTCGCCGAAGAGCTTGACCGGCAGGGCGAGCGCGAGCGAGTAGCCCCAGAAGAACCGGTCGTCGACCCCGTCGTTCCAGGGCACCGACAGGCCCTGACCGGCGACGAGGCTCTTGGCCTTGGCCAGGTAGTAGTAGCCGTCGAGCGTGAAGAGGTCCGCGCGCGAGCCGAGCCAGGCGACGAGCCCGGCGCCTGCGAGGACGAGCGCCGCTTCCGCGGCTGAAAAGCCGAGCGCGCGGCGCGCAGCAAAGCGGCCGGCGGGCTCGACGGGGGCGCCCTCTTCGGCTCCGGGCGCGGCGGGCATCAGTAGGCGGAGGTCGACTTCTTGCCGGTGACGATGGCCACCGAGGCGCTCGCGCCGATGCGATCGGCGCCCGCGGCGATCATCTTCTCTGCGTCCTCGCGCGAGCGCACGCCGCCCGAGGCCTTCACGCCCATCTCGGCGCCGACGATGCGGCGCATCAGCGCGACGTCCTCGGCGGTCGCCCCGCCGCCGGCAAAGCCGGTCGAGGTCTTCACGAAGGCGGCGCCGGCGGCCTTGGAGAGCGCGCAAGCGATGACCTTCTCCTCCTGATTGAGCTGGCTCGTCTCGAGGATGACCTTGACCGGAACCGGCTTGGCCGCGTCGACGACCGCCTTGATGTCCTCGAAGACCAGCCTGTAGTCGTGCCCCTTGAGCGCGCCGATGTTGATGACGGTGTCTATCTCCTTGGCGCCGCAGCGGATGGCCTCGCGGGTCTCGTAGGCCTTGGCCGAGGCCAGCGCGGCGCCCAGCGGGAAGCCGACGACGGCGATGGGCACGGTGCCGCAGCCCTTGAGGAGCTGCGCGGCGAGCCCGACGTTGGTCGAGTTGAGGCAGACCGTGGCGAAGCCGTACTTCTTGGCCTCCTCGCACAGCTTGGTGACCTCCTCGCGGGTCGCCTCCGGCTTGAGCAGCGTGTGGTCGATGTAGCGGGCGATGTCCGGCGAGGTCCGGGTGTGGCCCATCGGCGAGACGCGCGAGGCGCCGAGGGTGACGATGCTCTTGGCGCCGCAGCTCCCGCTCGCGCCGTTCGCGCAGCTTCCACAGCTCGACGAGCAGGCGCCCGAAAAGCGGTGCTGGGAATCGGAGGCGACAGGGAGGGCGGGGGCGCTCAGACGCTGGGAGACGCGCTCGGCGATGATCTCGACCAACTGCTCGAAGTTCTGGATGTCGGACACGGTTCACCCGAGTGTGTGTGTGTGTCAAAAAGGCGGCGATTCTAGGAGCGTTCCCGGGGGGGCGCAAGGAGATGGACCGCTGGCCGAACGGTTGACTTGCGAGTGGGCGCGCTCTGCCTCAGGAGTGAGAGGCGAGCCCCTGCCCTTCCAGAGCCTCGGTCACGAGCGTGGCGAGGGTCGCGGCGTCGAGGGTGGCCTCGGCGTTCCGGTCGTTGTTGAAGTAGGCGAAGCAGGGCCTGCCTGAGGCGGCCAGAGCCGCGATCTCGGCGGCCGGCCGCCTCAGACCACCCCGCCCGTAGCGGCCGCCGTGGCGGGCGTGCAGGCCGTGGAAGCGCCGGTAGTAGATGGGGCCGGGCGGAGGAGACGGCGCGGGAGCATCGGTCAGATCGTGCAGGCACAGCGACGCCGAGCACCGCTCGAGCAGCGCGAAGACCTCCTCGCAATACCACTCGGGATTGCGCAGCTCGACGACGTAGTCGTGCCCGCCGGGCAGCGCCTGGAGGAAGCCCTCGAGGCGCGCGGGGTCCTTCTTCATCTGCGGCGGCAACTGCCAGAGCACCGGGCCGAGCCGGTCTCCCAAGGGCGCGATCGCCTCGAAGAAGCGCGCTATCCCCTGGCCGGTCTCCTTCAGCCGCTTGATGTGCGTGAGATACCGGCTGCCTTTGACCGAGAAGACGAACTCGGCTGGAACCCGCTCGGCCCAGGCGCGAGCAGTCGTGGGTGAGGGCAACCTGTAGAAGGTGTTGTTGAGCTCCACGGTCCCGAAGCGGCTCGCGTAGTAGGCGAGCTCCTCTCTGTGCGGCAGCCCGGGTGGATAGAAGACCCCGCGCCAGTCGGAATAGACGTAGCCGCTCGTGCCGACGTGGACTCGGCCTTCGGTCTCGGTGCGCCCGGCCATCCTTGCCGGGAAGGTGAGGTCGGCAGCGCGCTCCGGCGATTCCCGGGTTCGCGTCGGCTCCGGCAGCGCGCGGCCAGGCGCTTGCCCGGCACTCGCGACGAGCGGGCCCAAACGCGAGCCCGTGCGAGCGCTGGTTCGCTCACCTCATGGTCGACCTGCTGCCGACGAGGCGAGCAAGACGCCGCAGCGCTCCCGGCGGCTGCCACAGAGCGGCGAGCCGGCAGGTCAGGAGGTCTGGAGTCCAGGGGCGCTCGACTCGGCGGTATTCGCGGCTGGGCGCAAGCGAACGGGCGTCAGGCCTGCCCCGGCGTGCTTCCGCCGTCGGATGCGCACCCGGGCGGCCCGCCGTCGGAGTGCTTGCCGCGGGGGCGGCGACGGCGGCGGCGGCGCTTCTTGACTGCATCCTCGGGCGGCGCCTGCTCGAGCGGCTCTCGGCCCTCGCGCCAAGCGGCCAGCCGCTGCTCCCCTTGACCTGTCGCTCGCACCTGGATGGCGAAGAGCTCGAGGGCGTCCGGGAAGATCGGGTGGTGGCGGAAGGAGGCGGGCGAGCGGCGCCTGCGGCGCTCGCCGCTCAGGATCCCCTGCGCCCAGAGCAGTTGCCTCGCCCGGTCGCCGATGCGGCGAGGCAGGCGCGCCGTCTGTACGAGCGCGTCGAGCACCTCGTCGACCGCCTCGGAGGCCGACCTGTCGTCCTCGAGCATCAGCCGGCCGGCAAGCGGCGAGAGCAGGACGGCGATGATCAGCGAGTCGTCGACGGGCGACACCTTGATCCGCTCGTCGAGCGCGCCGAGCCGCTCGAAGAAGTCGCGCCGGGCGGTGGGGCCGCCTTGCTCGAGGTACCTGGCGACCGGTGGCAGCAGCACCCGGAGCGCGCCGAGGGCATCGAGCAGCTCGAACGCCTGGCGAGAGGTCCCGCCCCGGAGCAGGCGGAAAGTCTCCTCGAGCAGCCGGGGCGACGCGCACCTCGGCAGGTCCTCGACCGCTCCCTCCATCGCGGCATAGGTCGCCGGGTCGATGTCGAAGCCCAAGCGCGCAGCGAAGCGCACCGCGCGAAGGATGCGGACCGGGTCCTCGCGCAGGCGCACCTCCGGCGGACCGATGGTGCGGATGAGGCGCGCGCGCAGGTCCTTCAAGCCGTCGACGAAGTCGATCACTCGGCCGAGGCGAACGTCGTAGAAGAGCCCGTTGACCGTGAAGTCGCGCCGGCGCGAGTCCTCCTCGGCGGTGCCGAAGACGTTGTCGCGCGTAATCAGCAAGTCCTCGGGCAGGTCCTCGCCCTCTTCGATCTCGATGGGGTTCGCGCGGAAGGTGCTCACCTCGATGAGCTTGCCGCCGCGGAAGAAGACGTGCGCGAGCCGGAAGCGCCGGCCTACCAGACGGCAATTGCGAAACAGCGAGCGCACCTCGCCAGGATGGGCCGAGGTGCAGATGTCGAAGTCCTTCGGCGGGCGGTCGAGCAGCAGGTCGCGCACGCAACCCCCGACGAAGTAGGCCTGCTGCCCAAAGCGGTGGAGGCGGTTGAGGATCTTGATGCCGTCGAGGTCGAGCCGCTCGGGCGGGATGTCGGCGGGCGCTCCGTCGTCACGGAGGCTGGAGGCCATCGGTCGCTCGCGGGTCTCGTGAGCAGGCGCGCCCTCGGAGGGCAGGGCTTCACCGCTCTGCTCGAGGAGCGCAGGCGCCGCGACCTGTTGGCCATCGGCAGCACGCGCGCTCGCCTCCGGGCCCTGGGCCAGGCGGCGGCGGCGACGGCGGCGGTGCGCGGGTTCAGCCGGCGATGCTTGCTGCGACGAGGCCTCGTCGAGGGGGCGCACCGATGCGGAGCGCGCGGGGCTGTCATGCTCGTTCGACGTAGGATCGCCTGTCGTCTCTAAGATGGATTCACTCATCGGGTCGGTCGGGCGCGGAATCTACGGAAGATCCGCCCTGCCAGTCAAACAAGCAGCACCTCCGGCTCATGCTGGCCGTCGCACCGGCGTGCGAGCGAAGGAGCGCGACGCTCCGCGGCCAGGCAAGCAGCCCCAAGGCCTCGAAACGCCGACCGAAGAGCCGTTTCGACGCCCTCACACGCCTCAAGAGGTGTCGGGACAAACTCCTTGAGCTCGGCCCGCCCCCTCCACTCACCTCGAGCGAAGCCGAGGGTCCCTTCGACGCCGCTCCGGCCGCTCGCGCGTCGGGAGCCACGCTCAGGGTGAGCGGATCCGGACCGAGTCGAAGGAGGGTTTCTCGACGGGTCTTCAGCGCCCGTCGGTTCCGGTTCCCTGCTTGGTCTCGGCGCTCGTGCCCTGCGGGGCGGTGGCCATGGTCCAGGCCTGCACCGCGCGGTAGGCGTCGGCAAACTGCTCGCGAACCGCCTTCCCCAGCTCGTCCGGCGCGACCGGCTCCATCGCCGCTTCGATATCCCGGGCGAGTTCGAGGGCGTTTGAGTGGCGCTGCCTCCGGTCCTTCTCCAGGGCCCGGCTGAGCACCTTCCAGACCTTGCGGGGAACTCGCGGATGCCTGTGTACGGGCTCCTCGATGATCGCGTCGAGCGTCGTGTCCGCGGTCTCGCGCTTGAAGGGCCGCTCGCCGGTCAGGGCTTCGTAGAGGATCAGTCCGGCGGCAAAGAGATCGCTGCGCCGGTCTATCGGCTCGCCCATCGCCTGTTCTGGCGACATGTAGAGCGGCTTGCCCTTGATGATCCCCAATTCAGTTTGGGAGCGCTTGTCGCGGGTGAGGGCGATGCCGAAGTCGAGCACCTTCACCGTCCCGTCGAAGCCAATCATCACGTTCTGCGGCGACAGGTCCCGGTGCACCAAATCGAGCGGGCGGCCATCGTCGCCGCACAGCTCGTGCGCGGCGTGCAGGCCATGGAGGGTCTGCACCAGGATGGCGCCAGCGATCCGCGGCTCGAGGGCTTGCATTCGCGCGAGCACCGCCGCCAGGCTCGGTCCCTTGACCAGCTCCATCGCCAGGTAGTAGCCGCCCGGCGTGCGGCCGAAGTCGTAGACGACCGCGAGGTTGGCGTGGGCGAGCTGAAGGCTGACGCGCGCCTCGTCGAGGAACTGCTCGACTATCTCTGGCTCGTCGAGCAGGTACGGGAGGATGCGCTTGAGGGCGACGAGCCGGCCGACGCCTTCGGGCCCCTTCTGCCGGGCGACGAAGACCTGGGCCATGCCTCCGGTGCCCAGCGGCGAGAGCAGCTCGTAGCGTCCGAACCTCGCCTTCGGGCGGAAGCTCTCGGCGACGGCCAACTCGTCGAGCCGCTGTGCGGGTGAAGCGCCGTCGGAGAGGGCGATGAAGGTGAGCACCGTATTGTCAAGCTGCTCGCCCATCGCATCGACGAGCGCGCGGGCCAGAGGGATTTCCTTCGCCGGCAGATCTTCGACGACGAGCCCGAAGGCCCCGAACTGCGCCGGACCGAAGGCGAGGTTCTTGACGAGGAGTTGCCCTCGCTCGAATGGATGGACGCCTTCGGCGGCAGAGAGCTGCTGCTTGCGCAGCGCGGCGGGTCCGAACCTGCGCGTGAGCACCGGGCCCTGCGTGCCTCGGAGCTGGACGAAGCCGCTCGAGGCGCCGAGCAGCCGCGCGCATTGCGACAGGAAGACATCGAGCGCGACCTCCAGACCGAGCCCGCGGGCCAGGCAGTCCTCGAGGATCATGTCGACCAGCCGGGTGACGCGCGCGTGCGCGCGCAGGAAGCTGAGCTCTTGGTGAATGCTCTTGAAGGTCAGTGTTTGCAGGCCCATCGGTTTGCGCTCCCGGACGCGGTCGACCTTCGCAGACTGCGCCACCCCTGTGAAGCGCGGCGGGGTCCCAAGACCTTTGACTTCTTCGCCCCGCTTCGTGCGGCGGCTGTTCGGACCAGGCGCCGCGCTTGGTTGAGCCGGCTCTTGTTGCCTGAGGAAATCTGACCGGAGAAAGCCGGGCGGCCTGCGTGCAGGCATGACGAAGAGGCGCCGACGCGAGGTGGAGAAAGGAGCTCTCGACCGGCCTCCAGACCAAGCCGAGCGCCTGGCGGGTCGCAGGGGTGCCTGCCACGGGTGCGAGCCCGAAAGCCGGGGCGCCCGCGAGCAAGTAGAGGCAAACCGAGCGGGGGGACATACCTTCGAGAGGCGAAACGACGGAGGTGGGCAGGCAGAGCTTCGGGGGCGTGGAGAGAAATCGCGATGTGGCGCTTGCCCGGCGTGTCGTTCAAGCAGCTCGCCAAGGACTTCAAGAGCGAGGTCAAGGACGACAACGTCACCAACGGCGCGGCGGCGCTCGCCTACTACCTGATGCTGGCGCTGTTCCCGGCCCTGATCTTCCTGCTGAGCCTGCTGCCGTTTCTGCCCATCGCCAACCTCGACCAGGCCGTGATGAACCTGCTGCGCCAGGGGTTGCCGGGCGAGGCGGCGAGCCTGCTCGACGACACGGTCCGGGAGGTGGTCGGCCAGCGGCGCGGCGGGCTGCTCTCCTTCGGCCTCATCGGCACGCTCTGGGCCGCCTCCTCTGGCATCTACGCGGTGATGCAGCAGCTCAACATCACCTACGACGTCAAGGAGGGGCGCTCGTTCTTCAAGGTGCGGGGCATCGCGCTGGGGCTGACCATCGGCTTCGGGTTCCTTGTCGCCGCGGCCTTCTCGCTCATCGTGGTCGGAGGGATGTTGCAGGGCTGGCTCGCCTCGTCTCTGGGCTGGAGCGGGCCGCTGCAGGCCGCCTTCGCGGCCCTGCGGTGGGTCATCATCTTCGCGCTCTTGCTGCTCGCCTTCGCGGTCGTCTACTACTTCGGCCCCGACGTCGAGCAGAGCTTCAAGCTCATCACCCCGGGCAGCGTCATCGGCGTCGTGCTGCTCGCGCTCGCGGCGCTGGGCTTTCGCTTCTACGTCTCGAGCTTCGGCAACTACAGCGCGACCTACGGCAGCCTCGGCGCGGTCATCATCCTGCTGCTGTGGCTCTACATCGTCGGCCTGGTGTTGCTGCTCGGCTCCGAGGTGAACGCGCTCGTCGAGCACTACGAACCGGGCGGCAAGCAGAAGGGCGAGAAGCGCGAGCCTCGCGGCGGGCCGCCGGAGAATAGGGGCCCGCCGCCTCCGCGGCGCGGGCCGCCGCCGGAAGGGCCGCGGCCACAGGCGCATTAGCAGCGGCGTCGGTCCGAGAGAACGCGTCGCCTACGGAAGGGGCCGCGGCGGTCCCGGCGGCAGGCCGCTCTACCGCGGTGCCGTGCCCGTCTTCGTGAACAGCGCCTTGACGGTCGTCGGGGTGGCGCTCTTGCGAAGCCCCTCGTCCTCGGAGCTGCGCAGCGCGAGCGTGAGCTTTCCCAAGGCCTGCGCCAGCGCGAGCCGCTCGGCCTCCTCGGGCTTCACGAGCAGCGAGACGTGCTTGAAGGCGCGTTCGCCTTCGGGGACGAGGTTCAGGTTGGTTTGGCCGGTGATCTTCCCGGTCGCCACCACGAGCGCGTTCTCGAGCACCGTGGTCGCCACCATGCCCTTGCCTTCGGAGGACGGCAGCACGGCGATCACGTCCACGTGGTCGTTCGGACGGACCCACTGGCCGCAGCTCGAAGCGGGAGTCGTCTCGACGGTGAAGATGCGCAGGTCCTTCTTCGCGAAGCTCGAGAGCTTCTCTACGGACTTGCTCGTCTCGAACATGCTCCACAGGAGCATGTCCCCGGTCTGCACCGGCATGAGGATCTCTTGTCCGACGATGTAGCTGGCGGAGTCGGGCTTGACGACCGAAGTGGTGACGAACTGCTCGGGGACAGGCCGCTGGGAGATCATGTCGAAGGTAAGGACGGTGTTCTCGGAGATGTCCTGGGAGGCGACGACGACCGGGACGAGCGTCCAACCCTTCTTCAGCTTCTCGATCTCCGGGTCGGACCTCACGCGGCGCGAGCAGCTCGCGAGTGAGGCGTCGCTCTGCTCGACTCGCTTGAGCGAGGTGGCGTAGTCGGCCTGGAGCTTTTCGAAGGTCGAGGCGCGCACGCAGCCGACGGCGGCGAGAAGGGCGATGGGGAGGAGTCTCTTCATGGCGGTGCTCCTGCGGATGGGCGACGTTCGGCTTGCGGCTCGCGCCATTTGCTGGGGGGATGGTCGGCGCGGGTTCGAAAAGCGGGGAAACGGTACACCAACGTTCGTGGGAGGAGCGCGCCGCAAGCCCGGTCGCGCGCGAGGGGCGAGCTCCTCCGAGCGAACCCGCCGACTCCCGCTGGAGGTCGGCGCCCGAGCCGCGCTCAGTCCGTCCTCGGGTGTATGGAAGGTGAGCGAACCCGAGAACCCGGAGGCGCCTGATGTCCGACGACTCGAACCTCAGCCTGCTGCTGCGCGAATCAATCCGACGCCCGCCCGACAACTCTCCAGAGACCGAAGAGGCCGAGCCGGTCGAGGAGGAGCCTCTCGATGGGATTCGCTGCCCGCTCTGTTCGTGGCGACCGCGGCCAGCCGATCGCTGGGGTTGCCGCTGTGGGATGGGCTGGAACACCTTCCTGACCCGAGGGCGCTGCCCGCGCTGCGATTACCAATGGCACGACACCGCGTGCCTGGCCTGCCACCGATGGTCGCGCCACCTCGATTGGTACGAAGCGCCGGCAAAGCAGCATTAGGCCGAATGGGCTTCGAGCACCGTCTCGAGCTCGGGGAGCCGTGAGCCCAAACCCTGCTCGCACGGTTGGCCCTTCGAGGAATGCGGCGAATCGCGGCGCGGTTGCGCTAACCTCGCCCGCCATGACCGATCCCGCCGCCCCACTCGCCAGGTATACCGAGCGCCTCCTGCAGGTCCGGCGCGAGCTCGCCTTGTTCGAGGACCGCGTCGAGATAGAGGCGCGCTGGCTTCTCGGCGGCACGCACCGCACGACGGTCAAGCTCTCGGACCTCACTCCGCGGACCACCGAGCTCTTCGTGCGAAACCGCTGGGCCAAGCGCGCCATCCTCGTCGGCGCGCTCGCCGTCTCGGCCGCCGTGGTCTTCGGGCGGCCGAACCAGGAGCCCTGGGTGCAGAGCGCGAGCATGGTCGGCTGGGTGGTGACCGCGATCTGCGCGGTGATCGCCGGCCTGTCGTTTCGCAAGATCCGCTTCGTGCGCCTGCTGCGTCACGACGGGAAGGCAGGTCTGGACATCGCCCAGGCCGGTCCCGACGCGCTCCGCTTCGAGGACTTCCTCACGGCCATCAAGCGGCAGGTCAGGCGCGCGTAGGCCGGGCCCTTCGGTGGGACCGGAGCGCCAGCCTTCGTGCTGGCGTCTCGGGGTCGGGCCTCCGGCGACGCGGATGGAGTCAGGAGGCGAAAGATCCTTCGCAACTCCGCTTCATCTCCTCTACTTCATCCGCGCACTCACGCCGCCGGCGCTCCCTCCTCGCGCGGTACGCAGGAGATTCCCGAGACCGTCTTCAGTCCGGCCGAGACGAAGCTCGGCCCTCCGTCGAGCGCATCAGCGGCTGCCCGGTCGAGCGAAGCACCGACAGCCACAGCTCGCGGTCGGGGTCGATGACCTTGTTCTGGCCCGTCACCACCGCCAGCGGCGCGTGGGTGAAGACGCCGTGCATCCGGCCGATGAGCACGTCGGTCTTGCCCGCCATCGCCGCGTGGACCGCGTTGCGCGCGAGCCGGTTGCAGAAGATCTCGTCGGTCGCCGTCGGCGGCACCGAGCGGATGGTGTAGCTCGGGTCGATGTACTTGACCGCAAGGGGAACGCCCTTCGCCTTGAAGTGCGCCTTGACCGCGTCGCGCAGGTAGGTCCCGACGTCAAGACCGTCGGCGCCGAAGCGCAGGTTGCCCGAGGCGTCGCGCTCGTCCGACTTGCCCAGCCGCCGGGCGATGGTGCGCGCGCAGCCCTCGGCGACGACGACCAAGGCGTGGGAGCGCGCGCGCAGTCGGCGCTCGAGACAGGCGAAAAGGCCCTGCTCGCCATCGAGCTCGAAGTCGACCTCGGGGACGAGGCAGAAGTTGACCTCCCCGGAGGCGAGGCTCGCGTGGGCGGCGATGAAGCCGGCGTCGCGCCCCATCAGCTTGACGATGCCCAGGCCGTTGCGGGCGCCGTGCGCCTCGACGTGCGCGCCGTCGAGCACCGTCCGCGCGGTCTCGACCGCGGTGTCGAAGCCGAAGGTCTGATCGACGAAGGCGATGTCGTTGTCGATGGTCTTGGGCACGCCGACCACGGCGATCTTCAGGCCACGCCGCTCGATCTCCTGCTGGATCTGGTGGGCGCCGCGCTGCGTGCCGTCCCCGCCCAAGGTGAACAGCACGTCGATCTCGCGCTCGACGAGGTAGTCGACCATCACCGCCGGCTCCTGCGCCCCGCGACTGCTCCCGAGGACGCTGCCGCCATGGCGGTGGATGCTCTCGACGCTCTTCGGCTCGAGCTCCAGCGGGGCGAGCCCGACCGCCGGGTTGAGACCCTCGTAGCCGTAGCGCACGCCGAGGATGCGCCGCACGCCGTAGCCGTGGTGCAGCTCCATCACCATCGAGCGGATCACCGAGTTGAGGCCCGGGCACAGGCCTCCGCAGGTGACGATGGCCGCGGTGACCTTCTTGGGATCGAAGTAGATGCGCTCGCGCGGCCCGGCCTTCTCGAAGCTCGGGATCTGGGGGGACGGGAGCGTCTTGCCCTCGTCGCCGGCTGAAAACTCGATAGCCGACAGCACGCGCACCTCGTCGCGGATGTAGTCGGCGACGTCGTCGCCTCTCTCGGTCGAGAGCCCCAGGGGCGAGGCGAGGGTGCGCGGTCCCAGGGTCTTCACTGTCAGATCGAGCTGAGCGTTGGTCATGGTGCCGAGGAGTTTCGCGGTCTGCCGGGGCGACCGCAAGCGCCCGGTCTGCCGGACGCAGGCGGACTCAACGAGGGGACGGCGGGAAGAGGCGGGCCTCGGGGGAGGCGCCGCGCTGGTCTGCGCGGTGGGCGGCTGGACGTGCTGCCTTTCCGGCGGCCGCCACCGCGTAGGCACAGTCGCCTGCCTACGCTCAGGCCGCAGGTCCGCCGGCCTGAGCGCCCTTGGGCCCGCGCAGCTCGAGGCTTGCCCGGAACCTAAGCAACACGCCGGCTCGGAGGGCGCATGGTAATGGGCGCTCCGAGGAATCGAGCACTCGCTCGGTCAATAGGAAGGTCGGCCCTCGGAGAGCGCGCCGCGCAGCGACAAGTCTCGAGGAGGGTGGCTCAGTGCTGCCAGTGCAGGATCACGCCCCCGCTCCCGACCGCCCAGATGTCGCTGGGGTTCGCGCCCCAGATCCCGTAGAGGAACCGGGTCGTCGGCAGCGGCACGTCGCTCCAGCTCGTGCCGTCCCAGTGCAGGCAGCCGCTGGTGCCGACGGCCCAGACGTTGTCGGGAGCGAAGCCCCAGACGTCGTAGACCCAGCCGGTCGTGGGGACGGGCACCTCGGTCCAGCTCGTCCCGTCCCAGTGGTAGCTCGCGCCGGTGGCGCCGCTGCCGGTGCCGACGCACCAGACGTCGTTCGGTCCGCTGCCCCACATGCCAAAGCAGGAAGCATTGGGCAGGCTCGAGGTGGTCCAGCTCGTGCCGTCGTAATGGGCGATGACCCCGTTGGTCGTTGCGGCCCAGATGTCGTTCGCGGCGACGGCCCACAGCGAGTTGAGCGCGTCGTCGTCGGTTGGCACCGAGGTGCTCTGCCACGAGGTGCCGTTCCAGTGGGCGATCGTGCCGTTGACGCCCACGCCCCAGACGTCGGTGTCGCTGAGCGCCTTGATGTCGAAGAGGTTCTCCGGAGGTGTCCAGCCGACGTCGACCAGGCTGCCCGGGGCCCCCGGGGTGCGCAGGATGCGCTTGGGAGCGCCGCTCATCCAGTAGTCGCCCGTCGGGCCCGCCGCGGTGATCTTGTAGAGCCGGGTCGCGCTCGAGACGCGCGTGGTGGGGCCCCACGAGCCGTTCAGGTAGCGCTTGACGTAGGCCTCGTTGTCGTAGTCGTCGTAGCCGGCCAGGTAGAAGTCGTCGGCCGAGCGGCCGCCCACCGCCGACCAGTCGATCCAGTTCGCGTGCGGCACGACCGTCCACGCAGTGCAGACGTTCCGGGTGCAGGTGTCGTTGGGGTTGCTGCAGGTGCCGCACGAGGCGACGGTGCGGAGGCGCCCGCAATTGTCGTTCGCGCTGAGGGCGCCGCAGTCGGCGCGGTGCCACGCGCAGAACTCGGCGTTCGACTGGCTCACGCAGCCGCAGACGTTCGCCTCTCCCTCGCCTCCGCAGGTCAAGGGCGATGAGCAGGTACCGCAGTTGCCGGTGCGGGCCTCGCCGCAGTCGTCGACCCAACTGACGCTGCCGCAGTCGAAACCCCGATCATCGCAGTAGCTCCAATCGCTCTCGCCGATGCAGGCGCAGACGTTCTCCTCCCAGCCGGCGCCGCAGGTCTCCGGGAGCGTGCACGACCCGCAGTTGACCGAACGCGGTTGCAGACACCTGTCGTTCACCGTGACGTTGCCGCAGTCGAAGCCGTAGCGCTGGCAAAGCTGGGCTGTGGTCTCGTTGCTCGTACAGCCGCATTGGTTGGGCGTGCCCGCTCCGCCGCAGGTCTCTGGGGAAGTGCAGTTCCCGCAGCTCGCGTTGCGCGGCTGGCCACAGTTGTCGGTGCCGCTGAAGCTGCCGCACTCCTTGCCGAGCCGGCTGCAGAAGGCGGCGTTCGACTCCGCGGTGCACCCGCACACGTTGGCCGCGCCGCCGCCGCCACAGGTCTCGGGGGGAGTGCACGAGCCGCAGTTGACCGAGCGCGAGCGCCCGCAGTTGTCGGTGCCGCTCACCGTGCCGCACTCCTTGCCGAGCCGGCCGCAGAAGGCGGTGTTCGACTCCGAGGTGCACCCGCAGCGGCCGGCCGCGCCCCCGCCGCCGCAGGTCTCGGGCGCGGTGCAGGAGCCACAAGAGAGCGTGCGCTGCTGATTGCAGCGATCGGTGGCCGTCGCGCTGCCGCACTGGCGGCCGAGCGCCGCGCAGAGCTGCGCGTCGGTCTCCGCGGTGCAGCCGCAGACTCCGGGGGCGCCGCCGCCCGCGCAGGTCCGGGGCGCGGTGCACTCCCCGCAGCTCGCCACCGAGCGCGAATTCTCACAGTTGTCGAAGGCGGTCAGGGAGCCGCAGTCCCTGCCGTTGCGGGTGCACAGCGCCCGGTCGGTCTCGGGCGTGCAGCCGCACAGGTTGGCGACGCCGCCGCCCCCGCAGGTCTGGGGGCTCGAGCAGCCTCCGCAGTCGACGGTGCGCCGCGCCCCGCAGTTGTCGTCGGCCGTCAGGCTGCCGCAGTTCTTCAGGAGCCGCCCGCACATCTGCGCGTCGGTCTCCGGGGTGCAGACCCCTTGGCCGCACTGGCCGGCGACTCCGCCGCCCCCGCAGGTCTGGGGCGACACGCAGCTCCCGCAGCGCCCGCCGCAGCCGTCCTCACCGCAGGTGCGCCCGGCGCAGTCCGGCGTGCAGGCGACGCAGAGGCCGCTCGCTTCGTCGCACTTCCTTCCGGTCGTGCAGGTGCCGCAGGTGCCGCCGCAGCCGTCCTCACCGCAGGCCTTGCCGGCGCACTGGGGGCGGCAGGCGCACTGCCCCGACGCATCGCACGCCAGGCCATCGGTGCAGCTTCCGCAGGTGCCGCCGCAGCCGTCCGGGCCGCAGGTCTTGCCCGCGCATTGCCGGGTGCAGGCGACGCAGGCGCCCTCGCGGCAAGTCTGGCCGGTCGTGCAGCTCCCGCAGGTGCCGCCGCAACCGTCCGGTCCGCAGACCTTGCCCGAGCACTGGGGAGCGCAGGCCAGACAGGCGCCGGAGAGCTCATCGCAGTGCGCGCCGAACGCGCACTCGCCACAGGAGCCGCCGCAGCCGTCCGGCCCACACTGCCGGCCTTGGCAGGCCGGCACGCAGGCGGTCTGGCAGCGCCCGCCGATGCAGCTCTGACCCTCCTCACAGCAGCTCGACCCGCAGGGCAGCTCGCAGCCCGCGTCGGCGGCGGGCCCGACCGGTTGGCTGGAGCTGCAGCCGGCGAGAAGCCCGGTGGCGATGATGAGGAATCGGGCGCGCATTTTGGCTCTCCGGGGTTTTGTCGCAGTTGTCCGGTTTCTACAGGACGAGCCCGCCGGCTTCAACCGTGCCCCGAAAGATCCAATACCGGCCCCGGGCGAAGCCGCCTCGAGCCGGTCAGCCCGCATCGCCGCGGTCGACGAGCCCCCGGTGTGCGCCCAGCAGCGCCGCGATCTCCACCCGCGAGTGGCACCCGAGCTTGGCGTAGATGCGTCGCAGGTGTGAGCCCACGGTGTTCTCCGAGAGCGAGAGGTGCTGGGCGATGTTCAGGTCGCTCAGGCCGCTGGCGACCAGTCGCGCGATCTCGGCCTCGCGGCGGGTGAGCTTCATCAGCCGCGCGTGGGCGCCCGAGGGCAGCGCCGCGCCGCAGGCGCAGGCGAGGTCGAGCGCGGCCTGCAGCGCCGCCGAAGCCGCTTGCGCGGTGGCTGTCAGCCGGGGGCCCAGCTCGTCCAAGGCCTCGAGGCTCGGTCTGCGCGTGCCCACTCCGAGCCACCCGATGACCTCCGAGCGCGTGTCGAGCAGATAAGCGACCAGCAGGCCTTTGGCACCGAAGGGCTCGAGGATCTCCTTGTGCACCCGTTCGGCGAGATGTCCGACGTACCCAAAGTGCCCTTCGAGCGGGGCGTAGGCAGAGCCGCCCACGCGGCGCGCCAGGTCGACGCCGTGGCCGCTGCGCTGCACTTGGGCGAAGAGCTGGTTGAGGAAGACCGCCTCGAACACCTGGCCCGCGGATTCCGGCTCGACGTACCCCTCTGCGGTCAGGGGAGAGCTCGGGTTGCAGGTGAAGACCATGCTCAGCGGAACGGCCTTCGGGTCGAACAGCGAACGCGCGAGCTGGCGTCTCCACTGTTCGGCGGGCACAACCGTTCTCGCCGCGTCCTTCAAGGGTCCTCCATCCCCTCCCCAACCAGCGGTTTCGACCTGACAGGGAAGCAAACCGAGTCCCGGGTCAGAAGCTACCCACCGTCTAATCGAGTAATACTCCCGGGGCGGACCGGCCGTCAAAACTCGGGTTTTTCAGCCTGGTTGAAATCAATTTGACACGTTCGTGCGGTTTTCCATCCTGGCCGACACCTCTAGCATCCGGTCTTGAACAGAAACACCCTTTCCGAGGCCAGAGTGGAGTTCGAGTCGCTCATCGGGGATTTTGCCAGCGAGGCGCTCGACCTGATCGAACGGCTCGAAGGCACGCTGCTCTCGCTCGAGGGCGCTGGCGAGGCCGAGCGGGTCCCGCTGTTGGGCGCGGCTCGCCGCTGCCTGCATACGCTCAAGGGCAACGCGGGGATGGTCGGCGCGAGCGCCCTGCGCTCCGCGTTCCATGCGATGGAGGACCTGGCCGAGGGCAGCGTCACCGACCCCGAGCGTGTCGCCAAGCTGCTCGCCGGCGTCGACGTGGTGCGCGCCGAGGTCCGGGCCCTCGCCTCCGGGCGGGCCGTCAACGAGGTCGCGCCCGCGGTGCACGATCTCATCGCCGGTCTGCTCCAGGCCAGAGGCGAGTCGGCCGAAGCGCCGGTGCTCTCGGGCGAGCTGCGGCTGCCTCAACAGCGCGTCGACCAGCTCGTCGCCATGGCCGGGGAGCTGGTCGTCCAGAACCGGCGCCTGCAGCGCCTGCTCGCCGAGGCCGCGCCGGATCGGCGGGCGCTGCGCGACGGCGGCGATCAGCTCGACCAGACCATCCGCCTGCTGCACGAGCAGATCCTCAGGGTGCGAACCGTCCCGGTCGGACGGCTCCTCGCGCGCTTCCGGCGGCTGGTGCGCGACGAGGCCCGCGCGCACGGCAAGCGGGCCGAGCTGCGCATCGTGGGCGCCGAGATCGAGGCGGACAAAGAGATCCTCGACCGCCTCGGCGGCGCGCTCGTCCACCTGGTGCGCAACGCGGTCGTCCACGGCATCGAGCCGCCCGCCGAGCGTGCCGCGGCGGGCAAGCCCGAGACCGGCGAGATCGTGTTCACCGCGGCCCCCAGCGGCGGGCACATCGCGCTGTCGGTCGCCGACGACGGCCGCGGGCTCGACGAACAGGCCATCCTCGAGCGCGCCCGTGAGCGCGGGCTCGACCCTTCGATCGGCGCTGCCGCGCTCGCCTTCGAGCCGGGCTTCTCGACCGCCTCGCTCTCCGAGTCGGCCGGCCGGGGCGTGGGCCTCGACGTCGTCCAGCGCTGCGTCTACGGGTGCGGCGGCACCGTCGAGCTCGCCTGGCGCCCGGGACAGGGCACCCGCATCACGGTGCGCGTGCCGACCTCCATTGCCCTGCAGCGCGCCCTGCTGTGCGAGCTGTGTGGCGAGACCTACGCGCTGCCGGTCGCCAACGTCCTGCAGGCGGCGCGCCTGGGCGAGGGCGAGGTGCGCTGGCTCGGCGCCGGTCAGGCGCTGGAGCATCGCGGCCGCCTCGTCCCCATCGTCGACTCCAAGAGCCTGCTGGGCCTGGCGCAGACCCGCGGCGACTACGCGGTGCTCGTGCAGGCGGGCAGCCTCGCCGCGCTGCGGGTCGATCGCCTGCTCGGCCAGCAGGACTTCGTCTTTCAGCCGCTCGAGCCGTCGCTGTACGGCAGCGGCCCGGCCTCGGCGGGCGCGTTGCTCGGCGACGGGCGGGTGGTGCTGCGCCTGGACCCCGAGACCCTGGTCGCCTCTTCGGCCAGGCCGAGCCAGGCGCACAAGGTGAGCCCATGACCAGCCTGCCTCCCCTTCCGAGCTTCGGGCTCGCTGCAGAGGTCCTCGCGGCCGCCGGTGCGGTCGACCCGAAGGACCCCGAGCGCCTGGCTCGCTTCGTCGAGACCGTCGCCCAGCCGGCCAAGATCGACGAGCCGCCGCGCGAGGAGCTGTTGCACCTGGTCGCCTTCCGGCTCGAGGACGAGCTGCACGCGGCGCCGATCGACCGGGTGCGCGAGATCATCCGGGTCCACGAGCTGACCCGCGTCCCCGGGGCGCCCGAGCACGTGCGGGGCGTCCAGAGCCTGCGCGGCGCCATCCTCCCGGTGCTCGAGACCAAGACCCGGCTCGGCCTGCCTGCGGTCGAGCTGAGCGCCGACTCGCGGATCATCGTCGTCGAGGCGCGCGGGCGGCTGCTCGGTCTGCTCGTCGACGCGGTCTTGCAGGTCCACCGGGTGCCACGCTCCCAGATCCAGCCCCCGCCGCCCGAGGTCCGCTCGCGCTGCAGCGAGTACGTCGTCGGCGTGGTGCCGGTCGGCGAGCGGCTCGCCCTGCTTCTCGATCTCGATGGTCTGCTGGCGCTGCCTGCGGCGCCATAAAGAGGGTTTTCGCGATGAAGATGAGCATCAAGAAGCGGCTCTTTCTCGGCTTCACGACCAACCTGCTCTTCTTGCCCCTTTACCTGGGCACCATGTTCTGGGCCATCGGAGGCACCTTCGAGGTCATCGACCGCGGCAAGGAGATCTTGGGTCAGGTGCGCCTCGGCGAGCAGCTCAACCGCGAGCTGCTCTCCCTGCAGCTCGGAGCGAGCGCCGAGACCCTGCGCCAGGCGACCGCCACCGCGCGCAAGCTGAGCGAAAAGGCAGGCGGCACCGAGTACGAGCAGCAGACCGCGCAGCTCGTGAGGCACATCGAGAGCCTGTCTCCGGCCGTGCTCGCCTCGGTCGGCACCGACCGCCCGCTGCGCGAGCTCGAGCAGGATGGCAAGGCGCTGGCCGAAGCGCTCTGGAAGGCGCACGCCGACAACGAGGCGGGGTTGCACGAGATCAGCAAGGGCTCGACCACTGCGGTCTTCAGCGCCCTCGCCCTCACCGTCTTCGTGGCGATCCTGGCGGCGGTGTTCATCGCCCGCTCGATCACCCGCCCGCTCGAAAGCCTGACCGACGCCTCGAAGGCGATGGCCAGCGGCGACCTGCGCCGCGACGTCGAGCTGCCCAAGGAGCTCGAGCTGCGCATCCTCGCCGAGAG
>DHSB01000234.1:24703-25314 GCA_002408385.1 Myxococcales bacterium UBA5297
GAGCTGCGCATCCTCGCCGAGAGCTTCAACGCGATGCGCGTCCGGCTCGCCGAGGTGATGGTCAAGGTCAAGGCCCACGCCGCCGACGTCTCGAGCACCGCCAGCTCGGTGCTCGCGGCCAGCGGCCAGATGGCCGAAGGGGCCCGCCAGCAGAGCGCGGCGACCGAAGAGACCTCCTCGGCGATGGAGGAGATCGCCGCCCAGATCCAGGGCGTCAGCCACAACGCGGTCGACCTCGCCAAGGACAGCCAGGAGGCCGCGGGCAGCGCCCGGCAGATCAGCGCCGCGGCCGACGAGGTCGCCCGCGCCGCCCAAGAGCTGCACGCGGCCATCGACCGCAGCACCCGCACCGTCGAGGACGTCGCCGAGACCGCCCAGACCAGCAGCGGCAACCTCAGCGAGGCCGAGCAGGTCGCCCGCCAGATCAACGTCGAGGCCGAGAGCAGCGGCGCGGTGCTCGACGTCTCCATCGACAAGATCCAGGAGGTCGGCCAGGCCTCGCTCTCCGCCAGCCAGGCCTTCGAGGCCCTCGCCAAGCGCTCGAGCCAGATCACCAGCATCGTGCAGACGATGGCCGAGATCGCCGACCAGACCAACCTGCTCGCGCTCAA
>DHSB01000234.1:25477-43541 GCA_002408385.1 Myxococcales bacterium UBA5297
GCGCGCGGCTTCGCGGTGGTCGCCGACGAGGTGCGCAAGCTCGCCGAGCGCTCGCTGGTCGCCGCCAAGGAGGTCGCCCAGCTCATCGGCTCCATCCGCGAGGAGACCGACGAGGCGGTCAAGCTGGCGCGCCAGAACGCCGACCGCACCGGCGAGGGCTCCAAGCTGCTTTCCGAGGCCGGCGGGCGCATGCGCAAGGTCGTCGACTCGGTCCACAAGGTGAGCGAGCTGGTCAGCCGGGTCACGACCGCGGTCTCCGACCAGTCGCAGTCGGCCGTCGATCTCAAGCGCGAGATGGAGCGGCTGCGCGGGCTCTCGAGCGTGCTCACCCAGAGCGCGGGGGCCCAGGCCTCGGGTGCCAGCATCGTCGTGGGCGCCGTCGAGCGCATCTCGGGCAAGACCCGCTCGGTCGCCGACGCCACGGTCCAGGTGCGCGCCGGCGGCGATCAGGTGGTCAAGAGCGCCGAGAACATCAGCGTCATCGCCCGCCAGAACCAGGAGTCGGTCGGGCGCGTCTCGGAGGCGATGCAGGCGCTCGCCTCCCGGGTCACCGAGCTGCAGGAGCAGGCGGCCAGCATCCAGGTCGGAGGTCAAAGTTGATTGCCCCCGCGGCCCGGCTGCGCGTCCAGGCGCGCCTCGAGCTGGTCGAGCGCGCCTGGAACGGGCGTGAGCCGGCCTGGGTGCTCGAAGAGGCCCTCGGCGACGAGGAGCTCACCGTGCGCGAGCGGGCCGCGGCGGCCGCCGCCGACGTGCTCGAGCCGCAGCGGCTCGTCGAGCTGATCTCCAACCCCGCGAACCTCTCGGGTCGCGCCGCGGCAATGGTGGCGCTGCGCCGGGCCGGGGAGCGCTCGCTTATGGCCCTGGCGAGCGGGGTGCGCGGCGGCGACCAGCACACGGCCATCTTCTGCCTGCAGGTCCTCGGTCGCATCCGCAGCCCCCTGGCGCTCGAGGTGCTGCGCGAGGCGGCACAGAGCAGCGACGTGCTGCTGGTGCAGACCGCTATCGAGGCGCTCGGCCATCAGAAGGACACCGAGGCCGTCGGGCTCATCCTCGAGGCCATCGACAAGGGGCCGTGGCTCGCCTTCAGCGCCATCCTCGCGCTCGGCGAGATCGGCGACCCGCGGGCGGTCTCGCGGCTTGAGGAGCTGCGCGCGCGCGACCCGATGCTCGCCGAGACCATCGACCAAGCGCTCGAGCGAATCTGCCCGAAGCGGAGGGCCGATGCTTGAGGTGCGCGGCCAGGTGGCGCCGGCCATCGGGCCGGAGACGCTGCGCGCCTTCGCGCACGCGGTTCGCGAGCGCCTCGGTCTCGCGCAGCCGGGCAGGCGCTTCGAGGTCCTCGGGCACCGCCTGCGCGAGGCGATGCGGATCGCCGGCTGGGAGTGCGACCCCGCCGCGTTCGTCTTCGCCTTCGCCTCGGGCAGCGACGACGAGGCGATCTCCCTCGCGGTCGCCGACGCGATCACCAACCAGGAGACCTCGTTCTTTCGCGACGTGCGCCAGCTCGCCGCGGCGATGGGCGAGCTGGTGCCCGAGGTGATGTCCAGCGCTCCGGGAGGCGAGCCGCTGCGCATCCTGTCGGCCGGATGCTCGACGGGCGAGGAGGTCTACAGCCTGGCGATGCTGCTGCTCGACCGGCCGCAGGTGCTCTGGGGCCGGCGCGCGCAGCTCGTGGGCATCGACGTGAGCAGCTCGGCGCTGGAGGTCGCGCGGTCGGGCTGCTACCGCATCGGCGCCATCGCCCGCGCCGGGGCCGGTCCCGGGGACTGGGAGCGGCGCTATTTTGCCCGCGAGGACGAGCGCTTCACGGCCCGCCCCCTGCTGCGCTCGATGACCCGCTTTGCGCGCGGCAACCTGGTCGCGCCGCGCACGCTCGGGGCGCTGGGCCGCTTCGATCTGGTCGTCTGCCGCAACGTGCTCATCTACTTCGACGCCGAGACGCTGGCGCGCGCGGTCGAGACGCTGGTCGGGCTGGTGCGCCCGGGAGGCGCGCTCGTGCTCGGGCACGCCGAGTCGGGCATGGCCACCAGCATCCAGGGCTGGATGAACCGCTCGCCGGATCTCATCTGGTACCGCCGCCCGGAGGACGCGTGAGCTCGGCCACTATCCGCGTGCTCATCGCCGACGACTCGCCCTTCGTGCGCAGGGCCTTCCGGCGCATCCTCGGCCAGGAGCCCACCCTCGAGGTGGTCGGCGAGGCCAGCGATGGCGAGCAGGCGCTCGCGCTGTGCCGCGAGCTCTCCCCGCAGGTGTTGCTGCTCGACTTGGGGATGCCCGTGCTCGACGGCCTCGGGGTGCTCGAGCGGCTGCGCCGCGAGAAGCCCGAGATCGCGGTGGTCGTCGTCAGCGCGGCGGCTCAGCGGGGCGCCGAGGTGACCCTGCTCGCGCTCGAGGCGGGCGCCTTCGATTTCGTCGACAAGGCGGCCGTCAAGCTGATGGAGCTGCACGAGCTGGGCGGCGAGCTGATCGCCAAGATCAAGGCCGCCGGCGAGCGCGAGCGCTTCCCCGCGCAGGCGCGCCCGGCTCCGCGGGGCGCCTTCGGCCGACCCGAGGTTGTGGTCGTCGGCGCCTCGACCGGCGGTCCGCCGGCGCTCTTGCTGCTGCTCTCGAAGCTGCCCGCCTCGCTGAGCGCTCCGGTGGCGGTGGTCCAGCACATCCCCGCCTCGTTCGTCGGCGCGCTCGCCGGGCGCATCGCGCAGGCGACCTCGCGAAAGGTCAGGGTCGCCGAGCGCGCCCTGCCGCTCGACGAGGGCACCATCTCCTTCTGCAGCGGCGGACGCGACCTCGCAGTGCACCGCTTCCGCGACGGGCTGACGCTCCTGCCGCGCAACCCCGAGCCCGGCGCCCCGCACGTGCCGTCGGTCGATGCGCTGTTTCGCTCGGCCGCCGAGGTCTGCGGCTCGCGGGCCTGGGGCGTGCTGCTGACCGGGATGGGACGCGACGGCGCCGAGGGCCTTTTGGCCATCCGCAAAGCCGGCGGGCTCACCGTCGCCCAGGACGAGACGACGAGCACCGTCTACGGGATGCCCAAGGTCGCCCGAGAGCTCGGCGCGGCGTTTGCGGTCCTTTCACTTCACGAGATCCCCGGCTATCTGGCCGGGGCTGTCGGGGGGGAGCTGGAGGCAATCACTGGCGCTTGAACGGGCCTTCACAAGGAGCGAAGCATGCATCGTCATATCGCCGTCCTCGCGATGTTCGTGTTGCTGCTTTCCCCGATGTCCCTCCGCGCGGACCCGCCGCAGCAGGTCCCTCCAACCGAGGACACTTACCGGTGCCCCGCCGGTCTCCAGAGCCTCTCTCCGATGGAGCTCTGGAACTGGCGCTTCGAAAAGCACCAGGCGCTCGATCTGGACGCAATGATGTGCACCTACGCCCCCGATGCGGTGGTGATGATGAGCGGCCAGATCATGCGTGGCCGCGCCGAAATCCGCGCCGGCTTGGAGATGATGCTCTCCTTCTTCCCGGCGGCTCCGACGATCACCTCGGTCACCGAGGCCAAAGGTGTCCTCCACGTGTTCTTCCACGCCGAAGGGGCCCTGCTCTCCATCCCGGACGGCTGTGACACCTTCGTCGTCAAGCACGGGCTCATCCACGTGCAGACGGTCCACGCGAGCTTGGTTCCGACCGTGCAGTAGCGGCTGGTCGGGCGTCCGCGCCACCGCGCGCGGGCGCCCTCGGCCCTTCGTTCCATTGCGCTCCCAGCGCCCCGGACGCGGCGTCGAGCTCGTGCCCGTGAGGCGAGGTGTGCGCCGAGGTCAGGTATTCCGCAGGCTCTACCGCTCTCAGATTGAGGAGGCAGACATGGTCGTGCAAGCAGACCGCAGCGGCGCAGTTTCGAGAATCCAGCCGGAGGTCGGCCCCGCCTCGCCCGCACCGGCGGTCGAGCCGCAGCGGTCGGTCTGCGAGGCGCTCGCGCAGCACCTGTGCGACCTCGGCGTCACCCATGCCCTCGGCCTGACCGGAGGCGCGGTCGTGCCGTTGTGCGACGCGCTCGCGCGCACCCCTATCCGCGTCCTCCACTGCCGCCACGAGTCCGGCGCCGCCTTCGCGGCCACCGAGCTGTCGCTGGCGAGCGGCAGGCCCGTCGCGGTCTTCGTCACCACCGGTCCGGGCATCACCAACGCCTGGACCGGCCTGCTCGCCGCCTGGGGCGAAGGGGCGCGGGTCATCCTCCTCTCCGGCGCCACCTCGGCAGCCCAGCGCGGGCGCTACGCGATGCAGGAGACCAGCCGCTACCTGGGGCCGGCGATAGGCAGCGGGTCGGTGCCGCCGCTGCCCTTGTCGATGGTCATCGAGGACCCGCGCGAGCTCGAGACGCTGGCTCATCGCCTCGCGCTCGGCTGTCAGCGCGAGACCGGGTTCGTGGCGCACATCGGCCTTCCGGTCGCGCTCCAGACCGCCCGCTGCCCGGCGCCGCTGCGCGTCGCGCAGCCGGAGATCTCCGTCCCGCCTTGCGTCGAGGTCGGCCGGTACGCGGAGCTGCTCGGGCGCGAGCCGTTCCTGATCTGGCTCGGCTTCGGGGCGCGCCACGCGGCCGACAGCATCCGGGCCTTCGCCGAGCAGACCGGAGCGCACGTGATGAGCTCGCCGCGCGCCAAGGGCGTCTTTCCCGAAGACCACCCGCTCTACCTCGGCCTCACCGGCATGGGCGGCCACGAGAGCGTCACCCGCTTCTACGAGCGCCGGCGCCCCGCGTACATCCTCGTGCTCGGCTCCCGGCTCGGTGAATTGACCTCGTTTTGGAACCCGGCGCTGACCCCGCGCGAGGCCTTCATCCAGGTCGACCTCGATCCGGGAGTCATCGGCATCGCCTACCCGTCGGTCAAGACCTACGGGATCCAGGCCGACGTCGGCGACGTCGTCGAGGCGCTGCGCCGGGCGATGCCGTCGACCGGAGGCGACTTCGAGTCGGTCTCTTCCCTGCTGCCGCCCGAGCGGCTCGAGGCGCAGGACGACGCGAGGATTCGCCCGAGCTGGGTGATGCAGGCGCTGCAGCGGGTGGTCGTCGACGGCAGCGACGCGATCGTCATGGCCGACGCCGGCAACCCCATCCCCTGGACGGCCCACCTTTTGCGCTTCCGGCAGCCGCGCTATCGGGCAAGCACCTTCGTCGGCTCGATGGGCCACTCGACCACCGGAGTCATCGGCGCGGCCCTCGGCCGCAAGGGCAAGGCGGTCGCGGTCATCGGCGACGGCTCGATGATGATGAACAGCGAGGTCCACACCGCGGTGCAGTACCGGATCCCCGCGGTCTGGGTCGTGCTCAATAACGCCGCCTACGGGATGGTCGACCAGGGCATGCGGGCGCTTGGCTTTCGCCAGGTCGAGACCCGCTTCGAGGAGGTCGACTTCGCCGCGCTCGCCCGCGCGCAGGGCGCCGGCGGGGTGAGGGTCAGCCGGGAGTCGCAGCTCGAGGAGGCCCTCGAAAAAGCCATGCGGGCCGAGGGCCCGTTCGTCGTCGACGTGCTCATCGACCCCGAGGCGCCGGCGCCCTTCCTGCGCCGGGTCACCAGCCTCAAGGCCCAGGGGGCGTGAAGATGCGTCGACTCGGTCCGGTTCCGCTCACCCTGGGCGTAGGGGCCGACGCGGCAGCGGCGGGAGCGGAGCCGAAGGGCCCCTCGACTTTGCTCGAGGTGACCGGAGGGAAGCGGGCCGAGCTCCTAAGGAGATTTCCCGAAACCTCTTCAGGCGGCGAGGCCCTCTTTCGAGCCCACCCCCTTTCCGGCCGCGGCGCGAGCTGAAAGGGGCGCGGCCGTGACGTCGGCCGCCGGACGACTTTCGGCGGCCGGCGGCAAGCAGTCGAACAGCAGCAGCAGTGCACGACGCCCCGAGCGCAAGCGACCCGCGGGCCGCAGACCCGAGGGAGCCGTGGAACAAACCAACGATAGGGAGAAAGAAAATGCAGAAATCTGCCGGACTGAAATCCCTCGCCGTTGCCTACCCACCGACCATCCGGACCAACGACTACTGGCGCAAGCGCTACCCGGAGATCGTCGCCGACGCCGAAAAGCGCTCGCTCGCCAAGCTCTGGTCGCTCAACCAGGAGAAGGACCGCGAGCCGAACATCTTCGAGCAGGAGATGCGCCCCTACCTCGAGGACACCTTCCGCGGGGCGAAGGAGCGCCGCGTCGTCAAGCCGGGCGAGTCGGCGCTGCAGTACGAGGTGCGCGCGGCCAAAGACGCGCTCGCCGCCGCGGGGATGGAGCCGAAAGAGGTCGACGTGATCATCTCGGTGTCGTTCTGGCCGGACAACCCGGGCTTTGGCAACGGCCCCTGGCTCGCCCGCGAGCTTGGAGTCGACTGCGCGGCGTGGAACATGGAGACCTGCTGCAGCGGCGCGATGACCTCGATGCAGGTCGGCGCGGCGCTGGTCAAGTCGGGCACCCACCGCAACGCGCTGGTCGTCAACTCGTGCCTCTACTCGCGCGCCACCGAGACCGAGGACACGCTCTCCTGGTTCCTCGGCGACGGGGCCGGCGCGGCGGTCATCGGCGAGGTCGAGGAGGGCCGGGGCATCCTTGGCTCGAAGACGATCCACACCGCCGAGACCATCGAAGCCTTTGTCTGCGAGTGGTGGCCCGACCCGGTCTTCCGGCAGCGGCTGCACATCGAGATGTCGCGCGGGTCGGGGTCGCTGAAGAAGGGCTCCGACGAGTACCTGTTGACCTGCTGTGGAGGCGCGGCCGAGCAGGCGGGGGTAAAGATCGGCGACATCGACTTTTTCATCTTCAACACGCCGACCGCCTGGTTCTCGAGCTTCGCGACGCGCGCGCTCGGGGTCGACCCCGCGAAGACGGTCAACGGCTACCCGCTCTACGCGAACAACGGCCCGGCGCTGACGATGGGCAATCTGCACCTCGCCGCCCGCACCGGGAAGCTGCGGCCGGACGACCTGGTGCTGGTCTACTCGATCGGTAGCGTCTCGACCGCGGGCGCCTTCGTCATGCGCTGGGGCGACGTGAAGCTGGGGCCCGCGCCCGAGCCCGGCGTCCCCGAGGAGTAGCCCGCCAGCGCTGTGCCGTGACCCGGTGGGGATGGATGCGGCGAGAGCTCCTCGCCGCGTCCTTCGCCCCGGGCCCTTCGGCTGGCGGATATCGAAAAAGGTCCATGTCGGGCCTCGGAAGGAACAAGCCAATGGAAGCTGATCGAAAGGTCCTCGTCGTCGAGGACTCGGAGTTTGTCCACCAGATCTACCGGGTTGCCTTTCGCAGGCTCGGGGCCGCGACGCTCGCCCACGCGTGCAACGGGATGGAAGGGATCGCCGTCCTCGATCGCGAGGGGCCGGTGGACCTGATCATCCTCGACCTGAACATGCCGGTGATGGACGGGGTGACCTTCCTCGACGAGCTGCGCAAGCGCAAACGCGACTGGGGAACGCACGTCCTCGTCGCCAGCACCGAGGACCGCGACGGCCTGATCCGCGAGGCGCTGATCCGCGGGGCACAGTCGTTCATCAAGAAGCCGTTCACGCTCGAGCAGTTGCTCGAGCTGCTCGGGCGCGTGGTGCCAACGCTTCCGCACAGGAGCTCGCAGGCCGGCTGAAAGATGGAAGCGCCCGGTCATCCCCGAGCATTGGGAGGGCCGGTGCCCGGCCGGCCTGCCGGCCGCGCGGAAGCAAACAGGTGCCGCACAAGCGGTGGGAGCGCGGGCGCCTCGGCCGGCCTGCGTCGGCCGCTTGGTCCCTTCGTGGCTTAGGTCTCGGCCAGAATCCGCAAAGAACCGCTCGGGAAATCTCCTGCCGCGCGCAGCGCGAGACGGGCAGCGCCGGCATCTCGCCGGCCTGCGTCGGCCGCTTCGGGCGAGAGAGCTCGCGTCTTGCCGCTCCGCATGGAAGCAGGCAGAAGAGTGCGCGAATCTCGGTGGCTCCCTGCCCGGCCGAAACCGGACCTGGGGGCGAGCGAGCGCTGTCTGCCACCACCAACGAGCTCTGCGCCGGATGCTCGCTCGCAGAGGATTCGTGAAGCCCAGGCTGCCTGGGCATGGATCCCGGCACTCGGGCGTCAAGATCCCCTCGTGGTTGTTCCAGACGTGTGGCGCCTCTGGAGCCGAGGTCCAGCGATTGCAAAGTTGGCTTCAGAGCATGCATCTGGAGAGAGCCTTGAACGACTATCGCCCGCCACCGAGCCGCCCGATGCCTCCCCGAGCCCGAGGCCTGTTCGGCAGCTTCAAGCACGCCTACGAAGGCCTGATCCACACGGTGGTGAACCAGCGAAACATGAAGGTCCACGTGGTCTCGGCGCTGCTCGTCGCGATGGTCGGCAGCGGCATCGTCCTCGACCTGGCGACCAAGGCCACGCTCATCTTCTGCGTGCTGCTCGTCTTCTTCGCCGAGATCCTCAACACCGCGCTCGAGGCGCTCGTCGACCTGCACATCGACGAGTTCGACGAGCGCGCCCGTGTCACCAAGGACGCCGCGGCGGCCGGCGTGCTCGTGCTCGCAATCGGCACGGTGGCGATCTTCGCCGCGGTCATCGTCACCCATTGGCCGCTCATCCTCGAGTCGGGCGACCGAGTGTTGCGCCAGGTCGTGGTCGGCGGGCCGCTGGTGGCGCTCGGCGGCTTGCTGCTGTGGCGCGCTCGACGCGCAGTCTGGCTCGACGTGCTCGCGAGCGTGGCCGGCGCGGTGCTCCTGCTCTTGCTCGCCACCTGGACCTCGAGCGCGGTGATGACCGGGATGACCGCGGGCCTCTTCGCGCTCTGCGTCGTCGCGGCGCGCCGCAGGCAGCTCGCCGATCAACCGGGTACGGCGAGCGCCGGCTCCGCCGTTGCGGGGCCCGGCAACACATGAGCGCGCGCGAGGCGACGCCCCCGGGGCCGCGAACGCCGGTCGTGGCGCATGAGGTGTCGAAAAATCACCCTCGCCTCGGCTCGCCCCCGCCGCTCACCTCGAGCGAAGTCAAGAGGCCCGAGCGTAGCCTCCCGACGGACGAGGGGGGCAGAGTCAAGGGGCCCTCGACTTCGGCCTGCCCCGAGCCAGCCGAGGGGCTCGGGCTGACCGGTGGTCGGTCGAAGGATTCTCCGACACATCTTCAGGGGCCGCAGGTGCTGCCCGCGGGCCACAGCCTTCCCGCGCTGCTGCGCGCGCACGGGCTGCCGGCGATGGCCTTGTGTTTGGGCGCCAGCTCGCTGCTCGTGTGGATCCGCATCCTCGCCAGCGGCACCTCGGGCTTCGCCTTCATGCCCTGGAACGTCACGCTTGCCTTCGTGCCCTACTCCTTGAGCCTGTTCGCGGCCGCCCTCGAGCGCTCGCACGCGCGCCCCTGGCCACTTCTTGCGACCGGCGCGCTCGCGCTGCTCTTCCTGCCCAACTCCTTCTACGTGGCGACCGACCTCGTCCACTTTCGCGCGCGGGGAGATATGCCCGCTTGGTTCGACATCGGCCTGCTCTCGATGGCTGCCGGGACCGGCTGGTTCCTGGGGCTGCTTTCGCTGCGCATCTGGAAGCGGCTGCTCACCGGGCTCCTCGGCGCCTTCGGGGCTTGGGCCGCCGTGCTGCTCGGTGGCCTGCTGTGCGGCTATGGCATCTACCTCGGGCGCTTCCTGCGCTGGAATAGCTGGGACGTGCTGAGCGCCCCGCGCGCGCTCTTCGCCGATATCGCCGGGCACCTCGTGCCGCCGTGGAATCCAGAGGTCGTCGGGGTGACCGCGCTCTTCGGGGCGCTGGTCGTCGTCACCTTCGTCGCGTTCGAGCTGTTCGGTGAGACGCCAGAAGCCGCGAGGTAGGGCGGACGAACGCCGTCATCTTGATCGGCGGCCGCGGGAGGCGCCGGGGGCTCTTTTGAGCGTTCCGGGGCCAGGAAGCTCGCTCGTTGTCGGCCGAGGCGGCGGTGCTATTTTGTCGGACGTGGACCGCACAACCGGGCCACCAGAGGTGTGGATGAACGCCGCCATTCTCCATTCGGATCTTGCGTGAGGACCGACTCGCGTCGCCGGCGCTGACGCCGCGGCGTGTCCCCTCAACCGTCTGATCCCAGTCCCACCGTGCCGGCACCGAGGCGTGCTGCGCACCGGGCTGACCGGCGCGTGCCCTCGGGCCGCGCGATGGAGGTGGTCATCGTGTACGAGCTCTCCGCTCTGGGCTTCGGCCCCTTTTTCGAACAGCAGCTTCGGCCATCCGAACGCGACGAGGTCGTCCTCGCGCGCATCGCCGCCGAGCATCGCGGCCTCTACGAGGTGTGGTCCGGATCGGGGTCGGCGGGCCGCGCCCGGCTCGCCGGGCGGCTTCGCCTCGAGCTCGAAGCGGCCGGCTTCCCCGGCGTCGGCGACTGGGTCATCGTCAAGGCCGCCCCCGCTCCCGGCCACACGACCGTCATCGAACGGGTGCTGACAAGGCGCACGGTCTTCACGCGCGGGGCCGCCGGCCGCGAGACGCGCGCCCAGGTGGTCGCGGCCAACGTCGATCTCGTCTTCGCGGTCTGCGGCCTCGACTCCGACTTCAACGTGCGCCGCATCGAGCGCTACCTCGCGCGGGTCTGGGCGAGCGGCGCTCAGCCCGCGGTCATCCTCAACAAGGCCGACCTCAGCGACGACCCGGCGGGTTGCCTCTCCGAGGTCGAGGCCGCTTGCATCGGGGTGCCGGTCTACGTGACGAGCGCCCTCCGGTCCGAGGGAATCGAGGCGGTGCGCGCGCAGATCCTCGACGGCATGACCGTCGCGCTCGTCGGCTCCTCGGGGGCGGGCAAGTCGACCCTGGTCAACGCGCTGCTCGGCGAAGAGCGGATGCGCACGGGCCAAGTCCGCGCGAGCGACGGCCGAGGCTGCCACGTGACGACCCACCGGCAGCTCGTGCTTCTGCCCGGAGGCGGCCTGCTGCTCGACACGCCGGGGATGCGCGAGCTGGCGCTCGTCGATGACGAGGGCCTGGGCGCGGTCTTCGGAGAGATCGAGGCGCTCGCCACCGGCTGCCGCTTCAGCGACTGCCGCCACCAGACCGAGCCGGGCTGCGCGGTGCTCGAGGCGGTCGAGTCGGGAGAGTTGGACGCCGAGAGGCTCGAGCATCTCCGCAAGCTCGAGCGCGAGGCCCGCGCCTACGAGCTGCGCCACGACGAGCACAAGCGCAGGCAGGCCGAGCGCGTCTGGGGACAGCTCTCGGACGAGGTCGCGCAGCTTCGCAAGTGGAAGGGAGGCAAGCCGTAGCGGCCTGGTCGAACGAGCCGGCGACGGCGCCCGGCGAGGGTGCGAAGGGCCGCAGTGGCCGCGAAGAGCGATTGCGGTCGGGTTCCCCACGAGGAGCCCGGCCGCTTGGAGCGGCGTAGCTGTCGGCGTGCACCGAGCGCTGGCCGGTCTTCTCCCCGGGCTGTGGGGGCTGCGCTGGGGCGACGGCGCGTTGCGTCGCCGCCCTCGCCTATCCGCCTCGGGATCCTCGGGCCATCGCCTGTCGGGTTTCGAACCGACGATGGCGCCGCAAGTCGTCTTCCGAGGGCGCGCATCATTTATATAGGTCGTCTAGTGGCGACCTTGGCAGCCATCTGGAAGCTTGGCAGTGGTTCCGGAAGCTTGGCAGCGGTTCCGGAGGCTTGGCAGCGGTTCCGGAGGCTTGGCGGTCGGCTCGGAAGGCTTTGCGGCCGGCTCTGGAAGCTTCGCGTTCGAAGAACCGGCCTTGGTACGCGGGGTTACGAGCCTGGTTGCTGAGGCGCAAAGCGTTCGTTGCCGAACTCGGAAAGCGTGTTTTTGAAATCCCGAGTGATTCTGCGGGGTCCGCAAGCCCTCCGGTGCTCTGCCAAGCTCCCCGACTGCTCTGCCAAGCTTCCCGACCCGTCTGCCAAGCCTCTCCGGCCCGTCCGCAAAGCCCTCCGACCCGTCCGCAAGGCTCCCCAACCGGTGCACCAAGCTCTGGAAGCGGGCAGCAAGGCGCGTAGAGCCGACCGCGAAGCCGCGGCGGCCCGGTGTGCTACTCGACGGGCGGGCGACACCCCCTCCATTTCTCCAATTGGCATCGAGTTCGGCAGGCTTCGCTCAGACGCAGAGCCCCCGGTCGCACCCGCGTCGGGCCAGGGTCGACTCGCTGCCGCCGGAGGCCTGGGCGCGGGTCGGCTCGAAGGGAGGGCAGGTCGAGGGCATGCGCAAGATGCGCGAGCTCGTCCCGCCTGCCGAGGCCTTGCTGCGTGACCGGCGCAGCTTCAGATCCTCCTCGTTCCTCAAACGACGGAGGGTTCATGGAGAGGCGGTCTTGCCGGGTCGGGGCGTGGATGGCGGGGTGTGTCTTCGTGGCGGCGCTGGCTTGCGGCGCGTGCGACTACGATCCGGAGACCGGGCGTGATTCGTCGGCAGTCAACGGGTGGATCGTCGTCAACAACCTCAGCGCGAAGGATGCCGAAATCTTCATCGACGCCGAGCCCGTCGGGACGGTCGAAGCCGGGCAGAGCACGACCTTCGAGGGCACCTACGCGGGCGAGCGCGAGCTGCGGGCGGACGCGACCGACGGCTCGGCCTGGTGGGGCCCGGTTCGGGTAACCCTCGAGAAGGGCTCGGTGCACACCTGGAACCTCGAAGAGGCGGCCGAATAGCGAGGATGCTGCTTTTGGCGCGACCAAGCCCGCGCCCTCGGCGGACCGGGCGGGCACCACGAATCTGCGCGACTGCTTGAGCGATTCGAGCCCGCGCTCTCCGCGGACTTGATCGCTCATCCGCTCGCTTCGTCGGGCTCGCTGACCTTGGGGCTGTGGCCTTTGGACTGAAGCCTGCCGCTCGCGGTATCGCCCAAGCCCCCGGCCCTAGCCTAGAATCGGAGCCCTTTGCTCGACTCGAAGGCGGGACGCTGCGCGCGTTCGGCCTGGACCAGGGGTTTTCCCATGCACCGATGCCTCGCTCTGTTGCTTCTGGCCACGGGGGTGTGGGCTTGCGGCTCCGATCCGGCGGGCGGCAAAGAAGAGCCCCGGGACGCGGGCGACGCGGGTGAGATCCCGTTCATCTGCCTGGGCGACGACGACTGTCCCTTGGGCCTCGCCTGCGTCGCGGGGGACTGCAAGGCGCGTCCTGACGCTGGGGGGGGCGAGCCGGCGGATGCGTCGACCGGCTGTTTGAAGGATGAGGACTGTGAGGACCTGCGCTATTCCTGCAGCCTGACGAGCTTCCGTTGCGTTCGCGTGCCCGGGCGCTGCCTCGACGGGCGCGATTGCGAAGTGGGTTACCGCTGCGACCTTGCGCGCCACCAGTGCCTCGTCTCGCAGGACGCCGGGGTGGAGCCGGAGTGCCTCGAGGGCGAGCTGCGCGGCTGCGGGACGTCGAAAGTCGGCCAGTGCCGCTATGGCGTCCAGACCTGTGCTGGCGGCACCTTCGGCGAGTGCTTCGGCGCGCTCGAGCCTTCGCCAGAGCTCTGCGACGGCCTGGACAACGACTGCGATGGCGCGGTCGACGAGGGCTTCGACCTCAACAGCGACCCGCGCAACTGCGGCCACTGCGGCAACGTCTGCGAGCGCCCCCACGCGCTCACGAGCTGCGAGGAGGGCAGGTGCCGGATGGGGCCCTGCGTGCAGGGCTGGGTCGACCTCAACGGCGATCCGGCCGACGGTTGTGAATACGCCTGCGTCCCGACCAACGGTGGCGTCGAGGTCTGCGACTCGCTCGACAACGACTGTAATGGCGTCATCGACGACGGCGTCTGCGCCCCCCAGGTCACCTGTCCCGGCAATCAGACGGTGGGGCCCAACTCCGACCTGACGCTCGTGACCAACGCGAGCCCGACGACCGGCAGGCCGATAACCTGCGCCTGGAGCGTGGTCAGCCGGCCCGCGACCTCGAACGGCGCCTTCACGAGCACCACCTGCAACAGCACCCGGTACTTCGCCGACGTCGTCGGGCTGCACCAGCTTCGCTTCACCGTGACCGACAGCGCCGGGGTCTCCAGCTCCTGCGACACGCAGATCACCGTCAACGCCGTCGGCGATCTGTGGGTCGAGCTGACCTGGGACCGCCCGAACGACATGGACCTGCACCTACAGCACCCGAACGCCGGAGACTCGCACCTCGCCGCGAGCTGGTCGGCCAGCGCCGGCCCGTACGACTGCTACTACTCGAACAAGACGCCGAGCTGGGACGCTGCGGGCACTGCGGACGATCCCTCGCTCGATCGTGACGACAGGACGGGCCAGGGGCCGGAGAGCATCCGCATCGACACCCCCTCGACAACGCACGCGTACACGATAGGCGTGCACATGTACAACAACCTCGCCGGCAGCGTTGAGGCGACGGTCAAGCTCTACTGCGGCAACGTCCTGATGACGACCGAGCGCCGAGTCTTCAGCTCGGTCAAGGATCTGTGGGTCGTCGGCCGGGTGCAGTTTCGCTCCGACCGGACCTGTACGTACACGCGCGACGGCTTCGTCCTGAACAAGCCGTAGGCGGCGAGCGTGGCGGGCCGGAGCGGCCAACCGTCGTGCTGGCGGCCCGGCGTCTCGGGGTACCGGATCCAAGAGTCGTCGCGAATCGTCCCGCTCGGTCAGACCGCGCTTGCGAGGCAGGAGTCGCGGGCCTCTCGACTTCGCCTCCTACGCTCGAGGTGAGCGGGGGCGAGCTGGAGTCGGGGGACGCGGCGAGGCGCGCGCGCCGGCGAGAAGCTGCGCGAGCGCCGGGCCGAGCTCGCCGCGCCAGACCGGGCCGTGGCCGCAGTAGACGGTGCGGACCTCGAGCCTTTTGGCCGCAAAGCGCTCGAGGCTGGCGAGCGCCCTGTCGTAGTCATCGGAGAAATCGCAGCTCGGCAGGCAAAGCCGGGTGACCAGAGTGAAGGGGGGCAGCGCGTTGAGCAGTGCGTCGCCGCTGAAGAGCGTCGCTGACGGCTCATGGTGCAGGAAGACCGAGCCCGCGGTGTGGCCGGGTATCCAGTGGACCCGCAGTCCGGCGACGAGGTCGCCGTCCTCGAGCGGGCGGACGCAGCCGACACGCGCGGGGAAGTGATTTTCGACCCAGCACATCGCGCCGGTGGCCGAGGCCTCGGCCGGCAGAGGCGGTGGCGGCCGCAGACCGGTCAGGCATTCGGCGTCGAGCCGATGCGCGTAGACCGGCACCCCCTCGCTCCAGAAGCGCGCCGCGTTGGCGGCGTGGTCGCAGTGGCGATGGGTGAGGATTACCGCGCGCAGGTCGCGCGGGCGCAGCGAGCGGCGCTGGAGCCGAGCGAGCATCGCCGGCCACAGCGCCCAGAAGCCGGCGTCGACGAGCACCGGGCCCTCGCCCGCGTCCATCACCAGCCACGCGTTGGAGACCGGCTTGCCGAGACGAAAGACAGTCAGGTCGCTGGCTGGCATGGGGCGCTCTTCGCGGCGAGGCTCCTACTCCGCGTTCCAGTCGCTCGCTGGAAGGATCTTGAGCCCGGTGTCGAGCTCGTTGGTGCGGAAGCGCACGACTCGCAGCGGCCACTTGCGCGGGCGCTTCTCCTCGTGGGCGCCCTCTACGGTCTCGACCCAAAACAGGTCGAGCTCGACGAGGTAGCTGCCCCTCCTGCCGGCCTTTTCGAGCAGCGGGCGAAAGGGGTTCTGCGGGTGCCAATAGACCTGCCTGTCGACCCGCGCGAGGTAGGCGAAGACCGGGTGACTCTGCGCGAAGCTGCGCGCCCGGTCCCGGATCGGCTCGAGCAGGCGCGCGGCCTCGCTCGCGGTCAGCTCCTGTGGCTGCATCCCGTCGGGCTCGCGGTTGCCGGCGACCATCGCGGCGAGCGCGACGCGCCCCGCCTTGTCGATAGCGGCCACGTTCTCGTGCAGGCTCTCGAGCCGGCCCTTCTCCTGCCGACTCTTCTCGCGGCCAACGATCTTCCAGTTCTCGATGGTGTAGATGTGCGCCATCAGCGTCGCGCCGCCGAGCAGGGACTCGAGGGGCTCCTCGCTGCCCTCGCGCGCGATCGCCATCAGATAAGCCTCGGCCAGCTTGCGCGCCTCGTCCTGCGCGTCGAGCCCGGCTTCGGTCTCGGTCACCGCGGTCACCGCCGCGGGGACCTCGCGCCTTGGCGCCAGCTTGTCCTTCGCCGCGGCGACGGGTGAGAGGGGGATGGCAGAGACGACGAGGGCCAGAGCAAGCGGGCGAAGCAGCATGAATCCTCCGGGGCCGAGCGACGGAGAGCATGCCCACCCGAAGGCCGGAAGGGCAAACAGCTCCCCGTCTCCGCGCCGTGCGCAAGTCGCGACGTAGGCGAGCAGACGAGCGCGCTCGATGCGAGAGCTTGGCCTTTCCGATTTCGCGCGGCGGTGTGGTAGCACTCCACCCAGCCGTCGGCCGGTCCATCCACGAAGGAGAAAGCCATGGGACATCGGGCAACCACATTGCTCGCAGTGGTCATCGCGCTCTCGCTGGGCGGTCCGCTGGCGAGAGGCGACGAGGACGACGAGGACGAGAGCGCCGAGGAAGTGGAGGAGGCGATGGGGGAGGAGGAGGAGGAAGACGAAGCAGAGGTCGACAGCTTCGGCCCGATTGAAAGGGCCCCAGACGACAAGAAGGCTGCGAAGGGCTCGTTCGGAACAAAGAACCCGGGCCTCTTCAATCTGAAGGGCGCCATCTACTTCCTGTCGCCGGACTGCGACGAGATGCCCGCGGACCTCGAGAAGCAGAAGCCGGCCGGGTTCATCTACACCGACAAGCTCGACGTGCCGCTTCGCGCGTTCGAGGAGGGCTTCCCGGGGGTCACCGATCGCTACGAGTATTTCGGCGTGGTCTACAGCGGAGTCTTCCAGATAGACAAACCAGGCAAGTACCGCTGGCGCCTGGTCTCCGACGACGGCTCGCGCCTGTGGATCGACGACAAGCAGGTCATCGACCACGACGGCGTGCACGGCAACGAGGCCAAGGACGGGGCCATCGAGCTCGCCAAGGGGAGCCACACCATCAAGGTCTGGTACTTCCAGGGTCCCGCCTTCGAGATCGCCCTCCAGCTCTTCATCAAGCCGCCGGGCGAGAAGGCGCGGCCCTTCCGGCTCCCGGACTATGCGGCCGACCTGTCGACCGCGCTGAAGAAGGTCCACGCGGAGGCGACCGCGGACGGCATCAAGATCAAGCTCGACTCGGCCATCCTCTTCGACACCGCGAAGTGGGACCTGAAGCCCTCGGCCATCGAGGCCATCGACGCGGTCGCCCAGGTCATCCGGGCTCATCCCGGGTGCTCGGTGCGCATCGACGGTCACACCGATTCGGTCGGCGCGGACGCGGACAACCAGAAGCTCTCGGAGAAGCGCGCCGACTCGGTCAAGGCGGCGCTCGTCGCCAAGCAGATCTCCGCGGCGATGGAGTCCAAGGGCTTCGGCGAGACCCAGCCGACTGCCTCGAACGCGAACGAGAAGGGCCGGGCCCTCAACCGGCGCGTCGAGATCTTCATCAAGCCCTGAAGCGCAAGAGCGCCGCGGCGCGATTCCGGAGAGCCGGCCTTCGTGTCGGCCACCGAGCCTCTTCGTATCGCCCGCGCATCTGCCCGATGCCTCGACGGGCGCATTGCCATGCGCCCCTACCAACCCGCGACCGATCGTTTGGGTTTTTTCCGGACGGCCGGCCTTTCCACCGGACCGCCGGCACGAAGGCACACGAAGGCTGGGGCTCCGGGCCTTCCGACTGCCGCCTACAGATAGCGCTTGAGCACGACCACGACTATCGGCAGCACTATCCCGGCGAGCGCGAGGATTCCCCCGCGCCCGCGCAGCCCCTGCCGGCCCCTGACGATCAGCGCTCCCGAGATTCCCAGGAAGATGAGGCACAGGGCGAAGGCGTCGGCGACGAAGGTCCAAGCGCCTTTGATTCGGTTGAGGTGCAGGTAGTTCGCGTCCCTGACCAGCGGGCGGTCACGCATCCTCGTACGCAGCGCCGTGCCGGTCGACGGCTCGTAGTCGACGGTGTCGGCGTTGCCGGTCTCGAAGAAGAGGCTGAGCCGGTCGGGCCCGCGCCAGAAGGCGTTCTTCGGCCCGGCCTGACGACCGAGCGAGCGGGTCACCGACTCGATGAGCAGCCGCTCCTCCTCGCGGGTCATCGCGTCGAGGTCCGCCGCGATGGCCTCGCGACGCGCCTGGGGCAGGTCGCCGAGAAGCTCGGCCGGCGGGCCGAGCTTCACCACCTCCTGCTGCACCGACTGGTTGGGCCCGAGTTTGACAGTCGTTCG
>DHSB01000080.1:0-182 GCA_002408385.1 Myxococcales bacterium UBA5297
GCTCGCGCTCGCCGAGCGCTCGGCCAAGGGGGCGCGCGCCGACATCGAGCGCGTGCGCGCCGAGCGCGCCGAGCTCGAGCTGCAAAACGTCAAGCTCGCCGACCAGCTTCAAGCCGAGCGCGAGGGCACCTCGCAGCACCGGCGCCGCGCGCGCGAGGCCGAGGCCCGCGCCGAGCTCGCCG
>DHSB01000080.1:316-618 GCA_002408385.1 Myxococcales bacterium UBA5297
GAGGCCCGCGCCGAGCTCGCCGAGCAGGAGGCGAGGGGGCTGCGCGAGCGGGTCGCAACGCTCGAGGCGAGCGTGGCCGAGCGGGAGCGCGAGCTTGTCGAGGCACGCGCCCTGATTCGCCCCGAGGTGCCGCCGAGCGAGCTCGAAAAGAGGCTCGCGCTGGAGCGTGAGCGGGCCGAGGCGCTCGAGACGAGCCTCGCGCAGCTCGAGGAGCAGCGCGCGGAGCTGGCCACCGGCCTCGAGGACCAACGGCGCCGGGGTCGGGAGCTCGAAGGCCAGGTGGCCGCGCTGCAGGCGAGCGA
>DHSB01000080.1:739-39300 GCA_002408385.1 Myxococcales bacterium UBA5297
GCTGCAGGCGAGCGAGCACGAGGCCGTCGAGGCGCGCGACGCCGAGGCCGAACGGGCCCGCCTCGCGGTCGCCGAGTCGATGACCACGACCGCGCGCGCGAGCGAGATGGCGAGCGCGCTCGAGCTGGCCACCGCGCGGGTTCAAAGGTTGGAGGGCGAGCTCGCCACGGTCACCGCGCTCGAGCGGGCCGCACGCGAGCGCGCCGAGCAGGCCGAAGCCGCGCTCGCCGAGCGCGAGCCGGCCGCTCCGCCGGCCGCCGATCTGCGCGAGAGCCTCGAGTCGGCCGAGCGGCGCGCGCGCGAGGCCGAGGAGGCGTGGGAGGCGGCCGAGAGGGCGCTCGAGGAGGCCCGGGCCCGAATCCAGGACCTCGACGAGGAGGCTCAGGTGCTCGAGGCGAGCCTGGCCGAGGTCGAGGGCGTGGTGGAGGCTCAGGCGGGCGAGCTCGCCCAACTCCGCGCAGACCCGCCGCACGCCGCGGCCTCCGGCGACAAGACTTAGCGCCGCGCCCGCGAGCCGCCCGGCGCGGCTCGCCGGGTCGGTTTCGCAAGATCTGCTGAGCTTCGGGTACTTTCAGGCCCGGAGCTGGTTTCCGAGTTCTGGACCCCAAGGCTCTTTGGCCGGTGGCGATGCGATCGATCCGCTTCTATCTCCTCGGTGCCCTCGCGGCAGGCTTCGTCGTGGCCTGGCTGGTCCTCGGGAGCGGCGACCGGACGGCTGCTCTTCCGGCTGTCGCCGCAACGCCGGACGCGGGCACGAGCGCTCGCGCGCGTGGGGGAAGCTCGGACGAGCGGCTCTCGGCCCGCTCGGCCAGGCGCAGCGCGCTCTCGGGCGTGGTCACCGACGCTGCGGCCAAGCGGGTCGCGGGGGCGAGCGTCGCCGTCCAAGGGCCTATCCGCCTCGAGAGCCGGACGACCCGGGACGGGCGCTTCTCGTTCGAGCGGATGCAGGCGGGCGACTACGTCGTCTTCGCGTCCGAGGGACTGCGGGCCAGCGAGCCTCTCGGTCCCATCCCCCTGGGCGCAGGCGAGGAGCTGCGCGATCTGACGCTCGTCCTCGACGCGGGCGCCGCTCTTTCGGGCACCGTGCGCTCGCTCCCCGATGGCGCGCCCGTCCCCGGGGCCCGAGTGACCGCGGGCGCGGTTGCGACCCAGGCCGACGAACGCGGGGACTATCGGCTGGTGGGCTTGCCGTTCGGAGCGGTCGAGGTCGCCGCGAGCGCCGAGGGTTTTCTCCCGCGCACCTCCGCCGTCGATCTCGCGCAAGGGCGCGAGCGCAGCGGCGCGGACATCCATCTCGAGCGGGGCGCGCGGGTGCGCGGCGTGGTGCGCGCCGCAGGCCTGCCGGTCGGCGGGGTGCAGGTGCTCGCGGCCCGCTACGGCTTCGGCGCGAGGCTCTCCGATCTCACCTCGCTCGGCTACACCGACGGCGAGGGGCGCTACGACGGCTCGGCTCCGCCCGGGCGCGTCGAGCTCGTCGCCCGCGGCGGTGGGTGGGCCGAGTCGCGCAGCAGCGAGCTCGAGCTCGTCGCCGGCGAAGAGAAGGTGGTCGATCTCGAGCTCGGCGAGGGCGGCGCGCTCTTCGGCGCGGTGCGCGACGCGGCGGGAGCCGGGGTCTCGAGCTGCCGGGTGCAGGCCTTCGACTCGGCGCACGGTCGGGTCGTCGGCAGCTCGCTCACCGGTCCGGACGGCGGGTACTGGATAGCGGCCCTGCCGCGCGCGGTTTACGTCGCGGTCGCCGTCTGCGCTTCGGGGCGCGCCGAGGCGAGCGGCATCGCGATCGGCGACGGGGACGAGGTGCGAGCCGACCTGGCGATGGGCGGCGGCTCGCTCGCGGGGACGGTCGTCAATTTGGCGGGCGAGCCTGTCGTCGGCGCGCTCATCTCGGTCAAGCTCGACGGAAGCGCCGCGCCCGCGACGCTGGCCGCCCGAAGCGGCGCCGGGGGAAGGTTCGAGTGCTCTGGGCTCAGCGGCGAGCGCTTCACCGTGGTCGCCGCGGCCGCGAGGGGCGAGACGGAGGCCGAGCGCTCGGGCGTTGCCGCGGGAACCGTCGATCTCGTCTTGCGGCTCGGGTCGGGCGAGCTGCTGGGGCTCGTCGTCGGAGACCGCGGTGCGCCGGTCCCGGATTTCACCGTCTACGCCGAGCCCGAACAGATCGAACAGGGGCGCGCGCGCTCGCAGCGATTCCTCGCGCCGTCCGGGGAGTTTCGGCTCGCCGTCGAGCCCGGGCGCTATGGCGTGAAGGTCGGCGCTCCCGGCTACGCGGCCGCGAGCGTCGCAAACGTCCTCGTCCCGGCCGTCGGAAGCTCGCAGCGGGTGAAAGTGGCGCTGACGCGCGGCTACGAGGTGACGGGGAAGGTCGTCGACAACCAAGGCCAGCCGGTTCCTGGCGCCGCCGTCGCCACCAATCCGAGCATGCTCTGGGCTTTCGGGCGCGCCGCCGCGGTGCCGAGCGGCAGCTACACGACCACAGACGCCGCGGGCGCTTTCCGGCTCACGGGCGTGCCGCCGGGCGACCACGGCTATCTCATCGCCCACAAGGACGGCTATCGGCAGCAGGGCAGGCGCATCTCGGTTCCGCGCGACGCGACGGGAACGGTGCTCGTGCTCACCCCGAGCGAGCGGCAACCGGAGGCCGAGCGCGAATTCGCCGGCGTGGGGATGAGCTTGAGCGCGCGCCAGGGGCAGGTCCTCGTGGTCGAGGTCTTCGAGGCCGGGCCGGCTCGGGCCGCCGGCATCCGCCGCGGCGACGAGATAGTGCGAGTCGATGGAATGCCGGTCGGCTCGCTGCCGCTGGAGGCGGTCGTCCACAGCATCCGCGGGCTCGTCGGGACCACCGTCAGCCTGCTCGTCAGGCGTGAGGGGCGCGACTTCTTGGTGGCGGTGCCGAGGATGTCGATCAAGTTCTAGGCGGCGTCCGTCGGGGCCGGTCCCTCGGAAGAGATCCACGCGCGCGACACCACGCCGTTGCTCGGCGAGACGGCATCGATCGCACTGGCAAGCACGACGCGGACTCTGGCTGCTGGCAGGGCCGATCATCCGGAACGCAAATCGAGACTGAAGCGGTCCGACTACGGCCCTCGCTGCCCGCCGGTCGCCCCTTGGCGCGTCTCGAGCCGTTGTCGTGGCACGACAACAGGTATCTCCGCTGGAACGAGGCGCTGTCGGGCACGACAACGCCTCTGGACACTGGAGCGACGTGCTGTCGGGCCACGACGACGCCTCTGGACACCGGAACGAGGTGCTGTCGTGTCACGACAACGGCTCGGGACAGCGGAACGAGGTGCTGTCGTGCGACGACAACGGCTCTGGACGCGCCAGAGGGCCTCGAGCGCGGCGCGACAGGGCACAATGCCCGCCCAAACGGGGCGTCCAGCGGTGCCCCGGAAACGTCGAGCTCCCCGACTGCGCCTTTCCACGCTCCCGGTCACTCCGAGGCTCGGCGCCATTCTGTCCGGTGATGGGAACGCTTCGACCATTTCGCCCTCCGCTCATCGCGCGAGAGTTGGACGATGCGACCAAAGCTCGAGAGCGTCGAAGGCGAGGGCGCCCGGAGGCCCGAAGCGCGCCGCGGCAGCAACCCGGCGCATGCAGCTTGCTGTCGGCAGCCCGTCGCGAGGGGCTTCGCGCCGCGGCTCGACGGGGCGTAAAGGCTGCTCCGACGCAATGCGGATGACATGATGCTCGCGGGCTTGCGTTTCCCTGGAGGTCACCACTGCTTCGGCTTCTCTCACCGGTTTGTCGCGACTGCGGCAAGACAAGCGACGAGGCCCGGCTCGAGCAGTTCCTCGATTTCCAGCTCTGCCCGGCGTGCATCCGAGAGCGGGAGCGTGCGGTCTTCGCCGCGCTGCCGGGCCGCAGCCGCTCCTCGTCGCGTCCGCAGGCGGAGGCCGCCGCGCCGGAGCCTCCCGTGGCCGCCCATGGGAAAGCCAAGCGTTCCGGCAAAGCGGAGGCCCAGCCGAGCAGGACTCCGCGCGTCCGGAGCCCGACTACGAAGGCGGCGACGAAGCCGGCCGGCTCGAAGAGCCCGAAGGGGAGCCGGAAGACCGCCAAAGCTACAAAGAGGCCGCGAAGACGTTAGCCAGGCGGCCGAGTCCGCCGATTGCTCGATGCTCCGGCTGCGAATCTGCAATCGGAGTCCGAATGTCGCGGGGTGACGAGGCCAGCCCTCGTTGCCAAGGTCTCGGGCTAAGGTGCCGAAGAGCCCCTGTTTCCCCAGCGAGGTTTGACGCCATGACCCGATTCATCAGCGAGATGTCGTACCCCACGACGATCCTCCTGGGCCCCGGCGCGGTGGCTCGGCTCGGTCCCCAGTGCAAACACCTCAGGTTCGACAGGCCGCTGGTCATCACGGACAAGGGGATCGTCGAGTCCGGTGTCGTCGAGCGCGTCGTCGAGCTCCTCAAGGCAGAGGGGCTTCAGCCCGGCCTCTTCGACGGGGTCGTCGCCAACCCGAGCGAAAAGGACGTCGACGCGGCGGTCGAGGCCCAGCTCGCCCACGGCAGCGACTCCATCGTCGCGGTCGGCGGCGGCAGCGTCATCGACACCGCCAAGCTCGTCCGGCTGATGGTGACGCACGAGCCGCCGCTCGCACGCTATGGAGTCGAAGGCGACGGCGGGCTGCTCATCACCGGCAAGGTCTCGCCGATGATCGCCGTGCCCAGCTCGGCGGGCGCCGGCTCGGAGGTCTCGCGGTTCGCGGCGGTGCTCATCGAAGAGACGGGCCGCAAGGTGCTGATTGGCGCCCCTTCGCTCATGCCCGATGTCGCCATCTGCGACCCGGAGCTGACCGTCGGCCTGCCTCCCGGCCCCACGGCCTGGTCCGGCATGGTTGCCTTCTCCCATTGCATCGAGTCTTTCTGCGCGGCCGGGCTGCACCCGCTCGCCGACGCGCTCGCTATCGACGGCATCGCGCGGTGTGCGCGGTCGCTCGTCAAGACCGTCGAGGAGCCGGCGAACATCGGCGCCCGCACCGAGATGATGATCGCCGCCATCGAGGGCGCGGCCGCCTCCGAGAAAGGCCTGGGCGCCTGCAACGCGCTGGCGAACGCCGTCTCGGCGGTCGCGGGCGTCCGGCACGGGCTCGCGACCGCTATCTGCCTGGGGCCGGTGCTCGAGCTCAATCGCCCGGCGATAGGCGGCCGGCTCGCGAAGATGGCGCTCGCGCTCGGCGAGAGCGTCGGCGCGTCGCAGGAGTCTCTGGCCGCGGCGGCCGTCGACCGCGTCCTGCGGCTTACCCGCGAGGCGAACATCCCGTCGGGGCTCAAGGAAGCCGGAATTCTCGAGGAGCAGCTCGCGGGCATCGCCGAGAAGGCGTCCCGGGACGCCTCGCTCGCGACCAATCCGCGCGAGCTGAGCGGCGAGGACATGCTGGTGCTCGTCCGCGACGCGTTCTGAAGATCCGTCGAGAAATCCTCTTCGACTCCGTCCGCCTCCGCTCACCCTGAGCGCAGCTCCCGACGCGCCAGCGCCGGGAGCCGAGTCGAAGGGCCCCGCGACTCCGCCTCTCTCGCTAACCGCGAGGCAACGCTCAGGCCTCTCGACTTCGCTCGAGGTGACCCGAGGGGGGCGAGCCGAGGTGAGGGGGATGTTTGCGACAGACCTCGAGCCCGGCCTAGCCGCGCGGTGGACGCTGGTAGACCACCACCTGCGGGGTCTCGTCCAGGTACAGCCCGTGGACCGGCGTCTGCGTCCCGTAGCTGTTCCAGATCTGCATCTCCACGTCGCGAAACTCGGGCATGTACTGGTAGGCGGCCAGCACCGAGTCCTGCGGCGAGCCGGCGTACTGGATGTCGTCGCGAAGCATCTTCGCCTTCTTGTAGGCGAGGAAAGAGTCCCAGTTGACCTCGTGGAAGAAGACGCGCGCGTTGCGGGGCGCGTGCTCGTTGATCCACGGCAGCACGCCGGTGACGTTGTTCGACCAGTATTGGCGGTGCATCCCCAAGGTCGCCGCCCCCGCGTGACCGCCCGCCAGCTCGTTGTAGAAGCTGGTGCCGTAGGGATGGTTCTGGACCAGCCCGAGCAGCCCCGGCAACAGCACGATGCCGGCGAGCCCAGGGAAGGCCGCGCGGCGCGCCGCGGGCAGCAGCCCCTCGGTCGTCCCCACGACCTGCTCGAGCGCGCGCGCCGCGAGGATCGCCAGGAAGGGCATCGCCGGCATCCAGTGCTTGACCCCGCCGAAGATCGGCACGAAGGGCATCGAGAAAACCACCAGCGAGGCGAAGGCGTTTCCCAGCAGCAGCAGCGAGTCGGTGTCGAGCGGCGAGACGAAGCGCTGCAGCGGCCGATGGATCCAGGTGCCGGCAAAGCGCGCTATCTCGCGCAACGAGCCGCACGCCATCAGCAGGAACAGGGCGATGGGCACGGTGAGCGCCGAGACCACGAAGGCATAGCCGACCGGGAAGGGCGCCTCGACGAGCAGCGTGCCGAGGTACTCCCACGGGTAGTTGATGTGCTTGCCGTGGAAGTTGGCGTACCAGACGAACCGCTCGATGGGCTTGTGCCACAGGTAGGGCCAGTGCAGGTAGAAGAGGGCCGGCCCTATCGTCGCCATCGCCCAGAACGGAGCGAGCGCCTTGGCGAGCCCGCGCCCGCGGCCCTCGCGCCAGGCCTTGGGCGCCTCGGCCAGCAGGAAGTGGATGAGCAGCACTCCGGGGATGATCCAAGAGTTGTGCTTGACCGCGAGCGCGACCCCGTAGGCGACCCCGGTCCACAGCGCCCAGCGACGGTTCGAGAGCGCGCGCCAGTAGCAGTAGACGACGAGCAGCCAGGCCCAGACCATCGGCATGTCGAAGCAGGCCAGGTGCCCGTGGAAGAAGTTGCGCGGGGTGAGCCAGAAGGCCGCCGCGGCGAAGAACCCGCCGCGGCGCGAGACGAGCCGCGCGCCCAGCAGAAAGATGAGCGCCGAGATGAAGCCGGAGACCGCCCAGGCCGGCAGGCGGTAGCCGGCCGCGTCGCGCAGCCACCCCAGCTTCTCGGTGAAGAGCAGGTGCGAGAGCCCGAAGAGCGACTTCATCAGCACCGGGTGCTCGTGGTTGTACTCGAAGCGCCGGACGATGGCCGCGTCCTTGAAAGCGTCGAGCGGCTGCCCGCGCTTGAGCGCCTCCCAGAGATCGACGTACCAGCCGGCGTAGTCGTGGCCGGCGCGGAAGTAGTAGCCCTCGTCGCGTGGAAAACCGACGCTCGACTCGGTCAGGGCGAGCGCGGCGAAGGTGACCAGCGCGAGACCGAGCGCTATCCACAGGTCGCCGCGGCGCGGCGCGCGCGGATCGAGCGGCTCGGGGGCGCGGGCGGGGGCAGGGGTTTGGCTCATGGATAGACCCCCGCGTCGAAGCAGAAGTGGCGCATCGACGCATCGGGCGTCGAGACCTCGAAGCTGACCTTGTGCCTGCCGCCGGCAAACCTCTCGGTGCCCACGGTGCTGCGCCGCTCGCCCGGCTCGCCGGGCGGAACCACGAGGCTCGTGACCAGCTCGCCGTCAACCTTCACCGCGAGCGTGACCGGCTGGTAGCGCTCGGTGCGGAAGGCGATCTGTCCCACGATGCCGGCGAGGACCCGCAGCTCCTTGCCCAGCGGCACGCCGGTGTACTCGACGACGAGCGGCTCGGTGCCCACCGGGTGTGCCCAGAGGCAGCGGTAGGGCTTGAAGGCGATCTCCTTGATCTCGGCGCCGACGTTCAACCAGCCCGCCCGCTTGCACGGATGGCGCTCTCCAGACCTCGGGCAGAGCTCCTCGCTGCCGTCGGCGCGGCGGATGAACACGCGGGCCTGGGCCACCTCGCTGGTGAAGTCGAACGAGGGCGTCTCGACCGCGGAGCTCTCGAAGAGCGCCAGCGAGAGCTTCCCGAAGCGGGTCGGCTCGCCGGCGCGGCGGAACTTCATCGCTTCCAGGCGCTCGAAGGTCTCCTCGCGATCCGAGCGGGGAAGCTCGGGGGCGCTGAGGACGAAGAGACGGTGAAAGGCCGCGAGGTCCTCGCGGGTCGGGTCGCGGCCGAAGTTGAGGACCGGGATGCCCTTGACGTAGAGCCGCGCGCGCTCGGCCCAGTGGGGGTCGAGCAGGACGGCGTCGCCCCGTGATGCCTGCGAAGCGAGGGACTCGGCGAGCTGCTGGTAGTCGGCCTCTGAGGGAAGGGTCGAGGGCAGGCAAAAATAGAAGAGGAGGGAGAGCAGCGCTGCCCCGATGACCAGCGCGGCCTGGGCGCGCAGAAGCCACGTGCGCGTCAGGCGCCAGCGCGGATCCTGAGCGAGGACCGGCTCGCCGGCCGAAAGCGGCTCGACCGCGGGGGCCGGCTCGACCGCGGGGGCCGGCTCGACCGCAGGAGAAGACTGATCTGACAGGGGCTCTGCTGAGTGCGTCTTTGACAACACGGTACCGTCCAAAGGCGCAGAATCAGGCCCGGAATACGCTGTAGAGTCAAGCGCCGAGCGCCCCCATCCCGCCGACGGCCGGCGGGTCGACCTTCGTGACGGCCATCGTGAACCGAAGGACCGGCCTTCGTGTCGGCCCTCCGGTTTCCAGGCGAGCCAGGGGGCCGTCGACTCTCGACCGTCGCTACGTCTTCGCCATCCGGATCCGATGATCGCTCTTGTCCCGGCAGAACGGGCAGAGCACCGGCTCTCCGCTCTGGAAGGGCGGCGACCAGGGCGCGTACATCGAGCAGCGCGGGTCGAGACAGTGGTGCAGCTCCCAGAGGTGGCCCACGTCGTGGACGGCCTGCTTTGCCAGGCGCTTGAGGAGCGGGTCGCCTTCCGGCAAACCGTGCGTGGTCAAGACCGCGCACTCGCCGGCGTACTGGGCAAAGCCGGGCGTCGGCGCTTTGCCGCTCGGCAGGCTGCGCGGCGCGAGCGGCTGGTTGGTGACGTAGAGGATCTTGTCGTCGGCATACGAGGCGACCCGCTCGACCTTCTCGAGCAGCAGCGGGGCGTCGAGCTTGCCCGCCTTGAGCGCCTCGTCGGGCAACTCGACCTCGCCGGCGAACTCGCAACCAAGGCCGTAGGCCTGGTAGAGGATGCGGGTCAACCCGCTCATCAGCTCTTCGTCCAGCGCCTCGAGCGCAACCACGCGGATCACGTTTTCCCCTCGCTTCCGCTACTTCTTCGGCTTGGTCGTAGACTTGGCGGCCTTGGGCTTCGCCGCCGCTTTCTTGGCCGCGGGCTTCTTGGCGGCCGCCTTCTCCGCGGCAGGCTTCTTCGCCGCGGGTTTCTTGGCCGCTGCCTTCTTCGCGGCAGGCTTTTTCGCCGCCGGCTTCTTGGCCGCTGCAGGCTTCTTCGCCGCCGCCGCAGCCTTCTTCGGGCGTCCGCGCTTCGGCTTTTCTTCCTTGTCCTCTTCGGCCGCCTCTTCCTCTTCCGCGGAAGGCTCTTCTTCCTCGGCGGCCTCGCCGGTTCCCTCTTCGGCGTTCTCGATGCCTTCGAGATCCTCCTCCGCGTCGGCGAGGATGGCCGGGTCGGGCTTTTTGCGCTCGACGCCCGGCGGGAAGAGGACGAGGTCGACCGCATCCTCGGCCGAGATCTCGGGCTGCGAGATGGCCGCCGCTATCTCCATGACGAGCAGGTGCCGGGCGCTGTCGTACAGCTCGCGCTCCTTCGGCGGAAGAGGCCGCAGATCGGCCAGGGTCGCCAGGCTCTTGACCACCTGGGCAAGGCCGAGCAGGCCACCTTCGGCCATGCGCTCACCGTGCGTGCGATGGCGCACCTTCCAGTCGAGCTCGGGGCCTTCGACCGGCGCGGCGAGGTAGGCGAAGATCTGCTCGATGTCTGCGGTGTCCGCGACCCGCCGCAGACCTACGCGGGCGAGCCGGCCCTTGGGGACCATGACGACGGCGTCGTCATCCTCGCGCGCGAGCTTGATGAACGTCTCGCGCTGGCCCCCGATGTCCATCTCGGTGGTGCCTACGACCCGGCAGACGCCTTGGTTCGGGTAAACGACCCGATCACCCGCCTTGAGGTCGGCTTCCGCGATGCCCATGTGCAGCACCCCTCCGAAGGAGTCGGCGTGTTGTTACCACCGGGGCGAGAAGAGGGTCAAACGCGATTCTGGCGTCATTCGCCCCGGTTCCAGGTCCGGTTCAGCGCGAGGCGAGCTCCCCGTTGGTCGAGGCGTCGCGCCTGGCCTGCTCGATCATCTTGCCGAGGAGCGCGTGCAGGCGCGCATCGATCTGGGCGTCGAGCTCGGCGCGGTCGACCTCGGATTCGGCCGAGGCGGCCTGCCGGGGAACCCAGGCGATGGCCACGAGGGCGAGAGCAGCGACGGCGACCAACGACATTGCGTTCTTCATGGAATCCCTCCGCGTGCGCTCGGGGGCGCTACAGCTATGTTTGGCTACACGCTATGGCAGCCGGGCAAGCGGTCAATTTTTTGGCTGCCAAGAGGGCGGGCCGGCGTCTTTTCCGTTTGAGCCCGAAGCAATCACCGCACGCGCCTCGAGGGCGGGCGAAGAGGGCGCTGCGGGCGCTCGCAGTGTCGCCGTTGGCGTCGAGCGCTCGGACCGGGATTTGCGCGCCGCGCAAGAAATCGACGCGGGCCGAATCGCTCTCCGGGCCGCGGCCGTCCGTCGAAGGTGCCGGCAGGATCCGTTCTGGTCGGTGGCGAGCGCGGGTGCAATCGGCTACCTTTCGCCCGCCGCTTCGGCCAGGTCTTCTCCGGCGCCAGGTCGCGCGGCGCCGGTGACGAGATGCAGCCCCGACCGCTCAAACGCTTCAAGCGCCTGGTGCGCTACCTGCTTCTGCGCGTGGTGTTCGCGCTCTTCGGCTTGCTGCCTTTGCGCGTGGCGATCTCGCTGGGCGGCGCGCTGGGCCGCTTGGGCTTTCGCCTCGCCGGCCGCGAGCGGCGCAAGTCGCTCGCGTCGCTCGCCATCGCCTTCCCCGAGCTGTCGGAGGCACAGCGCTACGAGCTTGGCCGGCGCTGCTTCGAGCACCTCGGGATGTGCGCGGGCGAGGTCTTCTGCGCCTCGCAGATCGTGCCGCAGCTCGAGCGCTATGTGGAGCTGCCCGCCGAGGACGAAGCGACGCTGCGCGCGGCGGTCGCCGAGGGACGGGGCGTGCTCTACCTCACCGGACACGTCGGCAACTTCGAGCTGATGGCCCGGCGCATCGCGGCGCTCGGCTACCCGAGCAAGGCGATCGCCAAGCCGGCGAGCGATCCGCGGCTGACCGCGTTCATCGGGAAGATGCGCGGGGACGGCAAGGTCGGGATCATCTGGCGCGGGCGCGGTACCGCGGTGCAGCAGATAGAGCAGGGGCTCGCGGCGAACGAGCTGGTCGGCCTGCTCATCGACCAGGACACGCGCTCGCGGGCCCACTTCGTCGACTTCTTCGGGCGCCCGGCCCACACCCCGCGGATCGTCGCCGACCTCGCGTTGAAGCGGGGCGCGGCGGTGGTCGCCGGCTTCGTCTTCCGGCGGCCCGACGGAGGCCATCGCGTCCGGCTCGAGCGGCTCGTCCCGCGGGAGAGCGGCGACTTCGAGGCCGATTCGCGCGCCTTCACCCAGGTGCTCAGCGACGCCATCGAGCGGGCTATCCGCGAGGCGCCGCACGCTTGGGTCTGGATGCACCAGCGCTGGAAGACTCAGCCTCCCGAAGCGACGGCCGTGCCGCCCGCGTCCGATAGGCACGCCGGGACGGAGCCGGACGCGCCGGCGACGATGCGCGCCTCTGGTTGAGGGGCGGAGCCTCGCGGCCGGAGGCGAGAAGTCCCCTCGGCGCAAGGGCGACAGGGCAACCGGGAGAGATCTGGTAGTAGCCTCTTGCTCGCTCGCATCGGTGGGCGACTACAGGGGCGCCGCCATGGACCGCCGATCGAAGTTGACTCTCGCCAAGGTCGTCATCGCGCTTCTCCTGGTGCTCGTCTTGGCGAGCCTGAGCGCGAAGCGCCAGGCGCCCAAGCTGCTGCTGCACGCGGCGTCCCGTGGCTCGATTCCGATGATGCGAGTGCTCGTGCGGCTCGGCGTCGACCCCGCGTCCAACGCCGCCGGCGCTTATCCGCTCTACGCCGCGGTGAGCCACGGCCAGCATGCGGCCGCCAAGCTCCTGCTCGAGGCGGGCAGCCCGGTGGACAGCCTCGAGCCCGACGGGGCGACCCCGCTGATGCGCGCCGCCGCCCTTGGCGACACCCGCGCCGTCGAGCTGCTGCTCGCCCACGGCGCCTCTACGCAGGCGAGGATGGGCTGTGGCAACGCTCTGGACATCGCCCGGGCGAACCGCCAGGACTCCGTCGCCCGGCTGCTCGAGCAGGTCATCGGCGCGCGGCCGACCGCGCCGAGCAGATAGTCGTCTGGCCTTCCGAGTGCGCCCGGCTCGAGAAAGAGCTCCTGAGCGGTCGAGACGGCCGAGCGCAGGAGGGCGCCCGAGCCATCGACGGCAGCGACCGGATTTCGGCCGCCGTCCCGATAGCGCGCGGCATGTGAGGCCAGCCCAGCGCTGGGGCTCGAAATGAGGAGGGCTGCCAGCCAGCGGCCGGCAGCCCCGTGTCAGTTGCAGCTTCTCCCGTGAGGCGAGCCTAGAACAGCGCCGCCGTGTTGCGGCCGACGAGGATCTCGACCTTGCTGTTCTCCTGCGTCGCGGCGCAGTTGGTCAGCACCAGCGTGCCCGTGAAGGTGAAGCCGCCGTTGAGCAGGGCGGTCGAGAAGTCGTAGTCGGCCACTTCTCCGGAGGTCGCGGTGAAGTTGCCGAAGTTCACGCCGTCGAGCGTGAGGTTGAGCAGTTCCACCTTGTCGCAATCTTTCGAGGGGTCGGGACCTCTCGCGGCGATGGTGACCTTGAACGAGTCCATCGACCCGAGGTCGCCGGTGAGCGAGTACTCGAGGGTCTTGACCGAAGCGGCGCCGACGTTCGCCACCAGCTTGGCCCCGAGCCCGGGGGTGTAGACGAAGGAGACCGGGTAGCTGTAGATCGCCGAGCTGGTCGGTGCCCACTGGAAGCCGGTCTGGACGCGGTTGCTGCCCACGCCGACGTCGCCGATCCCCAGGAAGATGTCGTCCCCGACTGCCGAGTTCGCGTCGAAGGAGCGGAAGCGGGCCGCGGCGACCTTGGCCGGCTCGCCGCAGACCACCAGGCAGCCGTTGGCGGGCAGCACGGTGCACTCGGAAGGCAGGCCGTCGAGGCCCTGGGCACAGTTGCAAACACCACTCACGTCAACGCAGCCGCAGTCGAGCCTCAGGATGTCGTTGTCGGTGGGCGGAGGCTGCGGGCAGTGGGCGGGTGGCGGGTTCGCCTTGCAGGGATCGTCGACCTCGACGCAGACGTCGAAGTCGAAGGTCTTGTCGGCGGTCTTGGTGATGCAGACGATTTCGTTCTCGTTGCAGACCCCGGCCTCCAGCTTCTCAACCGAATAGTTGGCGTGCGCCTGGTCGAAAATGTCGTCGATGGCGTAGCAGACGAAGTTGTTGGGATTGCCCGGGGCGTTCATCAGCTCGCCCTTACAATCGAGCTCTGAGTAGATCTCGTAGGTGAAGGTCCAGTCGCCCTTGGGGATGTTCTCCGAGGGGCACAGGTCCTCGATGACGTGGAACAGCGAGCCGTTCACATCGAGCGCCCAGCAGGTGTCTATCGAGTTCAGACACGGGTATTTCAGGTCGGCGCCCGGGACCCTGGTGCCGACGATGCGGACCGAGTTGCCCTGAAAGTTCGGATTGGTGACCAGGTTGATGCTGATTGATGAGAGAGCGCCCTCTTCTGCGCCGCCAGGCTTGCCTCCGGGTCCGCACCCGACGGCTGCTATCGCTATCGCCGCTACTGCTGCCAGAGTCAGTCTCGACATGTAGTCCTCCCCCTCCTCGTTGCTCAGCCGCTTGGCCGTGCGCCGAGGAGCCTCTGCATCCAGCGGGCCGCAGCAAGCCCTCGGCGCTGGAGCAGGGGACCGAGAGCTCGAGGAGGAAACAGGCTTCCCTTCAAGCGACCGGTTCTCTTCTCGCGAGCCGACCAGAGCGAACGAGCAGGCTTTTCGCCGCGATTGCCTGCGACGTAGGCACGGACGCCGGAGCGCCGAGCGCGCAAGGCTTGCGAGGGCGACCGCGAGCCGCGCGCCGACAGCAGGACCGCGAGCCCGATGTGGACCGCGGCCCCGCAACAGGACGGCCGGTTGTCGGCCCGCCTCGTCGAGATCCCGGCCCTCGTCGGGCTCGTCGTTGTTGCGCTCTCGATCAAGCGGCGGTACTTCCCCCCTCGACGCTTCCGGCCAGACGCCGGGCGTGGCCGTCACTTCGGGCGGCGCGCCCGGGTCGCCCCCGGGACGCCGGCGCGAGGATTCCGGATGCTCAGAGTTGAGGTGCTCACCTTCGACGGTTGCCCTCACGCCAGAGCTGCTCTCGAGCCTGTCCGGGACGTCGCTGCCCAGCTCGCGCCCGGCGAGCCGCTCGAGCAGGTGCGCATCAAGACCGATGAGGAGGCCCGGCGCGCGGGCTTCCTCGGCTCGCCGAGCGTGCGCATCGACGGCCGCGACCTCGAGGACCTCGTCGGCGACGGGGGAGCGCTCGGCTCTCGGCGCTATTCGAACGGCGACGGGCTGCCTTCGCGCCCGCTCGTCGAGGCCGGTCTGCTGCGCGCCCTGCGTCCGCGCCACCTCCTGTTCCTGTGCGTCGCCAACTCCGCGCGCAGCCAGCTCGCCAAAGGCCTCGCCCGAGCCCTGGCGCCCGAAGGCGTGCGCGTCTCGTCAGCAGGCTCGGCCCCGAAGTCGGTCAGGCCGGAGGCCGTCGAGGTGCTGCGCGAGGAGGGCATCGACATCTCCAGCCACCGCTCGAAAGCCGTCTCGGAGATCGACTCGGCATCGGTCGACGCGGTGATCCCGCTGCGCGCCGAGGTGGCCTCCCCGCTCTTCCCGGGCAAGGCGCGTCGGCTTCACTGGGCCTTGCCTGATCCTGCGAAGGAGCAGGGCTCCCCCGAGCGACGGCTCGAGGCCTTTCGGCGCGTGCGCGATAGGCTGCGCGTCCGGCTCGAGCGGCTCTTCGCCGAGGCCTGACGGCTCGGCACCCATGCGACAAGAGGAGACGAGAGTGAACGATCCCGAGAAGACGAGGAAGGCAGTGTCCGATTCGTACGCGGCCGCTGTCGCCCGACCTTCAGACGGCTGCTGTGGCGGGGCGCAGAAAGGTGGCTGCTGCGGCGCCGAGCAGAAGGGCGCGAGCGCGCGCATGGGCGGCTATGCCGAAGAGCAGCTCGCCGCGCTTCCCGCGGACGCCGTCGTCAACAGCTTCGGCTGTGGCAACCCCGTCGCGTTCAGCGAGATAGGCGAAGGGGAGACCGTGCTCGACCTCGGTTGCGGCGCGGGCATCGACCTCCTGCTGGCGGCCAAGAAGGTCGGGCCGAGCGGCAAGGTCATCGGCGTGGACATGACCGACGAGATGCTCGCCAAGGCCCGCCAGAACCTTCGTACAGCGGGAGCTGGAAACACCGAGCTGCGCGCCGGGATCATCGAGCGGCTGCCGGTGGCGACCGAGTCGGTCGACTGGGTGATCTCGAACTGCGTCATCAACCTCTCGCCCGAGAAGCAGCGCGTCTTCTCGGAGATCGCGCGGGTGCTCAAGCCGGGCGGACGGATGCTCGTCTCGGACATCGTCGCCGAGGAGCTTCCCGAGGAGGTGCGCACCGACCCCGGGCTCTACGCGGCGTGCATCGCCGGCGCGGTGAGCGAGCGAGAATACTTGCTCGGGCTGCAGACCGCGGGCATGGACGGCGTCGAGGTGCGTGAGCGGCTCGTCTACGACGCGGCGCAGCTCGAGGAGCTGTTCGGGGCGGAAGGGCAGGGCGGCTGCTGCGGCTCCTCGGCCGACTCGTGCGGCTGCGGCGACGGGCGTGCCGCGAAGACCGGCGTGCTGGCAAAGCGGCTGGAAGGCAAGATCTGGAGCGCACGGGTCTTCGCGCGAAAGCCGCTCTAGGCGGGCGCCGACGGTTGCTCCTCGCTCGACTCACCCGCCTCGGCCGCCATCTGCTGGAAGAGTTGCATCGCGTCCTCGTGCGACAGCGCCTGGTCGAGGATCGGCAGCAGCACCTCGTCCTCTTTGCGGAAATGCAGCAGGACGATCGCGCTGAGGCCGTAGAGCATCGCGGGCACTGACGAGAGAGCGGACGCTGGACCCGTGGCCGCGTCGAGGGCCTCGATGCGCCTCTGGATTTCCGAGTGGTCGGCGCTCATCGTCGCCATCGCGCCGGGGGCGCTCATCGCGGCCTCGACCGCCCGGTAGAGCACCTTCTCCTCTGCCAGGGCATGGGGCAGCAAGTGGTGGCGCAGGAAGGCGATCAACCGGCGAAGGCGAGCTCGAGCCACGTCGGGCGGCAGGGTCAGCAATTCGCCTGCCACGCGCTCGAGCTCGCCAAGCTGCGAGAGGAGCGCCCGGTGCTCGGCTCGCAAAGGCTCGGTCGGAAGTGGTTGAGCGACGGTCATCGCGAGACTCTCCTTCCAATCAGACTCAAGGCTACGCACCTCCCCTGAACGATGCTCCGCGCACAGCTCGCTGACTCAGGGGCTCTCTCGGCCGGCTCAGCCAGGCGAGCCTTCGCTCTCGACCGGCCTCCGGTTCAGAGGTCCCGCTGCAAATGGCTTCCCAAGGCTCGAAGCAGCTCGTCAGTGGGCACGAAAGCGAGGTTTGAGGGCCTTTCGGTTGGTTGCGGTACGCGGCGGGCGCGCCCCGCCGTTTCGGCCGAGGACGAGCAGGAGTGGGTCGGAGCGCGCTCGCTGTTCTCCCGACGCGGGCAAGCCCGACTGGCGGTCTGCCGGGCGCAGGGCGACGCGTCGGACCGGCGGCCATCGCCCGCTGCCTGGCGGGGCCGTGGGCCGGCTCTCGGTGCGGAGCTCAACGGCTCCCGAAGCGCTCGCCATGCTTCTCCCACTGCATCCAGCCTTCCGAGCCGAGCAGTTCTGGGGGCACTAACTAACGGGCGTGCGACGTTGAGCCGGGAGCGAGAGGCCAAGGCTTGAAGCGTCGCGGGGGGTAAGACATGCGTCGATTGGTGTTAGCGGCGCTCCTGGGCGCCATGGCTTTTGTGCCGGGTCTGGTTTACGGGCAGGCCGCCCAGGGCGGTCAGCAGGATGCGCAGTTCGGCGGTGGCCAGCAGATGAGCGACCAGCGCCCGACTTCGTTCATGGGAGTCGCCAAGGGCACGGTGCTCCAACTCAACCTGTCGGACGGCGTGGTCGCCATCTCTACGCCGGGCGGACGGATGAACCTGCGGGGGCTCCCGGGCCAGATCTCCGATCTGAACCCTGGCGACCTCGTCGCCTTCACCTACAACAACTACAACGGCGTGCTCTGGCTCTCGTTGGATCAGGGCGCCGGCGGCGGCCTCGGAGGCGCGGGCAACCTGTCGCTCGGCCCAGAGTCCTTCGGGTCGTACGGAATGACGACCGGCTACGTGAACCGGGTCGACAAGAGACAGGGATTCATCGAGGTGCGCGGGGTGCAGTTCAGGACGCACCCTCAGCTTCTCCAGAACGTGATCCCTGGCCAGTTCGTCAACGTCACCTTCGCCGAGATCGGCAACAGGAACTGGGCGGACCAGATAACGCTGGTCGGCTCGGATACCAACTTCGACATCGGCTCGGTGGGGGGGCAGTAGGGCGCGATGCAGTAGCGCGCATCGAGCCGCGAGGTGCCCAGCGCCGTAGGTGAACGGGCGCCGCGAGGTACCTCGACAGACGGAACAAGGCGGGCCTCAGCGCCCGCCTTGTTTCGTTGGCGCCGGCCGAGTCGTCAGCCTCGGGGCCGGCTCTCGAGCGTCTCGTTCATCGCGCCGGTGCGGTAACCCTTCAAATCAAGGCAGACGTAGGCGTAGCCGTGCCCGGCGATCGCCCGCACTATCTGCTCGCGAAGCTTGGGTTCGAGGGCCCGGTCGAGCTCGTCGGCGCCCACTTCGATGCGTGCGAGCGAGCCGTGATCGCGCACTCGAAGGACCCGGAAGCCCAGCGAGCGCAGTGACGCCTCGGCGGCTCCGATGCGCCCGAGCCGTTCGGCGGTGATCTGCTCGCCGTAGGGGATGCGAGAGGCCAGGCAGGCGCAGGCCGGTTCGCTCCAGTTCGGAAGGCCGCGCTCCTTGGCCAAGCGGCGCACCTCCGCCTTGCCGAGACCCAGCTCGGCAAGTGGCGAGCGCACGCCGACCTCCTTGGCAGCCTGGCGGCCAGGCCGGTAGTCGTCGAAGTCATCGACGTTCGAGCCGTCGAGGACGACGGCGTTCCCCTCGGCGGCGGCGAGGGCGAAGAGCTCGTCGAACAGCTCGCGCTTGCAGTGGTAGCAGCGGTCGGGCGGGTTGGCGCGGAAGGTTGGATCGGAGAGCTCGTCCGTCTCGATGACCTGATGGCGGGCCCCGAGCAGCTTGGCGAGCTCGCAGGCGCGCTCGTGCTCGTGGTCCGGATAGGTGGCCGAGACGGCCGTGACGCCCAGCGCGAGATCGCCGAGCGCGTCGTGCGCCGCCGCGAGCAGCAGCGTGCTGTCGACGCCTCCGGAGAACGCCACGACCACGCGTTTCAGCTCCCGAATCCTGTCCTTCAACTGCTCGTACAGCGCGTCCATCCAGCTCTCCTTCCGACCGCCATCGGAGGGCCTCCTCGCTCCGACGACGGGGAAAACGGCTCTCGAGGGCGAGAGCGCTTCGGGCCCGCGAGTCGGTGCATCTGAGCCCGTATGCCCGCAGACATCTAGATCGAACACCGCGCCTGGCGGCGCTTTTCCGACCGGGTCTCTGTCGGTTCCGGCTCGGGACGCAGATCAAGTGGGCCGGGGCGACGTGTCGCGATCGGGCAGCGCGGTCAACGGGGACGCGCGCTCGCGGAAGGATCGATCGCCTCGAGGAAGCCGCACCAACAGCAAGCCCTGGGAGCGCACGTCCACTCGACGCGCGCGCCAGGTTGGGTTGCGCTCGCGATTGTCGCCGGCGGCGAGGCGCTCTTCGCAATCGAATGCAGCGCGAAAAAAGAATGAGGCCGGCTGCCGCTCTCAAGGTAGACAGCCGGCCTCGCTGCGACCGGAAGGGCCGATCCCAGCGTCTTGCTACTTCTTGTGCTTCGCCTGCTGGGCTGTGGCGGCGGCCGCGGGCGTATCGCCACCCTTGGCATGCTTGCAGCCGGCCTTGCCGTCCTTGGCGCACGGGCAGCCTTCGCCGGCCTTGCCGTCCTTGGCGCACGGGCAGCCTTCGCAAGCCTTGCCGTCCTTGGCGCACGGGCAGCCCTCGCAGGCCTTGCCGTCCTTGCAGCCGCAGCCGGCCTTGTCGGCTGCACAGCCGCAGTCCCCCTCGCAGCCGCAGGCTGCTTTCGCGTCGTTGTGGTGCCCATCGTGGCCGGCCTTTGCCTGCTCGGCCTTCATCGCAGCGCGGTGCGGGCAGCCCTCGTGCGCGCCCTCGGCGGCCCACGCGGCGCCGGCGCCTGTGACGAGAAAAGATGCGGCGATCGCCGCGGTCAAAGTCCTCTTCATCGGGTGCTCCTCCTTGTGCCCGCGCCTTGTGCAGACGGTATGCCAGGTGTTGTTGGCTGGACACGGCACTTGGAAGGACATAGAGGGTCGCTCGCACCGGGCTCCAGACTGTGACCGCGGCGGATACGGTGGGCGGGCCGCGGTTACACCCGCGAGCCGCGCCGCTCGCCTCCCAGCCCAGCGCGACCGCAGGGCACCGGTCGTTGAAGCCGGGAAGCGATTTACCGGAAAGACGTTGAGCGATCCGCCCCGCGCGCTTGCAAGGGCCCAGGCAGCCGGCGCCCGGGGAGCCGGAGAACGGCACCATGAGCAAGAAGAGAGGAAGCAGGCCGCCCGCGAGAGAAAGGCACGAGCTGCCGTCCGCCGCCGCGTCGCGCGGGACCGCGCTCGAGCTCGACAGGCACCTGGACGCCGCCGATGAGCAGGGCGTCACCGGGACGCCGACCGTCTTCGTCAACGGCCGCAAGCTCGAGGGCATGCTCGACGCGGAGAACGTCGCCTGCCTTCTGCGCGGTTGATCCCGGAGGCCGAGGATGGACCCGAACAAGCGCGTGCTCGTCGCCATGAGCGGCGGGGTCGACTCGAGCGTCGTCGCCGCCGTGCTGAAGCGCGAAGGGTGGGACGTCTTCGGCGTCACCCTGCAGCTCAACCCTTGCGAGGACCGGGGGCTCGCGCGCTCGTGCTGCGGGGTCGACGCGGCGCTCAACGCGCGTCGCGTCGCCGACCAGCTCGGCATCGAGCACCTGCTGCTCGACTGCCGCCGCGAGTTCTCGCGCCTCGTGCTCGAGCCGGCCTGGCGCGAGTACGCCCGCGGGCGCACCCCGAGCCCCTGCATCCTCTGCAACGAGCGCATCAAGTTCGGCCTGCTCCTCGACAAGGCCCTGGCCCTGGGCGCGAGCCGCGTCGCGACCGGCCACTACGCGCGCGTCGTCGACCGCGAGGGTCGGCTCGCGCTCGCACGGTCGCACGACAAGGCGAAGGACCAGTCGTACTTCCTCTTCGCGCTGGGCCAGTCGCAGCTCGAGCGCACCCTGCTCCCGCTCGGCGAGTTGACGAAGCCCGAGGTGCGCGAGCTCGCCCGAGAGCTCGGGCTGGCGACGGCCGAGCGGCGCGAGAGCCAGGACGCCTGCCTCGGCTCGGGCGCCGAGTTTGCCGAGTCGCTGCGGCTGCGCTTCGACGAGGAGCCGCGCGCCGGTGACCTCGTCGACACCAGCGGCCGGGCTCTCGGACACCACGACGGCCTGCATCGCTTCACCATCGGGCAGCGCCGCGGGCTGGGCGTGGCGCTGGGTAAGCCGGCCTTCGTCTGCGCGATCGACGGGGAAGGTGCGCGCGTCGTCGTCACCACCGAGCCTGGCGACCTGTGGTCCGCGCGGCTCGTGGTGAGGCTGCTCTCCGACGGGTCGTTGCCCCAGCGCTGCGCGGTGCAGATCCGTTCGCGGCACGCGCCGGCGGCCGCGTCAGTCGCAATCGGCGAACCCGGGCTCGCCGAGATCCGTTTCGACGAGCCCCAGCGCGCGGTCGCCCCGGGGCAGGCGGCGGTCTTCTACGAAGGAGACACCGTCGTCGGCGGCGGGTGGATTGAGCGCGCCATCGGTCGTGGTCACGGCCCGACGCAGCCGGGCGGGTGAACCTCAGCGCGCACCGAGCGCTTTCGCCATCGGCGTTCCGCGAGTGAGCCTCCAGTCCAGGAGCGCTCGGCAACTCGAGCCTCGGAATGGCGATGGGCCGGCAGGACGGGCGCGAGTCAGCCTGAACCGAGCAGACCGGTCGGCTCCTCCTGCGGCGCCTGTCGCCGCATGCCGAACCGCTTAGGTTTCCACGAGAGCCTGTGCCTTTCGCATCGACTCGGCGCGGGCTCGTCAGGGGCCAACCAATGGGTCGCGCACGCTTCGCTGTCCTTTCGCTCCTAGCCGCGGTCGCACTCCTCTCGTGCACGCGCGAGCCGTCCGGCTACGGCGGAGCCGGGGCAGCCGGGCCCAACGGGCAATACCGCTGCCCGATGTGTGGCCAGCGATGGGACGGCTACCCTTCGTTCCGCGAGATCCCCTCGCAACTGCCGGCGCCGCAGGCCGAAGGCTGGATCGATCGGTTGCGCGAAGTGCTCAGGCTCGAGGAGCTCTCGAAAGAGCAGTACGTCGCCGACAGCCGCAAGTTCCAGGTGCGCATGCCGTACGCGATGGTCATCCCGCAGGAGGACGACCACATCGCCTGGATCAACCAGCTCTTCTCCGCCTACGGCGTGCCGTCCGACGGCGAGGTCCCCGAGGCTGAGAGGACGGAGACCCTCGAGCAGGCCTATCGGACGGCCATGCAGCTCGAAACCGACCTCGTGCCCAAGTACGAGTGGCTCATCGCGAACGCGAACCAAGAGCAGACGGGCGAGGTCCTCAACACCATCCTCTACGAGACCCGCATGCACTACACGATGTTCGAGCACGCGCTGAGCATGGGCCGCATGCATGGCGGGATGGGGCGCGGCATGGGGCCGGGTCGAGGTCCGGGGATGGGCCCGGGAACTCCTCGGCCGTAGCGAGCAAGGGGAGGGCATCCAATGCGAGAGAACGTCGGCGGCATCGACAGGTGGGCCCGAATCGTCGTCGGCCCGGGGCTGGTGGCGGCCGCCCTGACCGTCCTGGGCGCGCGTGAAGGGCGCTGGCTCGGCCTCGGCACCCTCGTGGCCGGCGCGCTCATCACCGACACCTTCTTCACCCGCGTCTGTCCGGTGAACGAGCTGCTGCACATCGACACCGCCCGCGGCGCGCTCGCCCGCTGACCGGGAGAAGAGCGCGACGCGAGAGCGCCCCGTGAAGCATCCTGTCGGTCAGTTCGGCGCCGCGAAGTCCGCCGGGTGAAGCTCCTCGCGGCGCGACATCGCTCCCGTGCCGCAGCCGCTCTCGACGACCGTATCGCCCGGCTCCAGGGCGGGCCGTCGGATGCCCTCACTCCGCTGTCCCGCCCGTTCACCCCTCAGCCGAGCATGCCGGCCGTCTCCCGGCCTCCGCGCCGGAGACCTGGTTCGCGCGCATTCTTAGTTTTGAGCGGGCGATCGCCGGCCAAGCGGACAGCCCAGCGGTCTCGCGTCAGCGCCCGTCCGCCGTTGGCACCCCGCGCCAGTCGCGGCGAGGAGAAACCGGATGAAGGGGCACGAGCACCCACCGCACGATCCGCACGCGCCCAAGGACGCCGGCGAATACGGCCGCGAGCGCCAGCAGCCTACCGGCCGCGCGCCGGGAAAGCCCGAGCACCCGGCCGAGCACGCCGGCCACCACGAGCTGATGGTCGCCGACTTCCGGCGGCGCTTCTGGGTCTCGCTCATCGTCACGGTGCCCATCCTCGCGCTCTCGCCGATGGTCCAGGGCGCGCTGGGCCTGCGCGAGGCGCTCGCCTTCACCGGCGACCTCTACGTGCTCTGGGTCCTCTCGTCATTCGTCTACTTCTACGGCGGCGAGCCCTTCCTCAAAGGCCTGGCCGACGAGCTCAAGGCGCGCAGCCCGGGCATGATGACGCTGGTGGGCCTGGCGATCACGGTCGCCTACGCCTACAGCAGCGCGGTCGTCTTCGGGGTCCGCGGCGAGGTCTTCTTCTGGGAGCTCGCGACCCTGATCGACGTGATGCTCCTCGGCCACTGGCTCGAGATGAAGTCGGTGATGGGCGCCTCGCGCGCGCTCGAGGAGCTCGCCCGGCTGATGCCCTCCGAGGCCCACCGGCTCGAGCCCGACGGCTCGCTCGAGGACGTCCCGGTCGACAGCCTCGCGCCCGGCGACAAGCTGGTCGTCAAGCCCGGCGAGAAGGTCCCGGCCGACGGTGTGGTCGTCGCCGGCGAGAGCTCGGTGAACGAGGCGATGCTCACCGGCGAGTCCCAGCCGGTCGCCAAGGTGCCGGGCGCCCAGGTCATCGGCGGGGCGATCAACGGCGAAGGGGCGATCACCGTCGAGGTCTCCAGCTCGGCCGAAGGCTCGTTCCTCGCGCAGGTGATCGCTCTGGTCAGACAGGCGCAGCAGAGCAAGTCGCGCACCCAAGACCTCGCCAACCGCGCCGCGTACTGGCTCACGCTCATCGCGCTCAGCGTCGGTGCCGCGACCCTGGCGGCCTGGCTGCTGCTGTCGGGCTTTGGCTTCGAGTTCGCGCTCGAGCGGATGGTGACGGTCATGGTCATCACCTGTCCGCATGCGCTCGGGCTCGCCGCGCCGCTGGTCGTCGCGGTCTCGACCGCGCTCTCGGCCTCGCACGGCCTGCTCGTCCGCGACCGCGCCGCCTTCGAGCGCGCCCGCAACATCCAGGCGATGCTCTTCGACAAGACCGGCACGCTGACCGAGGGCCGCTTCGGGGTCAGCGACGTCGTGCGCCTCGGGGAGCTGCAGCGCGACGAGGCGCTCGCCTACGCGGCCTCGCTCGAGACCTACTCCGAGCACCCGATAGCCAAGGGCATCACCGAGGCGACCGAGGCGCGCCTGCCGGTCGAGGACTTCCTCGCGATTCCCGGCAAGGGCGCGCAGGCGACGGTCGACGGGCGAGAGGTGAAGGTCGTCAGCCCCGGCTACCTGCGCGAGCATGGAATCGAAGCGCGCGACGAAGGGCTCGACGCCCTCGCCGCGCAGGGCAAGACCGTCGTCTACCTGCTCGTCGACGAGCGGCCCGAGGCGGCGATCGCGCTCGCCGACCTCATCCGGCCCGAGGCGCGCGAGGCGATCGTCCGGCTCAAGGGCATGGGCATCCGCTGCATGATGCTCACCGGCGACAACCGCCAGGTCGCCGACCGGGTCGCCCGCGAAATAGGCCTCGACGAGGTCTTCGCCGAGGTGCTGCCCGACAAGAAGGCCGAGAAGGTGAAGGAGGTCCAGGCGCGCGGGCTGATCGTCGCGATGACCGGCGACGGCGTGAACGACGCGCCGGCGCTCGCGCAGGCCGACGTGGGCATCGCCATCGGCGCGGGCACCGACGTCGCGCTCGAGACCGCGGACATCGTGCTCGTCAAGAGCAACCCGCTCGACGTGGTTTCAGTCATCGGGCTGGCCAAGGCGACCTACCGCAAGATGGTCCAGAACCTGGTCTGGGCGACCGGCTACAACCTGGTCGCCATCCCGCTCGCCGCGGGCGTGGCCCACTCGGCGGGCATCCTGCTCAGCCCGGCGCTCGGGGCGGCGCTGATGTCGCTGAGCACGGTGATCGTGGCGATCAACGCGCGGTTCTTGCGGATGCCGGGATAGGGAAAGGCGCTCCCAGTCATCCCGACCCCTTCGACAGCGGCCGGAGTCGCAGAAGCCGCGGTCGTGTTCAACCGCTTCACGGAATGGAGCGAATACGCGACGCGCTCGGCGGCCTACTCCGCGGGATCGTCCTGGAACAGCGCGGTCGACAGATAGCGCTCGCCCGCGTCGGGCAGGATCACCACGATGAGCTTGCCCTTGTTCTCCGGGCGCTGGGCAACTCGCAGAGCCGCAAAGGCGGCCGCGCCCGAGGAGATGCCGCAGGTGATGCCCTCCTCACGATGCAGGCGCCGCGCGAAGTCGAAGGCCTCGTCGTCGGAGACGGTGGCGATCTCGTCGACGAGGTCGAGGTCGAGCACCTCGGGCTTGAAGCCGGCGCCGATGCCCTGAATCTTGTGCGGCCCGGGCTCGGGCGGCTGGCCGCTGCGCAGCGCGGTGAGAACCGGCGAGCCGAGCGGCTCGACGGCCACCGACTGGATGGCCTTGCCTTTCTCCAGCTTGAGGTAGCGGCTCGTGCCGGTGAGCGTGCCGCCGGTGCCCACGGCGGCGACGAGGATGTCTACCTTGCCGTCGGTGTCGTTCCAGATCTCCGGGCCGGTCGTCTTGAAGTGGATCTCGGGGTTCGCGGGGTTCTTGAACTGCTGCGGCATGAAGTGCCGGGCCGGGTCGGAGGCGACGAGCCCTTCGGCCTTGGCGATGGCGCCGGTCATCCCTTTCGCGCCTTCGGTCAGCACGAGGTTCGCCCCGAGCGCGCGCAGCATGCGCCGGCGCTCGACCGACATCGTCTCGGGCATCGTCAGAGTGAGCGGGTAGCCGCGGGCCGCGCAGACCATGGCGAGCGCGATGCCCGTGTTGCCGCTGGTCGGCTCGACGACCGTCACCTCCCGCGAGCCGGGCACCAGCTTGCCGTCCCTCTCTGCCGCCCAGATCATCGCCGCGCCGACGCGGTCCTTGACCGAGTAGGCGGGGTTGCGGCCCTCGATCTTGGCCACCAGCGTCGCGCCCGCTCCCTTCGCTACGCGGTCGAGCTTGACCAACGGGGTGCCACCGACGCTCAAGCTGTTGTCGTCGAAGATGCGGCCCATCGTCTCCATCCCTTTCTGCGCAGTGAGCGCTCGGCCGGGCACGGCGCCAACCCTCGGCCCGCTGCAGCCTCTACGAAACCGAGAGGCCTGGTGGATAAGTCGGGCCTGCGACACCTGTCAACGGCAGGACAGGCCTCGCCTGTCTCCCGGTTCGCTTCGCGGCCACCCTCGCCGCTGTCTCGCCTACGGGGCGAGCCGGTAGAAGAGCCCGAGCACCAGGCCGTAGAGGACGTGGGCGACCAGCGTGCTGACGGGCGTGCGCACGCCGTAGTTGAGCGCGAGGATCCCGGGCGGCTCGAGCAAGGCGGTCGGCTCGGGCTGCCGGTGCTCGCTCGCCATGCGCGGGTGGATGCTCGGCAGCACCGGCATCAGGGCGACGAGCACGAAGAGGCCGTGCAGGAGCCCGAGCACCGCGCCCATCCACCAGGTCGCCTGGTTCCAGGCCTCGAAGGCCAGGGCGTAGAGCGTCGAGAAGACCCAGCCGTTGAGCAGGTGCAGGCCGAAGCCATAGATGGGCGCGCGATCGAGGTTCGCGCTCAGCATGGTGCCCAGCATCACCGGGATGCTCATGCGCGTCAGGCGCAGGCCCTGGCTCGCGGACATGGTCGTCGTGAGCACCAAGGTGGCGGCGAAGCCCCAGAGCAGCACGCTGTGGAAGTTTGGCTGCATCGCCCGGTCGCCTAGCCGCGCGCCCGCTCGATGGCGAGCGCCGCGTTGATGAGCCCGATGTGCGTGAACGCCTGCGGATAGTTGCCCAGCAGGGCGCCGGTCTGCGGATCGATCTGCTCGGAGAAAAGCCCCACGTCGTTCGCGAAGCCGAGCACGCGCTCGAAGGCGCGCTGAGCCGCCTCGAGCTCGCCTCTCCTCGCGAGGTGCTCGGCCGCCCAGAAGCTGCAGATGCCGAAGGCGCCTTCGCCACCGGCGAGCCCGTCGGCCTCCCCGGGCGCATAGCGGTGCCAGAGCCCGTTGTGGCACAGCTCGCGCTCGAGGAAGGCGAAGGTCGAGCGCATCCGCGCCTCGCCTGCGGCGAGGTAGCCCTGGCTTGGCATCAGCAGCAGGCTGGCGTCCGCCTCGACGTGTCCGAAGGCCTGTACGTAGCTGCCGACCTCGGGGGCGAAGCCGTCGGCCTCGATAGAGGCGCGAATCGCCTCGCGCGTCGCCCGGAAGCGCTCGACAGGCATCGGCAGCAGCCCGCGCTCGTCGATGGTCAGGAGCACGTCGAGGGCGCGCCAGCACATCACCTTCGAGTAGACGTGGTGACGGCGCCCCGAGCGCACCTCCCAGATGCCGTCGTCAGGCTCGCTCCAGAGCCTGCAGACGGTCTTTCCGAGCTCGCGCAGCCTCTTGAGCTGGCGGTGCGCGAGCTTGCCGCCGTGCGCCAGATACTCGAAGGCCGCGCCGACGACCTCGCCGTAGACGTCGAGCTGGAGCTGGCGACAAGCGGCGTTGCCGACGCGCACCGGCCGCGAGCCTCGATATCCGGCGAGATCGAGCTCGCGCTCCTCGATTCGGGTCCGGCCGTAGACGTCGTAGAGCACCTGCAGCTCGGGCCAGGTGAGGTTGCTCGTGTGGACGAGCCAGCCGAGAAAGGCGCGCGCCTCGTCGCGGTAGCCAAGCTGCAGCAGCGCACGCATCGTGAGCGAGGCGTCGCGCAGCCAGCAATAGCGGTAGTCCCAGTTGCGCACGCCGCCGATCTCTTCGGGCAGCGAAGTGGTGGCCGCGGCGACGATGGCGCCGGAGGGGGCAAACGCGAGCAGCTTCAAGGCGAGGGCGCTGCGCACCACCTCGGCGCGATAGCGGCCGGTGTACGCACAGCGCTCGGCCCACCTTCGCCACCAGCCGGTGGTCGCTTCGCCGAGCGTCGCGGCCGCCTCGCCGAGCGGCGCAAGGACGACGGGCTCATCGCTCGCGACCGAGAGTCCGAGGAAGCGGCGCTCGCCGGCGCGCAGCAGGGCACGCCCCCTGGCCGTCGTTGAATTCGGGCCCAGGTCGAGCGGAAGCTCGCTGCGAAGCGCCAGGGCCTCGCCGCCGTGGGCACACCAGAGGCCGAGGCTGCCGCAGTCGCTCAGCTTCGGGACGACCGCGCCGTAGGCGAAGCGCGGCTCGAAGAGCACCTCGACCTCGACCTCGCCTTCAAGGCAGCGGAGCTCACGCAGGATGAGGTGGGGCGACTGCAGGCTCCTGCTGTTGGTCTCGACCGACAGAGGCATCAGATCGGTCAATCGCAGCTTGCCCGTCGCGGTCGCGAAGGTGGTCTCCAGCACGTTCGTGCGGTCGAGATAGCGCCGCTCGACGAGAGAGCGGGCGGTTGGGCGGACGGAGAAACGCCCGCCGCGCCGCGCGTCGAGCAGTGCGGCGAAGACCGCCGGCCTGTCGAAGCGCATCGGGCACCACCAATCAATCGAGCCCTCGCGTGAGACCAGGGCGAGGCTCAAGCAGTTGCCGATGGCGGCGAAGTCGCCGATGGGCGGGTACTCGGAGCTGGAGACTGGAGAGCTCACAACGCGTTCTCGTCGAGGGCGGCCTTGCCTGCAAAGTGGCTAGCCGGGGCGAGCGTTTCCAGGCACGGACCCGTTCCGCGCCCCCCGGAGCGAGTCGAGCAACTGTCTCGGAGATCAAGAGCCCGAGCCGGGCCCCCCGGTCACCCCGAGCGTAGGCCGAGCTTGCGAGGCCGAAGTCAAGGGGCCCTTCGACTTCGCCCCCGCCGCTGGCGCGTCGGGGGCTACGCTCAGGGTGAACGGGGTGGTGGCCGAGCGCTGCCCGAGCGCCTGGAATAGCGAGGCTGCGCAGGCCGGTAGCGCTCGCTCGCTGGCGCGCGGTACGGACGAAAGGCAGCCGCGTGGAATGCCGATCGTGACCGAGCAGGTTACACCGTGATAACCGGGGCCTCGCAGGACGAGCCCAAAGTCGGTACGCCCGCGCGCACAGCGCCTCGCGAGCTTGCCGTGTTGGAGCGCACGCTTCGTGCAGGTCACGCGGGGAGCGCTCCTAACGACACGAGCGCGGAACCACCCGATGACCGAGACAGACCATCGGCTCGCCGCGGGTTCCCGACCCGCGCAACCAGAGCCCGCCCCCCGCATCCCAACCGGCGGAATGTGGAGACGACCGCGCGCAGGCTCGGGGACCGCCCGAAGGCTCTTTCTCGCGTTCGGCCTGCTGATAGGCGTCTTCGGCGTCGCCTCGTGGTTCGCGCTCTCGGGGCTCGCCGAGGTGCACGCCAGCATGGCCGCGATGCGCGAGCGCGAGGAGGGCGTGCGGCTCGCGCTCGAGCTCGCCAGCGCGGTGCGCGACCAGTACGCCCACCAGGCCCACACGATCATCATCGGCGACGAGAGCCACCTGGTGATGTACAGCGGCTCCTACGGGCACGTGCTCTCGCTGGCCAACCGCGTACGCGACCGGGTCCAGACCCCGGAGGAGCTGACCCGGGTCGCCGAGATCGAGCGGGCGAGCGGCGAGCTCGACGACCTCTTCCGCGAGCAGATCGTCCCCGCCGTCCTCGCCGGCGAATTCCAGCACGTCCAGCTCGAGCACGACCGGGCGCAGGGGGTCGTCGGCCACATCCAGACCCAGGTCGATCACCTCGTCGCCGGGTTCGAGGCGACGATCCGTGACTTCGAGGCCAACGCCGCCCGGATTCAGCGCTCGACCTACCGCACCACGGTCGCCTCGCTGCTGGCGATGCTCGGCTTGGCCATCGGGATCGGGCTCTACATCGCCCGCTCTATCGCCGTGCCGATCGCGCGCCTGAGCGAGGGCGCCGCGCGGCTGGCCAGCGGCGACCTCGACACACGCCTCGACGACCGCTCGCCCGACGAGTTTGGGGACCTCGCCCGCCAGTTCAACGCGATGACCGCGGCGCTCAAGGAGAACCAGGAGAAGCTGGTGCAGACCGAGAAGCTGGCCGGCATCGGCCGGCTCGCCGCTGGCGTCGCCCACGAGATCAACAACCCGCTCGGCGTCATCCTCGGCTACACGCGACTGCTCGAGAAGAAGGCCGAGGGCCCGCTCGCCGAGGACCTGAGGGTCATCGAGGACGAGACGCTGCGCTGCAAGGAGACCGTCGAAGGCCTGCTCGACCTCTCGCGGCCGGTCAAGACGCAGCCCCAGCCGGTGGAGCTGCGCGAGCTGTGCGACGAGACGGTCGAGCGGCTGCGCGAGGCGCGTCCGCTGGAAGGGGTCGAGATCCGCGTCGAGGGCGCCGGACAGCTCGAGGGGCACCCGCAGAAGCTGCGCCAGGTGCTCTTCAACCTGTTCAAGAACGCGAGCGAGGCCGTCGGCGAGACCGGTTCCATCGAGATCGGCATCCAGGCGCACGGAGCCTGTCCCGAGGGCTACCTCGAGGTCGTCATCAGCGACTCGGGACCGGGGATTCCGGCCGAGACCCGCGCGCATCTCTTCGAGCCGTTCTTCACCACCAAGGCCGACGGCACCGGGCTCGGGCTCGCGGTCTCGCAGGCCATCGCCCACGCCCACGGCGGCCGGATCGACGCGGAGGATGCCGCCTGCGGCGGCGCGCGCTTCCGGTTGACGCTGCCCAAGTCGCCGCACGTCAGGTGCGAGGAGTTGACCCGAAATGGCTAGAGCACGCGTGCTCGTCGTCGACGACAAGGAGAACTTCCTCAAGCTCTTCTCGCGGATCCTCGTCGACGGCTACGACCTGACGACCGCGGGCGACGGCACCCGGGCACTCTCGCTCATCGCCGCGCAGGAGTTTGACGTCGTGGTCACCGACATCCGCATGCCCGGCGCCGACGGCTTCGAGGTGCTGCGCGCGGTCAAGCAGCGCTCGCCGGACACCGAGGTGGTGATGATGACCGCCTACGCCTCGGTGCAGAGCGCGGTCGAGGCGATCAAGCTCGGCGCCTACGACTACCTGCAGAAGCCGTTCGACCCCGACGCGGCCGCGCTCGTAATCGGCCGTGCGCTCGAGCGCAAGCGCCTGCGCGAACAGGCCGCCAGCCTGCGGCGCGAGATCGAGGGCATCTACGGCTTCCATAGCCTGGTCGGCAAGAGCGCGCGGATGCGCGAGGTCTACACCTTGCTCGAGCAGGCCTCGGGGCTCGACATCACCGTGCTCATCAACGGCGAGACGGGCACCGGCAAGGAGCTCGCCGCTCGCGCGGTCCACTACCAGAGCGCGCGCAAGGAGAAGCGCTTCGTGCCGGTCAACTGCGGCGCGCTGCCACAGGAGCTGGTCGAGAGCGAGCTGTTCGGCCACGCCCGCGGCGCCTTCACCGGCGCCACCGGCGCCAAGCCCGGGCTCTTCGAGGAGGCGCAGGGCGGCACGCTCTTCCTCGACGAGATCGGCGAGCTGCCGCTTTCGGTCCAGGTGAAGCTCAACCGCGCCCTGCAGGAGAAAGAGATCCGGAGGGTGGGGGAGAACACGCCGATCAAGGCCGACGTGCGCGTCATCGCCGCGACGCACCGCGACCTGAAGGCCGAGGTGCAGGCCGGCCGCTTCCGCGAGGACCTCTTCTACCGGCTCAACATCTTCCCGGTGCGCATGCCGGCCCTGCGTGAGCGGCGCGAGGACATCCCGCTGCTCGCCGCGCACTTCGTCGACAAGCACGCCAAGGCCTACAAGCGCGAGGTCGAGGGCTTCGAGCCCGAGGCGCTGCGTGCGCTGACCGGCTATCCCTGGCCCGGCAACGTGCGCGAGCTCGAGAACGCGGTCGAGCGGGGGGTCGTCGTCGCGGGCGGCAAGCTCGTCGGACACAAGGACCTGCCCGCCGACGTGCGCGAGACGCAGCAGGGCAGCCTGCCGGCCGAGATGCTCACCGCGATGGCCTACCGCGAGGCGCTCGAGGTCGTCCGGGAGCGCTTCTCCCGCGAGTACTTCTCCGCCCTGCTCGAGGAGACCGGCGGCAACGTGACTCGGGCGGCCGAGCGGGCAGGGATGGAGCGCGAGAGTCTCCACCGGCTGATGAAGCGCCACGGCGTGCGGTCGGAGGATTTCAAGTAACGCGAGCGGCGGTCGGGCAGGGGCTCCGCCCCGTCCGCCGCCCTTCCGACCGAATGTCCGAACGGATGAGAGAACGTTGTTTCGGTGGGCCTACTTGCTTATTGTTTGCGCGCGATGCGGCCGCCTTCCCGGACTCTCTTTCTGGCGATCACGCTCCTGACGGCCTCCGTCCAGGCGGCGACGGCCCTGCATCCGGCGGTCGACATCGAGTGCGCCGACGACTGCCCGAGCTCCGCTGACGAGCACACGAAGGGCTGCGTCTCGCATTGCTCCTGTAGCAGCCATGCGCCGCGCCAGGTCGTCAGCGAGAAGGTCTGGCGCGCGCCCGCGACGGTCGTCGCCGACGCCTTCCAGCCGCTGATTCAGCAGGCGCCCCGTCCGCCGGATCCGAATCGAATCCTCCACGTCCCGAAAGCCTAGCGCCGGCTCCCTGACGGCTGCTGCGGGCTCTCGTGCCGCGGCGCCGGGAAACCGATGCGCGCGTACGGCGCGGTGTGCGGCCCCCTGGCCGCCCCCTCTGCCGTCGCGCCTGGGACTTCATCTCGATTCGGAGGATGGAATGCGCCCGAAGAGCGCTCTCCTGCTTGCCGCAATGCTCGCCGCAGGTGCGTCCGACGCACTTGCCGAGACAGCCGCGCCGCCGACGCTTCGCTGGAGCGACGTCGCGGCGCTCATAGACCATGACCCTCGCATCGGCGAGGCGCGCTTTCGCACCGAAGAGGCTCGCTCGGCGTTCGACCTCGCGCGCATGGCGCCCAACCCGATAGTCGAGCTCCAGGTCGGCCGCACGGTCTCCACCGATCCCGCGCGGCGCCCCGACCTCGGGCTCCAGCTCTCCCTCCCGCTCGACTGGCTCAACGACCGGGGCCTGCGCCTCGACGCCGCCGCGAGCGAGGCTCGCGCGGCCGAGCTCGACGCGCTCGCGGTCCGGCTCGCGACCACCCGCCAGCTCCGCGAGCTGTTCATCCAGCTCGCGGTCGACCAGGCGCGCCTGCGCGAGCTGAAGGTGCTCGAGGCCGACACCGAGCAGCTCGTGCGGCTCGTCAGCCTGCGCGTGGACAAGGGCGAGTCACGCCCGATAGAGAAGCCGCGCGCCGAGGTCGAGCTCGAGAAAGTGCGCCTCGAGCTCGCCACCGTGGCGGCCGACGAGGAGACCTACCGCAAGCAGCTCGCCACCTGGCTCGCCGGGCTTCCAGACTCCGGCTTCAGGGTCGAGGCCGACCTCTCGGAGTTGCCGGACCTGCCGTCGGTCGAGGACGCGATAGCAGAGGCGCTCGGCCAACACCCCGAGCTCAAGGCCGCGCAGGCCCGGCTCGAGACGCGCCAGGCGGAGATCGGCATCGAGCGCCGCAAGCGCCTGCCGCGCTTCGCGCTCAACGCCTACGCGGAGCAGGAGCCGGATCGCCGCGTCTTCGGCGGCGGCATCGGCATCGAAGTCCCGATCTGGAACTGGAGCTCGGCCGGCATCCGCCGCGCCGAGGCCGCCAAGGCCGCCCAGGAGGCGCGGGCCGAATCGGGCGAGCGCGAGCTGCGCGCCCGGGTCATCGAGGCCTGGGGCGCCTGCAAGCGCTCGGGCCTGGTCGCGATGCGCTACGGCACCGAAGTGGTGCCGCGCGTGGAGAAGGCCTCCACGACCCTCGAACGCGCCTACCAGCTCGGCGAGACCGGGCTGCTCGACCTCGTCGACGCTCGGCGCTTGCTGGTAGCGGCCCGCCGTGAACAGCTCGACGCGCAGCTCGAGGCCCAGCTCGAGTGCGCGCGCCTGCAGAACCTGCTCGGAAGGGGGACGCGATGAACAAGCTCCACCTGACCATCCTGATTGGCCTGCTTGCTTCCGGGTGCTCCAAGTCCACGGGTGGCGAGGCGCAGCACGTGGCGCCGAAGCAGGAAGAACACGCCGCGCACGCGGACGAGAAGGCCGGCGAGCACCAGCACGAGCATGGCGAGGAGGAGGGCTCCGATCTCGACAAGCCGGTCGAGGAGCTCTTCTCGGCGCGCTGCGAGCACCAGAGGCCGACCTTCGAGTGCGACGAGTGCCGCTACGAGGTCGGCGTCGTGAAGGCGCCCAAGGCGCTGTTTGACGAGGGCCTGCTGGAGAGGCACGTCGTCGGCGCGCGCGCGCTCGAGAGCGCCGTCGAGCTGACCGGCGAGATCGGCTTCGACGAGAAGCGCATCGCCCACCTCAGCTCGCAGGTCGAGGGCGTGATCCGCAAGGTGCACGTCGGCCTCGGGCAGAGGGTCGAGAAGGGGCAGCCGCTCATCGAGATCCACAGCGTCGCCTTCGGCGAGGCCGAGGGCGAGTACCGCGCCGCGCAGGCCAACTTGCGGCTCGCCGAGCGCGAGCACGCCCGGCAGTCGGGACTGCGCGACGAGGGCATCACCTCGGAGAAGGAGTACCTGAGGGCAGCGCAGGAGCTCGAGGCCGCGAAGATCCGTCTCGACACGGCGGCGGGAAAGCTGGTGCGTCTCGGGCTGCCCGCCTCCGAGCTCGACGCGGTGCGCGAGGGCCGGCGCGAGGCCTCGCTCGTGCTGCGCGCCCCGGCCTCCGGCGTCGTCCTCGCGCTGCACGCGGTGGCCGGCGAGATCGCGCGGCCCGAGGAGTCGCTCGCCACCGTCGGCGACCTGAGCCGGCTCTGGCTGTGGGCCGACCTCTACGAGAACGACCTGGCGCGGGTCGCCGAGAGCCAGGCGCGGGGGAACCTGTCGGCCTCGGTGACCGTCAAGGCCTTCCCCGGCCGCGAGTTCGCCGGCGTGGTCGACTTCGTGGGGCCGACGATGGACCCGGCGACGCGCACGGTGAAGGCCCGCGTGCTCGTCGAGAATCCGGACGGAGGCCTGCGCTCGGGCATGTTCGCCAAGGCCCGGCTCTTCGTGCCCACCGACGCCGAGGTGGTTGCCGTGCCGCGCGCCGCGCTGATGCAGGACGAGGGGCGCTCCTTCGTCTTCGTGCGCCAGCGCGGCGACTACTTCGTGCGCCGGCCGGTGACCCCGGGGCGCGCCTGGGGCGGCTGGGTCGAGCTGGTCGAGGGGCTCGAGGCGGGCAAGGAGATCGCCGCCGACGGCGCCTTCCTCCTCAAGTCGGACGTGCTGCGCTCGAAGATGGGCGCGGGCTGCGCGGACTAGGGAGGGCGACCGATGCGCTTCTACGAATGGTTGCTGAAGAACCGGCTCCTGGTGCTCGCCGCCACGCTGGCGCTCCTCGCCGGCGGCGCGGTCGCCTGGACGCGCCTGCCCATCGACGCCTTCCCCGACGCGACCAACACGCAGGTCATGGTGCTCACCAAGGCGCCGGGCCTGGCCGCGGTGGACGTCGAACAGCGGGTCTCCTATCCCATCGAGCTGGCGATGCGCGGCCTGCCGCGGGTGACGCAGGTGCGCTCGCTCTCGAAGGCCGAGCTCTCGCAGGTGGTGGTCATCTTCGAGGACGGCGCCGACACCTACTGGACCCGGCAGGTCGTCCACGAGCGGCTCGCCGCCGCGCGCGAGGAGCTGCCCGCGGGCATCGAGCCGGAGATGGGCCCCATCAGCACCGGGCTCGGCGAGATCTTCCAGTACACGCTCGAGAGCGACCGGCACTCGCCGACCGAGCTGCGCACGGTCCAGGACTGGATCGTCGCGCCGCTGCTCAAGCCGGTCCCCGGGGTCAACGAGGTGAACAGCTTCGGCGGCTTCGTGAAGCAGTACCAGGTGCTCGTCCACCCGCACAAGCTGCTCGAGTACGGCCTCACGGTGAACGAGGTGACCGAGGCGCTCGAGCGCAACAACGCCAACTCCGGAGGCGGCGTCGTCGTCGAGGGCTGGGAGCAGACCTACCTGCGCGGGGTCGGGCTGCTCGAGGACCTGCCGGACATCGAGCGGGTCGTGCTCAAGGCGAAGGACGGCACCCCGGTCTACGTGCGCGACGTGGCCGAGGTGGTCATCGGCTCGGAGACGCGCCAGGGCGCGGTCTCGCGCGACGGCAAGGGCGAGACGGTCGCGGGCATGGTCATCATGCTCAAGGACTCGAGCTCGCAGCAGGTCGTCAGCCGCGTCAAGAAGACCCTCGAGAGGGCGCAGAAGGTCGTGCCCGAGGGCGTGCGCATCGACGCCTTCTACGACCGCACCTCGCTCATCGAGGCCTGCATCGACACGGTCACCGGCGCGCTCGCCGAGGGCGGCATCTTCGTCATCCTGGTCCTCTTCCTCTTCCTCGCCGAGCTGCGCACCGCGCTCATCGTCGTCTTCAGCCTGCCGCTCACCTTCCTCGTCACCTTCATCGTGATGGGCCGGGCCGGCATCAGCTCGAACCTGATGAGCCTGGGAGGGCTCGCCTTCTCGGTCGGGATGGTGGTCGACGCGTCGATCGTGGTGGTCGAGAACGTGCGCCGACACCTCGCCGAGCGGCGCGAGCGCGACGGCAAGCTGCGGATCGTCGCCGAGGCGGCCGCCGAGGTCGGCAGGCCGGTCGCCTTCTCGGTGCTCATCATCGCCATCATTCTGGTGCCGCTCTTCACGCTGCAGGGCATCGAAGGAAAGATGTTCGGGCCGCTCGCGCAGACGATGCTCATCGCGCTGCTCGTCTCGCTCGTCGTCGGCCTGACCATCGTGCCGGTGCTCTCGAGCTACATCCTGCGGCAAGCGCCGCTGCGCGAGCTCGGCTTCATCCAGCGGCTCCACGCCGGCTACCTGCGGCTGCTCGAGCGCTCGATGCGCAGGCCCGCGGTGACCCTCGGCGTCTCGGTCGCGCTGCTCGCCGGCGCGGTGGCCGCCGTGCCGCTGGTCGGCACCGAGTTCATGCCGCCACTCGACGAGAACGCCATCGCCATCAACGTCGTGCGGCTGCCGAACGCCTCGCTCGACGGCTCGGTCGCGGTCGGCACCTTCATGGAGAAGCGCCTGCGGCGCTTCCCCGAGGTCGAGACCGTGGTCACCAAGACCGGGCGCGCCGAGATCTCCGAGGACCCGATGGGCCCGGAGCAGAACGACGTCTTCGTCATGCTCAAGCCGCGCCGCGAGTGGGGCACCGGGCGCGACAAGGCCGAGCTGGTCGAGGCGATGCAGAAGGAGCTGGGGCAGATCCCCGGGCTGCGGCTTTCGTTCTCGCAGCCCATCGCCTTGCGCGTGAACGAGCTCATCTCCGGCGTGAAGAGCGACCTCGCGGTGAAGGTCTTCGGGGACGACGTGGAGACCCTCAAGGGCTTCGCCGACCGCGTGGCGGCCGCCGTCGGAGGGGTCGAGGGCGCGGCCGACGTGAAGGTCGAGCAGGTCTCGGGGATGAGCCAGTACGACGTGGAGATCGACCGCGAGGCCGCGGCCCGGCACGGCATCGCCATCGCCGACGTGAACGACACCATCGAGGCGGTTGCCGGCAAGCGGGCGACCACGCTCATCGAGGGCGAGCAGCGCTACGCGGTCGTCGTGCGCTTCCCGGAGGAGGTGAGGAGCGACCTCGCGCAGATAGAGCGGCTGCTCGTGCCTGCGCCGGGAGGCGAGCGCGTGCCGCTCTCGCAGATAGCCGAGGTGCGGCTCGTCGAGGCGCCGGCGCGGATCAGCCGCGAGAACGGAACCCGGCGCGTGGTCGTCGAGGCCAACGTGCGTGGCCGCGACCTCGGCACCTTCGTCGATGAGGTGCAGGGGAGGCTCGCGCCGCTCGAGACCGAGCTGCCCTCGGGCTATTGGCTCGACTACGGCGGGCAGTTCGAGAACCAGCAGCGCGCCATGCGCCAGCTCTCCATCGTGGTGCCGATCGCGCTGCTGCTCATCGTGGTGCTGCTCTACATGGCGCTCGGCTCGATGGGCCACTCGCTGCTGGTGCTGCTCAACTTGCCGTTCGCGCTGGTCGGCGGGGTCTTCGCCATCCTCGCCTTCCGGATGCACCTGTCGGTCTCCGCGGCGATAGCCTTCATCGTGCTGCTGGGCGTCGCCGTGCAGAACGGCGTGCTGCTCGTCTCCTTCTTCCTCGAGCTGCGCCGACAGGGGCTGAGCGTCGAGGAGACGGTGCGGCGCGGCTGCGACCTGCGCTTCCGTCCGCTCTTGATGACCGCGCTCACGAGCTTCATCGGGCATATCCCGATGCTCTACGCGACCGGGTCGGGGGCCGACATTCAGAAGCCGCTCGCGGTGGTGGTCAACGGCGGGCTGATCACCTCGACGGTGCTCACGCTGCTCGTGCTGCCGACGGTCTACGCGTTGATCGCCAGGCGTGCGGAGGCTCGACGTGCGAGCACCGACTCGGTCATCGAACCGGTTCCCGAGGCGAGGTAGGGGCGCATGGCAATGCGCCCGGCTTCGCAGGCCGGGGTGCTGCGGGCTGAAGATGGTCCGGCCGATCGCTCTTGCTCAAGGCGAGGGGAGAGGCGCCGCGATCGACGGCCCTCTTACTCGTCTCTCGGACGGCCCGCACTCGTCAGTGCTCGTCGCGGTGCTGGTTGTGCGGGCTCGGGGGGCAACTGTCTCGCGTCCGTGGAACCGCGAAGACTTGTGTCTCCAGATGTCTTGACCGCACGTGCGCACGTGAGAGCCCCCTCCCGCGCGAAGCGGGGGAGGGGGTGTGGGGGTAGGTGCGGGGAGATGTCTCGCGAGAAGAGACGAGGAAGGATGCCCGACGGTCTGAACGCGCAAGACTCTGGCACGGCAGACCGCCAAGGGTTCAGTTGGCCGCGGGCACCGTTGGCCCGGCCCCTCCCCTCCCAAACGGCGCGCACTACCAGCGTGCTCGTCGCCTTCTTGGTTGCGCGGGCCTGGGAGGGGCGATCGCGTGTGCCGGCCTTCTGCCTTCCGGCCTGATCGCACTGCAGTACGCCAGGGCGCCGCAGCGCTTGCGAGCGCTGCCGAACGAGCGAATGGGCCCGCGCCGGCAAACGCGATCGCCTCAGGCGCGCCCTCGATGATCGAGGCGAGCACGGTGGGAGTGCGCGCCGTCTGGGAGAGG
>DHSB01000080.1:39468-39603 GCA_002408385.1 Myxococcales bacterium UBA5297
CGGTCTGCGCGGTGCCTCCGTTGTCACAGGATCCGGCGTGAGCCGTTCGGCACGGCGGTTGGTCCCCCGGACTCAGCGGCCAGCACACGAGGCTGCTCGTCGCGGAGTTGGCGGCGCGGGCTTGGGAGGCGATCG
>DHSB01000080.1:39732-40163 GCA_002408385.1 Myxococcales bacterium UBA5297
GCGCGGGCTTGGGAGGCGATCGCCCGTGCCTGGTTTCGTGGGGGCGCTCCCGAGCTGAACCGACGCAGCGACGGGACGCCGCGGCAAGAGCAACGCGTCCGGCTGCTCTCTCGGGAAAGGCATCGACGCGGAACTGCTCGGGAAGACGTTGCTGTTGCCAAGCTGGTTCTCGCGCGAGCCGCAAACCAACTCGTTCCCTGGCTCGTTCGGACTCGGGCTTGGCGAGCCAAGTCGCGTTCGGAGCTTTTCGGGCTCGGATTTGGCGCGCGAATTCGAGCTCGGACCCCTTCGAGCTCGGACCTGGCATCCGAATTCGCGGCGTTGGCGCCTTCGGGACGACGGAGTCAACCGCGCTCGCCTCCTCCGGAGCCTCCGGAATGCCCGGGGCCGCTGGCCCTGCCGCTTCTAAGCCTCCGGAACTCCCCGGGCCG